>NZ_CVSO01000001.1 GCF_001180105.1 Candidatus Pelagibacter communis
ATCCTTTATATTCTCCAGTTTCAACTTTACACCAATTTAAATTACACTTTTTTTTATTTAAAAGTCTACCTGATTCAATTTTTGCAATAGGTCTTGAAAATTTTGTACTATCAGAAAAAAGAATTATATTATCTAAAGTTATAAATGAACTACTTTTTTTTAACTGAGATCTATGAATCCATCCACTATTTTTCTTAAAATCTAAAATTTTTCTAAAATTTTCTTTTTGGTCTATAATTTCAACAGGATAATTTTTTTTATTAAATACAAATTTTATTGGGTAATCTAATCCAGGGCCATACCTTACATTTACTTTTTTATTCTTAAGTGACATATACGTATTGTTATCTGAATAAGAATCAGTCAAAAAAAAACTAAATAAAAATAAATTTATAATTAAAAATTTTTTAATCATCTTATTTTTTTAAGGTTACTTACTCTAAAGTCTAGATTTAAAAGGTTTATTATCAAAACTTTACCGTTTAAACTTTTTCCAATTCCCACAATATTTTTTATTACTTCATTTGCCTGAATACTACCTACAACACTTGCTATTGTACCAACAACACCGTCAGCCTCACAATTTAAAACTTCATCATTTGGTATTGTTTGATAAAAAGACTTTAAACATATTCTTTTTTCCTTTGAAAAGTTAAAACTAAATATGTGCCCATCAAATTTACTAATTGCACCACACACGAAAATTTTTTTTAATTCCCTAGAAAACTCATTAACAAGAAACTTACTTGTGAAATTATCTGTTCCATCTACCACTATATCAAAATTTCTTATTAGGTTTTCAACATTTGATTGATTTAATTTTTTTTTATAACTTTCTATTTTTATGTTTGGATTAATCTTTTTAACTCTGTCACTAACCACTTTTACTTTGTACTTACCAATATCTTTTGTAGTAAACATAGATTGTCTATGTATATTTGAAAGATCTATTTTATCATGATCGATTAAACCAATCGTGCCTACTCCAGATCTACACAAATATTCTGCAACAGGACACCCTAATCCACCTAATCCAACAATAAGAACTTTTGAGTTTTTAATTTTTTTT
>NZ_CVSO01000002.1 GCF_001180105.1 Candidatus Pelagibacter communis
TGTAATTGTGCAAGTTGTTTCATTCAAACTAACAGGTAAAAGAATTTTTATGATGGCACCAATTCATCATCACTTTGAGAAAAAAGGTTGGGCTGAATCTACAATAGTCATAAGATTTTGGATTATATCACTTATTTTGGCAATGATTGGTTTAGCCACTTTAAAACTAAGATGAAATCTACAAGGGAATTCTTCCAGAATAAAAAAATTCTAATTTATGGATATGGTAAAACTGGCAAGTCCGCCTTTAACTTTTTGAAAACAAAAAATAATTTAAAAGTTTTTGATGATAATTTACCTTTAACAAACCTTCCTTATAACAAAAAGTTTACCAGAGGAAGTGATAGTATAAGGAACTTTGACTACGTTTTATTAAGCCCTGGGATAAATTACAGAAAATGTTTATTATCGAATGAAATAATAAAAAATAAAGAAAAGATCATCTCTGATTTGGATGTGTTTTATAAAAGTTTTCCAGAAAATTTTTTTATCACAATCACGGGAACAAATGGAAAATCAACAACTTGCAAACTTCTATATCAAGTTCTTAAGTCTCAAGGAATTCATACAAAATTAGTGGGTAATATCGGAAAATCTATTTTATCAAATTATCATTTTACCAAAAAAACATTATTTGTTGTTGAAGCTTCTTCTTATCAAATCGAATATAGCAAATACTATAAAACTAATTTCGCAGCAATTTTAAATGTTTCAGTCGATCATCTAGAAAGACACGGCAATTTCAAAAATTACGTCCAAAGTAAAATTAAACTTATTTTAATGCAAAATAAAAGTTCCTACGCTTTTATAGAAAATAAAAATAAAATAATTGAAAAAGTACTAAATAAAAAAAAGATTAATTCAAAAGTTTTAAGAGTTGATGAGAAAATTTATTTGAAATTTCAAAAATTAATTAAAAATAATTATCTAAATAATAATGTTAATCAAAAAAATCTTATCTTCATTTTCAATATTTGTAATTTTTTAAAAATTAATTTGAAAAAGATTATACCTACTTTAAATAAATTTAAGGGTTTAAGATTTAGAAATGAAATTGTTATAAATGGTAAAAAAATTAAGGTAATTAATGATTCAAAATCGACATCCTTTTCCTCTACGCAAGAACTTATAGACACCAAGAAGAAGACTTTCTGGATTTTAGGAGGATTGCCAAAAAAAGGGGATAAATTTACATTAAGTAAAAAAGATTGTTTTAATTTAAGAGCCTATATATTTGGGAAAAATGCTGAATTTTTTGCAAAAAGACTAAAGGATAAAGTTCATTATCAAAAATTTAAAAATATGATTTCTGCAATAAAGAAAATTAAAATTGACTTTAAAAAAGAACAGATGTCGAATGAAAAAATTATTCTTTTCAGCCCTGCATCAGCTTCTTTTGATGATTTCAAAAATTTCGAGGATAGAGGAAAATATTTCAATTATCAGTTAAAAAAAATTGGAATTAATAGAAAATAAGATATGAATTTTTCTTTATATAATTGGTGGAAAAATATTGATAAATTTTTATTTTTTTTAATAATCTTGTTAATTTCTTTAGGTATTTTTTTTTCACTTGTTTCAACTTCTTTAATTGCATCTACCAAACTTGAAACAACAAGTTATTATTTTTTTTTTAAGCAATTTATTTATACTCTGATAGGAATTTTCACAATTTTCTTTTTTTCCTTACTTGAAGAAAAAACTTTTTATAAACTGTCACTAGTTTCTTTTTTGATAATATTTTGTGCCTTAATTTTAGTCCCAATTATTGGTGTGGAGGTTAAAGGCTCTAAAAGATGGTTAGATATATTCTTTTTTCCAAGGTTCCAACCAATCGAAATACTTAAACCATTTTTAATAATCATACTATCAATGATACTTACATCTGAAAAATATTCGAATAAGTATGCAAGATATCTTTTAAGTTTAATCGCAATCATTCCAATTATCCTTTTACTATTTTTGCAGCCAGATATTGGACAAACATTATTAGTATTATCTCTTTGGTTAAGTCTCATATTTGTTTCAGGTATAAATCTTATATTTTTAATTATTTTTATATTAATTGGTTTATGCACTTTGTTTCTGATGATTAACTTTATCCCGAAATTGAATTACATAAAATTTAGGATTGATTCATTTTTTGATTTAACTTCAAAAGGAAATTATCAGTCTGAGAGAGCATCAGAAGCAATTATGAATGGAGGTTTTTTTGGAAAAGGTATCGGAGAAGGCACTTTGAATGTTAGAGTACCAGAAGCCCATACAGATTATGTTATAGCCGTAATAGCTGAAGAATTTGGAATAATATCAATAATAGGAATTATTTTAATATTTCTATGTCTTATTTTTAGAGTTTTCAAAAAAGTATCAACTGTAGAAGATGAATGTTTCAAATTAATACTTGTTGGCTCTGTAATGTTAATTCTTTTTCAAGTTTTAGTTCATATTGGAGTAAATATTAGATTTTTACCTACAACAGGAATGACTTTGCCATTTCTTAGTTATGGAGGTTCCTCTATAATTGGTTCCTCGATATTAATAGGAATAATTTTAAATTTAACAAAGAGAAAAATAGATAAATGAGCTCCATGATAATAAGCACTGGCGGGACAGGAGGACACGTTATACCAGCTAAGGTATTTTATGATTATTTTAAGGAAAAATTTAATGTAAAAATAATTTCAGATAAAAGAGGTCTAAATTTCATTGAAAAAGAAAATTATAATGTAAATGAAATTCATATCCCACAATTTAAAAAAAATTTTAGTATTTTAATATTTCCTTTTTTTTTAATTGCTTCGTTTTTAAAATCCTTATTTTTCCTTAAAAAAGAAAATCCAAAATTGCTTTTATCTACAGGCGGATATATGAGTATTCCACACTGCTTAGCAGCAAGAATTTTAAATATTAAAATATTCCTTTTTGAACCCAATTTAGTAATTGGGAGATCTAATTTATTATTGTTAAGATTTTGCAAAAAAATATTTGCTTATGAAACTAATTTAAAAAATTTACCCTCAAAATTTTTGTATAAACTTAAAGTAATCAAACCCATAGTTAGAAAAGAATTTTTGAGACAAAAAAAAACCTCACCATCTGATAAAGAATTAAAAGTTTTAATAATTGGAGGAAGTCAAACAGCAAAAAAATTAGACACTATCTTTCTTAAAGATATTTTAAGAATCTCAAAGATGATAAACCTAACTATATATCACCAAACTAGTGAATCTAACCAAGAATATTTAAAAAACTTTTATGAACAAAATAGTATTACAAATAAAGTTTTTACTTTTGAAGATAAATTAAGTGAAATTATGTCATTGTGTGATTTTGCAATCACACGCGCTGGAGCATCTACTTTGTCAGAATTAGTTTCTTTAAAGATCCCATTTCTAGCAATTCCTTTTCCTTTTTCAAAAGATGATCACCAATATTTTAATGCAAAATTTTATGTGGATAAAAATTTTGGTTGGCTTATTAATGAACATGAGATTTTTGAAAACTATTTCTATCAATTTTATGAAAAAAATATTCATAACAAACAAATGTTAGATAACAAAGTAGAAAAAATGAGTAATTTTATTTTTGAAGGATCATGGTCTGAAAACCTTAATATGATAGAACAAACTTTTTATGAAAATTAATCTAGGAAAAAAAGAAATAATCCATTTCATTGGCATAGGAGGCATTGGTATGAGTGGATTGGCATTAATAATGAAACAACTTGGTTTTAAAATACAAGGAAGTGATATTTCAGTAAATAAAAACATTGAAAGACTTAAAAAAAATAATATTAAAATTTTTACAAAACACAAAATTTCCAATCTAAACAAGGCTAATATTATTGTCATATCCTCAGCAATTAAAAATAATAATATTGAGCTAAACGCAGCTAAGAAAAAAGATTTACCAATTTACAAAAGAGGAGACATGCTTGCACACATGACCTCATTAAAAAAGAATATTGTTGTTGCAGGTTCACATGGAAAAACTACTACAACCTCATTGATTGCAAATGTTTTTTCAAAAGCCAAGTTAGATCCTACAATAATAAATGGAGGTGTGATAAATTCAATTAACAACTCGGCCAAATTAGGTAAAAGCGAATGGTGTGTACTCGAGTCTGATGAGTCTGATGGTAGTTTTATTAAAGTCCCATTCACTTATTCAATTATTACTAATATCGATAGAGAGCATATGGATTTTTATAAATCTGAGGATAATTTAAAAAAGCATTTTGAAAAATTTATTTCAAACGTTCCCTCTTTCGGCAAAGCATTTTTGTGTATTGATGATGTCAATAATAGAAGTTTACTTAAAAAAAATCTTGTTAAAAACTATTTTACTTATGGTGTTAATAAAGATTCTAATTTTAGAATTACAAATATAAAGTACAAATTAAATAGGTCAATTTTTGATTTAATTATAAAAATACCTAATAAAAAAAAGATAAGTGTCAACAATATAGAAATCCCTTTAATTGGATTTCATAATATAAGTAATGCGGCTGCAACATTTGCATTAACTTCTCATATAGGAATATCTACAAGCTTAATAAAAAAAAGCCTCAAAGATTTTCAAGGGGTTGAAAGAAGGTTTAATAAAGTTTTTGATTTTAATGGTGTAACTTTTTTTGATGATTATGCTCATCACCCAACTGAAATTAAAGAAGTTTTAAATGGTGTAAAAAAAAGCTTTTTAAACAAAAAAGTCATATCTATTTTTCAACCACACAGAATTTCAAGACTAAATGATTTAAGCAATGATTTTAGCAAATCATTTAAAAATTCAGATCAAGTATTATTATGCCCCGTTTATAAGGCAGGCGAAAAAATTAAATTGAAGTTTAAATATGAAAAATTTGCTAAAGATATATCAAAAAATTCAAAAGCGTTAGTAATTATGGTTAATCAAAAACAAGACCTTGTAAATTTCTTCAAAAACAATTTAAAAGGAAATGAAATTGTAATTGGAATGGGTGCTGGATCAATATCTGGATGGTTAAAAGAGCTTAAAAATTTTCTTAAACAATGAACATGCAAGAAATTAAAACCTTTAAAGATCAAAATAATTCTAATCTAAAATTTGATTTCTCTCTTAAAAATTTGAATTGGATGAATATTGGTGGATCAGCAAAGGTTTTTTTTAAACCAGAAAATTTAAAAGAGCTAATAAGTTTTTTAAAAATAGTACCAAAATATAAAAAACATGTTTTAGGAGCGGGATCTAATCTTTTAATTAGTGAAAAATTGGGGGAAAAAATTTTTATTAAGTTAGGTAAAAATTTTAGCAATATATCATTGATTGATGATAATAAATTAGTTGCTGGCTGTTCATCTTTAGATAAAAATGTTTCTGATTTTGCCTGTGAAAATGGTTTATCTGGTTTAGAATTTTTGTCTTGTATACCAGGCTCAGTAGGTGGTGGTATAAGAATGAATTCTGGATGTTTCGGGTCTGAATTCAAAGATTTTTTAGTTTCAATTCAGGTAGTAGATTTTGAAGGAAAGGTAAGCTCGATTAGAACAAAGGATATTATTTTTGGTTATAGAAAGTGCAATTTACCTAATGATTTAATCTTTTTAAGTGCCACATTTGAATGTAAAAAAAGTAACAAGGAATTTATAAGAAAAGAAATTGAAAGACTAAAAAAACTTAAAGAATCATCTCAACCATTAAGAGTCAAAACTGGTGGGAGTACTTTTAAAAATCCAGTAAAAAGTACCGAAAAAAAAGTTTGGGAACTTATTCGTGAAAGTGTGCCTGAAGATATTAGTTTTGGGGATGCTAAAATTTCATCTAAACATAGCAATTTCTTTGTTAATTCAAAAAATGCCTCTTTTTCTGAGATGAACAAGTTGATTAATTTTGTGAAAGATGAAGTCAAAAAAAAAACAGGTATATCTTTGGATCTTGAGATAGAAATAATAGAATAGATGAAAAAAAGAATTCTTATTCTCGGAGGTGGTATCTCAGGAGAAAGGTCTATTAGTCTCAAAACTGCAAAAGCAGTGATGAACAGTATTAAAAAAAAATATTATTGTAGAATAGTTGAACCTGACGAAAATTTGACAAAAAATATTGACAGGTTTTCTCCCCATGTTGTTTTCAACGCTTTACACGGAAGATTTGGTGAAGATGGTTTCATCCAAACTTACTTAGAGAGCAAAGGTCTTAAATACACCCATTCAGGTGTCCTATCTTCCATGATGGCGATGGATAAAGAAATTTCAAAAAAAATATTCATTAAGAATAAGATTTTAACACCAAAATTTCAAAAAATAAGAATAGATTTAGATAAAAAAAAAGTGATAAAATTTTTAAAAAAGAAAATTAAATTTCCTGTAGTTATCAAACCAATTAATGAGGGATCAAGTTTAGGTGTTTATATTTGTAATGAAAAAAATATCGTTAAAAATCTTAATAAGCTTAAAGCTTATGATGAAATTTTGGTTGAAGAATTTATACCAGGAAGAGAAATTCAAGTTGCAATACTTGGAAAAAAAAAGCTAGGAGCAATTGAGCTGAAACCCAAAAGAAAATTTTATGATTATAAGGCGAAGTATAGTTCCAAAGCAAAAACGAAACACATTATTCCGGTGAATATTAAAATGAAAGAGTATAAAAAAGTGATGAACATTGCTTTGAAAGCTCACAAAGCTTTAAAATGTAGAGGAGTTACCAGATCAGACTTTAAATTTTATAAAGGGAAATTTTATCTTTTGGAAACTAATACTCAGCCAGGAATGACAAATCTTTCATTAGTGCCGGAAATAGCATTATACCATGGAATGAATTTCTTTTCATTAATAGACTGGATTATCAAAGATGCTTCAAAAAATAGATAAGAAAAATTATATTCTTTTTTACTTTATTATTTTTTTAATTCTATCCTCAATACACAATTCAAATTTAAAATTAAATAATTTTTTTAATGTTAAAAAAATTGAGGTTCTTGGTTTAGATAAAAAAAATAGCATAATCTTGGAGAAAAAGTTAGTTAGTTTAATTGGATATAACATTTTTACACTGAAAAAAGAGTCATTTAATTTTATGAATTCTCTAAATTTTATAAAAGATTATAGTGTTAAAAAAATATATCCTAATCATGTAAAAGTTTTTTTTGAGTCAGCTGAGGCCATTAGTACTATAAAATATTTGAATGAATTAGTTGTTCTAGGAAATAACGGAAAAATAATTAAATTAGAAAATTTACCAACCAATGTTCCTAAAATTATTGGTACTAAAAATATAAAAAAAGCTTTTCGAACTTTGAAAATGATAGATAAATCAGATCTTGAAATTGAAAAAATAATGATAATAGAATTTTTTCCAAGCGAGAGAATAGACGTAGAATTAAGAAATAAAAAAAAAATTAAATTTTCAACAAATTTATCAGTTGATAATTTTAATTTTGGTTCGAAACTTTTAAATGATGATGAGTTTAATAAATCAAGAATTATTGATTTAAGAATTCCTAATAAGATAATAACTTATGATTAATAAAGAATATCAATCTTTTTATTTTGCAATAGTTGGTCATAATCTACACATAAATTATTTTAGCTCTAATGACGATAATTTCAATTATCAAAAAAAATATCTGTTGCCAGACACGATAGATAATAATCTTAATTTAATAATATTATCAAAGTTCATTTCAGAAAAGATTAAAGACTTTGAGAAATATGTTGGAAACTTTATTGAAAAAATAAATATAATTACAGATGCTAAATATGATCACTTCTCTTTAAGTCTAAAAAATAAATACGATTCAAATAAGATAAAAGAGACCGATGTTGTTAGATTAATTAGTGATGCGAAACAACTTATTGTAAAAAACAATAAAGATTGCATTATACTACATATATTAATTGATAAATACATTCTTGATGGAAAAGAATATTTAGAATTTCCGGAAAATGTTAGTTATAAAGAACTAATTATTGATGTCAGCTTCATTACAGTTCACAGCTCTACTGTTAAAACATTAAATAAAATCTTTAAAGATTGTAATATTGAAGTAAAAAAAATCATTAGTTATCAATATTCAAATAAGTTCGCAGATAAAAGTGATATCAGTCCTTGTATCGCAGCAAAGAAAGTAATAGATGGCATCAACCCATCAGAAGTAATAACGCATAACATGCACACAAAAAAACAGGGTTTTTTCGAGAAAATGTTCAATTTTTTTGGCTAAATCTTGTATTGTTTTGTAACATAACTTGTTTTTTCTTTGATTTTACAGATGAATATAAGATCTCTTGATGTCAATTTTAAAACAAAAAACTTTAAAAAAAGAAATAAGTTTATCAGGTATTGGCTTACATTCCGGAAAAAAGGTCAACATTAAACTAATTCCCCAGAGGCCAAATACTGGAATATATTTTAAAAGGACTGATATAAAATCTAATAATATTATTTATCCAAGTGTTTTTAATGTATCGAGTGCCTCTTATTGCACTAAAATTTCAAATGAATATGGTGTATCAGTTTCAACTATCGAGCATTTAATGGCAGCATTATACGGCAAAGGGGTTGACAACTTGCTAATAGAAATTGACTCTGAGGAAGTTCCAATACTTGACGGATCTTCAAAAAATTTTGTTCAAGCTATAAATTCGACAGGTTTTGAAATAAGTGATCGACCGATCAAAATAATAACAATCAATAAAGAAGTGATTTACAAAGAGGGTGAAAAATCTATTTCTTTTAAACCAAGCAAGATAAGTTTAGAAATAGATTTTGAAATAAGTTTCAAAAATGAGTTAATCAATACTCAAAAAAATAATATTAACATTTATATGGATGATTTGTCGGATATGTATAATTCAAGAACATTTTGTTTATATGAAGATATTGAAAAGCTCAAAAAGTTAAATCTCGCTAAGGGGGGTTCTCTGGACAACGCAATAGTTGTAAAACAAAACAAAATACTTAATAACGAAAAATTAAGAAATGAAAAAGAATTTGTAAATCACAAGATATTAGATTGTCTTGGAGACCTATATTTATCAGGTTTTAAAATGGTTGGTAAAGTTACCTCTTGTCATGGTGGCCACAATATCACCAATCAAGGCTTAAGAAAATTACTGAGCAAAAATGAAAATTTCTCAATTATTGAGCTAAAAGAGAAAAATATTCCTCATTCCTTTTTGAACAAGAATATTCTAAAATCTATCGCGTAAAGATTAATTAATTTTAAATTAGTCTTTTATATTCTAATAAGATGGTTTTTTTTAAAAATACATTATTGATACTTTATTTATGCGTGATGGTTTTAGCATGTTCAAAGCAAGAAAAGATTTCTGTTGTAGAAGAAAAAGATGCGGAGTCTCAAATGATTGAAGCATTTAAAGAAGGTTATGAAGAATTTGAAAATGGAGATGTACTCTTTGCTGCAAAGAAATTTAATGAAGCCGAACTTTTATTTCCACAATCACCTTGGGCACCAAAAGCAGCTTTGATGTCAGCTTATGTTTATTATTCTCAAGATTATTATTATGATGCTGAAGCTGAGCTAATAAGATTTATAAAAACTTATCCAAAGCATAAGGATTTACCCTATGCACATTTTTTACTAGCTATTTGTTATTATGAAAAAATTGTTGATGAAAAGAAAGATCTTGCTCCATTAATTAAAGCTAAGGATAAATTCAATTTTATTATTGATACATACCCTAACACTGATTTTGCGTTGGACTCTAAATATAAAATCGATTTAATAGACGATTATTTAGCTGCAAAAGAAATGTACATAGCATCACACTATATAAAAAAAAAGAAATGGATTGCAGCAATTAATAGATATAAAACTGTCATTGAAAAGTATGAAAAAACTATATTTGTCGAAGAGGCACTTCATAGACTCGTAGAGTTATATTTTACTCTTGGTTTAAAAAACGAGTCCCAAAAGTATGCCTCTATTCTTGGATATAATTATCAATCTAGTATTTGGTATGAGAAATCATATAAGATTTTTAACAAAAACTATAAGTCAAAGACTCAGCTTAGAAAAGAAAAAAAAAGTATTTTGAAAAAATTTAAAAAACTTTTCAATTAAAATGTTGAAAAAATCCAAAGCAAAAAAAGAATATAAAGAAAAGATCAAGCAATATAAAAAATTTAGCAAACATTACTTCGAAGATAACGCACCAATAGTATCAGATCATGATTTTGATTTTTTGAAAAAAGAAATTTTGGATCTTGAAAAGAAATTTGGTTTTACCGATAAAGACTCTCCCTCCAAAACTTTAGGATTTAAACCCTCCAAAAATTTTAAAAAATATCCTCACAGAGTTAAGATGCTTTCCTTAGCTAACGCTTTTAATGAGGAGGATTTGATAAATTTTGAAAAAAAAATTGTAAATTTTTTAAATCTTAATAAAAATTTTGAGTTTGAATATAGTGCAGAGCCTAAAATCGATGGCATTTCGGCCTCTATTACATATAAGTCAGGCAAACTAATCAGAGGCCTATCTAGAGGGAATGGAGATGAGGGAGAAGATATAACTCCAAACCTGAAGACAATATCTGATATTCCACATTATGTAGACCATAAAGATTTCCCTGATGAAATAGATATTAGGGGAGAAGTTTTCATCCAAAATAATGATTTTGAGAAAATGAAAGATAGTTTTGCTAATCCACGAAATGCAGCCTCAGGTTCGTTAAGACAAAAAGATCCTAAAAAAACTTCCATCATACCTTTAAAATTTGTTGCCTATACATTTGGATTTTCATCTGATCAAACAATGGACAAACAGACTAATTTTTTAATTAAATTAAAAAAATGGGGTTTTAAAACCTCAGAGTTAAATAAAAAAATTATAGGTATTAAAAATTTATTGACTAATCACCAAAATATAGAAAAAAAAAGATTTGAATTAAATTATGATATTGATGGTATCGTTTATAAAGTTAATGATTTTGAACTCCAAAAAAGATTGGGATTCGTAACGAATGCACCAAGATGGGCAATAGCTCATAAATTTTCAGCAAGCAAATCTGTTACTGAAATTTTAAATATTGATATCCAAGTTGGTAGGACTGGTGCATTAACACCAGTAGCTAAGGTAAAGCCTGTAAATATAGGTGGGGTGGTGGTTTCAAATGCGACCCTTCATAATGAGGAAGAAATTTTGAGAAAAGACATACGTATTGGTGATACAGTTAAAATTGAGAGAGCTGGAGACGTAATACCCCATGTAATTTCGGTGGATTTATCAAAAAGAAAAAAAGAGTCTAAAAAATTTATCTTTCCCTCAAATTGTCCATCTTGCGGTTCAAAAACTATTAAAGAATTTAATTCTCAAACTAAAAAATACGATGCCATTCGACGATGTACAAGCGAAGGTTTTAAATGTGAAAAAATTTCTATAGAAAAAATCAAACATTTTGTATCAAAAGATGCACTTAACATCGATGGTTTTGGAAAAAAGATAGTCCAAAATTTTTGGGATATCGGTCTTATTAAACAACCGCAGGACATATTTAATTTAGATTTTGAGAGAATATCAAATTTAGATGGTTGGGGTAGCTTATCAGTCGATAATTTAAAAAAATCTATTCAAAAATCAAAAAATATCTCATTAGATAAATTTATATTTTCACTCGGTATAAGGCATATAGGTCAAGAAAATGCAAAGCTTTTAAGTGAATTCTTAAAGATTAAAGAAAATTTTTTTCGATTAAAAAATAAAAATTACATCGAAGAACTGATTGACATTGATGGAATAGGTGAAACTCAATTAAATTCATTAAAGATGTTTTTCAATGAAAAAATAAATTTAGATGTTATTTCAAATTTATCACAATCATTAAATATTCAAAATTTTAAAGAAAAAAATAGCAGAGGAAAGCTTAAAGGTCAGGTTTTTATGTTTACTGGTAAACTTAGCAATATATCAAGGGCAGAAGCTAAATCGTTGATTGAAAATAATGGAGGCAAAATTGTGAGCAATGTAACCAATAAACTAGACTACTTAGTTATTGGAGAAAAACCCACTAGTAAAAAAGTAGATTTGGCAAAAAAAAATAAGATTAAGGTAATTGATCAAAAAACTTTAGAGAAAATGTTAAATTGATTGTAAAAGCCATTTTTTTTCATTCAAAGACAAAAATTTATGAATTTTGGAATATACCTCAAAATGATAGTTGATTAGATATTTCTTTTCTAGAGAAGATAACAACCTAACATTTACCAAACCCATATCAATTGGCGCAAGGGTTAAGTTTTTAAAAACCAAATTATTTTTTTCTTTTTTGATATAGACCAAATTTTCTATTCTAATTCCGTATTTTCCCCTTGAGTAAAATCCTGGCTCATTACTTAGTATCATACCTTCTCTTAACTTGATATAATTTCTCTTGGAAATTGCCTGTGGACCTTCATGAACATTTAAAAAATAACCAACCCCATGTCCAGTACCATGGCTAAAATCTTTTTTAACTTTTTTAAGACATCTTCTTGCTAATTTATCAATATTTGATCCAGTCTTTTGTTTTGAGATATTTGCAGTGGCTACTGCAATATGTCCTTTTAAAACTCTTGTGAAAGTATCTTTTATGTTTTTGGGTTGTTCTTTAAAGGCAATGGTTCTTGTAACATCAGTGGTTCCATAATTATATTGTCCGCCTGAGTCACAGAGGTATATATCATCTCGTTTAATCTCTCTACATGTTTTGTTTGATGAACGGTAATGAATAATTGATCCATTTTTACCAGTTGCTGATATAGTATTGAAGCTCGGAAACAAATAGTTTTTATTTTGTTTTCTAAAAGATTCTAATTTTTTTTCAGCATCAATTTCAGAAACTTTTCTTTTTTGATTTTTCTTAATCCAGTATAAAAATTTGGTAACTGCCACACCATCATAAATATGGCTTTTAATTGTATTTTTTATTTCTACTTTATTTTTTATAGATTTCATAAAATATAAAGGATCACCAATATTTGAAATTTTAAATTTTAAATTTAATAAATTTTCAAAAAAAAAAGAACAAGTGGTTTTATCAATTATTATTTTTTTTGCGTTTAAATTATTCAAAAAACTAATTATTTGATTTTCATTGAAAAAAGATGTTTTGATAAAATCTTTTTTTTTTTGAATATAAGAAATATTTTTGATATTTGAAAAAAAACTTATTTTTCCTTTTTTGTTAAGTATGACTCTACAATTAGGTATTGGACTGAACGGATTGTCTCTTCCTCTAATGTTTAAGAGCCAAGCAACATTTTCTGGTGCTGTAATAAAAATATGGTCTGCTCCATCTTTTTTTAAAATCTGAATTAATCTTTTAATTTTATTATTTGCTGTTTCCCCGACTATATCTGGTTTTAATGTATAAAATTTCTGAGATTTAAAATTTTTTGAAATATCCGATTTTATCAATGTGGTATTTATTGGAGATAATTTATTTTTGTTTCTAAAATAATAATTCAAGTTTCTAGAGGTGAAAACCATTGGATCGAATCCCAAGTTTAAATTCGGATTTAAAATTTGATAAGGAAGTTTTTTTGGAATTTCTAATATTTGAAAATTTTTTCCTGCTTGAATTTTTGCCTGTTCAACGTATCTTCCATCAACAAATAGAAAGTTTTTTTTTTTTAATATTATTGCTAGTCCAAATGATCCATCAAAACCTGTAATAGTTTTGAGTTTATCCTTGCTGGCAAACTCAGAAAAGTATTCATCATTCTTTGGAATTATATAACCATCTATTTTGTGATGATATAATCTATTTTTTAATTCTTTTAATTTTTGTGGGATCATTTTAATCTTTTTTGATATCTGATCCATCCGGGACTTCTGAAGCTCTCATTTTCATTATCTATATCTTGATTAAATTCAAAATCTTGTTCATCTCTCTCAAGATTGCTATTCTTTTCAATAAATTTTTCGGGAAGTTCGTCCACGAATCTTGATGACAAACTATCTATCCAGTCACCTTGGTAAAATCTATTCAAAGAAAACGATATAAAACTTAAATCTTTTGCTCTTGTTATGCCTACATAAGCAAGACGTCTTTCTTCTTCAAGACCATTTTGACCTTTCTCATCTATAGATTTCTGATGAGGAAACATTCCTTCTTCCCAACAAGGCAGAAACACTGCATCAAATTCCAAACCTTTTGATGCATGCATAGTCATTAAATTTATCTTCTCTCCGTCCCATTGTTGATCAATGGAGGTTGCTAGAGAGACATGCTCAAGAAAACTTTCTAAGTTATCAAATTCTTTCATTGCACTTAAAAGTTCTTTGATATTTTCAAGTCTATTTTCATTTTCTAAATCTTTTTTATCTTTTAGGGAGGCTGAATAACCAGATTCGTCTAATACAATCTGCAATAGTTTTACATGATTTATTTTCTTTATTAAGTGATCATTTCTCCATTTCTTAATCATATTTAAAAATGTTAAAAGCCCTAGTTTAGTTTTAGGTTTAATTAAATTTTGAGCAATTAAATTTTGGGAAGAAACTTCAAGTGATAAATTATTTTTTCTTGCATAATCATTTATTTGTTTAAATGAACTTTCGCCTATAGATCTTTTGGGAACATTTACTATTCTTTCAAAAGCAAGATCATCTTTCTCATGTTGAATGATGCGCAAATAAGCAATACAATTTTTAATTTCAGCCCTCTCGTAAAATTTAGTCCCACCTAGTATTCTGTATGGCAGGCCTATCTTCAAAAATCTCTCCTCGAATTCCCTTGTCTGAAAAATCGCCCTAACAAGAATAGCAATATTATTATATGAATATTTTTTTTTAAGTTCGTTTTCAATTATGTCTGATACACCTATAGCTTCATCTTTTCCATTTCTAAAACAATTTAATCTAATTTTTTCACCTTCAGCTTTATTTGAATTCAATTTTTTTCCAAGTCTATTTTCGTTATAAGAAATTAAGTGGGATGCAACATTTAAAATATTTTGAGTCGATCTATAATTATCTTCCAATCTAATAATTTTTGTGTTTTTATAAACTTTATCAAATTCTAAAAAATTTTTGATCTCTGCACCTCGCCAACTGTAAATTGACTGATCATCATCACCAACACAGCAAATATTATTATGCAATAATGTTAAATGTTTTAGCCATTTGCTTTGAATATAGTTTGTGTCCTGGTATTCATCTACAAGAATATATTTAAACTTTTTTGAATAAATTTTGTTGATATCTTGATTTTCCTCAAAAATTTTAACACAATGAAGAATTAAATCTCCAAAATCGCATGCATTTAGGTCAGTAAGTTTCTCCTGATACACTTTGTAAACTTCTAACATGTTTTTCTCTAAAATCTGTCCCCTAGAGATTTTAACGTTTTTTGGATACCAACCAGAATTTTTCCATTTATTAATTAAAGCTAGCACAAAATTTGGAGAAATTTTTTTGATATCAATATTTTTACTTTTACAAATATTTTTAATTAATCTCTGCTGATCATCTTGATCTATTATAGTAAAATTTTGTGTTAAATTAATAGCTTTAGCATGTTTTCTTAATATCTTTGCACATATTGAGTGAAATGTACCAAGCCATGGTAGACCAACCGCTTTCTTCTTAAGAATTAAACTAATCCTATTCTGCATCTCCCTCGCTGCTCTATTGGTAAAAGTTACGGCAAGTATTTCGTTTGGAAAGGCAAGATTTTTTTCAACAATATTTGCAACTCTTGAGGTCAGAACCTTAGTTTTACCTGATCCAGCTCCAGCAACAATTAAGAGCGGTCCTGAAGTATGCAAAACCGCCTCTTTTTGGAAATTATTCAATTTTTTTATATATTCAGAGTTTATCATTTATTTTAAATCACTATAAATCATTTATAAAATAATGAAAAATTTAAAAATTCGATCCTTTTCCATTAAAAGCTTTTTTAAGAGAAATAAAACTAAGAAGAGTTTTAATAAATTTTCTTTATTTATCAATGCGCAAATAAACAAAATTAAGTCAATCTTTTATCGATTTAGATTAAAAAATATAGAAGTTTATGTGGTTGAAAAATTCAGAGTAAATTACGCTTTATTCTTTCTTAGCATACTCTTCTTTTTGTATTTATTATACTTATCAATCCCAGGTATCTTAGTAAAGAAATCGCTACAAAATGAATTAGAGACTAAACTTAAAAAGGAGTACAACTTTGAATTTGCATTGACACCTGAAATCAAATATTCAATACTTCCAAAGCCACACTATGTTATTAGCGATGTAATTATATTTACTGAAAAAAGTAGTTATCAAAAAGAATTCAGTCAGATCAAAAAACTAAAAATTTTCATAAATCAAAATAATTTTATAAATAAGAAAATAGAAATTAAAAAAATTGAAATAAGTGAGGCAAATTTTTTTATTGAAAAATCGGATTTCAATTTTTTACAAAGATTTTTAAAAAACGGTTTTTCAAGCAATTCTATTAAAATTCAAAAAAGTAAAATTTTTTATAAAAATGATCAAAATCAAATTGTTTCATTCTTAAACCTAAACAATATTTTTATTTATTATGACGAGTTGAAAAAACAAAACATAATGTCTTCACAAGGTAAAATTTTCAATATTCCTTTTAGTTTCGAGTGGAAAAATGATAAAAATTTAAATGAAAATTTAACAAAAATAATTTTGAATTCATTAAAACTAAATGTTACGAACAAATCTTTCATTGATGATAAAAAGAAAACCTTTAGAATTAATTTTAAACGATCAAAATTAATTTTTGATTACTTTTTAGAGAAAGATAAAATTTTGTTAAAATCTAGCAACTCTTTTTTGGGAACAGATAAATTTTTTTATGAGGGTACTGTTGATTTTGATCCATTCGACTTTAAAATAAAATCTAAAATTGATAAACTCGATTTAAGTGATTTAAATCCGAGTCAAAATATATTCAAAGAAATTTTCTCAAGAGATGTGTTATTAAATAACAATCTTAATGGACAATTTTCAATTTCTAGCAATAAGTTGATTAACGCTGTCTTTTTTAATGAAATTTTTTTAAATTGGAATTTTGTAGGTGAAAAAATAGAGCTGAACAACTCCTTTATTGAAAATAAAAAAATTGCAAAATTATTATTTGAATCTGGAAGTATTTATAAAGAAGAAAATAGTTTAATGTTTCAAGGACTATTCAATTTTGAAATATTTAATATAAACAAATTTAATAGGAAATTTGTAGTTGCAAAAAAAAATCAGAAGGATATCAAAAAAATTTCTTTTGGTATAAATACAAACCTCAATACAATGGATACAAAAATTTTTCATATTTCTATTAATGATAAAGACTCTGATGTAAACGAAATTCTTGATGAACTTATTTATGACTATAATAATAATTCAATTAAGGTTAATAATTGGATTAGTTTAAAAAGTTTTGTAAATAAAATTTTCTCTAGCTATTCAGGTTGAGTCATTTTTTTTGGATCAACCACTTTATCGAACTCTTTTTCATTTATTAATCCAGATTTAATTGCTTCAATCTTTAAAGTCGTTTTGTTATTAAGTGCTTTTTTTGCAATCATTGCTGCATTATCATAGCCAATTTTTGGAGCGAGCGCTGTAACGAGCATTAATGAATTGTTAAGATCATCTTTTATTTTAACAATATCTGCTTTAATACCTTTAACGCAGTATTTTGAAAAATTTAATGAACTGTCAGCTAATAGATCTATAGATTGTAAAATGTTGTGGGCAATTAGAGGTTTAAATACATTTAACTCAAATTGACCCTGCGAACCTGCCAAAGTAATTCCAGTATGATTGCCAATAACTTTTACACAGACCATAGTAACAGCTTCACATTGGGTTGGGTTTACTTTACCTGGCATTATTGATGACCCAGGTTCATTTGCCGGCAAGATTAGCTCACCATAACCAGCTCTTGGACCAGATCCTAAAAAACGTATATCGTTTGCAATTTTCATTAGACATACAGCTATAGTATTTAAAGTCCCTGAAAAATTTACAATTGCATCGTGGGACGCTAATGCCGCAAATTTATTTTCTGCAGGTATAAATTTTATTTTTGTAATCTTGCTAATCTGTCTACAAATTTTTATATCAAAGTTTTTTCTTGAATTTATCCCAGTTCCAACTGCAGTTCCACCTTGTGCTAAATAATGAATTTCTTTTAATGAGCTTTCAATCCTGTCTATACAATTTTTTAATTGAGACACATAACCAGAAAACTCTTGCCCAAGAGTTAATGGTGTAGCATCTTGCAAATGTGTCCTGCCAACTTTTATGATTTTTCTAAAACTTTTTTCTTTTTTTTTTAATTGGCTAAGAAGATCTTTTAAGCTTGGTAACAATTTTCTATTAGTTTCTTTGACTATTGAAATATGCATTGCAGTGGGGAAAACATCATTAGTTGATTGAGATTTATTGACATGATCATTTGGGTGAACAGGTTTCTTTGATCCAATTTTTCCACCCAGTATTTGAATTGCACGATTAGCAATGACTTCATTCACATTCATATTAGTCTGAGTACCCGAACCAGTTTGCCAAACTTTCAAAGGAAAATTTTCATCTAATTTTCCTGAAATAACATCCCTAGAGGCTTTGATAATTGCATTAGATATACTGGTATCTATTTGTTTTTCTTTTTTATGAACTATTGCAGCAGCTAGCTTAATAATTGCAATAGATTTTATAAGACTTTTGTTTACAAAAATTTTTCCTATGTCAAAATATTTTTTAGATCTTTGTGTTGAAGCACCCCAATATTTGTCCATAGGGACACTTATTTCACCCATGCTGTCGATTTCTTTTCTAAATTTCATTTGGATAAGATATTAATTCTTATACATTAAAAATTACAAGAATAATATAGGAGCATTATGACGAATTTTGAAAAAGTAGGTTTTTTTATGAAAACTTTTGGACAAGAGGTTAAAACTACGGCTGGATTTGCCTCAGAAAAGATAAATAATCTAAGATTAAGTTTAATCGAAGAAGAGTTGGAGGAGTTTAAAGCAGCTTTAAAAAATAAAGATTTAAAAGAAGTGGCTGATGCTTTAACTGACATACTTTATGTAACTTACGGCGCAGGACATGCACTAGGAATTAATTTAGACAAATGTTTTGATGAAGTTCAAAATTCAAATATGAGTAAACTAGGTGAGGATGGAAAACCTATTTATAATCAAATTGGAAAAGTTATGAAAGGTCCAAAGTATTTTAAACCCAATTTAGAAAAATTTTTAAAATAACTTTATCAATTTTTTTTAAATAATACATCTTGATAATGCATTGTTGGAAAATTGAATTTTTTACAAATACTAAAACCAGTGTTAGTTAAGATTTTTTTGATCGAATTAAAGTCTCTATTTTTATAATGATTTCCAAATTGATTTTCTACGATTATGAATAAAACTTCGTTCAGTTTATTTCTACTACCCTCAATAACGTTGGCTTCAAATCCTTCAACATCAATTTTCAGAAGGCTTTTTTTAAGATTTATATTTTTAAAATAGATATCAATAGATGTTGTATCAACTTCGTATTCTTCTATGTAATTTCGACTCGTTCCTGCTAAAAAATTCTTGATTCTCAAATAGACAGATCTCTCATTAAATTCAGACATGGTAGATGTCATAGTTAAATTGTTAATATATATTTTTTTTTTTGAAATCTTATTATCAACTGCTTGATTGATAAAAGATATATTCTTATATTTTAAAAAATTATTCTTCAGATCAGCAAATATTTTTTTTTGCGGCTCAAAAGCATAGAATGTATCAACAGTTTTAAGATTTAATGCGTAAGTTAAAAACTCTCCTTTATGTGCGCCTACATCAATTACAGTTTGAATGTCAAAATTATTCAGATAATTTATTATTCTTTTATGATGGAACCGTGATAAAGAATAAAAAAATTTTTCTAAAAATTTCATTTTTCAATAAATTTTTTGATACAAATTAGAAATATCAGTTTTATTTTTTTTGTCATATGCAGTTAAATAAAAAAAAGTTAAATCTGGACTCCCATAAATAAAGGATAGAATTGAGGCTTTAAGCAAATTTAAACTTTCCATTTTTGAAACATCATTAATTTTTTTTATAAAAATAGCGTCAGACCAAAATTGTTGAGTGGCAAAATTTTCATTGTTTCCCATTATGACTGGTTTCAATGTTCTTCCACCAAAGCCTAAAAACTTATGAAACATAAATTCTTTTCCATCTAAAAACGAGCTTACGTCTCCAAAAAGTGGTTGATTAATATACTGGTGAACAAACTCAACTTCGCTGACGATCATTAAAACTTTATCTAGTATTTTATTTGCGCCTTTAAACACATCTAATTCTGCGCCTTGTATATCAATTTTTATGAAATCAAGATCATCAATTTTATTCAATTTTAAAAATTCATCTAAGCTAATAGTTTCTATCTCAGTTATTTCTTTTAAGTATGCAATATTTAAATTATTATAATTACGAATTAATTTTTCATTAGGCTCGTATAAAGAACTACAGACTGGATGATATGTTTGGTAAAATTTTCTTTTTTCTTTTTTTTCCCCTAAGGCAAATGGAAAAAATTCTATTCCTTTTTTACAAGTTGTATTAAGTTTTTTACATTCTTCTTCATCTACTTCAAAGGCATAAATTTTTGAATTTGGGAAATAGTCCAATAACTGATGAAAATTTTCTTTTGGATCTCCATAAGGATGAGCTCCGATTTCAGCGATTTTAAAAGATAAATCCTTTTCGAATTTTTTAATCAAATCTATAAACTTTTTAAGTTTGTTTGGTTCATTCATTTCAAAATTATTTTTTTATCTTAGTTTACAAAAATTCTCTTTAAATTAAATAAGTTTTGTTTGTTTGTGTTAATACCAAATTCTGCTGAAGGACAAATTTTAATTCCATTTTTTTTTAGTAAATTAATTTCTCTTTTTCCATATGTGTGTTTCAATCCTTCTGGATAACTATAGTGTTCAACTTTAATATTTGTTTTTTTCTTTATAGTATAAATAGAATTAGCAATTTCCTTTTTAACATCTTCAAAATTTAAAAAAGAAAGTATAGTATGATTTATTGTATGACCACCTATTGAAAAATATTTTGATTTATTAAGCTTTTTTACTTGAGACCAATTCATTTTTTTATCTAGAATATTATTCAAGTTAGATAATTTATCATTATATCCAATCTGCGATTTGATACTTGATACTAATTGTTCAAAATTAGTCTTAGATTTTTTTGCATGTCTACGAACTGAATTTAGAAACCTTATCTTAGATTTGTGAGTATTTTGGATTTTGAATTTCTTATTGAAAATATATATTAATTTCACAAATTTAATTTTTTCAACCATTTGTTCAATTTTATCGATCCAACTCATTTCATTTTTATCGATAAAGTTTGTTGTAATATAAAAGGTAGCAAATAATTTTTTTTTTTTTAATATAGGAGCAGCAATTTTAAAATTATTATAAAAACCATCATCAAATGTTATACAATAAGAAAAATCTTTAAATTTTTTTTTCTTTTTCATCGTTAAATAAACTTCATCTAAAGAAATACATCTTCCTTTAGTTTCTAAGTCGTTAAGCACCTTGATGAAATCTTCTTTTAATAAGTGTTTTTTCGTATAATTTCTGATCTTAAAAGGATTTCTATCGATTACACCGTGAAAAAGAAAAATTGTGAGGCTTTTCTTTTTTAGAAATTTAGAATATTTTTTCATCCATTTTCTCTTAAAAATTTTTTTTCTATATTTTTTTTTATCTCTTTAGGCATAAATGAATAGTATCGACCTATTTTTTTCTGTTTTAAGGATGGAATTTTTTTCTTATTCTTAATAAGTTTAATAAGATTTTTAACAATAGAAATACAACATAATGTATTAATTGATCTTAATTGATGTATCTTTACATTTTTGTTTAACTTTATTTTTTTTTTAAAAATGATATCACCATCATCAAGTTTGGTGTTTATCTTGTGTAAGCATGAATAAAGTTTAAAATTTTCGTGATATATAGACCAATAATGACTGTCTAACCCTCTAAATTCTTCCGGATCTCCTCCGTGTAAATTAAATATTTTATTTTTATATTTATTTATTATTTTTTTCTTAATTTTTCTAGTGCCAAAAACTATTATAAATTTTATCCTGTTCATTTTCAGTATATTGATTACATTTTGATCATTAATATTCTTAACTAAATAACTTTTACTTTTAAAACTCATTTTTTTGTTTTGGAAAAATTTTTTTTTTTCATATATGTCTCTCTTTTTTTCAAACTGAACTTCTGTTGAAAACTTAGGCTTTAAGGTGCTGGTCTCGCAAATATTAATCAATTCTTTAAATTCCTTAAAAATTTTATTTTCGAAATAGACGTGGTGAGTTGTGTATGTGGTAAACAAAGCAATCATATTTTAAGGGGCGTTCTGTTGCCAGGTGCCCCAAACCCCGTTACTTAATTAATAAATTAATTAAGCAGCAAGAGCAAATTTATCATTTGCAATTGTAAATAGCCCGTCACGGTGGAACAATTCCGAACGAAAAAATAGCTTTTAGACACTCGTCGATCCTAGTTCACCCCCATAAGTTGTAAATGGTGGAGGTGGTGGGTACTGCCCCCACGTCCGCAATGTTTATTACGAAATTCGTTTATCGTCATAGTTGGAAAACCAACACTATTAATATAAAAGTTATAATACAAGATTCAATAAAAAATCATGAAGTTAACCAAAGAACAAACTCAAGAAATAAAAGACCTGCAGTCACAAGAGAACAGAACAAAAAGAGTCACCGCACCTAATCTTGAAAAAATATTATATGAGGCTATTCCTGTTTTAGACCACGGTTTTGTGAGAGTAATTGATTATATGGGTGATGACACATCTATAGTCCAGGCTGCAAGAGTATCTTATGGAAAAGGTACTAAAAAAGTTTCTACAGACAGTGGTTTAATAAAATACTTAATGAGACACTGGCACAGCACGCCTTTTGAAATGTGTGAAATAAAATATCATGTTAAGTTACCAATTTTTATCGCTAGACAGTGGATCAGACATAGAACAGCAAATGTAAATGAATATTCTGCAAGATATTCAATTTTAGACAAAGAGTTTTATTTACCAAAAGGAGAACATCTAGCTGCACAGTCAACAAATAACAGACAAGGTAGAGGAGAAGTTCTTAAGGGTGATCAAGCAAAAAAAGTTTTAGATTTGTTGAAGAATGATGCTGAAAAAACTTATCAGAATTATGAGTCTATGTTAAATGAAAGGTACGATGGCTCAAAAATTGACGAGAATAAACCTGGGCTAGCAAGAGAACTTGCTAGAATGAATTTAACATTAAATACTTATACTCAATGGTATTGGAAAACTGACCTATTAAATTTAATGAATTTTTTAAGGTTAAGGGCTGATCATCATGCGCAATATGAGATCAGAGCGTATGCAGATGTAATGATGGATACATTAAAAAAATGGGTTCCAATTACACATGATGCTTTTATGGATTATAGAGTTGGTGGAACTGAAGTATCGTTGAAAGGAAAAGTTATTTTAAAAAAATTAATTAATGGGGAAAAAATTGATATTGAAAACTCTGGACTTTCAAAGCGAGAGTGGAATGAGTTGATGCAGTCTTTTGGATTAAAAGACCACTTCATTAACTAAAATTTTGCAATGATTGATACAATAATATTTGATCTTGATGGTGTACTAATTAACTCCAAAAACCTTCATTTTGAAGCTTTAAATAGAGCGATAAGTGATAATAAAATAAAATATCAAATTAGTTATGAGGATCATTTAAAAACTTATGATGGTTTACCTACTATAACTAAATTACAGATTTTAAATAAAAAAAAACTTGTACCAAAAAAACTTAACAAAAAAATTAAACTATTAAAGAATAGATATACAAGAAAGTTGCTTGAAAAAAACCTACAATTTGACAAGGAAATATTTTCTATTTTTCAAAAACTTTCAAAAAAATATAAAATTGCAATAGCGACAAATGCGATAGATGAAACTTTAAAAATTGCAATAAAAAAACTAAGAATTCAAAAATTTGTTGATTATAGAATTTCAACTGAAAAAATTAAAAATCCAAAACCTCACCCAGAAATTTATTTGAGATGTATGATAAATCTGTCAAGCAAGCCTAAGAATACTCTGATTTTAGAGGATTCTCATAATGGTAGAATTTCTGCAAAAGAGGCTGGAGCAAAATTAATGCCAATAAAATCTTTAGGCGATGTAAGTTATAAAAATATTATAAATTTTATAAATAATAAAAAATCAGAATTTTCAAAAAAAATAGATAACTGGGATGATGATGAACTTAACATTGTTATACCTATGGCTGGTGAAGGGAGCAGGTTTGTTAAAGCTGGTTATACTTTTCCAAAACCAATGATTGAAGTTCATAAAAAACCAATGATACAATTAATTGTTGAGAGCCTAGGTCTGAAAGGAAATTTTATTTTTATCGTTAGGAGGGAGCACATTGAAAAATATAACATTAAAGGCTTATTGAATATGATGGCTCCAAATTGCAAAATTATTGCTATTGATAAACTAACTGAAGGAGCTGCATGCACGGTTTTGTTAGCAAAAAAGTTTATTAATAATAATAAACCACTTGTAATTGCTAATTCTGATCAGTTTATAGAGTGGAGTCCATCTGAAACAATGTATAATTTTTCAACAAAAAAAATTGATGGTGGTATTTTAACATTTAACGCAATTCATCCAAAATGGTCTTATGCAAAAGTTGATAACAATAACGTTGTAACAGAGGTAGCAGAAAAGAAAGTTATTTCAAACCATGCAACGGTTGGAGTGTATTACTGGAGGAGGGGAGATGATTTTGTAAAATATGCAGAGCAAATGATAAAAAATGATATAAGGGTCAATAATGAGTTTTATGTTTGTCCAGTTTTTAATGAAGCAATAAAAGATAAAAAGATAATCAAAATTTCTGATGTTGAAAATATGTGGGGCTTGGGAACTCCAGAAGATTTAGATTACTACCTTAAATATTATGAAAAAAAAAATGAGATTGGATGATGTTATTTTTTTAAAAATATATTTTTTTTATTTTTTCAGCTAATTTTAGATAAATTTTTGAGATTAAATGATCTGGCAATCCTTGAACAATTGGAATTCCAATGTCACCCTGTTTTCCAACTTCAGGACTAATTGGTATTTCTCCTAAAAATTCTTTATCAAATTCATCCGCAGTTCTTTTTACCGCTCCTTCACCAAAAATATTATATTTTTTTCCATCATCTCCTAAAAAAAAACTCATATTATCAATTAAACCTAAAATTTTAGTTCCTAGTTTATCAAACATTTTTATTCCCCTTTTTACATCTTGAAGGGCTAATTCCTGTGGTGTAGAAACAATAATGACACCATCCATTTTAACTTCTTGTGAAAAAGTAAGTTGTGTATCACCAGTCCCCGGAGGCATATCTACAATTATAAAATCCAAATTTTTCCAAGCAACTTTTTGTGTAAATGTTTTAATTGCGCTAGTGACCATTGGTCCTCTCCAAATCATAGGAGTTTGTTCGTCAGTTAAAAAACCAATTGACATACATTGGATGTCGTATTTGTTTATTGGAATTAAGTTTTGACCATCACTTTCAGGTTTTTGATTTATATCAAACAACTTTGGTAAAGATGGTCCATAAATATCAGCATCTAACAAACCAACTTTACATCCTTGTTTGTTCAAAGCTAATGCAAGATTCGATGCAAAAGTAGATTTGCCTACTCCACCTTTCGCGCTTGATACTGCTATTGTGAATTTAGTGCCTATAATCGGGTTTTTAGTAAAGGTTTTTGCTCTTGTTTTTTCAATCATTGCTTCATTAAGTCCACTATTTATATGGAAGTTTTAACATACTTAACTTGTTTTTCACATTAAAGACACTATATACATTGTCATGGTCGATGATTTTAGAGGTAGAGGTGGAAGTCCATGGGGATCACCCCCTGGAGGAGGTTCAGGAAATGGATCTGGAAGAAGAGGTCCAACTCCACCGAATATAGATGAATTAATAAAAAATCTTCAAGATAAAATAAATAAATTTCTACCTGGGGGAGCTTCAGGTGGAGGAAAACCAATTATTTTTGGACTTACAATTTTGGTTATTGTGTGGGCACTGAGCGGACTTTACAGAGTTTTACCAGATGAACAAGGTGTAGTTTTAAGATTTGGTAAATTTGTTTCAACAACACAACCTGGATTAAATTATCATATTCCTTTTCCAGTGGAGAGTGTTTTAACTCCCAAAGTAACAAAAGTTAATAGAATTGATATTGGTTTTAGATCAGAAAGAGATACAGGTTTTACATCAGGTGTTGTAGCTGATGTTCCCGAAGAGAGTTTAATGTTAACTGGAGATGAAAATATTGTAAACATAGACTTTTCTGTTTTTTGGGTAATAAAAGATGCTGGAAATTTTTTATTTAAGATACAAGATCCTGAGGGAACGGTAAAAGCTGCAGCAGAAACAGCAATGAGAGAAGTAATAGCTAGAAGTGACATTCAACCAATTTTGACTGAAGGAAGGTCACAAATAGAGATTGATGCAAGTGAGATTATACAAAATATTTTAGATGAATATCAAAGCGGAATTCAAATAACACAGGTACAAACGCAAAAAGCAGACCCACCAGATCAAGTAATTGATGCGTTCAGAGATGTTCAGGCTGCAAGAGCTGACATGGAAAGATCAAAAAACGAAGCTGAAGCTTATGCTAATGATGTAATCCCAAGAGCACGGGGTGAAGCTGAAAAAATCTTACAAGCTGCTGAAGCGTATAAAAAAGAGGTTGTTGCAAAAGCAGAGGGTGAAGCAAGTAGATTTACCGCAATTTTTAATGAGTACAAAAATGCAAAACAAGTTACACAAGAACGTATGTATCTTGAAACGATGGAAAAAGTTTTAGCAGATATAGATAAAGTAATAATAGAGAAGAATGCAGGATCAGGAGTTGTTCCTTACTTGCCACTTCCAGAATTAAAAAAGAAAACAAATTAAATGAAAAAAATTATTCTTCCAATAATTGGTGTTCTAGCTTTGACAGTATTCTTTTCAATTTTTATTGTAAAAGAAGTAAACCAAGCGATAGTACTTCAGTTTGGTGATCCAAAAAGAATTATACTTAAACCTGGTTTAAATTTTAAATTACCGTTTATACAAAACGTTGTATTTTTAGATAAAAGAATTTTAAATTTAGATGCTCCACCAGAAGAGGTAATTGCATCAGATCAAAAAAGATTAATCGTTGATGCATTTGCAAGATTTCAAATTGTGGATCCATTAAAATTTTATATTTCTGTTGGAAATGAAAGAGTTGCTAGATCAAGATTATCAACAATTATTAACTCAAGAATAAGAAGTGTTTTAGGTACTCAAGAACTTCAAACTTTATTATCTGAAGATAGAAATAAACAAATGGCTCTTATTCAAGAAGGAGTTAATAATGAAGCACAAAACTTTGGTATAAAAATAGTTGATGTAAGAATTAAAAGAGCAGACTTACCACAAGCAAACAGTGATGCAATTTATAGAAGAATGCAAACCGAAAGGGAGAGGGAAGCAAAAGAGTTTAGAGCAAAAGGAGCAGAGATGGCTGTAACAATTACTTCTACAGCTGATAAAGAAGTTACAGTTATTCTTGCAGAGGCTCAAAAAAAATCAGAGATCATGAAGGGTGAAGGTGATGGTCAGCGTAATAAAATATTCGCTGATGCTTTTGGAAAAGATGCAGAATTCTTCGCTTTCTATAGAGCTATGCAAGCTTATGAAAGAGCATTAATAGGTGGTGAAACCTCTCTTATAATGTCACCTGACAGTGAATTTTTCAAATTCTTTGGAAACGTAAAAGCACAAATTAAAAATTAGTAAAATGGACGACTTAATTGTCGCTTTCGGTTTATTTCTCTTTATTGAGGGAATTCTTTATGCCTTATTTCCTTCAAAAATGAAAAGTATGTTAGAAAAACTAAAAATGGTTAATGATAAACAATTAAGATCAGGTGGAATTATATTCGCTTTAATTGGTTTCTTTATTATATGGTTTATTAAAGGATAACGATAATGAGGGCTCTCAGATCAATATTTTCAATTATAGTTTTTATATTTTTCAGTCACTCAGCAATTTCACAAGAAAGACCTGCTTCATTTGCTGATTTAACTGAAAAGTTAATGCCTGCCGTTGTAAACATTTCAACATCTACAACTGTTGTTAAAAACGTAAATCCTTTTCCATTTGAATTCCCGCCAGGATCACCTTTTGAAGACATGTTTAAAGAGTTTGGAACACCTCAAAAAAGAAAATCAAGCGCACTAGGCTCAGGTTTTATAATTGATAAAAAAGGAATTGTTATTACTAATAACCACGTAATTCAAGGCGCAGAAGATATATTTATTAGAACAAATGAGAATAAGGAATATAAAGCAAAAATTTTAGGAACCGATCCTTTGTCTGATGTTGCGGTTTTACAAATTATTACTGATGATAAATTTGAAACAGTAAAATTTGGAAATTCAGATACTGCAAGAATTGGAGATTGGGTCATAGCAATTGGAAATCCATTTGGATTAGGTGGAACAGTTACCGCAGGAATAGTTTCAGCAAGAAATAGAAATATTGGTATGGCACGTTATGAAGATTTTATTCAAACTGATGCATCTATAAACTCAGGAAATTCTGGAGGTCCGCTATTTAACATGAAAGGAGAAGTGGTAGGAATTAATACTGCTATATTAGGTCAATCAGGATCCATCGGTATTGGATTTGCTATACCATCAAACAGTGCGAAATTAGTAATAGATCAACTTTTAGAATTTGGTGAAACAAAAAGAGGTTGGTTAGGGGTAAGAATTCAAACAGTTACAAAAGAAATAGCTGATGTAGAAAAATTGAAAAAAGCAAGAGGTGCATTAGTTGCAAGTGTTGCGCCGGGCAGTCCATCAGATAAAGCCGGGATAAAGGATGGTGATATAATTCTAGAATTTGACGGAAAAAAGATTAATGAGATGCAAGAACTTCCTTTAATTGTTGCACAAACAAAAGTCGGAAAGGTTGTAAATGTTAAAGTTTGGAGAAATAAAAAAGAAATTACAAAAAAAATTACGTTAGGTAGATTAGAAACTTCTGAGGATTTTAAAGCAGAAAAACCAACAAAACCTAAAACGACTTTCATAGATGGATTAAAAATTGAAGTAAGAAAAATAACAAGAGATGATTTAGTTGAGAAAAAAATTCCATTAAATACAACTGGAGTTGTGATCACAAAGATAGATACCGAAAGTCCTATAAACTATTTAAAAGTTGGTGATTTAATAGTTGAAGCTCAAAAAAGAAATATTAAGAGTCCAACTGAACTAAATAATTTAGTAAATGCAGCTTTAAAAACATCAAGTAAAACAATTTTAATAGCTGTGATTAATGATCAAAATCAAAAAAGATATATAGGTGTCAAACTAAAATAACATGGACTACAAGTCCAAAATCATTCTTATTGCTGGTCCTACAGCCTCTGGAAAATCAAAAATAGCAATCAACCTAGCGAAAAAAATCAATGGAGAAATTGTTAATGCAGACAGCATGCAAGTTTATAAACAACTTAAAATTCTAACAGCAAGACCTTCAGAAAAAGATCAAAAAACTATTAAACACCATTTATTTGGCATCATTGATGTGCGGAAAAGATTTTCGACTGGCCAATGGCTTAAAAAGTGTATCAAAATAATTAATCTAATTAGAAAAAAGAATAAAACTCCAATTATTGTTGGTGGAACTGGCCTCTATTTTAAAGCTTTAGTGGATGGATTAGTAAGCATTCCAAAGTTCAAACCTTCAGAAAAAAACAAGATACTTAAGCTTCATAAAAAATTGGGCCAAAAGCAATTTTATAAAAAATTAGTCAAATTAGATCCTGTCTCTAAAAAATTTGTTAATTCAAATGATGTTAATAGATCAATTAGAGCGTACGAAGTTAAAAAGCTTACAAAAAAATCATTATACAAATGGTTTAAAGAAACAAAGACCTTTTTTGATAAGAATGAGTTTGTGATGACTTATGTGGATTATCCAAGAGACAAATTAATAAAGAATATTAAAAAAAGAATAGATAGGATGTTTGATTTAGGAGCCATAAAAGAAGTAAAGAAATTTAATCTCATTAAAATTAACAAACTGAATAGCGTTAATCATGTGATTGGTATTAAAGAGATAAACACTTTTTTAAGTAAAAAAGCTGAATTGAACGATATTAAAGAACAGATATTAATAAAAACTAGACAATACGCCAAAAGACAGAGTACTTGGTCTCGAGGTCATATGATTAATTGGCACAAAATTGATCCAAAATCAAAAAATCCATTCAAAAAAATTTTAAAATAATTTCTGCTAAAACTTGACCAATTAGCTCAACTTCAGCTAGATTGGCCAAATGTCTAAATTATATTCAGGTGCAGAAATTGTTTTCAAATGTCTTGAGGATCAAGATGTAGAATATATATTTGGTTATCCTGGTGGTGCGGTTCTTCCAATTTATGATGAATTAAAAAATCACGAAAGTATAAAACATATTTTAGTAAGACATGAACAAGGTGCGGGACATGCAGCAGAAGGTTATGCAAGATCCTCGGGAAAGCCTGGTGTTGTATTAGTTACTTCTGGACCAGGTGCAACTAATGCCGTTACTGCTTTGACAGATGCATACATGGACTCTATACCGTTAGTTTGTATATCTGGACAAGTTCCTACTCATTTAATTGGTACAGATGCGTTTCAAGAGTGTGACACAACAGGAATAACAAGACCATGCACAAAACATAATTGGCTTGTAAAGGATGTTAAGGACTTGTCAAAAATCATACATAAGGCTTTTGAAGTTGCCACAACAGGAAGACCAGGACCAGTTCTAGTTGATATACCAAAAGATATTCAGTTTCAAAAAACAAAATATGTTGGTTCAATCAAAAGAAAAAAACTAAACGGTAAAATTCATAACAAATTTAATCAAAGTGAAATTGATCAACTTGTAAAGTTAATGATAAATTCATCAAGACCAATATTATATACTGGCGGAGGTGTAATTAATTCTGGGCCAAAGGCTAGCGAGTTATTAAGAGAACTCGTATCACTCACAGGTTTTCCAATAACTTCTACTTTGCAGGGCTTAGGATCATATCCTGGTGATGACAATCAATTTTTAGGTATGCTTGGTATGCACGGAACTTATGAAGCAAACAATGCAATGCATGATTGTGATTTGATGATTAACATTGGCGCGAGATTCGATGATAGAATAACTGGAAAGATAGATGAGTTTTCACCAAAATCGAAAAAAGTTCATATAGATATCGATCCATCATCTATCAATAAAAATGTAAAAGTTGATTTACCAATCGTCGGTGATGTTTCTGAGGTGATGCTTTTGGTAATAAAGACTTTAAAGAAAAAGAATCCGAATTTTGCAAGCTCTAATAAAGAAAAAACTTCGAAATGGTGGGAGAAAATTTCTGAATGGAGATCAGTCAACTCACTTAATTTTATAAACAGTGATAAAACTATAAAACCACAACACGCTATTCAAAGATTATATGAACTTACAAAAGAAAAAGATACTTATATAACCACTGAAGTAGGCCAACATCAAATGTGGGCAGCGCAACATTATAAATTTAATAAACCAAACAGATGGATGACGTCTGGAGGTTTGGGAACAATGGGATACGGTTTGCCCGCAGCAGTTGGCGTTCAAATTGCACATCCTGATAAATTAGTGGTTGATATAGCAGGAGAGGCCTCTGTGTTAATGACAATACAAGAGATGTCTACAGCAGTTCAGTATAATTTACCTATTAAAATTTTTATTTTAAACAACGAGTATATGGGAATGGTAAGACAATGGCAGGAACTTCTTCACGAAAAAAATTATTCAGAAAGTTACACTGCAGCGCTTCCAGATTTTGTAAAACTAGCTGAAGCTTATGGATGTGTTGGTATAAGGGCCAAAACTCCTGACGAACTTGATGAAAAAATTAAAGAAATGATAAACGTAAACAAACCAGTTATTTTTGATTGTCTAGTTGACAAAGAAGAAAATTGTTTTCCAATGATACCATCTGGTAAACCACATAACCAAATGTTATTAGGTCCAAATGATCAAAAAGAAAATAAGATTACTGGAAAAGGAAAAACTTTAGTTTAATGTCGAAACCTAAATCAGCTTACAGTATCCCTGGAAAAAAACAAAAAAATGATACACATGTTATTGTTGTTTGGGTCGATAATGAGGCAGGTGTTTTAGCAAGAGTTGTGGGTTTATTTTCTGGGAGAGGTTACAATATCGAGTCTTTAGCAGTTGCTGAAGTAGATCCAAAATTAAATATTTCAAGAATTACGATAGTCACAACAGGAACACCACAAGTAATAGAACAGATTAAACTCCAATTAGGAAAATTAGTACCTGTTCATAAAGTTGCTGATTTTATGAGAGGTGATAAAAAAATCATTTTTAAAGAAATGGCTTTGCTAAAGATTGTTGGAAACAACGTAAAAAGAAATAAAGCTATTAAGTTTTGCAAAAAATTTAATCCTGTTGTATTAGATAAAACAAATAAATCAGTGGTAATACAAATAACTGCTTTAAGAAGAGAGATAGATACTATAATGAATGATCTTAAAAAGACTGGTCTAGTGAGTGTATCGAGAACTGGTGCTGTAGCAATGACTAGAGGGGCTGAAGTTTTTAAATAATTTAAGGAGAATATTATGAAGATGTTTTATGAAAAAGATACTGATCCAAATCTAATTAAGAATAAGAAAATTGCTATTTTCGGGTATGGTAGCCAAGGACATGCTCATGCCTTAAACTTAAAAGATAGCGGGGTTAAAGAGGTCGTCGTAGCACTAAGAGATGGTTCTGCTAGCAAAGCAAAAGCTGAATCCAAAGGTTTAAAAGTTATGAATTTATCTGATGCTGCTGAATGGGCAGACGTGATTATGGTTTTAACACCCGATGAACTTCAAGCATCGATTTATAAAAATCACATTGAACAAAGAGTAAAAGAGGGAACTTCAATTGCTTTTGCTCATGGGTTAAATGTTCATTATGATTTAATTAAAGCTAGAAAAGATTTAGATGTTTTTATGGTTGCACCAAAAGGCCCAGGACATTTGGTTAGAAGTGAATTCGAAAAAGGAGGCGGAGTTCCATGTCTTTTTGCAGTTCATCAAAATGGATCAGGTAAAGCTAGAGATTTAGCTATGTCATATGCTTCTGCAATTGGTGGAGGTCGATCTGGTATTATTGAAACAACATTTAAAGATGAAGTAGAAACAGATTTATTTGGAGAGCAAACTGTTTTATGTGGGGGATTAGTTGAACTAATAAAAAATGGTTATGAAACTCTGGTTGAAGCTGGCTATGAACCTGAGATGGCGTACTTTGAAACTGTTCACGAAGTAAAATTGATTGTAGATTTAATTTATGAAGGTGGAATTGCAAATATGAATTATTCAATTTCTAATACTGCTGAGTATGGGGAGTATATGTCTGGTCCAAGGATCATTAATAAAGAGGAAACAAAAAAAAGAATGAAAGAAGTTCTTCAAGATATTCAATCAGGTAAATTTACCAAGCAGTGGATGGATGAATGCAAAAATGGCCAGAAAAATTTTCTTAAAACAAGAGAGAAACTTGCTGAACATCCAGTTGAAAAAGTAGGTGCTAAATTAAGAGCTATGATGCCTTGGATTTCAAAAAAGAAACTAGTAGATAGCGATAAGAATTAATTTAGAACTAATAAATAACAAGTTTAACTCTTTTATTTTGCAATCTGTGCTAGAGAATGTATTATCTTTATAATTAAATTTATTATTTTATGAGCGACAAAGAAAAAGTTTATATTTTTGACACGACAATGAGAGACGGTGAGCAATCACCTGGGGCTTCAATGAGTGTTGAAGAAAAAATTCAAATTTCAAGAGTATTTGATGAGATGGGAATTGATATAATTGAGGCAGGATTTCCAATTTCGTCTCCTGGTGATTTTGAAGCAGTTTCGGAAATAAGTAAAAGTGTGAAGAATTCTATACCGTGCGGTTTATCAAGAGCATTAAAAAAAGATATAGATGCTTGTCATGAGTCACTTAAGTTTGCAAAAAGATTTAGAATTCATACTTTTATCTCCACTAGTCCAGTTCATATGAAGCATAAACTTGATATGACTAACGACCAAGTTTTAGACGCAATTAAAGAAAGTGTAACTTACGCAAGAAAGTTTACTAACGATGTAGAGTGGTCTTGTGAAGATGGAACTAGAACAGATTTAGATTTTATGTGTAAAACTATCGAGCTAGCAATTAAATGTGGTGCGACTACAATTAATATACCTGATACCGTTGGGTATTCAATTCCTGAGGAATTTGCGCGAACAATAACACATATAAAAAACAACGTACCAAACATTGATAAAGCAATTATATCAGCACATTGCCATAATGATTTAGGTTTAGCAGTTGCAAATGCTTTAGCAGGATTGTCAGCAGGTGTAAGACAAATTGAATGTACTATCAATGGAATTGGAGAAAGAGCAGGTAACGCTGCTTTGGAAGAAATTGTAATGGCTATCAAAACAAGAAATGATTTAATGCCTTATGAAACAGGAATTAAAACAGAACTTATAAGCAAAGCTTCAAAGATAGTTTCAAACGCAACTGGATTTCCAGTTCAATTTAATAAAGCGATAGTTGGTAAAAATGCTTTTGCACATGAGTCAGGAATTCATCAAGATGGAATGTTAAAAAATAGAGAAACATATGAAATTATGACACCAGAAAGTGTCGGTGTTAAAAAAACATCTTTAGTAATGGGTAAACACTCTGGAAGACATGCGTTTAAAGATAAGTTAAATGATTTAGGATATTCAGACTTAACAGATGATGTTGTACAAGCAGCATTTGGAAAATTTAAAGTTTTAGCCGATAAGAAAAAGCACGTTTATGATGAAGATATAATTGCTTTAGTAGATGATAGCTTAATTATTGATAATAAAATAAACGCGATCAACCTAAAATCGTTGAAGGTTTTTGCAGGTACTGGTGAACCCCAAAAAGCTGAGATGACACTGGATGTCTTTGGCGAAATTAAAAAAACTTCACAGACAGGAGACGGCCCTGTTGATGCGACATTTAAGTGTATCAAAGCGCTATATCCTCATGACATGAAACTTTTATTGTATCAAGTCCATGCTGTAACAGAAGGGACTGACGCTCAAGCAACAGTGAGTGTCAAGATTGAGGAAAATGATAGATCTACTGTTGGACAATCTGCAGATACTGATACACTAGTTGCCTCAGCAAATGCTTACTTGAATGCTCTGAATAAAATGTTAATAAAGCGAGAGAAAAAAGCTATGAACGAAAGTATTAAACACCAAAAAGTAAAAGGAATTTAAATGTCAATATTAGGTAAGCTAACACAAATATGGAGCCAGGATATGGCAATCGATTTAGGAACAGCAAACACTCTTGTAGTTTTAAAAGGGCAAGGAGTTGTTTTAAATGAGCCATCAGTTGTAGCTGTTGTAGATAACAAAGGTAAAAAATCAGTTCTTGCTGTAGGTGATGAAGCAAAAACGATGTTAGGTAGAACTCCAGGAAATATTCAAGCTATAAGACCTTTAAGAGATGGGGTTATCGCTGATTTTATTGTTACAGAAGAAATGATTAAACATTTTATTAAAAAAGTTCATAAAAGAAGTTCTTTTGCAAACCCAAGAATTTTAATTTGTGTACCGACAGGTTCAACACCAGTTGAGAGAAAAGCAATTCAAGACAGCGCTCTCGCAGCAGGTGCAAGACGTGTTCAATTAATTGAGGAACCAATAGCAGCTGCTATCGGTGCGGGCCTACCAATATCAGAAGCAACAGGGTCAATGGTAATTGATATAGGTGGTGGTACAACAGAAATCGCAGTTATGTCTCTTGGTGGAGTTGTGTATTCAAATTCTTTAAGAGTAGCAGGTGATGCAATGGACGGCGCATTCGCGAATTATATGAGGAAAGAATATAATTTAATGATTGGTGATAGTACTGCAGAAAAAATAAAAAAAGAAATTGGTACAGCGATTGCAACTAATAATAATACTTATGCTGTAAAAGGTAGAGATTTAAGATCAGGAACACCTAAGGAAGTAGGTATTACCGAAGAGGACTCTGTTGAGGCTTTAAATCCCATTTTAAGAGAAATGATTAATGGAATTAAAGATGCTTTAGAAAACACACCACCTGAATTATCAGCAGACTTGGTTGATATGGGTTTAACTTTAACTGGAGGCGGTGCATTATTAAAGAACATTGATAAAAGATTATCCAAAGAGACTGGTCTACCAGTTCATATTGCAGATGATCCTTTAGCTTGTGTTGCAATCGGAACCGGGAAGGCATTGGAACAAGAGGAAATATTCTCTACTGTATTATCTGAATATTAAAAAACAATGCAAACTAACAGAGATGATTTCATTATCGCAATCAGATCTGCATTTCTTAAAAAAGGAAACCAACAGAGATTTTCATTAATAGCTCTTATACTTTTTTCAATTTTTATAATAGTGCTTGGTAAATATAATTTTAAAGGGGTAAACTTTTTAAAATTATCTATAAAAGAAATCGTTTACAGAACTACATTTATTGTATCTGTTCCAGAAAACTTTGTCATTAATAGCTATCATACAATAAGTGATCATTTTAATTTATATTCAAATTATGAAAATTTAAAAAAAGATTATGAGAGTCTTAAGGCGACAAAGTTAAATGCAGATTTCCTAAAATCTGAAAACGAAGCGCTTAAATCAAAGATTGATGATGTATCAACACAATCATCTGAGTTATTAGCAAAAGTAATTATAGATAAAAAAAGTCCGTTTTTAAGATCGGTAATAGTAAACAGGGGAAGTAAAGATAATGTGATATTGGGAATGGCGGTTTTAGATGAAAAATTTCTTGTAGGAAAAGTTGTCGAAGTAAATTATTCAACATCAAGAGTTCTTTTATTGTCTGATTTAAATAGTAAAATTCCTGTATCTATAGAACCAAATGGTGTCCAATCAATACTTTCAGGAACTGGATCAAGTTTTGGAGAAATTCAATACATTAAAGAAGATTATGAAATAGAAAATAACTCTGAAATTTTCACGTCTGGATCAGGAGGAATTTTCCGTTCGGGAATTCCAATTGGAACAACGATTGGTGATGAGGAAATTGGTCTTGATACGATTAAAATTAAATTTCACTCAGATTTTTCCCAATTGCGTTTGGTAAAAATTGTATCTTTTGAAGAGGTTAAACAAAATGATTGAAATTTCAAAAATATCAATTTTAGGTAAAATTTTTAATTCTTTACCAATTATTATATTATTTATCTCAGTTCTTAATGAATTTGATTTTAACTATCTTAACTTTAAATATTTCTCTTTTAATTTTCCATTTATATTAATTTTTTACTGGAGCTTAAAAGGTGGAGAAAAGCTAGGATATGGCCTCGTTTTTATTGCTGGATTGATAAATGATGTCGTTGTTGGATTACCTATGGGTATAAGCAGTCTTTCATATCTGCTTATATGTGGTTTTGCGGTATACTTAAGAAATATCACACTGAGGCCAAACCTTGTTAAAGATTGGCTCTTTTTTCTGTTCACTATTTCACTAGTGAATTCAATACTTTATATTGTTCTAATTCTATTCTTTGGAATAGACATGAATTTTTATTTCCTATTTTTTAATATTATTTTTACATTTATGTTTTATTATATTTTTTCATATATTTTTGATTATTATTCAAAATTTAATATTACGAGATAATTATGTTTGGCGGTGGAGGAGATTCAGGATACAAAAAACTTAGCACAGTAAATAGAAGAATGTTCATTATGACTGCTGCTAAACTAGTAATATTTGGTGGAATTATAACAAGACTTTTCAGTCTTCAAATAAATGAGAATAAAAAATATTTAACTTTATCTGATAAAAATCGATTAAGAGAGTGGAGATTACCACCTGTCAGAGGAGATTTTGAAGATTTTTTTGGAAATAAAATTGCCAGCAATCTCAAAGTTTATCAATTACATGTGGTACCTGAGCAAGTTGAAGATTTTAGATATTTAATGATAAGACTTAGAGATATCTTAGATATAGACTCTAAAACTTTTAAAAAGATTTTGAAGAAAAAAAGTCAGCAAAAATCTTGGGAGACATTGATAATATCGGAGAACTTAAGCTGGGATCAGTTTGCAAAAATTAATTTTTACCTTCATGAATTATCAGGCGCTAAACCTGTGCTTTCAGTTGCAAGAAACTATCCTTATAATGAAAAATTTACTCATTTACTTGGATATGTTGCTCAAGCAAGTGAAAAAGATTTAATTGAAAATGAAGTTATTAAAAAAAGTCACGTTCCCGGTCTAAGAGTTGGTAAAATCGGTTTAGAAAAAACTTATGAAAATCAATTAATTGGCTCAAATGGTATTCAACGATATGAAGTGAATGCATATGGGAAACGAATTAACCAAATCGATTTTGTTGAAGGTAAAAAGGGAACCAATATTAAACTAACAGTCGACACAGAAATACAAGCTCAATGTAACGAACTTCTTAAAGATAAAGCTGGATCAATATGTGTTATGGATATTTATACTGGTGAATTGATTGCAATGCATTCTTCCCCATCTTTCGATCCAAATTTATTTTTATATGGAATAAGTCATGATAATTGGAATGAAATACTTAATAATCCAAAAAAACCTTTAATAAATAGATCTATACAAGGTTTATATCCTCCAGGATCAACCATTAAACCAATTGTTGCACTTTCTGCACTTGAAAATGATGTGATCTCAACAAAGTTTAAAGTTAACTGCACCGGTAAAACAGAAATGTATGGACAAACATATCATTGCTGGAAAGATACAGGTCACGGTATAGTCAACTTAAGAGATGCTCTTAAAGTATCTTGTGATACTTTTTTTTATGAAATGTCACGAAGACTTGGAGTAGATAGATTAAATCTTACAGCAAAAAAATTTGGTTTAGGAGAAAAAGTATTTAATGGGACTTACAACGAAGAAAAAGAAGGATTAATACCATCAACACAATGGAAAAAGAATGCACTAGGAAGAGGATGGGTTTTAGGAGAAACTTTAATTACTGGTATAGGCCAAGGATATATGCAAACAACACCACTTCAATTGTGTCTTATGACTGCGCAATTGGCCAATGGAGGATTTAAAATTAAACCTAAGATAATCTATGACAAAAATAGTGACACCTATGAAAAAATAAAGTCTGAAATGGAAAAAAATAGAATTGAATTATTAAGCGACTTTCAACAAGACGATGCATTGGTTGACTTTTCTTTAGAGAAGAAAAAACGTGATACTGATCTTTATAAACCTCTGTATAGAAACCAAGAAAATATAAAATTTGTTCTTGAAGCAATGTTTGCATCTACAAATGAAGTTAGAGGCACATCTTATTCATCTAGAATAAGTGATAAAAAATACCAATTTGCAGGAAAAACTGGTACCTCCCAGGTCAAAAAAATTACAGAAATTCAGAGAGAACTTGATTTGGATATATCCCAAATTCCTTATGAAGAAAGAGATCATGCTTTATTCGTAGCATTTGGACCATATGTTAATCCACGGTATGCTTTAAGTGTTTTTGTAGAGCATGGTGGGGCGGGAAGTTCTGCTGCAGCACCCTTAGCAAAAAAACTATTTAAAAATATTGTTGATAGACACGAAGAGAGAGAAAAAATCAGAGAAAAAAGTTTAATGGAAATATAAATGTTTAAAGAAACAGCACTAAGTGGACAAACAACATTCTTTCAAAAATTAAGATCGATGGATTATATTCTTTTAGTCTGCATTTTAATATTAGGTGTCATAAGTTCTTTAGCAATGTATGCAACTGACGGAGGTGAACTTTTATACCATACAAAAAGTCATGTTTTAAGATTTATAATTTTCTTTGGAATGATGTTTGTTCTTTCTTTCTTAAATATAAGATTTTGGCATGCAACTGGTTATTTATTTTATATTATAGTTTTAGGATTACTTATATGGGCATCTCTTTACGGAATTACTGCCTCTGGTTCTCAAAGATGGGTCGATTTGTATTTTATAAATCTTCAACCGTCAGAATTGATGAAAATTGCTATTATAGTTTGTTTTGCAAAATTTTATCACAGAGCCCAGATAAATCAGATTAATCACTTTAAAAATTTACTTGTTCCAATGATGATATTGATTTTACCAATATTGTTAGTTGTCAGTCAACCTGACTTAGGTACCTCAATTTTAATTGCATTAAGCGGAATTATAGTGCTGTGGCTAGCAGGTATTAACTTAAAATATTTTATATATTCAGGTTTGTTTTTATTAATTTCAATGCCTTTTGTTATTGCATTTTTAAAACCATATCAAAAACTTAGAATTTTAACTTTTTTTAATCCTGATAAAGATCCTTTAGGTGCAGGTTATCAAATTATTCAATCTAAAATAGCTATAGGATCAGGTGGTCTTACTGGAAAAGGTTTTTTAAAAGGAACACAAGGTTACCTTGAATTTTTACCTGAGAAACATACAGATTTTATTTTTACGTTATTTTCCGAAGAGCATGGTTTTATTGGGTCGTTAACACTTTTATTTATTTACGGCGTTATTATTTATAGAGTGATAGATATAGGAAAAAACGCTAGAAGTTTTTTTGGTAAACTATTTTGTTTTGGGTTTGCATCATCAATTTTTGTATTTATCACTGTAAATATGTCTATGGTTTTAGGTTTATTACCAATAGTTGGTTCCCCTTTACCGATAATGTCTTATGGCGGTTCTTCAATGTTAGCAACGATGATAGGTTTTAGTATTGTGATGAGTACAAAAATTTATCAAAAGCAACTTATTGCTTAATTTGTCGCAATAATTTTTTACTTTGATATTGTATCTTTAAGAATGAGTAATACTAAAATTGGAATAGTAGGCGCTGGTATTCAAGGCGTTTGTAACGCTTTATTTCTTCAAAAAAAAAACTATGAAGTACATCTTTTTGATAGAGAGGAACCTGGTTCAGCAGCATCATATGGAAATGCTGGTCATTTTTCACCATACGCATCTGTACCACTTAATAGACCAGACATATTAACAGATGTTCCCGCTATGCTAATGAGCTCAACAGGACCATTAGCCTTAAAATGGAATTACGTTCCAAAAATGATTCCATGGTTTTTTAAATTAATTAAAAATTGCACAACAAAAAAAATGATGCATACAGCAAAATACATGCATCAAATTTTAGATTTAGCATTACCTGCTTATGACGAACTATTTGACGAAATTGATCTTGATGGTTTGGTAAAAAAAAATGGCATAATGTATGTCTGGACGAAAAAAAATATAGCTAGTAGAGAATTAGAAATAAAAATAAGGGATCAACTTGGTGTAGAACAACAATTAGTAACTCCTGAAGAAATAAGTGATTTAGAGCCTAATTTAAAAAAATTTTATCATGGTGGAGTTTTTTATCCTAATGCAAGACACACCATAAATCCTAGAAAAGTATTATTGAAATTATTTGATCTTTTTTTAAAAAAAGGCGGCAAATTTAAAAAAAATAACGTAGAAAATATAATTTTCAATGGCGACACACCAATCATAAAGACCCCCAATGAAAAAATAATTTTTGACAAAGTAATTGTTGCATGTGGAGCGTTTTCAAAAAAATTAACTGATAATTTAAATGAAAAAATTCCTTTAGACACGGAAAGGGGATATCATGTTCACTTCAAAAACTGTGAACATTTAATTTCAAGACCTGTTGTTTTTGCAAACAGAGGTTTCGGTATGACACCAATGGAACAGGGTTTAAGAGTTGTTGGAACAGTAGAATTTGGAGGATTAGACAATCCACTTTCAAAATCCAGAATTAAAAATTTAATAGATAATGCAAAATATATGCTTGATGGATTACCTGAGCATGAAGATGAATGGCTAGGATTTAGACCAACACTTCCAGACTTTTTACCAATTATTGGAAGTTCAAAAAATCATAAAAATGTTTACTATTCATTTGGTCATCATCATTTAGGATGGACTTTAGGTGCAATTTCGGGAAAAATAGTATCAAAAATGATTTCGGGAGAAAAAACCAATTTAGATCTGGAACCCTACAGTTCTGTAAGGTTTAGTTAGACTTGATAAGAAAAATTAATTTTGCTTATATATTTTTATTTTTAGCAGTTTTATTTTGGTCTGGAAATTTTTTGGTTGGAAAATATGCTAGTTACCATGAAATTCCACCCTTTTCTTTAAATTTTTATAGATGGTTATTTGCTTGGCTTATTTTAATACCATTTACATATAATGAAATTATTCTTAATAAAAATTATATAATAAATAATTACAAGTTTTTTATTTTGTTAGGAATAACAAGTGTTACAGTTTTTAATTCCATAGTTTATTATTCACTAAATTTTACTCAAGTTATTAGTGGTGTTCTTATGATTTCGACAATTCCAGTAATGATTATGTTCATCTCTTCGATATTAAAGATCGAGAAAGCTAACAAATTTCAATTTATTGGAGTAGCATTATCATTTTTAGGTGTCATTACGATAATTACAAAAGCTAATTTTGACGTTTTAAGAAATCTTAATTTTAATAAAGGTGATCTAACTATGGTTGTTGCAATGTTATCTTGGGCGACATATTCAGCTTTACTTAAAGTAAAAAAACATGATGTATCTCAACTTTGTTTGTTACAAATAATTATTTCTTTTGGTCTACTGTTTTTAATTCCAGTTTATGTTTTTGAGTTTATTTTGGGTTATCGTATTGAAATTAACTTACCCTTTACACTTACGCTTACTTATGTTGTTTTATTCCCAGGCTTATTATCATTCATTTGTTGGATAAAAGGAATTTCATTAATTGGTCCAAACAGATCAGGAATATTTTTACACTTAATGCCAATATTAAGTGCGATAATGGCAATGGTTATTTTTGATGAGAGATTTATGTTTTTTCATGCATTAGGAGCTTTATTCATTTTAAGTGGCATATTAATATCTAATAAGAGAATAAGTAATTAAATGAACTTACCAATAATAAACCACGATGATTATGTTGCAAAAATAAATGACGATAATAAATTTCCCATAAAAAAATTTGGTGAGCTTGCAAAATATCTGATAAGTGAAGGTGTTACTAAAAAATTTATACAACCTGAATTTTGTTCTGTTGAAACATTAAGTAAAGCGCACTCAGTAGACTATATAAATAAAATTAAAAATAAGAATTTAGATACCCAATCTCAAAAAAAAATAGGCTTTCCTTTAAATGATAGCGTAGTTAATAGGTCATTTAGAGCTACAGGTGGAACAGTCTTAGCAAGTAAATTGGCTTTACAAAATCGTTTATCGTGCAACACAGCAGGTGGAAGTCATCATGCAACACGAGATGAAGGAGCAGGTTATTGTGTTTTCAACGATGTAGCAGTTGCAGCTAAGCATGTGCTTTCAAAAAAAAAAATTAAAAAAGTATTGATAATTGACTTAGATGTTCATCAAGGAAATGGAAATTCTGAAATTTTTAAAAAAGATAGATCAGTTTTTACATTTAGTATGCATTGTAAATCAAATTACCCAGCAAAAAAATCAAATAGCGATTTGGATGTTGAATTAAAAGATAATACCGAAGATAAGGAATATATTGATGTTTTGAAAAAGAATTTACTTATTTTAAACAAAGAAAACTTCGATTTGATTTTCTACATTGCTGGAGTTGACATTCATCATAATGATAGACTAGGCAAATTAAAAATCACAGATGAAGGTATAAAAAATAGAGAAGAATTAGTAATTTCTAATTTTTTTGATAAAAAAATTCCATTATGTGGGGTTTTAGGTGGCGGATATAACAAAGATTTTAAAAAATTAGTTGAGCTTCACGCAATTTTACATAAATCTTGTGCATCAATATTATGAAAAAAATTAATTCAAAACTTTCTTCAGAACAAAAATTAGTTCTATTTGAAGAGGGTACTGAAAGACCAGGTTCAAGTATATTAAATGGAGAAAAAAGAGAAGGATCCTATCACTGTGTAAATTGTGATGTAAAATTATTCGACTCTAGTTCTAAATATGAAAGTGGTTCCGGTTGGCCTTCGTTTTACGACTCTTTACCCAACGTGTTTGAAACAAAAACTGATCATCATATTGGTTACGCAAGAACAGAATATCATTGTAAAAATTGTGGTGGTCATCATGGACATATATTTAATGATGGACCTAAACCAACTGGAAAAAGATTTTGTAACAATGGTATCTGTCTAAACTTTAAACCTAAAAAATGATTATTCAATATACACTTTTTTTATTTGGTTTAATTTGGTCATTCTCAATTATTAAAACCCAATCAATTTTTAACAAAAAAGTTGGATTAATATTTAAAATATTTATTTCAAAAATTTCTTGGTTTTCTTTTTTAGCTGCTTGTTACTTTGGATTTAAAAATTTTTCAATTAAACTTACTTTTATTGGGATTTTTGTAAGTATATTGTTTGTTCAACTAAGTTTTTCGTTTATAAAAAAGAAACTTGTAGAAAAGTTTGATGAACAAAAATTACTTAGATTTAAGACTTTTTTTGAAATTTCTTTAATAATTTTGATACTTTATTTTATTTTATTTTAAAAGTTCTTTTAGTTTATTTTCTTTTTCTAAAGCCCTTAATTCAGTGTAACCACCTACATGGTGATCGCCAAAAAAAATTTGAGGGATGGTTCTTTGACCGTTAGATTTTTTGATCATCTCATCTCTTATGTTTTCACCAGATGAAACATCTATTTCGCTAAACTTTAATTTATTTCTTTCAAGCAATCGTTTCGCTGCATCACAAAAATTACAAGAAGGGCCTGTATAAATGAGAATATTTTTCATTTCTTATATATAGTCATTTTTTTTTATTTTTCTTCTTATTTCTTTTCTAGATAATTCAAATTTTTTTCTATGTTTGATACTTTGGTTTTTAGCTCTTTTTCTCCAAAGTCTAAAAGAAGAGGGTTTCAATTTCTTTCTCATTATTTTAATTACGTCACTTTCAGAATATCCAGATCTTTTTTTTATCTCCTCAAAAGTGATGCGGTCCGCCCAGGCAGCCCACACAACCCAATCTGGACTCATAGAATTTGGTTCTGGATTTTTGACCTTTGTGATGGGTCTGTGACCTTTTTTCATAATTTATTAATAAATATTAAAAATTTGCTTAATGCAATTTTTATGGAGTGTGATATATTGGATTTAGATAGTCCTATCTAGCCATCTTTAGCTCCCGGTTTTTTAGGACTATCCTTCAAAAAAGCCTCTAAGCGTTATTTTTAGCACCACATCAATATTTTAGTTTTTGTGATAATAATTATCTTAATATTATGAAATTAGGATTTATTGGAACTGGTGAAATTACAAAAGCTTTAGTTATTGGCATCCTAGGATCGAGATTAAAGTTTAAAAAAATTTATTTATCAGAACGAAATAAAAAAATTTCTTCTTTTTTAAGAAAAAAAAATAAAAAAATTCAAATTGAAAAAGACAACCAGCTTTTAATTGATAAATCAGACTGGGTTTTCTTAGCCGTCACTCCAAATGTCGGCAATCAAATCATAGGAAAACTAAATTTTAAAAAAAAACAAGTTATTGTAAGCTTTATTTCAACAATACAACTTCCAAGATTAAAAAAATTAACTAAAAATAATAAAAATATTGTCCGAGCAATTCCTTTGCCACCAATATCTCTAAGAAAAGGTCCAGTTCCAATATTTCCACCAAATAAAAAAGTAAAAAAATTTTTTTCACATTTAGGTACAGTTATTGAAATAACTAATGAAAAAAAATCTCTTAATTTCTGGTCAACATCTGGAATGATGGCTCCATTCTATGAACTTTTAAACACTTTATCCAAATGGCTTATTTCAAAAGGTGTTAAAAAAAGTAATGCACAAAGTTATATTACTTCATTGTTCATAGCCCTATCTGAGAGTGCATATAGTCATTCAAATAAAGATTTGTCAATTTTAGTGAAAAACTCACAAACACCCAAAGGACTTAATGAACAAGCTGTGCGATCATTAAGAAAATTGAAATTTTATAGTTCCACTGATAAAACCTTAAATGAAATTCTTAAAAGATTAAAAAAATAAATAAAATGAGGGAAATTCTAAAAAACGTAAAAGAAAAACTGATTTCTAAGTATTCAAAAAGTAATAATCCAAAAAAATTTAAACCAAGAATAAAAGCTAGAATAAGAAAAAATAAACATTTACTTGTCAAAAACATAGACAATTTTTTTGATTGGATTAAAGGAGCGGAAATAGTTGAGCTTAAAAAATGTAATACTAGTGAGGATCCTGTAAGACCTGAACTGGATAATAAATTTAGAACTAGTTATGGTAGAAAAATTTATGGAGTAAAATACAAAGGTGAAATTCATGCTGTAATGTGTTTTGCTTTTACTAACGAAATACCAAAAAGTGTTGAGGAATTAGATATGATGAGCAAAGATGCTTTTCTTCAAAGTATCCGTAGAGACTATCAAGTAGGAAAAATAGCGATTGCATATACAGTTTGGTCAAAAAAAAGAGGTGGAGGTAAATTAATTGTAAAAGAGGTATTCAAATTAATTAAGAAAACACATCATTTAAATCGGCTAATTACTTTATCGCCACTCACAGAAATGGCTCGAAAGTTTCATTTAAGTAATGGGGCTATTCAAATACAAGTTAACGAGACCACCCAAAACTTTGAATACGAAAAAGTTTGAAGTTCTTTTTCAAATGAAATACGTTTGATAAGTTAATTCTTATAATAAGGATCTAACTAATGAACAGAAACTTATTCGTACTTTTTTTTAGTCAAATTTTTAGCTTTACAGCTGCACCAGTAACAGTTTTTCTAAGTGGTATTATTGGATCACAAATAAGCCCGTTGAAATCTTTATCAACTTTACCAATGTCAATATCTGTTGTTGGTATCGCACTGGGAGCAATTGTTGCCACCAAAACAATGAGCTTATTAGGAAGAAGGACAGGTTTTATTATTGCAGCTATTTCTAATTCTTTAGTTTCTTTATTGGCCGCATATTCAGTTATGACTCAGAATTTTATTTTATTTTGTTTTGCAAATTTTTTTATTGGGGTTGGAATGGCATTTACTCATCAATATCGTTTTGCTGCAGCTGAAAGTGTTGATAAAGAGAAAATACCAAAAGCAATTTCAATAATTCTTTTAGGAGGTATAGTTTCTGCATTTATTGGTCCAGGCACAGCAAATTTTACAAAAAACTTTTTGTCAGAACAATTATATGTTGGTTCATATGTATCCCTTGCGGTGTATATGTTTCTGCCAGCTATTCTTTTTTTATTTTACAAAAACAATACAATCGAAAAAAAAGATATAAGTTTTATTGGTAGAGGCTATTTTGAAATTATTTCTCAACCTAGATTTTTACAAGCAATGGTAGCAAGTGCATTTGGATACGCAATAATGACCTTTTTGATGACTGCTACTCCAATAAGCATGCATGTAATGGAAAATATGTCATTAGATAAGACAAGTTTTGTTATTCAGATGCATGTTGCATCAATGTTTTTACCATCCCTAATAACTGGAAATTTGATAAAGAAATTCGGACATAGCAAAATTATGTATGTTGGCCTGTTACTTTATGGTGTAACAATAGTCTTAAGTTTACTTGACCAAACTTTTTTTAATTATTTAATTGCTCTGATTTTTCTTGGGTTTGGCTGGAATTTTTTATTCATATCAGGGACAAGTCTTCTGGTAACAACTTACAAAGAGCACGAAAAGTTTAAAGCTCAAGGTTTAAACGATTTTGTAGTTTATTCAGTACACGCAATAGGAAGTTTATCAGCAGGTATATTGTTAGTTTTGACTAATTGGAAGTTAATGAATATCATCTGTATTCCTCTAATAGCAATTATATTGATTACAATATTAAGAGCTGAATTTATTGAAAAAAAAATTAGAAATACTTTTTAAAATCTTCGGCTACCTTTAGTATTTCTAAATCAACAAGACCACCAATTATCAATTGAATAGCAACAATTAAAATAAAGCCTAAACCTATATAAGCAATCCACAAATGTTTTTGAATGTAGTTTGCAAGGTAAGTTGCAAGAGCACCTGTCAAAACGACTGATAGAACCAAACCAAAAACCATAAATCCGAAATTTCCTTTTGCAGCACCAACTACCCCGATAACGTTATCGAAGCTGATTGTAATATCCGCAAAAAGAACTTTATAGACACTTTGTATGTATGAGGGCTGTTTTGATACCTTTGTTGGAGATTTAATTTTTTTGATCTCAAACAAATCTTTTCTTAAATCATTAACGATCCAAACTAAAAGTAAACCACCTAAAATTTTAATAAAATAAAATTTGAACAAGTAGGTTGCAAATACAGCAAAAATAACTTTAAAAACTAAAGCACCTGCAACACCCCACAATATAATCTGTTTTCTGTGTTTAGGAACAAAGTTAGCTGCTATTAGTCCAATTATAATTGCGTTGTCCGCTGCAAGAATTATATCTATGAAGATAATTTGTAAGAGTATAATAGATTGTTCAATCAAGATTCTTCAATAATATAAAATTTCTAATATAATTCAATTAAAAGTAGTGAAATTTTTTATTGATTTAAAGATTTAGACATAATCAAATAGGTTTTTAATAAATTAAGGAGGAGAAATGAAAATATTTAAATACATTTTATCAATTTTTGTTGCCCTACTTGTATTTACTCATTCAAATGCTGCTGAAAAATGGGATATGGCTCTGGCTTATGGTGCCGGAAACTTCCATTCAGCAAACGCTACTGAATTTGCAAATAATGTAACAAAAAAAAGTAAAGGCAAACTCACTATAGTTACTCATCCGGGTGGTTCTCTATTTAAAGGGGGAGAAATTTTTAGAGCCGTTAGAACTGGTCAGGCTCCAATTGGAGAAAGATTTATGTCGGCTTTAGGTAAAGAAGATCCATTACTAGAGATCGACTCACTTCCATTTTTAGCGACTTCGTATGGTGATGCTATGAAACTTTATAAGGCTTCAAAAGCTGAAATTGCAAAAAGTTTAGATAAAAAAGGACTTGTATTTTTGTATGCAGTTCCATGGCCAGCTCAAGGTTTGTACTCTAAAAAAGAAATTAATAGTGTAGCAGATCTTAAAGGTTTAAAATTTAGAGCTTATAACAGTGCAACTGTAAGAATTGCAGAGTTAACTGGAATGGCTCCAACTAAAATCGAAGCTGCTGAGATATCTCAAGCATTTTCAACAGGAGCTGTTGAAAGTATGATTACTTCTCCAACAACTGGTAAGAATAAAAAAATTTGGGAAAATGGTGTAAAATATTTTTATGACATTGCAGCATGGTTTCCAAAAAACATGATTATAGCTAACAAAGAGGCGTGGAATAAGTTAGATAAAGCGACTCAAGATTTAATCATGAAAGAAGCAGCAGTTGCTGAGAGAAAAGGTTGGCAACTTTCTAAAATGGGAAACAAAAATGATAAAAAAGCTTTAGCTGATGCTGGCATGACTGTTGGTAAAGTTAATGCTGCTTTAAAATCTCATTTTGAAAAAGTCGGTCAAACAATGTCTAAAGAATGGGCTAGTAAAGCTGGTTCGAGAGGACAAACTGTTTTATCAAAATATTAACAATTTAAAATAAAAGGCCATCTGTATAAGATGGCCTTTTTAAATCATGTTAATTAAAATAGAAAACTTCCTTCATCGAGTTTATAAATTTTCAGGTATATTAGCAGCTATATTTCTCATACTTGTCGCAGTTTTCATTTTAATTGGAATATCATCTCGAATTTTTGATTTTTACATAAGAGGTTTGTCAGAGTATTCAGGATATTGTATGGCTGCCTCAACTTTTTTTGCGCTTGCTTATACATTTTCAGAAGGTGGCCATATAAGAATTACCTTATTTTTAGAAAAAATGGGTAGTCGACTAAAAAAAATATTTGAGCTTTGGTGTTTGTCCATTTCTTCAATTTTTTCTGGTTTCCTTTTTTTCTATTTCACCAAAATGTTATTCATTTCATATAAATTTCAGGAGAGAAGCGAAGGTGCTGATGAAATTTTAATTTGGATACCCCAGACAAGTTTAGCTTTAGGATCTTTAATCTTTTTTATTTGTATTTTACACCATCTATTTAAAGCACTGAAAAATGACTGAAATTATATTAGCAATTTTTTTTATTACCGTTTTATTATTATTTCTAAGTAGTGGAGTATGGGTTGCTTTAAGCATGATTGGTGTCTCAGCCATTGCAATGGAATTGTTTACGTCAAGACCAGTTGGTGATGCAATGGCTACAACAATTTGGGGAATGTCATCTTCTTGGACACTTACCGCACTACCATTATTTGTTTGGATGGGTGAAATATTATTTAGAACTAAATTATCTGAAAATCTTTTTGAAGGACTTTCTCCATGGATGCAAAAGCTTCCTGGGGGACTTATTCATGTAAATGTTGTTGGTTGTGCAATTTTTGCAGCTATTTCAGGTTCCTCCGCGGCAACAGTTGCTACTGTAGGTAAAATGTCTATACCAGAACTTCGTAAAAGAAATTATCCAGAAAAAATATTACTTGGAAGTTTGGCTGGGTCCGGAACTTTAGGTTTGTTGATACCGCCTTCTATAATTTTAATAATTTACGGCGTTACAGTTCAAGAGTCTATTGCTAAGCTTTTTATCGCTGGAATTTTCCCCGGAATAATGATTGCAATTATTTTCATGACTTACGTTGTTATTTGGTCATTGATGAATAAAAATAAAATGCCTGTTCTGACAGAGGAAATACCTTTTATCGAAAAAATAAAAAAATCAGGCAAACTAATTCCAGTAATATTGTTAATTGTTTCTGTAATAGGATCTATCTATTCGGGTGTGGCTACCGCAACAGAAGCAGCCTCATTAGGTGTAGTTGGTGCATTAATACTATCTTTTTTTCAAAAAAGTTTAACTGTGGATTCATTTAAAAAATCCTTGTTAGGAGCAACTAAAACTTCTTGTATGATTGGATTTATTCTTGCTGGATCAACTTTTCTTTCACTGGCCATGGGTTTTACTGGATTACCTAGAAATTTAGCAATTTGGATAGATACAATGCAGCTCTCACCTTACATTTTAATTATTGTATTGATGATTTTTTACATAATTCTTGGAATGTTTTTAGATGGAATATCTGCAGTTGTTTTAACTATGGCAATAATTGAACCTATGATTAGACAAGCTGGTTTTGATATGATTTGGTTTGGGATATTCCTCGTCGTTGTTGTTGAGATGGCACAAATTACTCCTCCCGTTGGGTTTAATTTGTTTGTGTTACAAGGAATGGCAGAAAAAGATATGGGATATATAGCAAGAAGTGCTTTTCCACTTTTTCTTTTAATGGTTTTAGCAACAATAATAATTATTATCTTTCCTGAAATAGCTTTATGGCTTCCTGAGAAAATGATTCAGAATATAAATTAGTATTTAGACTCTTTTTTACCTTCAATAACCAACTTAAGATCTTTATATTCTTTGCATTTACAATCTTTAAGAACAGCAAGTCTTTCCTTGGCTTTGTCTAGTCTATTAGTAACCACAAATAATTCCCCCATGTATTCATTTATACCTACATGCTTAGGATCTAATTCAAGTCCCATTGAATAATATATTTCAGCATTCTCGTAATCACCAATTTTTCTGTGTGCAAAGCCTAAATAGTTAAGTGTATTAGGGTCTGCAGGAAATTTTTTATTATGTTTTAACAAATATCCAATAGCTTTCTTGTAATGTTTTTGTGCTTTATCTGCTTTATTCTTTTTTTCGAATTTTTTTGCCTTATTAATCATTTTCTCTCCAATTTGGTATTGGCTTACTGGTTTAGTTTCTCCACCACTGCCAGATCCTCCACTGCTACCTGCTGAAAATACAGGACTAGTAATAATAACAAATAATAAAACAGTTAAAAATTTTTTATACATCATTTAAACTTTTTTAACTCATCTAATGGCATTAGATCAAGATTATTTTTTTTTAAATTTTCTCTTACTTTATATGCCGTATCTAAAGATGAAAGATTGTCCCCATGTATACAAACTGAGTCAATTTCACACGGGATTTGTTTACCAGAGAGACAATTTAACGCTTGGTTTTTTACCATCTTTAAAACGTGTTCTTGTGCTTTAACTGGATCTGTTATTAAAGCAGTACTTTTTTTTCTTGAAACTAAGTTCCCATCGTCTTCGTAATTTCTATCTGCAAAAATTTCACAAGCAACTTTCATTCCTAATTTTTTTGCAGACAACTCCATTTTTGAACCTGTCGGAACTAAATAAATTAAATCTTTATTAATTTTGTAAATTGTTTTTGCAATAACAGTTGCCAACTCAATATCCTCACATGCCATATTATTTAGTGCACCATGAGGCTTGATATGTGATACACTGACTTCATTTTGTTGAGCAATATCTTGAAGTATGTTGTATTGTTCTTGAATAAGTTTCTCGATCTCAATTGACGAAAGATTAATTCTTTTTCTTCCAAAATTTTCAGGATCATTAAATGATGGATGTGCGCCAATACTTACACCGTTTTTTTTGGATATTTTTATAGTTTCTCTCATAGTATCTTCATCTCCCGCATGATAACCACAAGCAATATTTGCAGAATTGACTATACCTAATAGTTCAGGATCATATTTATTTGAGTGGTGTTTAGATTTCTCACCTAAATCACAATTAATATTAATTTCCATAATTTATGAGTTAAAGTATAACATGGCATGATCAAAAATATATACAATCTTGGCGACGCAGCTTTATATTGTGATTTTGGCGACACTGTAAACAAAGAAACTAATCTTAAAGTAATAAATTATTTTAATGATATAAGAAAAAAAAATATCACTGGTATAAAAAACATTGCACCCTCATATAATAAATTAATAATTTATTTTGATTTAGAACTTACCAACTTTAAAAAAATTAAAGATGTCGTACGAAATCTAGATATTTCAACTTTTGAAGCTGCTAAAACAAAAGTAGTAAAGATACCCGTATGTTTTGATGATGAGTTTGCGCTTGATTTAGAAAGGGTTGAAAAAAGGCTGAGTTTATCAAAAAAAGAAATAGTCAATCAATTAATATCTCAAAAATATTTTTGCTATATGACAGGATTTATTGCTGGCATGCCTTTCCTTGGTGATATTGAAGAAAAAATTAGATTAGATAGGCTTGAAACTCCAAGAGTTAAAGTTCCAAAGGGTTCAGTAGGTATTACAGAACAATTCTGTAATATTTATACTTTTGAAAGTCCAGGTGGTTGGAATATTATTGGCAATTCACCTAAAAAAGTTTTTACTAAAGATCCAACTAAATTAACCTTAATAGATCCAGGTGATGAGGTAGAGTTCTTCGAAATTTCAAAAAAGGAATATTCAAAATTAAATGAGCAAAAATAACTTTAAAGTATTAAGACCTGGCATAAATACCACTTTTCAAGATTTAGGAAGAGATAACCTATATCATGTAGGTCTTCCATTTAGTGGAGCAATAGACAAAAGGAATTTTTTAATCGCTAATTCAATAATTACAAATAGAGAGGATGATGCAGTATTAGAGTTTGCATACCAAGGTCCTTTACTTGAGTTTTCAGGTATTAAAACTTCTTTTGTAATCACAGGTAATGTTAATTTTAAAATAATTAAAAAAGACACTTCTGAAATAAAAGGAGAATGTTATAGAACTTATGATTTAGATAATAAAGATCGTCTTGATATTATATCAACTGAAAAGTCAGTTTATGGATACCTTTCAGTAAAAGGTGGTTTTAAGTTAAATAAATTTTGTAATAGTTATTCAACAACTGTTAGAGCGGAAATAGGTCCCAATGATGGAAAAAAAATAGAGATTGGACAGACAATAATTTTAAATTCTGCTGATAGCTCAATTAAAAAAAATTTAGAATACTTTAACTCAAAAATAGAATTTATAAGGGTAATAAAAGGCACAAACTTTGATTACTTTTCAGAAGACTCAATCAAAGATTTTACAAGTGAGGAATTTATAGTTTCAAAACTTACAGATAGAATGGGAATGAGATTAAATGGACCTAAAATTAAGAATTTAAATAAAACAAACATCAAATCAGAAGGATTAGGAAAAGGAGTAATACAAGTTCCAGCTGATGGAGACCCTATAGTAATGCTTTCAGACCACGGGACAATAGGTGGTTATCCAAAAATTGCTGTTGTAATAAGTGCAGATTATGACAAGTTAGCACAATGCCCACCTGGAGAAAAAATTAAATTCAAAATTGTAAGTCTTACGGAGGCAGAAAATTTATATAAAATTTATACTATGGAAACTAAGAATATAATTAATAAAATAAAATGAATTTAATCACAAGATTACCGGGTCCACTATTAGTTTTTTTTGGTGCTACTAGTTTAAGTTTTGGAGGGATGATTGTAAAATCTTTTGAGGGTGCCACATTATGGCAAATACTTTTTTGGAGATCTCTTTTTTTTATTTTAGTTGTATCAATTTTTTTACTAATTACTTATAAAAAAAATGTGTTTCATGCTTTCAAGAAATCAGGTTTCCCTGGTCTAATTGGCGGTATAGTTTTATCTTCAGGGTTTTGTGGTTACGTTTTTGCAATGTATAATACTACAGTAGCTAATGCTAATTTTATTATTCAAACTCAAACAATTTTTCTAGCAATCTTTGGATATTTATTTTTAAAGGAAAAAATTTCAAAATTAACTTTAATATCAATTATACTAGCTATCTCTGGCATTATTTTAATGGTTGGAGGATCTTTGTCACCAGGACAAATGTCTGGAAATATTGCAGCATTTATTATGCCAGTATCATTTGCAATCTTAATTATTATTATTAGAAAATACCCAGATGTAGACATGATACCGTTGCAATTAATTGCAGGAATAGTTGCAATGTCGGTTGGTTATTTTGTTGCAGGCAAAATTAACATTTCTTCATATGATATATTTTTAGGTTTTCTGGCAGGTTTTTTTCAACTTGGATTTGGTTTTATATTTATAACAATTGGAGCAAGATCTACGCCTTCAGCAATTGTTGGTATCATAATGCTCACAGAAGCTATTCTTGGACCCCTTTGGGCATGGTTATTTGTTAATGAAAATCCTCCATTTATTGTTTTAATTGGAGGGTCAGTTGTATTATTCGCTGTATTACTACAGTTTTACAATGTTATTAAGTTAGAAAAAAAAACTATTTCTTAATGACGATTATCAAAAATATGCTAATATAATCTAATACGGGAGAGACTACATAGTAGCGCCGAAGGAGCAACCACCCCGGAAACTCTCAGGCAAAAGGACCGTACATATTAACTCTGGAAAGAGACAAATTCTCGCCGAAGGAGCTAAAATCTCTCAGGCACCACGACAGAGGGGGTTGGAGAGTTAATATGAACATAAAAAAAACTGCATTGTACGAATTACACAAAAAGCACAGCGCTAAGTTCGTTGAGTTTGCTGGTTATAGTATGCCAATCCAATATTCAGAGGGAATTGTAAAAGAACATAACATTACAAGAAATAAGTCTGGAATTTTTGATGTTTCACATATGGGTCAACTATTCATTAAATATAGTAATGATATAACAAGTAAACTCCAAGAAATTTTGCCCACCGATCTTAAAAATTTAAAAATTAATCAGAGTAAATATTCATTTTTAATGAAAGAGAATGGCGGAATATATGATGATCTTATTATCACAAGAATGAAAGATCAGTACATGATTATTTTAAATGCAGCATGTAAACAAAATGATCTTCAAATTATAAAAAATAAATTAAATGATCAAAGTTTAGATATAAACAATGATTTGTCTCTTGTAGCAATTCAAGGTCCCGAGTCCAAAACAATACTTGAAAATGTAGTTTCAAATGTATCAAAATTAAAATTCATGAATGGTGAAAACTTTTCTTTTGAAAACAATGAAATCTATATTACAAGATCTGGATATACAGGTGAAGATGGCTTTGAAATATCATTGCCTAATAAAATTGTAAACTCTTTTGTGGGAGAATTAATTTCTAAAGGTTCAACATTAATCGGGTTAGGTGCAAGAGACACTCTTAGATTGGAAGCAGGTTTGTGTTTGTATGGGCATGACATTAATGAAAATACTAGCCCTGTTGAAGCAAATTTAAAGTGGGCAATTTCAAAAAACAGAATGAGTGATAATTTTACAGGGTCCCAAAAAATAAAGAAACAAATAGAAGAAGGTGTATCAAAATTAAGGGTTGGTATTAGACCAGAAACTAGAGTGATTGCGAGAGAGTCAACAAAAATCTTTGATGAAAGAAACAATGAGATTGGAAAAGTTACAAGCGGTACATTTGGACCAAGTGTTAATGCATCAATAGCGATGGGTTACATTTCAAATTCTCACTCTAAAACTGATACAAAAGTTTTCTTAGAAGTAAGAGGAAAAAAAGTACCTGCCAATGTTTGTGATTTACCGTTTTATAAAAAAAGTTATGTGAAAGGAGAAGCTAATGTCTGATACAAAATTTTCAAAAGAACATGAATGGATTACACTAGATGGAGAGGTAGGAACTATTGGAATTACAAAACATGCAACTGAAATGTTAGGTGACATAGTTTTTGCTGAATTACCTGAGAAAGGATCTAATGTTGAAAAAGATGGAACTGCGGGGGTGGTAGAGTCCACAAAAGCTGCTAGCGATGTATATACTCCAGTAAGTGGTGAAGTTGTAGAAATTAATCAATCAATTGTTGACGATCCATCAAAAATCAATGCTGACCCAGAAGGTGGAGCATGGTTTTTTAAATTAAAGTTAAAAGATAAATCAGAACTTGATACTCTTATGAATAAAGAAGAGTACGATAAATTTGCAAAGGAGACATCAGCATAATGTTACCAAATTCAGAAAAAGATTTTTTAAAGAGACACATTGGACCTTCTAAAGAAGATCAATCAAAAATGTTAAAAGAATTAAATTATAAATCACTAGATGATTTAATTGACAGCACAGTACCAGAAAAAATAAAGTTTAGAGGTGAATTAAATATTGGTGAATCAAATTCAGAATATGAAGCTTTGAGAAAATTAAGAGCAATATCAAAAAAAAATCAAGTTTACTCAAATTTTATTGGTATGGGTTATTATGGAACTTATACACCTTATGTAATTTTAAGAAATATATTAGAAAATCCAGGTTGGTATACTTCATATACGCCTTATCAGCCAGAAGTAGCTCAAGGAAGACTTGAGATGTTATTAAATTTTCAACAAATGATTGTTGATTTTACTGGAATGGATATAGCTAATGCCTCTTTATTAGATGAGGGTACAGCAGCAGCGGAGGCTATGGGCTTAAGTCACAGATTGAACAAAAAAGATAGTAATTTAGTTTTTGTATCTGAGGATTGTCATCCACAAACAATAAATGTAATTCAAACTAGAGCTGAACCGTTGGGTTTAAAAGTATTGGTTGGTAAAGAAGATGAGGTTCTAGACCAGTTAAAAGAAGATTTAGTTTGTGGAATTTTACAATATCCTGGAACTCTAGGAGATATTAAAGACCCAAGTGAAGCAATTAGCAAAATTCATAAAAAGAATGGTAAGGCTGTATTAGCTTGTGATTTGTTAGCATTAGCAAAATTAAAAACACCAAGAGAACTTGGTGCTGACATAGCAGTTGGAAGCTCACAAAGATTTGGTATCCCAATGGGATATGGAGGTCCACACGCAGCTTTTTTTGCAACAAAAGATGAGTACAAAAGATCAATGCCAGGAAGAATTGTCGGTGTGTCAGTTGATAGACATGGTAACAAGGCATATAGATTGTCCTTGCAAACTAGAGAGCAACATATCAGAAGAGACAAGGCGACAAGCAACATTTGCACCGCCCAAGCTCTATTAGCAATTGTATCAGCAGCTTATTCTATTTATCACGGACCAGATGGAATTAAGAATATTTCTGAAAGAGTCTCACAATTAGCAAAAAGTTTTGCCGATAAAATAAAACAGTCTGGATATGAACTTTATTCTAATTATTTTTTTGATACCGTCACAATCATTACTAAAGAAAAAACTGATCAAATTTATAAAAATGCTTTAAATCAAAAAGTTAATATACGTAAAGTAAATTCTGAAATGCTTGCAGTTTCTTTTGATGAAAGAAAGAATGTTTATAGAGTAAATCAACTGTTAAAAATTTTTAACGCAGCAGAATCAATTAAAAAAGAGGATCCTTCAGTAAGTTTACCTAATCTTCCAAAAAACTTATTGAGAACCTCAAAATATTTAGAACATCCAGTTTTCAACTCATACCATTCTGAAACTGAAATGTTGAGATACTTAAAAAGATTAGAAGATAAAGATATAGCATTGAATAGAACAATGATTGCGCTTGGTTCATGCACAATGAAGCTAAATGCTGCCGCTGAGATGATCCCAATTTCATGGAAAGAGTTTGCAGAACCTCATCCATTTGTCCCAATTGAACAAATGGAGGGATTCAGAGATCTATTTACTGATCTAAAAAATTGGTTGCGTTCCATAACTGGTTTCTCGGGTGTTTCTCTTCAACCTAATGCAGGTGCTCAAGGTGAATATGCGGGATTAATGGTTATACGAAAGTATCATTTAGATAGGGATGAGGCCAATAGAAACATATGTTTAATTCCTAGTTCGGCACACGGTACTAATCCGGCAAGTGCACAAATGACTGGAATGAAAGTTGTTGTTGTTAATTGTGATAAAGAAGGAAATGTTGATTTTGATGACTTAAAGAAAAAAGCAGAGCAACATTCTGAAAATCTTGGGGCATTAATGGTAACTTACCCATCCACTCATGGAGTCTTCGAAGAAAAAATATCAGATATTTGTGAGTTAGTTCATAAACATGGTGGTCAGGTTTATATGGATGGTGCAAATCTAAATGCATTAGTGGGAATTGCTAAACCAGGAAATTTTGGTCCAGACGTTTGTCATATTAATTTACATAAAACGTTTTGTATTCCTCATGGTGGGGGAGGACCTGGAATGGGACCAATTGCTTGTAAAAAACATTTACAAGTTTACTTGCCCAACCACCCAGTAATAAAAGATTGTGGGCCAACTTCTGGAATTGGAGCAGTTTCTGCAGCCCCTTGGGGAAGCTCAAGCATTTTATCAATTTCTTGGATGTATATTAAAATGATGGGATCAACTGGATTAAAGCTTGCTACCCAAGTTGCAATATTGAATGCAAATTATATAGCTCATAGATTAAAAGATCACTTTCCGATTTTGTACAAAGGGTCAAATGGCAATGTGGCACACGAATGTATTATTGATATTAGAAAAATTAAATCAGAAACAGGAATAACAGAGGAAGATATTGCGAAAAGATTAATTGATTATGGTTTTCATGCACCAACTATGTCCTGGCCTGTGGCTGGTACAATGATGATAGAACCAACTGAAAGTGAAAGTCTTACCGAAATAGACAGATTTTGTGAAACTTTAATTAAGATTAAAAAAGAAATAGACAAGATTAAGTCCGGGGAGTTTGATAAAGTAGATAACCCAATTAAAAATGCACCACATACTGATCTTGAACTGTCTTCTGACGAATGGAAACACAAATACACAAGAGAAGAAGCAGCTTATCCATCTAAATATTTAAAAACAAATAAATTTTGGCCTCCTGTCGCCAGAGTTGATAATGTTTATGGAGATAAAAATATATTCTGCACTTGTCCAAGTATTGATGAATTTAAAGAAGATGCAGCTTAAAATTTGATGAAAATTGCTGTAATTGGGTCAGGAATTTCTGGATTAAGTGCAGCATATTATTTATCAAAAAAACATAAAGTTGATCTTTTTGAAAAGGAAGATCGATTTGGTGGACATTCTCACACATTAGAAATTTCAACCAACAATCAAAGTAAAAAAAAAATCCGTACAGATATTGGATTTATAGTTTTTAACAAACATACATATCCAAACTTAATTAATTTTTTTAGCGAAATTGGAATAGAGATTGAAAAAAGTAATATGAGTTTATCATTTTTGGTAGAAGAAAAGAATTTAGAATACAGCGGTAAAGGAGTCCGAGGTATATTTTCTTATAAAAAAAATTTATTCGATCTTGATTTCCTAAAAATGTTTTATGAGATCATAAAGTTTTATAACAAGAGCTCTAAATTAGATGATATAGATGAAAATTTAAATCTTGGAACATTTCTTCAAAAAGAAAAAATGTCAGATTTTTTTGTTAATTATCATATTTTACCAATGGTATCAGCTATATGGTCAATGCCACCCGATAATGCAAAAAATATGCCTATTAAGTTTTTTTTAAAGTTTTTTCAAAATCATGGACTATTCAAGTTTAAGAACAGACCTCAATGGTACACTGTGAAAAATAGAAGTATTGAATATGTAAACGAAGTAGTAAAAAAAATTAGTGGGGAGCACTTTAAAAATTATAAAATTAATAAGGTTACAAGATCTAGTAACTCTGCACGCGTCTTCTATGGAGGGGATAGCGAATATTTTGAATACGATAAAGTTGTAATTGCTACGCATGCAGATGAAGCTTTATCTATAATCGATGAGCCTTCTGATGATGAAAAAAGTATTTTGAGTAATTTTAAATACAAGAAAAACTTAGCAGTAATTCATTTTGATGAAACTGTTATGCCAAAAAAAAAGATTAATTGGAGCGCATGGAATACTTTTGTATCAGAAAATAATGATAGTTCAGTTACTTACTGGTTAAATTTATTACAGAATTTAGACATAGAAAAAAATATTTTTTTAACTTTAAATCCTCATTTCAATATCGATGAAAAAATTGTGATTGATAAAATTCAATTCAGTCATCCATATTATGATCATAACACTTTAAAAAATCAAAAAAAATTAGATTTATTACAAAATAAACAAAATACATTGTTCTGTGGAAGTTATCATGGTTATGGTTTTCATGAAGACGGTATTAAATCAACATTAAATATGCTTAAATTCATTAATGATTGAGAATTCATTTATATATACGGGCGAAGTCATTCATAAAAGATTCAAACCAAAAGAACATTTTTTTAAATACAGTGTATTTTCTTTACTAATTGATCTTAGCGAAATAAGACTTATAAATAAAAAAATTCCATTTTTTTCTTACAATAAATTTAACGTTCTAAGTTTTTTTGATAAGGACCATGGCGAGAGGGATGGTTCTGATTTAGGAATTTGGGTAAAAAAAAAATTAAAAGAAAAAGGAATAACTTCAGAAGAAATAAAGATTAAAATTCTTTGTTATCCTAGAATTTTTGGATATGTTTTTAATCCTTTAAGTATTTTTTTCATTTATAATAAAATTGATGAACCAATTGCAATTTTTTATGAAGTAAAAAATACATTTGGAGAACAACACACATATATATTCGAAATTAAACATCCAAACACACAAATTAAGAATGATTGTAAAAAGAAGTTTTTCGTATCTCCCTTTATGGATCTTCAATCAGAATATTTCTTTAAAGTATTATTACCCAATGAAAAATTGTCTGTAATTATTGACCAAAGAGACAAGGAAGGTAAGCTTCTGTTTGCATCCCAGGATGGAAACAGGTGTGATTTAACCTATAAAAACTTATTAATTTGCTATCTAAAACACCCTCTAATGAGTTTTAAAGTCATATCAGCTATACATTTTGAAGCATTAAAATTGTGGATCAAAGGCGTTAAATTGATCAAAAAAAATATTAAAATTAAAAATAATTCGACCTTTGAAAACTAATGATAAATCAAATTTCAGATAAAATTGTCTTTTCTGGTTTAAAGTTAATAAAGTACGGTAAGCTAAATGTAACAACTTACCAAAACAAAAAGTTGCAGTTTGGAGACGATGGTAATTTAGAGGTGAGCATTAAAATTAATAAGCCAGATTTTTCAAAAAATATAATTGCAAAAGGTAGTGTTGGTTTAGCAGAATCTTATATGAGAGGGGATTTTGAAACAGATGATTTATCTAAGTTAATTGAATTAAGTGCTAAGAATATAAAACTAGTTCACAAATTCTCTGGAATACTGGACTTAACATATTTAAATTATTTAAAAAAATTCATTAATCGAAACACTAAAACAAAAAGTAAAGAACATATTTCAAAACATTATGATCTTGGAAATGAATTCTTTTCTTTATGGCTTGACGATTCACTAACTTATTCAAGTGCAATTTTTGAAAATGAGAAATCAAATTTATACGAAGCACAAATAAATAAATATAAAAAACTTTCAAATCTACTTAAGCCAAAGTCAGGTGACAAACTACTAGAAATTGGATGTGGCTGGGGAGGATTTGCAGAATATATCGGAAAAAACCACGATGTTAATCTTGATTGTATTACCATATCAAAAAAACAATATGAATTTGCCAAAAAACGTATCCATGATGCTGGCCTTAATGAAAAAATTAATATTCAGATGAAAGATTATAGAGATGTAAAACAAAATTATAATTCTATAGCCTCAATAGAGATGATAGAGGCTGTAGGTAAAGATTATCTAAAAAATTACTTTCAAACAATTAAGAAAAATTTGGTACCTGGCGGCAAAGCTGCAATTCAAGCAATCACAATAGACGATAACTTGTATAATAGATACAAAAGGAAAGAAGATTTCATTCAAAAATATATTTTCCCTGGAGGCTTTTTGCCATCTAAGAAGTCAATATTAGATTATGTAGAAAAAACTGGATTAAATTTTGATCAATGCAATTCTTACGGTTTACACTACAGCAATACGCTGAAAATTTGGAGAGACAAGTTTTCAGAAAGATGGGAAGAAATTTCAGATCAAGGTTTTGACAATACTTTTAAAAGAATGTGGAATTTCTATTTATCTTATTGTGAAGCAGGATTTAAATCAAAAAATATTGATTTAATTCAATTTTCTTTAACTAATAAAGCATGATAAAAATGAAAATAGTAAATTCAATTTTGTTGATAATTACTTTAGCTTTAGTTACAAGCTGTTCTAATAATATGAAACCAGAGGATTTTAAAAATACAAAACCGAGCCTTTTAATTGAAGAATATTTTGATGGGAAAGTTAAAGCATGGGGAATTTTACAAGACCGAAGCGGCAAAGTTACAAGACAATTTAAAGCAGACTTGGTTGGATCCTTTAAAGACAATGTTATAACTTTAGATGAAGATTTTTATTGGACTGATGGTGAAAAACAAAAGAGAACATGGAAAATAAAAAAAATTGATGACAATAACTATATTGGAACTGCTCCAGATGTAGTTGGAGATGCTACAGGTGTTCAATACGGATCTGCATTTAAATTTAAATACGATTTGATGGTGCCTTTTAAAAATAAAAATATCAAAATTTCATTTGATGACTGGATATTTAAACAAGACGAAAAAGTTGCGATTAATCGTGCAAAGCTTACTAAATTTGGATTTAAAGTTGGAGAACTTACCGTATTTTTTATGAGAGACTAATCTTTAATTCGCTTCATCCCTTTCTCAAGAATCTTAAAATATAAACCATTTGGAATTACTTGTAGAACCTTCATAATTGTTGTGAAAGACTTAGGAAAATGAATTTCAAAACCTTTTCTTTTTGTTAAGCCTTTAAACATTTGTTCTGCAGCAAACTCAGGAGATTTTATCATTGGCATTGGAAAATCATTTTGATCAGTCATGGGAGTTTTTATAAATCCAGGACTTACAAGAGATACTCTGACATTACTTCTTTTGAGGTCAAAATATAAACTTTCAGCAAAACTAGATAAAGCCGATTTAGACGCACAATAAGCTCCCGCTGCAGGAAGACCTCTGTAACCTGCTACAGAGGACACTATAGATATTTGACCCGCCTTTTTACTTTTATAATATTCATAAACTGCATTTATTGAATTTACTGTTCCAAAAAAATTTACTTCCATAATTTTTCTTACTTTTTCAAGATTTAATGTTTTTTCAGATTTTGGATCATGAACCCCTGTACAGAAAACAGAAATATCAACTTCCCCAAGCTTTTCTTTTACTTGCGAGAATACATTTTTACATTTTTCGTTGTCGGTAACATCTAGAGGAAAAGCAATAATATTCTCATTAGATTTAGATATTTCATCTAAAAAATTTTCTCTTCTTGCAGAAATGGCAACTTTCCATCCTTCTTGAGCAAATTTTAGCGCTAAGGATTTTCCTATGCCACTGCTAGCTCCTGTAATCCAAATTGTTTTATTATTCATATTAGATTGATGTATAGTATGATTATGCTTAAAAATAAATTTATATCTTTTCTTCTATTTGCAATAGTTACATATTCAGCGTCTTTTATTGGTAGTATAGCGACAATTTCTTACAAAGAACCGTGGTACTCAAGTTTAAATAAATCGTTTCTAACTCCACCAGATTGGGTCTTTGCTCCTGTTTGGACTACATTATATTTATTTATGACCATAGCAATATGGGCAGCGTGGCATAAAAATTATAAAAATATAAATCTTGTGTTAATTTATTTTATCCACCTATGCTTTAATACAACTTGGAGTATAGTTTTTTTTGTTTTTCACAATATTCTTTTTGCTCTTATAAATTTATTAGTAATTATTTTTTTCATAATAGTTTTAATTTTAAAATATAAAGATATAAACAAAGTAAGTTATTATTTAATGATTCCTTATTTACTTTGGAGTTGTTATGCATTAATTCTAAATTTTAGTTTGTTAATATTAAATTAATATGGATGATGTTGTTATAGTTGGTGGTGGAATAATAGGAGCTGCAACAGCTTATTTCTTGTCAAAAGAGGGAAGAAAAGTAAAAGTTATTGAAAGAGATCCAACATATAGAACAGCATCTTTCCCTTTATCATTAGGCGGTTTCAGAAGACAATTTTTTCAAACAGAAAATATTCTTTTGGGGAAATTTGCTAGAGAATTTATTTTTCAAATACCAGAACTTTTAAAGACAAAAAAAAATCCCAAACCGACTGCTAGTATGGTGCCTAATGGATATTTGCTTATGTTTGGAGCAGAACATGCCGAAGAACAATATAAAGCTCTTGAAAATCATAAAGCATGTGATGCAGGAACAAAAAATATAAAAGGTTCTGATTTAAAAAAATACTTTCCTTACATCAATAACGAAGGCATTGAAACAGCAACTTTTACAGATAACAAAAGCGAGGGCTGGATTGATCCATTTATGTTTCATGGAGCACTCAAAAGTAAAGCAATCGAGCTAGGCGCTGAGTTTATAAAAGGTGAAGTAAAATCTTTATCAGAGATAAAGGCTAAGACTATTGTATCAGCGGCAGGATGTTGGACAAAAGAATTATTGGAAGATATTCCAGTTGAGCCACAAAAACACACTGTCTTTAGAGTGAAGTGTCCCAAACATATTCCTGAAATGCCTTTGACTGGAGATTTAACTACTGGAGTTTATTGGCGACCAGAGGGAAAAGAGTATCTTGCAGGATCTCCCAAATCTGTTTTTGATGCTAAAGACCTAGAACCTGCATGGGATGATTTTGAGGAATTAGTTTGGCCAGCTCTTGCACAAAGAGTTCCGATATTTGAAGAATTAAAACTTACAGGTGGTTGGGCCGGATACTATGATTGCAATAGACTAGATAACAATGCTGTAGTTGGTAAGCACCCAAAGTTTGAAAATGTTTACCTTGCAACTGGGTTTACAGGAAGAGGGTTAATGCAAGCTCCTGGGATAGGAAGAGCTTTAACAGAGTTAATTACGACTGGAGCATATCAGTCTATTGATATTTCTAACATGGCAGTCGAAAGAGTTTTAGGAAAAGAGGCAAGACCAGAGCCTTACGTTCTTTAAAAGTTAAGTCCCACAAAAAGTTTGATATTTTTTGTCACTTTTAGGTGGTGGAGACTGATATTTTGTTAAAACCTTTTGATTAGTATATGGATTTTTCAGAGCTTGAAGTAAATCATTGAATGGTGTCAGATCATTATTCTCAGCTGATTTTAAAACATTTTCAACGTTATGATTTCGAGGAATTATTAGAGGATTATTTACTTTCATTAATTTTTTGCTATCTTTAGTCAATCTTTTTTGCCACTTCACCTTCCAAATATCAAATTTTTCATTTTGACAATTTTTTTTATCATCTATTTCTTGGTCCATTAAAAATAAAAAAGTGTTTGTGTAGTCCAGCTCTTGCTTTTTCATAATCTCTAATAATTCAAATATAAGTAAATTATCTTCCTTATCATCGCCAATCAGGCCTAACTTATTTTTCATCATATCAAACCATTTTTTTTCATAAATTTTGTCGAATTTATCGATAAGTTCGGTTGCTATTTTTAGAGCATCATCTTTTTTTGGATTAATCAACGTTAATAAACATTCAGCAAATCTAGCCAAATTCCATTTTGTTATAGCCGGCTGGTTCCCGTAAGCATATCTTCCCATATGATCAATAGAGCTGAAACAAGTGCCTGGATCATAATTATCCATAAAAGCACATGGACCATAATCTATCGTTTCACCTGAAATTGCCATGTTATCAGTATTCATTACTCCGTGAATAAATCCTACACGCATCCAATTGACTACTAATTCAATCTGTTTATCAATTAATTTGCTGAGTAAGTCGTAAGCATTATTTTTTGATTTTGATATCTCAGGATAGTGTCTATTAATTGTGTAATTAACTAAAGTATTGAGCTCATCTAAATTTTCTCTTGTTCTAATAAATTGAAAGGTTCCAACTCTAATATGACTTGATGCAACTCTTGTTAATACTGCACCCTGCAATGGTTTTTCTCTAATCACATTTTCTCCAGTTTTCACTACGGCCAAACTTCTAGTTGTTGGTATATTTAATGAGTGCATAGCCTCACTTATAAGGTACTCCCTCAACATTGGACCTAATGCTGCTCTTCCATCTCCGTTTCTTGAAAAAGGTGTTTGGCCCGATCCCTTGAACTGAACATCAAGTCTTTGATTGTTTTTTGATATGTGTTCGCCTAATAATACCGCCCGACCATCTCCCAACATTGTAAAATGACCGAACTGATGACCTGCATATGCTTGGGCTATAGATTTAGTTCCTTTAGGTAGAGAGTTCCCAGAAAATATTTTTGCTAGTTCTTCTTTATCAATATTTGAAAAATCCAAACCCATTTTATCAGCTAGATCATAATTCAAGATTACTAACTCTGGTTGTTTTACTGGGACAGGGGATATCTCATATATAAAAGATTTTGGTAAATTTGAATATGAATTATCAAAATTCCATCCAATTTTATTTTTTTCAGACATGTCTCATTTATAATCTATCATAGATTTTAAAACTGTATTATCTTTTCTAACATACCAATCATCCCAATGACTTAAGTTTTCAAAAACTCTTTTATAGTCATTTTTGGTCATTATTTTGAAAATTTTATCTCTTTTATCTTCTATAAAATTATGCTCAATGGTAAATATTTCTATGTGCGTCTTTTTAAAGTCAAAATTCTTTAAGATTTCAAATTCACTTCCCTCTGTATCAATCGAAATATAATCAATTTGTTTTTTGTCTAAATGTTCATTAATTAAATCATTTAAAGAAATTGTTTCTACTTCATAACTAGTAAAATCTTTTCTTAATTTGCTATTGTTGTCATTATCTAAGTAATCATTGAACCCAGACAATTCTGGATTTTTTGGAACTTCATTAAATATTAATTTTTTTCCACTCTCGCTAAAAACTGCTTTTTTTGACAAGATACATTTTCTGGTTTTCATTTTTTGAAGCCAAAAATTTGAGGGTTCACAAATTATCCCTGTCCATCCTCTCTTTTCTAGGGCAAAAGAATTGCTTAAATGTTTTCCATCACAAGCACCGATTTCAATAAAATAACCATCTTTCTTTTGACGTGTAAAATATAAAACAAACAAATCTTGGGAAATTTGTGATTTTGACTTCCATCTATTAGAAACAATAAATTCAAGAAAATTGGGATAATTTACCTGCATACCAGTCTAAATTTTTTTAATATATAAACCTAAAATTCCATTAAAGATAGATACAGCAATAACAATAGTCTGTCCTTCAAAAGAGTAAAAATTAAACGAAGGGTAAAAGCTTATAGCTATACTTAAGAAAAGATAAGTTAAAATAAATGGTCTTAAAAATTTCTTTATTCTCAATTTTTATTTTTTCTTATATTTTGCGGCCTCCTCAGAACCACTTGTAGCTGAACCTTTACTGTAAGAGTGCGCACCCATTCCAGCCAATTGACCATCTTTTACAATAAGATATTGATCTCTAATTGGTTTTTTATCGAAAAAGCATTCTAATATTTCTCTTACACCATCAGCATATCTTGCTTGAGCAGAAAGCGATGTTCCAGATGTATGTGGTGTCATTCCGTGATTAGGCATTGATCTCCATACATGGTCGTTTGGAGCAGGTTGTGGGAACCATACATCTCCAGCATATCCACTTAGCTGACCAGATTTTAACGCATCTGCTATATCGTTTTTGTTACAAATTTTTCCTCTAGCAGTATTTACTATGTAAGCACCTTTTTTCATTTTACTAATCATTTTTTTATCGAATAAGTTTTCAGTTTCAGGGTGTAATGGACAGTTAATTGTAACTACGTCACAAACTTTTACCATTGACTCAACAGAATCATGAAAAGTTAGATTTAATTCTTTTTCTACACTGTCAGGTAATTTATGTCTGTCAAAGTAGTGTAAGTGTACATCAAAAGGTTTCATTTTTCTTAAAGCATCAAGACCAATTCTTCCTGCAGCAACTGTTCCAATATGCATTCCTTCAACATCATAACTTCTGTGAACAGCGTCGGCTATATTCCATCCACCTTCATTAACAATTCTATGTTGATTATGATAATCTCTAACCATTGACACAATCATCATTACAATATGTTCAGCTACAGATCTTGAGTTACAAAAAGTAACCTCAACAACATCGATCTTATTATCCATTGCTGCTTGCAAGTCTACGTGATCAGATCCTATACCAGCAGTAATTGCCATTTTTAAATTTTTTGCTTTAGCTATTCTCTCTTTAGTTAAGTAATATGGAAAGAATGGTTGAGAGATTACGATGTCCGCATCAACAATATGTTTATCTGCTTCACATCCATCACCATCTTTACTATTAGTAACAATAAATTCATGACCATTGCTCTCTAAAAATTTTCTAAGACCTAATTCTCCTGATACACATCCAAGTAATTGACCAGGTGTAAAATCTCTTCCTTTAGGAGAAGGTAAAGTCATTCCGTCTGGGTATTTCTCAAGTTTTGGTAAATCACTCAAAGGATAAGATTTTGGCATTCCACCTTTTGGATCGTCATATAAAACGCATAATATTTTCATTTTTTTCTCCTATTAATTTATAAAAGCAATTATCTTGAATTTATAAGGAAGACTGTAGCACAATAATTAAGTGTCTAGCAAATAAATAGTGTTTATTTTGGATAGTTTTTTTTGAGTATAAATTTGTTTAATACAACCCCAAAAATTATAATAATCACAGAGCCGGTGATAACGGGGCTCAACAAGTAATCAAATGAGGCAGAACCTATTATTACAATTATCGGATTACCTCCTGCTGGCGGATGAGTAACGTTTAACAAAATCATAAAAAAAACCCCAAAACCAACTGCAATGGGAATTAAAATGTACTCTGGTAGAGGAATAAATGTTAAAGCAATTACCCCTACAGTTGCAGTTACTAGATGACCAAAAAAAATATTTTTAGGATGTGCAAAAGGACTTTCTGGGTAACCATATAACAGCACCATCGTTGAACCAAAAGATGCAACTAGAAATAGCCCGTAATCAGTTTTATAAGTCAACAAAGTTAATACACCAATCGTGATAGTAGAAAAAATACCAGCTATGGCATTATTGATAATTTTTTTAGTTTCCATTTGTTAAACCTTTTTTTAAAGCATTAAAGGGCAGAAGTATACATTCTTTCCTATTAACATTTTTTGAACTCAGTAATTCCTTATATTTTTTTAGGTTCTCTGATAAGTCACCTTTATTTTTAAAAAATTCATCGGCACAATCACAAACTTTAATCATTTCTTCAACTTTTTCCCCTTTTGAATTAATTGACAGTAAATTAGCAGAAGCCTGGCAGTAAACACAATTTTTACCTTGATAAGAAACTCCAGAAATTTTTCCCTTATTTACTCTAAAAAATAACTGGATTTCATCTCCACACAAAGGATTTTTAGCTTTAGAGTTGTGCGTAAAATCTAACAATTTTTTTTGATATTTTGTATCAGAGGCTAATTTTAAAATTTTTAGATCCATCTTAAGATTATATGAAATTGGCCTAAATTTACTAGCTGATAAGTTAACCAACTCAATTCGGACAAAAATTGTCTTAAATTTTTGTTGTTTAAGATTGAGAATAATAATATTAATCTGAAATGCTAGAGCTTAAAAACGAAAAAGTAGCTATTCCTGTAGTACTGTTAGCTGGTATTTTATGGTCTTTTGGACCTTTAGTTGTAAGACATATTGACCAACCCGAATTGGTTCCATGGCAATATCTTTTAGGAAGAGGTGTTACAATTTTTTTAATACTAAACTTATATTTATTTTTTGAAGAAGGATTGTCATTTTACAAAAATTATAAAAAGGTAGGGGTGTCAGGATTAATTGGGAGCGCTGGGCTGGGTATTGCCATGATCACGTTTATTTGGTCCATTACTAACACATCTGCTGCAATAACTTTGTTGTGTTTAGCAGCCATGCCTTTCATTACTGCATTTTTAGGTTTCTTATTTTTAAAAGAAAAAATTTCAACTAACGTTTGGATAGCAATAATTATTGCTGCTATTGGTATAATAATAATAGCATTCGGCAATACTAACAAAGGTTCAATTTTTGGTCTTTTGTTTGGTATTTTATCTGCAGTAGGTTTTTCAGTTTTTTCTGTGTCTCTAAGATGGAGACCTGAAACTCCAAAATTTACAACTGTTGCAATTGCTGGATTGATTTGTGCAATAGTTTCAATAGTAATACTGGTTGAGACTGACAGTAGTTTAATTTCTTCAAGCCGTAACCAAGGCTTGTTTTCAGTTCACGGCACTTTAGTTTGTGTGGGATTAATTCTTTATTCATTAGGTTCTAAAATGATACCAGCCGCAGAACTTACACTATTGTCTCTAACAGAGGTAATTGGTGGAATTTTTTGGGTTTGGTTACCAATATTAGGAATTAATGAAGTTCCTACTAATAACACAATTATAGGCGGCTTTTTAATTTTTATCTCAATAATTTATTATAGTTTAATTATAAAAAACAATAGAAGATTTATTGCATTAAACTAAATGACAAATAAAAAAATTGTTAATAGTTGGAATGAGTGGGATCCACTTAAGCACGTAATTGTTGGAAAGGCAGACGGTTGTTGCATACCAGCACCAGAGCCAGCTCTTGATGCAAAGGTTCCAGAAGATTCAGATATGAAAGGTCAACACGGTCCACGAACAAAAGATACAGTTGATAAAGCTAATCAACTTTTAAATGACTTCGCTTCCTTATTAGAAAAAAGAGGAATTAAAGTTGATAGACCTGTTCCTTTAAATCATAATCAAAAAATTTCTACACCAGATTGGGAAGTTGAAAGTATGTTTGGTTGTATGCCTGCAAGGGACATAATTTTGACTGTTGGAAACGAAATGTTAGAGGCAACAATGAGTTATAGGTGTAGATGGTTTGAATATTTAAATTATAGACCGCTAATTAAAAAATATTATGATCAAGATAAAAATATGAGACACGAGTCAGCACCAAAACCAAGACTTACAGATGTAGATTATAGAAAGGATTATTTATCTGATAAGATTGGTGTAAAAAAACGTCTTGAATGGACTGAAAAAAAGTTTTTTGTTACTACAGAGGAAGAACCATTATTCGACGCTGCAGATATATTACGATTTGGTAAGGATTTAATTGTCCAACATGGTTTTACCACAAACTTAAGTGGAATTGATTGGTTAAGAAGACATTTTAAAAATCACAGAGTTCATGCCGTGAATTTTCCAGGCGATCCATATCCAATTCATATTGATGCAACTTTCACACCTGTCACAGAAGGTATAATTATTAATAATCCTCAAAGAAAGCTACCAACTTCACAAAGAAAACTTTTTGAGGATAATGGATGGAAAATATTAGACTCAGCTCAACCAGCTCACAATACTCCACCTCCATTATGCTATTCCTCAGTTTGGCTTTCAATGAATGTGCTCGTGTTAGATCCAAAAACAGTTTGTGTTGAAAAAAGTGAAGTTTACCAAGCTGATCAGTTGGATAAACTAGGTTTAGAAGTTGTGCCAGTAGATTTAAGAGATGCTTATGCCTTTGGTGGTGGTCTTCACTGTTGTACTGCAGATGTATATAGAGAAGGTGATTTAAAAGATTATTTTCCGAAACAATAATTAATTCTTAGAAGAATTTTCAACATCAAGAGCTTCTAACTGCTGAGTAACTTCATCACTGTTATCAGAGTAGCTTGCATCATTACTTTTTTTGTTACTTTCTCTCATTCTCAATCTTTGTTCTTTTAATTTTTCTTGTTCTTCTCTAGCTTTTTGCTCACGATCAAATTTTTCTTCCCATTCTTTTAATCTAAGTGCTTCAATATTTCTTTGCTCTTGCTCTTTTTGATCTCTAATTTTTTGTTCTCTTCTTTTTCTTCTTGTTTCTTTTAATTCTTTTTCTTTTTGCTCGTCCTCTCTTACTTTTAAATCAATATCTTTACGATTTTGTTCATCAGATCTTATTTGAAGTTCTTTTTCTTTCTTTTTAAGTTCTAAATCTTTATTTTTTTGCTCTTCACTTTTAAATTTTAAATTTAATTCTTTTTCTTTTAATGAATTTTCTTTATTTTTTAATTCATTGTCTTTTAATTCTAATTCTCTTTCTTTAAGTTTTAAGTTTTCAAATTTTATCTGTAATTTTTCTTCTTGTTTTCTAAAGTTATCTTCTTTAGCTCGTAATTCTTTTTTTTCTAAACTAAGTTTACTAAATTCCTGTTTTTTTAAATCTTTCTCCAACTGTTGTTGCTTAAGTTTTTGATTATTTTTGTATTCTTTTATTGCACTTGAAGTAAAACTCGCGAGCCTTGTAAACGCTCCGTGTTCAATTTTTTTTCTTTTTTTTCTCTTAGGCATTTTTTTTTGTGCACATTTAAGCAAATAAAGTTAAATTCAACAAGATTAAATTTATTTTATTGTTTAATTTGAGTTACAACCAAGAATAGAAACAATTATTTTATTTTTTCAGGCTCCTCAATAGGCTCTGTTGTAGGGTTTAATTCCATTCCAACAGGAGTAATCGTAGTAGGAACAGCAACAAACTGTGAGTCAGGATTTTCCTCAGATGGTCTAATTTTCATTCTATAAACAGCAAAAACACCTATTAAACAGTGGAATATAATAAGAAATACAAAAAATCCATTATTACCAACTAAATCCATAAGCAAAGAACATAAAAATGGTCCACTGATCGCTCCTAAACCAAAGGCAAATTGCAAACCTGCTCCTGCAGCAACAAACTTATCTCTAGTTATAAAGTCATTGGTATGTGCAAGTATCAAAGAAAACATTGGTAAGCTACATACAGAAAAGGCTATTAAAAAAATATAAAACCAAAGCTTTGAAGACCCCAAACCATCTGGTAAATACATTGTCCCAACTGAAAAGATTGCAAAGAAAGCAAATAATGCAGCTCCGAAAGTTGAATAAATAATAACTTTTCTTCTATCAAATTTATCTGAAATGTAGCCCACAGGATATTGAGAAATAGCACCTGAAATTGCCAACATAAAAGTAACTAAAGATATATCAAATATACTAAAATTCATTGAAGCTGCATAAACTGCCAACAAGGTAAACAATGCTGATTGAATAGTTCCATAAAGAACAGAACTCACCATTCCAAGGGGTGATGATGAATACAATTCTTTTAAACTCATACTTTTTATTTTCTTAAAAGTTGGCGGCTTTCTTTTTGTCAATAAAATAGGCAGAAGGGCTAATGACATTAGAACGGATATTAAAATAAAAGGCTGAAAATTCTCGGGACTACTAAAATTTAATAAAAACATTCCTGATCCCATAGATCCATATAAAATAATCATATAAATAGATAAAACTTTACCTCTATTTTTATTACTTGATCTATCGTTCAACCAGCTCTCGGCAATCGTATAAATTGAAACCATTGAGTATCCTGTAACTACTCTTAATAAGAACCAAGTTAAGGGATTTACAAAAACTGAGTGAACTAGTATGGCAAGTGAAGCTACAGATGCAAAAGCAGCAAACACCCTTATATGACCAACACCTGATATAACTGAAGGAACGGTTCTAGCACCTATAAAGTAACCTACAAAATAGCCAGACATCATGAATCCAGTTGAGGCAAGGCTAAACTCTTCAATAACTGCTCTAACTCCCAATAAAGCATTTTGATAACCATAGGCTAGCATAATCGCACCCATACCCAAAAATAATGCCCAAGAATTTTTAAATACTTTATTCATAAATTGGCAGCTTCTTATTTCTGATTTGAGACTAAATCAAGAAATTATTATGACAAACTTATGACTTTTTTAATTTTAAGAAAGAGTGGGTAGCTATCGTTAGTACAATTATAGCACCCCCTACGATTGTTTCAGGTGTAGGCTGTTCTTTGATAATAAGCCAGACCCAAATCGGACCTATTATAGTTTCTAACAAAAAAAATAAGTTTACCTCGGCTGCTGTTATAAACCTAGGTGCTATAGTAACAAGAACGAATGGTATAGCCACACACATTACACACATTAAAGGAACAATATAAATATCGTTATTATTCAGAGAATAATCTTTTACAAAAAGCATTGCAAAAAGCGCTATGATCAACTTTCCAACCACTGCAGAGGGAACCAGGTTTAATTTTTTTGCTGATCTAATTATAACAGCACCCACTGCTAGACCTATGGCAGCAACAAATCCTAAAATATCACCAAAAAAATTTCCTAACTTGATTGAGTCGTAAAAAATATACAGTGCAGCAAAAAAAGTTATAAAAATTGCTACCCAGGTTTTTTTATCGGGATTTTCTTTAAGGAAAAATGATCCAAGAATGGCAGACAACATTGGAGCTGTAGCAATCATTATCAAAGTATTAGCGACATTTGTATTTTGAATCGAAACGACAAAAGCAATATTAGTTACTGAAAAAGTTAAAACATAAGCTAAACCATAATAGCTATTTGACCTTAACAAATTAAAAAATTTTAATCTGTAAATTAAAAGCATTCCAATAAAAACTAAAATAAACGGTATAATGCCTCTATAAAAAACCAAACTCCAAGTTTCAACATTAGATAGTCTAATAAATAAAGAGTCTGGTGTTATAAACATCACAGCCACAAAAGCCATCAAAGACCCTTTTTTTTGATCTGATAAACTTTTCATATCGAAACTTTTAAATTTATTTTAATAGTGGGAGTAAGGTTTTCTTGAAAAAATTTTTCTTACCAATGGTTCAAATTCCTTTAAACTCATTGACTTGTAATTAGGATCGAATGAACACTGATCATACTTTTCACAAAAGTTTATTGTATCTTGATAATACTTGTGATCTTTATATTTTTCTCTTTTAAATCTATCAGCTCCAAGATGGTGTGCATAATAATACATTTGGAACTCACCATGTTTTTCAATAATCCAATGAGTTTTTTCAGATACATAAGGTTTTAATACTGATGCCGCATACTCTGAGTGGTTTAAAGGAGCTAATTCATCTCCAATATCATGCAATAAACACGCAACAACCATCTCTTCACTTTCATTATTTCTAAAAGCTCTCGTAGCACTCTGCAAGGAATGCTCTAATCTCGTGATTTTATAACCTTCTAAAGTTGAGGTCATTCTAGACAAAAAATTTAGTATTCTTTCAGCCGTCTCACCAACATATTCTCTTTCTAATTTATCCAGAAAAACATAGTCCTCTTTGGAGCCATTTTTCATTTCAGTAAAGTTAACTTTTTTCATACCTAATTATTAGACTTTGTACTCAATAAAGACAACTGTGTCACTTTATTATCACCTAAGTCATCAATTAATTTAACAGGATAATCACCTGTAAAATAGTGGTCAGTCAATTGCGGGTATGTAGAGTTTCTTTTTTCATAACCCATTGCTCTATATAAACCATCAACACTTAAAAACTTTAAAGATTTTGCATCTATATATTTGCAAATTTCTTCATTGGTTTTATTAGCTGCTAAAAGCTCCTTTTTTGTGGGTGTATCAACACCATAGAAGTCCGGAAATCTAATTTCAGGTGATGCAATTCTAACATGCACTTCTTTTGCCCCAAAGTCATATAACATTTTTACTATTTTATGTGAGGTCGTACCCCTTACTAAAGAGTCATCAACTAAAACAATTTTTTTATTTTTGATAGTAGATTTATTTGCATTTAATTTTAATCTAACTCCAAGGCTTCTTATCTTTTGAGCTGGCTCAATAAAAGTTCTTCCCACATAATGATTTCTTATTAAACCGAGATCAAAATTAATTTTTTCATGTTGGCTATAACCGATAGCTGCAGCGTTCCCCGAGTCTGGAACAGGAACTACTAAATCAGCATCAATACTCGTTTCTTTTGCAAGCTCTACACCAAAATTTTTTCTATACTCATAGGCACATTTTCCATTTAAAATACTATCTGGTCTTGAAAAATAGATATATTCAAAAACACACGGCCTAATTTTTTTTAATGGAAACGGTTTCAAACTAATAAGTTTTTTATTTTCAACATAAACTATTTCACCATTTTCTACGTCTCTTACATATTTAGCCCCTATAATATCTAATGCACAAGTTTCGGAGGCAAAAACATAAGAGTCTTTTAGTTTTCCTATAACCAAAGGTCTTATTCCAAAAGGGTCTCTTACCCCGATAAGCAAATCTCTTGCTAACATCACAAGAGCATAACCTCCTTGTATTTGAAACAAAGCATCAATAATTTTATCTATAACTTTTCCTCTTTTTGATCTTGCAATTAACTGAACGATTGTTTCAGTATCAGACGTAGTATAAAAAATTGCACCATCTTCGACTAGTTTTCTTCTAAGAGTTATTGCATTTGTAAGATTACCATTATGAGCTACTCCAATTCCTCCAGTATTAGTGTCTGCGTAAAAAGGTTGAATGTTTCTTAACGTTGTACCTCCAGTGGTACTGTATCTATTGTGAGCAATAGCAAAACTACCTGGTAAAGATTTTAAAACTTCTTCTTTATTAAAATTATCACCGACTAATCCAAATCTTTTTTCTGAGTGATACTTCTTTCCGTCAAAGGTTACGACTCCACAACCTTCTTGCCCTCTATGTTGTAAAGCATGTAAACCAAGTGTAGAAAGTGTTGATGCATCTTGATTGTCGCTTATACCAAAAACACCACATTCCTCTTTAAGTTTTGGTTTAAAGTTCTTGAACTTTTTCTTTAGTATCTTGGTAATTTTCTTCATTCGGGAATTCTTTTATTAAATAATTGCTTCCCTTGAGAACATAAGGAAAGCTTATTGATTGGTCAAGATTTATTGGCCACTTATTATGATTATATATGATGTCTATTGTTGCAAAAATACATACCGAAATAACGTAAGCTCTTAAAAATCCAAAAAAGAATCCAAATATTTTATCTAAAGTACCAATTCCCGAGTAACTTACTGCTTTACTGATTCCTTTATTAATCATTAATACAATGAATAAAACAATTATAAAAATACTTAAACCAAGCATAATATCTAAAACATATTCATTATCTAAAATGCCCTCAACAAAAGGTTTGGCTTTTGGAAATAAGTAAAGAGCAACAACGTATGAGAACAACCACTTACTAGCTGACAAAACACTTAAAACAAAACCTTTAGAGGAACATTTGATTAAAGATAATACAGTTAAGGCAAGATATATAAGGTCGAACAATTGAAGTTTATCAAAAAAATTCAAAAACTGATCAAACATTTAATCTTTTTTCAAAAGGCTGTATGTGCAAAATTAAACTAGGTAATAAAGTAAGTACAAGTATCATTGCTAAGAACATTGCAATTCCAGTAAAGACACCAAAATAAATTGTAGGAATGAAATTTGAAAGAACAAGTATTGAAAAACCAAAGATAATAGTAATTGATGTGTTTAATATTGCTACACCCACAGTTGAGTGACATAATCGTATTGACTCTTCATAGTTATTATTTTTTTCATATTCCTCTTGGAAACGGTAGATATAGTGAATACTGTTATCAACAGCGATCCCTATCGTTATAGCGGCTATAGTTATTGTCATCATATCAAGTGGGATACCCAGCACTCCTATTAGGCCTAAAATTGAAAATGCTGCAATGAAATTTGGAATAACACCGATTAAAGAAATCTTTAAATTTCTAAATAAAACTAAGAACATTGCCATTATTCCACACATGACAAGGCCCAAAGTTAATATTTGAGATTTGAATAAACTTTGCAAAAGATTATTAAATAAAATTAATACACCACCCAATTTAAATTCTTCTTTACTTAAACCAATTTCATTTTGCATGTCAAAATTAATCTTCTTAATTAAATCATTCCTCCTTAAATCATTCGATGAGTCTTTAATTCTCAAACTAATTCTTGCTTCATCATCTTTAATTGAAATATAAGGATCAATAATTTCACTTTTAACTGTTTCAGGAATTTTACTATATAAGACGCCCATCTCTAAAGTTCCTAATTCTTTATTATTATTTAACTTTGTAGCTACCTGAATAATTGATGAAAATGACAGTACTTTTCCAACGTGTTCTGTATTTTCTAAATAATTATGTACTTTATTAATCTTATCGATTTTATCTTTTGTAAACCAATACTTACTTTCATCACCCCCTTCATCATCCCAATCCTTAAACTCATCTTCATCTTCATCAGTTTGATTATTTTTTTTGCCAGAAAATTTTAAAATAATTTCCAAAGGTGTTGTTCCACCTAGTTTTTCATCAATTAATTTCATTCCTTGATAAATTTCAGTATCTTTACTAAAATAATTGATGAAACTATTTTCAACTTTTAATTTTGATATTCCAAAAATACTAAAAATAATTAAAAAAGTTGAAACGATAAATACTAAATTTGTTTTTTCTATTGAAAGTTTAGAAAGTGGATTTGTTAAAAAAGATAAAGATTTTTCATGAATATCAATTTCTTTTGAATAGAAAATTCCTAGCAGGGCAGGAATTAAAGTGAAAGTGATTAAAAACGAGGTAATCAATCCATAAGTCATCATCCAACCAAAATCAATAATTGGTTTAATACCACTAAAAATTAGAGATAGAAAAGCACAAATTGTTGTTAACACAGTATAAAGTATAGGCCAAACCATCTTAGAGGTAGCAATTTTTAATACTTCATAATTATTTAGATCTAAATGAGTTTTAGCTAGTTGAATATATCTGGTGCTTAAGTGAATGTTCATAGCCATTGTAAGTATCAACATCATAGCTATAAAGTTTGATGAAATAACTGTGACTTTCCAATTCATTAGACCTAAAAATCCAATCATTATTATTACTGCAAAAAAACAACTAGAAATTGGAATTGCAATCCAAAGAACTTTTCTAAAAACAAACCACAAAGTAATAACAATAAAAGCAAAAACACCAATACCAAACACGATTATATCTTTCTTAATAAATGTCATCATGTCATCCGCAATCATAGGTATTCCACCTAAATGAATTTTTCCTATATCTTTGAATGAGTCAATCACCTCTCTTATTTCTTTGATATTTTCGTGATTTTCTGATTTTAGTTTATCTTTATATTTCTCAAATTCTTTTTCATTATCAAATGCAGAAGACTCTAAAATCTTTTTTCTTTTTAAGTTAACTATGATACCTGTCGTTGTAGCATCTTCACTTATAACTAAGTTTTTAAAAACTGGACTGTTTAAAATTTCATTAAATGCTCTGTCTTTATTTATATTTTCGTCCTTTAAAGTTCTAAAATTTTTGATACGGTCCATAAGTGGCTCGTCAGAACTTTCAAGTAAAGGCACATCTAATATTGTTACGACGCTATAAACCCAATCTAAGCTCTGTATTTTATATTTTAAACTAAGAATATTGTTAATCGAACTTTCAGAAGTCAAAGCCTCTTTTGGTGTAAAGGTGAGAACTAAAAAGTCTTTTGATTTATATCTTTTATTTATTTCCTTTAAGTATTCTAAATCAGGATCTCCCTCTATCAATAAAGTCTCTGAGGATGCATCTAATCTAAAATCTTTTGTATTAATTAAAAAAAAGGAGGTAATCAAAATTAAAGCTAAAAAAACTACACGTGGTTTTTTTAAAATTAAAGATTGATATAGATTTGAAAACATTACTAAATATATAACTTATATTTAATTATTTGTAACATCCTTAAATTTTGTGAACATTTCCTCAAATTCAAGAGTAATGTTGCCTGTTGGCCCGTGTCTTTGTTTACCAATTATAAGTTCTGCCAAATGTGAGACTTCATTCATTTTAGCTTGCCATTCAGCATGCTCCACTGTTGCTGGTCTAGGTTCCTTACTTCTTAAATAATAAGACTCTCTATATACAAACATTACAACATCAGCGTCTTGTTCAATTGAGCCAGACTCTCTTAAATCAGATAATAGTGGTTTTTTATCATCTCTCTGCTCTACTGCTCTAGATAGTTGGGATAAAGCGAGAACAGGAACTGCCAATTCTTTCGCTAAAGCTTTTAGCCCTTGAGTTATTTCTGAAATTTCCTGAACCCTACCTTCTTTATAGTTTGATGCCCTCATTAATTGAATATAATCAACCACAACCATATCCAGTCCGTAAAGCCTTTTTATTCGTCTTGCTCTATTAGATAATGCGGCTACACTTATTGCTGGCGTTTCGTCTATATAAAGTGGTAGTTCAGAAATATTTTTTGAGGTTTCTAAAAATTGTTCAAATTGCTCTTCAGTTATTTTTCCTCTCCTTATATCATTTGATTTAATTCTTGATTGTTCTGCTAGAATTCGAGTAGAAAGCTGCTCAGATGACATTTCTAAAGAAAAAAAAGCAATACAAGATTTTTTTCCATTAGATTGAATACTTTGTGCAGCGTTAAAAGCAATATTAGTCGCTAAAGCAGTTTTACCCATTGCTGGTCTACCAGCTATTATTATAAGATCTGATTTATGTAAACCACCTAATCGATCATCAACATCTTTTAAACCAGTAGGAACACCAACAATACCCTCTTCATTTTTGTAAGCGCTTGAAGCCATATCTATAGTTTGTCTGATTGCTTCATCAAACTTTATTATTGAATTATGGAGATTTCCTTTTTCAGCTAAATCATAAAGTGTTTTTTCAGAGTTTTCAATTATTGATTTACCAGTTATGTTTATATCATTAAGTTTTGCTGTATCGATAATATTTTCAGAAATCTTAATCAATTCTCTTCTTACAAAAGTATCATATATTATTTTTGAGTATTCTATCGCTTGTCTTGAAGAAGTAGAAAATTTTGTAATTTTGATAAGGTATTCTGGTACGTTAAGTTCATCTTCATCGTTTTCAAAATAATTTTTCAAAGTAATTGGATTTGCCAACAAACCTTTAAAAATTAAATTTTGAATTGATAAAAAAATTTTTTGATGCAAGGGGTCATAAAAATTTTTTTCTGATACAATTCCAGTAATTTCGTCAAATATTTCATTTTGAGTTAGAATAGAACCCAAAACAGATTGCTCAGCTTCAATATTATTAGGCAGTTCTTTGAATTTACTTTTGATTATACTTAAATTATTGGTCACTTATAAAGTATATAGATATCTCAAAAAAAAAATATAACTAATATCTTTTGGGGAAAAAATTGTATAAAATTATTTGTTGTCTTCTTCAGCAAGAACTTTAATTATAATTTCTGCTTGAACTTCTGGGTGAAGATTGAGTTTTACTTTAAATTGGCCAACAGATTTTATTTCTTTCAAAGGTTGTATTTGCGATGGTTTTATTTCAAAGTCGTTAATCTGTTTTATCAATTTTGATATTTCAGTAGGTTTGATTGAACCGTATAATTCTTTATTTTCAGTAATCAATTTTTTAATTTCAAAACTTTTATTATTTAATTTGTCAAAAATTTGCTTCGCATTTTTTTTTCTTTCAAGATCTTTTTTATTTAAATCAGTCTTAATTTTTTCCACCTCTTTAATATTGTCTTTTGAAGCATATAATGCTTTTTTATTGGAAATCAAAAAGTTTCTAGCAAAGCCTCTTTTTACATTTATGATATCTCCAATAGATCCAATTTTTGCTATATTTTCAAGAAGTATTACTTTCATATTCTTTAATTTATATTAAAGCTAAATTTCTCGCTCTTTTTATTGATAGAGATAATTCACGCTGTTTTTTTTGAGATATGTTTGTTATTCTTGAAGGAAGTATTTTGCCATTTTCAGAAACATATCTTTTTAATAACTTAACATTTTTGTAGTCAACCTTAGGAGCATTTTTTACCGATAACGGGCAACTTCTTTTAAATTTATATTTATTAGGTTGAAAAATACTTAATTTAGAAAAATTATTTGTCTTTCCTTTCTTTGAGTTATTTCTTCTATTTTTCATTTATATTTTTAACCTTATTTTTTTTTTCAATATCTTTCTCCTCTTTTGAAAAATAATTCTCTTTTAAATCAAATTTCTTAACTTTTATTGTAACAAATCTAAGTAGATTTTTGTCAATTCTCTCGTTTTTTTCTAATTCTTTTATTAGAATTCCATCTCCTTTAATTTTGAAATGGATGTAATTACCTTTTTTATTTTTTTTGATTAGATATGACAAATTCAGCAAACCCCAATCTTGTGTTTGAACTAAATCCCCTTTATTTTGTTCAATGATTTTTGAGTATTTTTCTTTAATATTTTTAATTTGTGCAGGGGTAGTATCCTGTCTAGCAATAATAGTGTGTTCGTATAGGTTCATTATTTAAATGTATATATAAAAAAAATGGATATACTATTATAATAGTTTTATTACAAGACAAAAATTATTAGAAAAAATATGTTTTCAGTTGTTTTCCCAGGGCAAGGCTCTCAAAAGATAGGAATGATTAAAGATTTATATTCAAAATTTGATACTATAAAACAATTATTTAATGATGCTGACGATATACTCGAAATACCTTTAAAAGAAATTATATTTGATGGTCCTGATACAAAACTTAATTCTACTGAGAATACTCAACCAGCAATTTTTCTTGTTAGTTATTGTATCTTCCAAATCGCTAAGAAAGAATTCAACATCAATTTAAGCAAGGCAAAATTTTTTGCAGGCCATTCTTTAGGAGAATATTCGGCATTAGCATGTGCCGATTCCTTGAGTTTCGAGGAAACCCTTAAAATATTAAAAAAAAGAGGAAAATTTATGCAAGAAGCTATGCCTGACAATCAAGGTGCCATGTTAGCAGTATTAGGCACAGGTGCAAGCGCAGTTGAAGAAATTTTATATAAAAAAAAAAATGAATACGAATGTTTTATAGCAAATGATAATTCAACTCAACAAGTTGTTGTCAGTGGGTTAGATAAAGATATAGATTTATTTTCTAATGATTTGAGCTCAAAAAAAATAAAGAACATCAAATTAAATGTGAGTGCGCCTTTTCATTGTAAATATATGAGAAATGCTTCAGACAAAATGAAAAATTTTATAGACGAATTAAATATGAAAAGTCCTAATGTGCCCATAGTTTCAAATGTTACAGCGAAAGAGGTGATTTCACCCAATGAAATTAAAACTCTTCTTATCTCTCAAATAGAAGAAAAAGTTAGATGGCTAGAAAGTGTAAATTATATGATTAAAATGGGTGTTAAAAATTTTATAGAAATAGGACCTGGAAAAGTGTTATCAGGTTTAATTAAAAGAATTAATAAAGATGTAAAAGTAATATCTATTAATTGTGAGGAAGATATTATAAATTTAAAAAATGATTAACTTAAAAAATAAAAAGGTTGTCCTTACAGGAGCAACAGGAGGAATTGGAAATTCTATTGCTGAAATTTTCATTAATCAAGACGCAATATTATTAGGTACCGGAACAAATGATGAAAGACTTGAAAATTTAAAAAAAGATTTTCAAAAAATTATTATTAAAAAATTCGATATTTCAAAACATCAAGATATTGAAGCGTTTGTAGAAGATGCATGTAATGAACTAGATGGCGCACCTGATGTTTTGATAAATAACGCAGGTATTACGAGAGATAACTTATCTTTAAGAATGACTATAGATGAATGGAGTAAAGTCATTAACACAAATTTAACTTCAACTTTTTTATTATGTAAATTTTTTCTAAAAAAAATGATAAAAAAAAAATATGGTAAAATTATAAATATTACTTCCGTAGTAGGGCACACAGGAAATGTGGGCCAGGCAAATTATTCGGCATCAAAGTCAGGTATTATTGGCATGAGCAAAAGTTTATCAATAGAATATGCCAAAAAGAACATTAACATTAATTGTGTTTCCCCAGGCTTTATTCAGACTAAGATGACAGATAAAATTGATCCAAAATTTAAAGAAGTTATTTTATCGAAAATTCCCTCTAATAAATTGGGTCAGCCCTCAGATGTAGCAAATGTCGTGGCTTTTTTATCTTCAGATATGTCAAATTATATCACTGGAGAAACAATCCATGTTAATGGAGGCATGTATTTAGGTTGACAAAAGTTGTATTTTAATTATTAAGAAAAAATCAAACAAAGGATCAAAATGGCAGATGATATATCAGGAAAAGTTAAAAAGATTGTTGCAGACCACTTAGGTATTGATGAAGCTAAAGTAACAGATGAGGCTAGCTTTATTGATGATCTAGGAGCTGACAGTTTAGATACTGTTGAATTGGTAATGGCCTTCGAAGAAGAATTTGGCTCAGAGATTTCAGACAGTGAAGCAGAGAAAATTCTAACAGTTGGTGATGCAATTAAATTTATAGAAAATAAAAGTAATTAATATTTAAATGCCCTTAAAGAACGAAGGGATAATGATTGTTCTTTCATCCCCCTCTGGGGCGGGGAAAACAACCTTAGTCAAACTTTTATCAGAACGTGAGGGTTTTACTATATCTATATCTCACACAACTAGAACTCCTAGATCTAATGAGATCAATGGTAAAGACTACCATTTCATAAGCAAGGAGGAGTTCACAAATATGATAAATAAAAAAGAGTTTTTAGAATACGCAGAGGTTTTTCAAAATTATTACGGAACATCAAGATCAAATATTTTCACAGAATTAAACAAAGGTACAAACATCATTTTTGATATTGACTGGCAAGGCACTGCTCAAATCGTATCTAAAAAGTTAGAGCAAAAATTAATTACTTTTTTTATTTTACCCCCAAGTAGAGAAATATTATTTAGAAGACTGTCGAACAGAGATATGAAAGATAAGTTGATTGCCGAGGAAAGAATGAAAGAATTTGACAAAGATATATTACACTGGAAAAATTATGACTATGTTATTATTAATAATGATCTTGAGTTGTGTTACAAGCAAATTTTAAAACATATAAACGACGAAATTAACGGCTTAAAAAAAGGTTACGATATCAAATTCATAGAAAAACATATAAAACGATTAATGCAATAATTTTTCATAGTCTTTCACAATACCCAAATATTTTTCCACATTTATATTCTGCGGTCTATCTGAAGGAGCAAGATGATATTTTTCAAAATTAAATTTATGATTTTTAAATAAAATATTTATTGGTTTTTTTATCATTTTTCTTCTTTGATTAAAAAAAACTTTTGTTACTTTTTCAATATTTTTTGGATCTTTAAATTTATATATATTTTTTTTTGGCAAAAACTCTAGAACTGTACTTTTAATTTTTGGTTTAGGATAAAAGCACTCTGGGCTCACATCGCAAATTTTTTTTATATTAAACTTCCAATTTGATATTATTGTTATACGACTAAATTCTTTTGTATTTACTTCCGCAGTTATTCTGTCGGCAACTTCTTTTTGAAACATTAATATTAATTTACTGGTGTTTAGATTTTGATTTAAACACCAATTTGATAAAATTTTTGTAGAAATATTATAAGGAAGATTCCCTATTATTAATAATTTTTTATTTTCATAGAAATTTTGTGGAACTTTAAGAATATCTTTTGATATTACTGTAACTTTTTCTTTAAAATAATTGTTGATCTTTTGAGATAAAGAAAAATCTTTTTCTATAACATAGACCTTTTTTGGATTCTGATCTACTATATAACGAGTAAGGTTCCCCGTTCCAGGTCCTACTTCCAATACCTCATCATTTGATCTAATTGATGCCGCGTGAATTATTTTTTTTAAAATATTTTTATCATGTAAAAAGTTTTGTCCTAAACTTTTTTTTGGTTTATTTAACATGATGTTTTATGAATTTAAATGCCTCAACTATACTATCAACTTTAGATTTATTCATTCCATACATTTCAAAATTTGGACCATGGTCAGGAGTAATTCTAACAAAGGGTAAACCTACTGTAATATTTATAGCTTTAAAATTGAATATAGTTTTCATTGGCGCAAGGACCTGATCGTGATACATTCCAACAATCACATCGAATTTAATTCTATTTGATTTAATAAAAATAGTGTCGGCTGAAAATGGTCCTTTTACTTTAATATTTCTTTTTTTTAAAATCTTTAGGGCAGGTATAATTTCTTTTTTTTCAACATTTTTCCCCTCAAATGTTTCACAATGAGGGTTTAAACCTGTTACCCCTATCTTAGGCCTATAACCTAAATATTTTTTATAAAAAAAATTTAATTGAGTTAACTTTGAGATGATTATTTTTTTTTTAATATTTCTACTAACTTTATTTATTGGCATATGAGTTGTGATTGGGCAAACACTCAGATAGGGGTTATAAATTAACATGGTCACGTTTTTCGATTTTGTTTTCTCAGCCAAAAACTCTGTAACTCCAGGATAATCTCCTTTGAAAAAATCTTTTTTTGATAAAGGTCCATTGATTAGAATTGAACCTAAGTTTTTTTGTAATATATCTATTGCTGCCATAAAGGCTTTTTTTATATAGTTATTTTTTTCTTTTAAAGTTAAATTGTTTCTTCTTATTGGAATATCATGTAAATAAATTTTATTCTTCTTAAGTTTTTCTAAATTTTTTTTAATTAATTTAAAGTCGAGCTTCTTTTTAAATTTTTTCATTTCACTTAAAATTATTTTTTTTGAACAAATAAGTAAAATTGGTAAATTAGTTTTTTTTAATTTTTTATTATTTAAAACTTTTAATAATATTTCTATAAATGTACTTTTTGGATCACCGCAAACTATTATAATAAATTTATTTTTCATTTATTTCAGTGTTATTAAAAACTCTTTTATAATGGAGTGTTGAAAATCTGGTAAGTTGTATTTCCCGCTCAAACTCAATTCTTTTTTGTAATTGTTCTTCTTTATTTATTTCTTGAGTTTCAATTTTAATATCATTTAATTTTAGTATCATGAAACCACCTCCCGCATTCATCGGATTTGTATATTCTCCTATATTTAAATCGTTTATTTGATCTTTAAAATTTTTTGATAGTTGATCTTTAAAAATCCAACCTAAATTCCCACCATTTTTTTTACTGCTTGATAGGCTGTATAATCTTGCAGTTTCATTAAATCCAATACTTGAGATACTTTCTTTAATTTCATTAAATTTTTTTTCAAGTTCACTTTTATCATTAACTGTAAATATTATTTCAGAAAGAAGAACACTCTCCACTTCAGTAATTGATGATTTTTCCTCCAGTTCTTGTTTTAATCTTTCCTGATTTATGCTTATTTGATTTTTAAATTTATTAACAATTAAATCATTCCAAGCAATTTCTATAGCAATTTTATCTTTCACTCTTTCTAAAGTTACATCGTTATTTTGAAGATAATTTTCAAATTCAGCTTTACCTGATATTCCTATACTTAAATAAATATCTTTAATGACTTTATCAAGCAAATTTTCATTTGGTGTAATTTCGTAATATCTCTCAATTTCAATTTTTTTTACTATTTCATTTATTAAGGAGTCTTTTGCATATTGTGTAATCTGATTTTCACTAAGTTTTTTTATGTTAGGATTTAAAGCTATAAGATATTTCTCTTCATTTTTTATGTCAACGTTCGTAATAATATTCTTGTTGACTTTGGCAACTATAAATACCTCACTTAAAGAATAATTTGAAAAAATAAAACTTAGAAATACAAAAACTAATATTCTCCAATTATATTTTTTTTTCATTATTTCACACTCGGTGTATCTATCGTAGTAAAAGGCACTATTGAAATTGAAAAGAAAATTTCTTCTGTTGGTTTAAGCTCGTTATCAGAATAGTAATCTTTATTGTATTGAATAGCTGCTTTTAGACAGTCATTTTTATATTCATACATTAAGTTATAGAATTCAGTAAAATCAGTTTTTTTATTTCTTCTTGTTCTATACTTTAAAGAATTAGATTTAGTAAAATTATATCCTGTTTCATTTGAAATATAACTCTCACTTCCTATTTCATCATCCTCTTGAAGAAATTCGAATGATGTTACAAACTTATTTACAGTGATTGCTGTTTTTAATAAATTATAATTCGTAGACTCAAAATCGTTGTCCATTGAAAAATTATAATCAACTTTAAAGTTATTGTTAGGCTCAAATATAAGCGATCCAATAATATCAGAACCCTTGTTATTTATCGTTGATTGACTAGGTAAATTTATCTCCGATTTATCTCTCAACACAGTTGCTAGTCCTCCAATAAGGATATCGTTGTTTTTAGCTTTATTTCTTAATCTGTATTCAGTACCAAAAGTAACTGATTGTCCACCTTCAACTGAGTCGTTTAAACTTAGTCTATTTTGAGTAAAAATATTGTTTATATCAATAATTCTGTCCAGACTTTTATTATCTTTGTTGGAGTTAGGACTGTACATTATGGATCCCTTTGCAGTTAAAAAACTGTCAAAAAATTCTCCATTTTTTTTCATGGGGTAAGATATATCATATAAAATTGATCCATAATTTTCCGAACTAAACTCGTTTTTGTAATCAGAGGAATTTTCTCCTTCTGCAGTAACATTTTTAAATAATAAGTTTAATTTATTAACAAAACCAAGATTTGAAATTTTAGAGGTTGATTGAAATTGTAGATCATTAATCAAAACTTTTTCAAAAATATTTGTATTATAATTTTTATAAAAACCATTAGAAATTAAATCTAAATCTCCATCAAATTTGGTTTGTATATTTTTTGAAAAACTATAGCTAGGAAAAAGAAATTCAAATTTGTCACTAGATTTAGTTTTAGTTAAATCTTCATAAGCTTGGAGTTTAATCTCAACGTCAAGATCACTTCTGTTAGCATTAAATGCTAAAAAAGACTTTAAAAGAGAAAAACTTTCTGTAATTCCAGACTCAATTTTATGAGATTTGAGATATGTATCGCTTGAAGTTGTTTCTAAATTAAACTCTATTTCACTTGTATCAAAATTTTCCATATTAAGTTTTGCTTTAGTATTTGAAAAGAAGTGAGTTTTAGAATCTGAATTTTTCTTTTTTAAACTAAAATCAGATATGTGTTCTGAATTCTTATTCACTTGACGGTATTCATTTTGAAAAAGAGCTTCATTGTTTGAAAAAATCCTTGGTGAAAATGTTAAATCTTTATTATCTGAAATTACTTTATAGTAAGGGAGCTTAAACGACATGCCCAAGCTAGATGAGTCTATCACCTGTGGAATTAAGAAACCAGATTGTCTTTTAACGCTTGGATCAGGATGAAAAAATTTCGGAAAGTATAATACAGGCATATCGTAAATTTCAAGCCATGCATCTTTATAATTTATTGTTTTTTTATTTTTATCATGCCTAATTTCTTTAGCTTTCATTTGCCAAGGCGGACAATCGTCATTTTTTTTGCAGGTTGTAAAAACACCTTTCTTTATCAAGGTTGTTTTTCCATCACTAAATATATAATTTCCTTTTAATCTTGGATCATTTTCAGAATTACCAAAGCTACCTTCAAAAAAATCAATTTTAACACCATCACCAATAAATTGGTTGTTTAAAAGATCAATAATTGCATTATCAAAATTATAGGAGTTTTTTTCAGCATCTACTAAATTTACATTTTTTGTTTTAAGCAGTTTATCATCAATTAGGTATTTAAGATTTTGTACTTTAATTGTGTTTCCGACACTATCCTTTAATAAAGCCTCACCACTAACTAAAATTTCTGCATTATTTTTAAGAAATATAATTTCTTCAGTTAAAAGCTCATATAAATTATCAAATATTATTTTGACATTCCCAGAAGATATAATCTTTTCAATATTCTTATCATAATAAATTTTGTCACTTTTAATTGAAAGTTTGTTTATTGTATCTTTAGCTAAAATATCTCCCTCAGCATTTAAAATATTTTTTTCTTTATTGTATCTCATTTGATTTGCATCAATAATTATGTTGTTTCCTGAGAGAATTTTCACCCCATCTTTTGCGATAACAATTTTATCCTTATCTATTATTTCTAGAGAGGAAGCCTCAAATTTCAGTTCATCTCCATATGAATGAAAATAAATATTCAAATTTAGAACAAAAATTAGAATTAAAAAAAATATATTATTTTTCATTTATTCTTACCAAACTAATTATTGAAGCTATTGAAATCATTAAAAGAGGCACCCAAATTGAGACAAAAACTGGTACTTGTTCATTTTTTCCGAGCTCTTCAAAAAAGAAACTGATATAATAAATAATAACCGATATAAGTATCCCAAAAATAAGGTGGAAGATTTTTGACCTATTCTGTTTGATGTTCATCATTATTGTTGAAGCCAAAATCGTCATAATCATTAGATAAAAAGGAAATGAAGCAATTTTTTGAATTGCAGAATTTACTTCAATTGACGAATAATTGATATCCTCATATTTCTTCTTAAGATTGGCTAATTCGATGATTGATAAGGAGGTTAAATTTGAGAATAAAGAATTAACATCATTAGAGTCTATATTTGTAACTAATTCCAGCGTATCAACTTTTATATTAGATTTACTTTCGGTATTTACTATAGCTTCTTCAATTATCCAAATTTTGTTTTTAATCAATGTTTTTTTGCTAGTTATATTTTTTATAAAATTAAAATTTTTATCAAACTGGACAATATCCACATTTTGAAGGTAGTCACCTTTTAGAACCTCAGCATTAATTATATTTGTGACTCCTTCTTTTTCATCTTTAATCCAAATACCGTTCTCAGTAATTACTGCCAAATACTTATTATCTTTAGCGTATGAATTTTTAATATTTAAATAAGAGTGCTTTAGGTTAGAAGATAAATTATAAAATATTGTTACAATTAATAATCCTATTAAAAAACTTAAAATAGCAAGCAATTTAATTATTCTTGTATTACTTAATCCAAAGTTCTTAAATGCAATATTTTCATTTTGTTCTATTAATTTTATAAAAAAAAATTGGGTTGTGATTAAAAAAATAAATGGAAATATCTCAAAGATGATCGATGGAATATTTAAGATAGTTAAAAAAACTGGAATTGATATCGATACATTTAAATCTTTAAAAAAATTAATTTCTTCAAAAATATTTAATATAAATGCCAAACCAACAAAAATTGATACTGTTTTTATGAACGATAACAAAAAAGATTTACTTATATAATTCTGAAAAGTTTTAATTATCATCGAGTGGCTGCCATTGATTGTCTAGAAAACATAATGCGAAATATTAAAAATAATATCAAGGGTACACTTATTATAATTGAACTTTGATTTATATCTGATGAAAAAAACTTCATTAGTATTTCTGAAATTGAAATTAAAATTATACCTAAAGCAAATATCTTAATTTTATATTTTGAATATCCTGAAGAATTTTTTGTTTTTATAATTAATAAACAAGAAATCAATCCTAACAAAGGTATATACAAAGATTTAAAAATTCTACTCAAAACCTCTTGTGCAATATTATCTAGTGGTTTCTTGGCATTTGAACATTGAAATTTAAATAAATTCTTATCTTGGAGTAATTCAGTTGATCTTTTGTCTTCAGAGGAAAATAAACACCTCGATAACGAAAAAATATTTATCTCTTGTAATTTTGGGTATTTTGTAGTTTTTGAATTATATTGAGACAAATTTATCTGTGTCTTATTAAAATTAAAAATTGTTGTTTTACCTTTATTTATATTTAATATTTTTCCATCATTTAAGACTAGAATTTTTTGATTATTCGCTTCAGAAAAAAAACCTTTTTTGGCATATATTATTCTGGAGTCTGATTTATTATATTCATCTTTAATAACTATATTTTCAAAATTATCTTGATCGTTTTTGTCTTCTACGTATATCGTAAGTCTCTCTACTGTATCCATAAATTTTTTTGGTTTCATTAAAGATGGTAGAAAATCTATGTTTGACTGCCTAATATATGATCTTGCCTTATCTTGGGTGAAGGGAACAACAAAACTACTCATTAAGAGATGTAAAATTAAAAATATGAAAGAGTACTTTATCACCACATTCAAAAACTCATTTTTTTTTATCCCATTTGACCAAAAAATTAGAATTTGATTTTGATCCTCATATTTTGAAAGAACAAAGAATACAGAAAAGAAAAACATGAAAGGAAGTAATTCATTGAAAATTTTTGGTAAACTTAAAACTGTGTATAAAAAATAAATTTTAAATCCATGACCGTCTTCAGTGACAAAGCCCAGGTAGTTTACAGCCTGAATTACCCAAACAATAAGTGCGACAGAACTACAAGAAAGTAAAAAAAATATTGTTGTTTCGCTTAAAAAGTTTTTAAAAATAATTTTTTTCATTGAAATTCTATAAAATAAACATATACACGTTTTGGTAGAAAAATGAATAAAAAATTATGATTATAAAAGATAGCTTCTCAAAACTTACAAATATCTCAAAACTTACTGGATGTATCGCCTTTTTTATTAATGAAAAGTCAGAAATAATTCATTTAAAAAAGTACATAAGTTCTTCAGACTATAAAAATTTATCTGTGCTTTTAAAAAATAAAAATAAAAAAAAAGATTTATTGTCTTTTGATCTGAACCCAAATCAAAAAATAATTTTGATTTATTTAAAAAAAGGTCAGAAACCAAATGAAATAGAGAAAAGTGGAGCTAAGCTAACTGATTTTTTAAATAGCGAGGGGACAGAGGTTGTTCATATTGTATCCGACACAATTTCTGTAAATTTTAAGCCAGATGTTATTTATGAGTTTTTACATGGAATGAGATTAAAGGCATATTCTTTTGACAGATATAAATCGAAAAAGAATTCAAATACTCTTAAAGTAAATATTACCTCGTCAAAAAAATTTAATAAAAAAATTTACGATAAATTTAAAGCGATAGAATTAGGAGTAAACTACACAAAAGATTTAGTGTCTGAACCTGGAAATATATTGCACCCAGATGAATACGCCAAAAGACTAACACAGTTAAAAAAAATTGGTCTTAAAGTTTCTGTTTATAATGAAAAGCAATTAAAAAAAATGGGTTGCAACGCATTAGTTGGTGTCGGTCAAGGGAGCATTAGAGGCTCTTATCTAGTAACTCTTGAATGGAGAGGAAAAAAATCAAATTCAAAACCATTAGCTTTTGTTGGTAAAGGAGTTTGTTTTGACACTGGAGGAATATCTTTAAAACCCGCTAGGTTTATGGAAGATATGACTTACGACATGGCCGGCTCAGCTGTGGTAGTGGGTCTTATGAAAAATTTAGCTCTTAGAAAATCAAAAGTTAATGCGGTTGGTGTTGTTGGATTAGTAGAAAATATGCCAGGTGGTAACGCACAAAGGCCTGGGGATATTGTCAAATCATATAGCGGAAAAACAATTGAAGTATTAAATACTGATGCAGAGGGAAGATTAGTTTTAGCAGACGCAATAACTTTTACAGAAAAAAAATTTAAACCTAATTTAATTATTGACTTAGCGACACTTACAGGTGCAATAGTGGTTGCTTTAGGATCTGAATATGCTGGATTATTTTCTAATAATGATAATTTATCTAGGCAAATTCATGCAGCTGGTGAAAAAGTTGAGGAAAAAGCATGGAGACTACCATTACACCCTAATTATGATAAACTTATGAATTCCAAAAATGCAGACATGCAGAATATTAACTATGTTGGTGGAGCAGGATCGACTACTGCAGCCCAGTTTTTGCAAAGATTTATTTTAAACAAAACACCTTGGGCTCACTTAGATATAGCAGGGATGGCTTTTTCAAAATATGCCGGAGCCCTTAATTCAAGCGGAGCAACAGGTTATGGTGTAAGATTGTTAAATAAATTTATTGAGGATAACTATGAGTAAAGTTGAACAAACTCTTTCATTGATTAAACCTGATGCAGTTGAAAGAAATTTAGAAGAAGAGATAAAACAATTTTTTATTAAATCTGGTTTTAAAATTACCAAACAAAAAAAAGTAAAATTAGAAAAAAAAGATGCTGAAATTTTTTATAAAGTACATGAAACAAAACCTTTTTATAATGATCTTTGTGAATATCTTTCGTCTGGGCCTATTGTTGCAATGATACTTGAAAAGGTTGATGCAGTTTCTGAAAATCGAAAAGTTATGGGAGCAACTGATCCTAATAAAGCAGACGAAGGAACAATACGAAAAAAATATGGATTATCCATTGATAAAAATTCAGTTCATGGTTCAGACAGTATTGAAAACGCCAATAAAGAAATTAATTTTTTTTTTAAGACCTAACTAGTTTTTCTATAACTAGAGGATAAAGTTTATTCTCTTCTTTAAGCACCCTTTTTTCCAATTTTTTTAAAGAATCTTTTTTTAAAATTTTTACCTTTTTTTTTGCAATGATCTTACCAGAGTCCAACTTTTTACTAACATAATGTATCGTGCATCCTGAAAATTTTTCTTTAGCTTTTAAAGCTCTTATGTGTGTGTTGAGACCTTTGTACTTTGGTAATAAAGATGGATGAATATTAATTATTTTATTCTTAAAAAAATTAATAAAATACGGACTTAAAATTTTCATAAATCCTGCTAAACAAATAAATTTTATATTTTTATTAATGAGAATTTTTGCTAATTTTTTTTGTTCAGTTTTTAAAAATGATCGAGAAAGAATTTTAGTTAAAATCTTATTTTTTTTTGCAATTTTAAGTCCATCAGCATTCTTTTTATTGCTTATTACATATGCAACTTTATAATTACATTTTTTCTTCTTTGACCTTAAAATTAGAGCTTTAAGATTTGTTCCCCTCCCAGAGATAAACACTGCAATATTAGCCTTTTTTTTAATCACATTACCAGCGTATATTGTTAGTATATTTTACTTTACTTTTGTTTTTAATGATTTCTCCAATTATGTAGGGGCGGTATTGACTTGGAAAAAACTTTAAAATTTTATGAAAATTATTTTTTTTAATGATTAAACAAAAACCTACACCACAATTAAAAGTTTTGAGCATTTCTTTTTCAGAAACACCACTTTTGTTGATCCAACTAAAAATTTTATAAGTTTTTATTTTGTCTAAATCTATTCTTGCACAAAGATTTTTTGGTATTACTCTTTCAATATTGTCACCAATGCCTCCACCTGTTATATTTGCACATCCATTAATTAGTTTTCTATCAAGCAAACTCATAATTTCTTTTACATAAATTTTAGTGGGTTTTAATATTTCATTCCGCAAAAATTTATTTTTTTTAATATTGATTTTCTTTTTTTTTAAAACTTCTCTAAGTAAGGAGAATCCATTTGAATGAAGTCCACTAGAAGGTATTGCTAAAATCAAATTATTTTCTTTTATATTTTCCTTCTTTAACACATTATTTTTGTTTACAAGTCCTACAGAAAATCCAGCCAAATCAAATTTATTTTTAGAGTAGGTTCCTGGCATTTCAGCTGTTTCTCCGCCCACTAATTGACAGTCACTCATTTTGCAACCTTCATGTATACCTTTAATGATATTTTTTAATTTTGTTAAATTTATTTTATCAATTGAAATATAGTCTAAGAAAAAAAGTGGTTTTGCTCCAAGTACCAGAATATCATTTACACACATTGCAACCAAATCTATTCCAATTGTATTAAACTTATTTAAAATATTTGCTATTTCAAGTTTGGTTCCAACACCATCAGTGCTACTTACCAATAAAGGATTATTAAATTTTTTTGGAATTTCGTTTATTGAACCAAAACTACCTATATTTTTAAATTTTTTTTTAGAATTTCCTTTTTTGGTTAATTTAGATATATATTTAATGAATTGATTAGATGCATTTATGTTTACTCCGCTTTTTTGATATGTAAATTTATATTTTTTCATAATTTAAAATGTTTTTAAAAAAAAATTTTTTGAAACCCTCATCTTATATAGTTTTTACTATATTTGTAATATTTTTTATTTGTTTTATTCACACTAATACTTTTGGCAAAATTTTCAAAATTAAAGACATTGAAATTGAAGAACCTTTTAATTCTAATTTTAATAAGGAAAAAGTTATCAACAAAGCATTTGATGAAGCCTTTGATATTCTTTTAAATAGTTTAATAACTTCTGATGATAAAAATAAAATTAAAAATACGCGATTAAAAGATATTAAATATCTCATCGATTCTTTCACTATTACAAATGAACAGTTCCTAAATAAAAACTATCAAGCAAATTTCGAGGTAAATTTTGACAAGCCTAAAATTTTAAATTTTTTTGAAAAGAAAAATATATTTCCATCAATGTATAAAAAAAAAGAATTTCTGACCTTACTTATTCTTATAGATAATGACGAAGACAATGCTCTATTATTTGATAGAAATCCCTTCTATACAAAATGGAATGATGATACAAAAAATTTTTCCCAAATAAATTATGTTTTGCATGAAGAAGACATTCTTGATCTTAAGTTTATTAACGAAAACAAAGATACAATTGAAAATTTTAAATTTGATCAAATTGTAAAAAAATATGATACAGAGGATTATATAGTCGCAATATATTTTAAGAACAAGAATAATTTAAGACTGCTTTCAAAAATGTTTTATGATGGCAAAGTAAAGATTTCAAATCAAAGTTATAAAAAAGTCGATATTTCGGATGCTTCACAACTATTAAATATTATTGAAAAAACTAAGACTTTTTTTGAAGATATTTGGAAACAGAATAACCAAATTAATACCTCAATCAAACTTCCAATTAATATTTCTGTTAATTCAAAAAAAGTTAAACAAATTCAATTAATTGAAAATTATTTAGCACAGCTTGATTTAGTTTCAAACTTTTATGTAACAAGTTTTAATAACAATAATACAATTTATAAAATAATTTTTAACGGTAATCCAAATCAATTTTTAACCTTAATGAAAGAGAAAGATATCGACATTGATACAAATCAAGAAATATGGAAAGTAAGATAAGAGACCTAAGGCAAGAAATATTTAAGTTTGAGCAATTATCAAATTTTGATAAAAATGATTTTTTTGTAAGTGAATGTAATTATTTTGCATTTAATTTAATTAAAAGCTGGCCTAATTGGGAAAAAAAAATATTAAATATTTATGGTGAGCGGAAATCAGGTAAGTCTCATTTAACAGAAATTTTTTTAGAAAATAAAAAAGGTATCAAATTTAAATTTAATGAGTTGAATGAGAAAATATTCGATAAAATTAAAGGATATCAAAACATTGTAATTGAAGATTTTAATGAAAGCTACAAAGAGGAAACAATTTATTCTTTAATTGATATGGTTGAAAAAGAGAACAAATATTTATTAATAACATCTGCGAAAGCTGTAAATGAGATGAAGACAAGACTTAAAGATTTAAATTCAAGGTTTAAAAATGTTCTTACAGCTAAAATCGGCAAACCAGACGATGAACTAATATATGCACTTATTGTTAAAAATTTTTCGGATAGCCAAATAATTTTAGATAAAAAACTAATAAATTTTATTAGTAAAAGAATAGCTAGATCTTACGATAAAATATCGGAATTTATATGTACAATTGACGAAATTAGTTTAAAAAAAAAAAAACCTATTAATTTAAAAATAATTAAAGAAATTTTAGGAGTATCAAATTGAATAAATTTAGAACACATAATTGCGGTGAGCTCACAAAAAAATTTACTAAAAAAGATGTAATATTATCTGGCTGGATAAATAAAAAAAGGGATCATGGAAATCTTCTTTTCGTTGATCTTAGAGATCATTATGGGATAACACAATGTGTAATTGATAAAGAAAATAAATTTTTTAAAGAATTGGAAAAGCTTCAGCTTGAAACAGTTATAAAAATAAATGGAAAAGTTATAGAAAGGACCAAAGAGACAATAAATAAAGATCTTTTGACAGGGGAGATTGAAGTTAACATTGAAAAATTCGAAATTATCGGAAAAACAAAAGAGTTGCCTCTACCTGTCTTTAGTGATCAGGAATACTCTGAAGAAATAAGACTTAAGAATAGATTTCTTGATTTAAGAAGAAAAAAAATTCATAATAATATTATCTTAAGATCAAAAGTAATTTCCTTTATTAGAAAAGAAATGGAGAAGATGGATTTTTTAGAGTTTCAAACTCCAATATTAACTTCATCAAGTCCTGAAGGAGCAAGAGACTTTCTTGTTCCAAGTAGATTAAATCCTGGAAAATTTTACGCTTTACCACAAGCACCACAACAATTTAAACAACTAATAATGATTTCAGGATTTGATAAATATTTTCAAATTGCTCCTTGCTTTAGAGACGAAGATGCAAGAGCAGATAGAAGTCCTGGTGAATTTTATCAATTAGACATAGAGATGTCATTTGTTGAACAAGAAGATGTTTTTTCAGTAATTGAAAATCTGTTTTTAAAATTGTTTAAGAAATTTTCGGATAAAAGACTAGCGAGTGAAAAGTTTCCTAGAATAAGATATTCAGAAGCAATTGAAAAATATGGAACAGATAAACCCGATCTTAGGAATCCGCTGATTATCTCGAATATTACAGAAATTTTTAGCAGAGAAGATGTTAAATTTGATATTTTTAAAAGAGAAGTTTCAAAAGGTAAAGTTGTTAAAGCAATCATTACAAAAAACACGAAAGATAAACCAAGAAGTTTTTTTGATAATATTGATAATTGGGCCAAGAAAGAAGGTTCAGGCGGCTTAGCATATTTCACCTTTATTGAAGAAAATAATAAAATTGTAGGCAAAGGTCCTGTTGGAAAGTTTTTTTCCACAGAAGCGTGTGAAAAAATTTTGAAATTAACTAATTCTAAAATCGGTGACAGTATTTTTATGTCATGTGGACAAAAAAAAGATGTTGAAAAAATTCTTTCTTTAGCAAGAAATAAGATCGCTGAGGATTTGAGTCTAATAGCTAACGATATATTTTCTTTTTGTTGGATCATTGATTATCCTATGTATGAAATAGATGAAAAGACCAAAAAAATTAAATTTAGTCATAATCCCTTTTCAATGCCCCAAGGAGACATTAAAAATATTGATTTCTCTAAACCGTTAGAAATGAAAGCATATCAATATGATATTGTTTGCAATGGAATAGAATTATCTTCTGGCGCTATTAGAAATCATATTCCAGAATTGATGTATAAACTTTTTGAAATAGCTGGGTACAAAAAAAAAGATGTAGATAGCAAGTTTAGTGGAATGATAAATGCATTAAGTTATGGCGCACCTCCTCACGGTGGAATAGCTCCAGGAATTGACAGAATAGTGATGTTGCTTGCAAACGAGGTGAATATAAGAGAAGTAACAATGTTTCCAATGAATCAAAATGCTCAAGATTTAATGATGATGGCGCCTTCAGAAGTCAGCACAGAACAATTAAAAGAACTTCAGCTTTCGATTACAAAAAAAAAGTAATTACTTTTTACCCTTAAGATTTATCCTAATATCAGATAAGTCAATAAGTTTTCTTTTATAATCATTTCTTACGAAACCTTTGCTGGTAATATCTTTAACTATTTTAATTAATTCATTATTCTCATCACTCATTACACCTGCATTTTTTTCTTCCATTTTGTCTGATCTTCCAATTGAAGGTGTGTGAGCAAGATCTTCTCTATTTAAATATGAAATAGCAAGTTCCCTAAAAATATAATCTAAAATAGATGAGGCAGAAAGAATTCTATCATTTCCATAAACTTTTCCCGATGGTTCAAATTTTGTATCTACATAAGCGCTAACAAATTCATCTAATGGAACTCCGTATTGCAATCCCAAAGATATAGCTATGGCAAAATTATTCATTAAAGCTTTAACCAGCTCACCTTCTTTACTTGTATCTATAAAAATTTCACCAATCTTCCCATCTTCATACTCACCAGTATGCAAGTAAACCTTATGATCTCCTATGGTAGCTTTTTGAATATAACCTTTTCTTCTGTCGGGCATACCAAATCTTTTATTAACTGATTCATTCAGATTTTTAACAAAATTATTATTCATATTTTTATTATCATCAATTTTATTTACTTTCTTAATTTGCTTTTCTTTATCACTGAGATTATCTACAGTTTTAAGATTCTTATCCAAATTCTTGGTTTTTCGATTATCAATTTTCATATCTAATATTTCAAATTTTCCATCTTCTTTTTTTTCAAGATTTTCTAATTCTTTTTCGTCTATTTTATCTAGATAATGACTGACTTTAAAAGTGCAGGTATAAAAGGTTTCAACGAGGTATTTTGCCATAATAGTTTCCTTATTTATTTTGAGTCTTAGAGATTCTATTGTATATACAAAATTAATTTTTAGTCTAATTTATTTTTTACAATTTAAAATTGAAAAAAAACTAATTTTTTATGTTGACTCTATTTAAACAGATTTTCACATGGTGGAATCATCAAACTCTAGGCACTAGGCTTCACACTTTTTTCAAAGGAAAATTTGTTGGTAAAGATGAAAATGGCAACAAATATTATGAGAGTAAAAATGGAAGAAGATGGGTTATTTATAATGGGGAAGTGGACTCAACAAAAATACCAAATGATTGGTTTTCTTGGATTCATTTTACAAAAAATAAAATAGAAAAAGTTCAGGATCAAAAAAAATTTTCTTGGCAAAAGTCTCATAAACCTAATCTTACCGGAACAGATAAAGCTTATCATCCTAAAAAAAGTAACAATGAAAATAAAAAATATAAATCTTGGAAAGAGTAAAATAGCAAAAATCACTATTCTATTGTTTTTTTTTATGATGCGCACTATTCAAGCTGACGACCTTGATTACTTTGGAAAAAAAATTGATATTAGAATTTTAGATAAGCTTAGTTCTAAAAACAAATTATTAAAATTAAATATTGGTGAAAATTTTTTATACAAGAATTTAGAAATTAAAGTTTTGAAATGTAAAAACTCTAAATTTGATGATAATCCAGAAATAACTACATATCTTCAAGTAAAGGATAGCAAAATTTCTAACAATGATGAGGTTTTTGTTTTTAATGGATGGACTTTTTCATCTAGTCCATCAATTCAAGTTTTTGATCATCCAGTCTATGATTTGTGGATTTTGAGGTGTTATTAAACAATTTTTTCGTTGTCCAACCAAGTTACATTAAATTTTGATTCGATAAATTTTTCGTGATTTAAAAGTTTTTTGTGTAACTTTATTGTTGTTGTAATTCCTTCTATAACAAATTCATCTAAAGATCTTAATGTTCGCTGTATTGCCTCTGTTCTGTTCCTACCATGGCAAATTAGTTTACAGACCATGCTATCATAATAAGGTGTTACCTTAAAACCTTGATAAATTGAACTATCTACTCTCGTTCTAAACCCAGATGGTTGATGGCACATTCCAATTAATCCTGGTGATGGCTGAAAATTTCTACTTGGGTCTTCTGCGTTTATTCTACACTCAATAGCATGACCTCTTGGGCTAATGTCGGACTGTTTTAAGGCAGTGTTTCCTGTATATGCAATCCATATTTGTTCTTTAATAATATCTATGCCAGTGACCATCTCAGTAACAGGATGTTCAACTTGAACCCTTGTGTTCATTTCTAAAAAATAAAATTTTCCATCTTCGTAAATAAACTCTACTGTTCCAGCTCCTTCATAACCAATTTTAGATACCATATTAACTGTCCTATCGAAGAGATCTTTGCGAATTTCATCATTTAAAACAGGACTTGGAGTTTCTTCAATTAATTTTTGATGTCGTCTTTGAACAGAACAGTCTCTTTCATGCAAGTGGACTGTATGATTTTTTCCCGAAAGCACCTGAACTTCAATATGACGTGGATTTTGAAAAAATTTTTCAATATACACTTCATCATTTGCGAAAAACTTCTTGGCCTCTGATTTAGCAGTTAAAAATAAATTATCAAATTCTTTTTCTGATCTCACAATCTTCATTCCTTTACCACCACCTCCACCAGCAGCTTTTATAAGGATAGGAAAACCAATTTCTTTGGCTAACTTCTTACCACTTTCTAAATCTGAGATACCACCTTCAGAACCTTCGATAACAGGTAAACCATATTTTTTTGCAATCTTTTTTGCCTCAATTTTATCACCCATCATTTTGATAAGTTTCGAAGAAGGTCCAATAAATTTAATGTTATTTTCTTCAAGCATACTAGCAAAATTAAAATTTTCCGATAAAAATCCATAACCTGGATGAACTGCTTCAGAGTTAGTTATTTCTATTGCAGATAATATTGCTGGAATATTTAAATAACTATTTGCAGGTTGATGTGAACCAACACAAACACTTTCATCAGCTAGTTTGACATGCATACTTTCTTTATCAACGTCTGAATGTATTGCAACTGTTTGAATTCCCCACTCTTTACATGCTCTGATAATCCTTACAGCTATCTCACCTCTATTAGCTATTAAAATTTTTTTGAACATTTTTTAATCGATTACAACAAGAGTCTGTCCATATTCAACAGGTTGACCATCTTCAACATTCACGCTCTTAACAACACCATCTTTAGGAGAAGGGACATGATTCATTGTTTTCATAGCTTCAACTATCATGACAGTATCGCCCTTTTTAATTTTTTTTCCAGTTTCAACAAATTTTTTTGCCCCAGGTTCAGGCGCCAGATAAGCGGTTCCAATAATCGGAGATTTTATCTCAGTTCCAGTAATAGTCTCTATTTTTTTGTTGTTTTTTTCTATTGTTATTTCTGGCGATATATTTTGACTTACTTTACTTTGTCTAGACACTTTTATTTTTGTATCTTTTTCAGAATATTCAAGCTCAGTAAGTTTAAATTCCTCTAAGTTATCGACTAGCTCTTTAATTAATTTTTTATTTATTTTCATTTTTCAAGAGTTTATGCATTGCTATTATGGCTAAAATATATCCTTCGCTTCCAAGACCAAAAATTCCGCCATTTACAACATCACTTATCAGTGATTTTTGTCTAAATTCCTCTCTTTTATAAATATTTGATATGTGAACTTCTATTTTCTTTTTTTTGTATATTTCCAATGCATCTCTAATAGCTACAGAAGTATGAGTGAATGCTGCGGCATTTATTATAATCCCATCGAATTTTTCATTTGCTGATTGTATTATAGAAACAATCTCACCTTCTACATTTGATTGGATAAAATCAATTTTTATATTAAGATCTCTACACTTTTCCTCACACTTTTTTTTTAGTTCTTCATAAGTTATGGAACCATATTGTGATTGTTCTCTTTGACCTAATAGATTAAGATTTGGACCGTTTAGAAAAAGTATATTTAAACTCATAAGTTATACATAATGAAAAAAAACAAAAAAATCAAAATTATTTTGAATGGAAAACCAAGATCTTTGCAAAAGGTAATATCAGTTTATGAATTAATGAGGTCTTTAAAATTATCAACAGAAAAAGTCGCCATTGAATTGAATAAGGAAATAATTAACAAAAGAACAATAAAAAATTTATATTTAAAAAATAAAGATAAAATTGAAATAGTACATTTTATTGGAGGAGGGTAGTGAGGGATTTTTTTAAAATTGCAAATAAAAAATTTAATTCCAGGTTAATTGTAGGAACTGGAAAATATAAAAATTTTTCAGAATGTGCAAAAGCAATAAAATATTCTGGTGCAGAAATAGTTACAGTAGCAGTAAGGAGAGTAAATATAGTTAATAAAAAAAAACCTTTATTGATGGATTATATCGATCCAAAAAAAATAACTTACCTTCCAAACACAGCTGGATGTTTTACTTCAGAAGATGCACTTAGAACTTTACGACTAGCAAGAGAAATAGGTGGATGGAAATTGGTTAAACTTGAAGTTTTAGGTGATAAAAAAAATTTATTTCCAGACATGATTGAAACATTAAGATCAACAGAAATTTTGTCAAAAGAGGGATTTAAGGTTATGGTGTACTGTAGTGATGATCCATTAATGGCCAAACGTTTAGAAGACTCAGGCGCAGTTGCTATTATGCCGTTAGCAGCTCCTATTGGATCTGGTTTAGGAATTCAGAACTATACAAATATTAGAATAATAAGAAATCAAACTAAATTACCTGTGATAATTGATGCAGGCATCGGCCAAGCTTCAGATGCCGTTATTGCCATGGAATTAGGCTGTGATGGAGTTTTAATAAATACTGCAATTGCAAAAGCAAAAAAACCATTTGAAATGGCAGAAGCTATGAAGTTTGCAGTTATTGCAGGAAGAAAGTCGTTTATTTCTGGAAGAATTTCAAAAACATTACATGGATCTCCTTCAACAACTAATAAAGGTATTATCTAGGTCTTTTACTTTTATTTTTTCTATAAAATTTTTTCTTTTTAAAATTTTTTGATTTAAATTTTGGCTTACCTTTAAGGTCTTTTTCAATTTTTTTTTCAAATGTAATTTTTTTGAGTTCAACTATATTTTCAAGTTTTTCTAGAACCTTTTTGCTTTTATTTAAAAATTCAATTTTATACTCTGGAACTAAAAGTGACAAGTCTCCCAAAAAATTAATCTTAATTTTATTTTTCTTCTCAATATAAAGTATATCCTCTTTAAAATTCTCATTGAGAAAATTTTTAATTTTTTCAGGCACTATGATTTGAACTAATTTTGATTTATTTTTAATAGCGTTAATTTCAACAGTTTTAATAACTTTTTGAGCGAATGACTCATTAGTTAAAGATATATTCCATTGTACACTACTTTCTCTTAATCTTTGACGTGACATTTCAAGAAGTCCAAAGCTACTAATTCTTCCGATTTGAATTCTTGCTCTATCTTTTCTGCACCTTTCCTTTAATCGTCGTTCAACTTGTCTTCGATTGCCAAAGCTCATCATATCTATAAAGTCAATTATAATGAGTCCAGAAAGATCTCTTATTTTTATTTGTCTTGCAATTTCCTCTGCTGCCTCAAGGTTGGTGTCAAGGGCTGTACTTTCTACATTTTTTTGTCTAATTGATCTTCCTGAGTTAATGTCTATTGAAACTAAAGCCTCTGTAGGATTGATGACCAAATATCCTCCAGAAGATAATTTTACTTGAGTGTCATAAATGTCATTTAACTTATTCTCAATATTTTCCTTGATGAATAATGGGATTTTATCCCTATATTTTTTAATTTTTTTAACATGACTAGGCATTAAAATTTTCATAAAATTTTTTGCTTTTTGATATCCTTCATTACCATCTACAATTATATTTTGAGTTTCGTCATCGTATATATCTCTTAGAGTTCTCTTAATAATGTCGCTTTCTTGGTGTATTAGTTTTGGAGCAATGGAATTCATAGCATTTTCTTTAATTGTTTCCCATGACTTTATTAAACTTTGAAGATCATAATTAATTTCATTTTTACTTTTGTTTGATCCTGCGGTTCTAACGATCAATCCCATTTCTTTTGGAATGATTATTTCGTTTAGAATTGATCTTATTTTTTTTCTTTCACTTGAATTAAAAATTTTTCTAGAAATGCCGCCGCCCTTTGGCGTGTTTGGCATTAAAACTATATATTTACCTGCGATAGATATAAAAGTTGAAAGCGCTGCACCCTTTAAACCTCTTTCGTCTTTCAACACTTGAACTAATATAACTTGATTTGGTTTTATAACTTCTTGAATTTTATATCTTTTGGAAGGAGCTCTACTCTGTTTAACATTCCCATCATTTTGGTTTTCTGTTTCTGGTTTTTTTTCAACAGCATCGTGATCACTTTTTTCATTGTCAACTTCTTCTTTTTCACTTTGCTTAGCCAATTCCTCTCTAACTTGTTTTTCCTCTTCTTTTATTTTTTCTAAATCACTTGAGGGTATTTGGTAATAATCTGATTGAATATCATTAAAAGATAAAAATCCATGTCTTTCTCTTCCAAAATCAATGAAAGCGGCTTGAAGAGACGGTTCTATTCTACTTACTTTTCCTAAATAAATATTGTTTTTAATGAGAGTATTTTTTATACCTTCATATTCATAGTCTTCGATGTTTCCATTTTCTTTAAGAACGACTCTAGTTTCATCTGGATGCGAAGCATCAATATATAAATTTTTTTCCATGTTTTTATTGTTAAATTTCTCATATTATTTTAAATTCTGATGCCTTAACTTTAACAAATTCATGAATTAAATGGAACAAAAATGAATAAACTAATCAAAAAAACTTTATTAATATTCTCTACTTCAATTTTACTATTTTTAATTGTGCTTATTGCAATATTATGGGGATTTTCAAATGATCTCCCTGATTATAAGTTTCTTAAAAATTATAAAGCACCTGTATCAAGCAAGGTTTATTCAGGAAATGGAGAACTTATCCAAGACTTTTCCTCAGAAAAGAGGATTTTTATTCCTTATAATTCAATACCACCTATAGTGATAAACTCCTTTTTATCAGCAGAAGATAAAAATTTTTTTGATCATCCCGGAGTAGATGCCAAAGGTGTGTTAAGAGCAGTGATTAAAAATGTTTCAAACATTATTAATTCAAGAAGATTAGAGGGCGCATCCACAATTACGCAACAAGTCGCTAAGAATTTTTTGTTGTCAAACGAAGTAAGTTTAAATAGAAAATTAAAAGAGGCAATTTTGGCATTTAGAATTGAGAGAAGTTTAAATAAAGAGAGAATTCTTGAGCTATATTTAAATCAAATTTACCTAGGTCAAGGATCTTATGGAATTGCATCAGCAAGTTTAGAATATTTTGACAAAGCGGTAGATGAATTGAATTACGATGAAGCAGCGTTACTAGCTGCTCTCCCAAAAGCACCAAGCAGATATAATCCTTATAAAAATAAAAAATTATCTGAATTCAGAAGAAACTTAGTTTTAAAGAACCTTTATGAAAATAAATATATAAGTTTTGAAGAATACGAGAAATTAAAAATAAAAAAAATAGTTTTAAAAAAAAGAAAAAAAGTTTTTTTGGAAGACTCAAGATATTATGTTGAAGAAATTAGAAAAAATACAATTAAAAAACTAGGATATGATAAAGTTTATAAAGAGGGTCTAAACATAAAAACACCTTTGAACTTAGAACTTCAAAAGTTGGCTACAAATTCTCTAAGGGAAGGAATAGAAAGTTATGACAGAAGAAAAGGCTGGAGAGGCCCCATAGAAAATGTTGACATTTATAATCCTAATTGGATGAAAAAAATTAAAACAAAAAAACTTGAAAGTACCTTAAATTGGACAATTGCTATGATAGTTGATGTGGATAATCTTAATTTAAAAATTAAAACAACTGAAAATAAATTAGGTTTTATAAACCATTCTGACTTAAAATGGATAAAAAAAGATCTTACTTCAACCTTTAAACCTGGAGACTTAGTTTATACAAAAAAAAAGCAGAATGGTAATGAGTATCTATTAAAACAGTTACCTAAAGCCAATGGAGCTATAGTTGTAATGGATCCATTTAATGGAAGAGTTTTAGCATTAAGCGGCGGCTTCAGTTTTAATCAAAGTGAATTCAATAGAGCAACTCAAGCATTAAGACAACCGGGTTCAGCCTTTAAACCATTTGTTTATGCAATGGCCCTTGAAAATGGATATTCTCCATCAACATTAGTTTTAGACGCACCATTAGTTCTAGAACAAGGTTCTGACTTAAAAATGTGGAAACCTGAAAATTATGGAAAAAAATTTTATGGACCTTCAACTTTAAGAATGGGTCTTGAAAAATCAAGAAATTTGATGACTGTCAGAATAGCTCAAGATTTGGGATTAAAAAAAATTACAAAATTTTCAAAACAATTGGGAATTTATGAAAATCCAAATGAATTACTCTCTATTTCATTAGGGTCTGCAGAAACCACTCTCCTAAAATTAACTAGTGCGTATTGTTCTTTTGTAAATGGTGGAAAACTTGTAAAGCCAAAGATGGTAGACAGAATTCAAGATAGCGAAGGGAACACTATATTTAAAACAGAGGATAGAAAATGTGAAAATTGTGAAAATATTTCTTTGTTAGGAAATGAAATTCCAATTATAAAAGATGAGTCTGAGCAGATTTTTTCTCCACAAACAGCTTATCAGATAACATCAATTCTAGAGGGTGCAACACAAACAGGAACTGCAAAGAAACTAAAAGATCTTAATATGGACATCGCAGGAAAAACTGGAACTACAAACAATAATACAGACACATGGTTTATTGGTTTCACCTCAAATTTAGTAATTGGTGTTTATGTTGGTTTCGATGAACCTAAAACTTTAGGAAAATTTGAAACAGGCTCAAAAACGGCAATGCCTATTTTTAAAAGATTTATTAAATCTGCTGTTAGAAAAGAAAACACCAGACCTTTTAAAGTACCCGAGGACATTACCATGATGGTTGTTGATTCTAAGACTGGCAAAAAAGTGAGTTTCTCATCAAAAAAAACTTTAATAGAGTCTTTTAAAAGTAAAAAAGACACGAATAAGTTTGATATATCTGAAAAATTAAATAATAGATTTAATAACAATAATATACTAAGGTTTTATTAATGAATGATGAATTTTTTCAAAATGTAAACGAAGTAAAAAAGGTCAATCAAAGAATCAAGGAGTATCTTTGAAAAACATGAATTTGAAAAAAAATTAGAAAACTCTAATAAACTTATATCTTCTGAAAACTTTTGGAAAAATAAATCTGAAGCTCAAAAAATTCTAAAAGAAAAAAAATTTCGTGAAACTTTAATCGACTCTTTTAAAGACTCAGTAAATTACCTGAAAGATCTTGAGGAATTCTATAATCTTGCCATAGAAGAAAATAACAAAAGTTTGATCCAGGAAACTGTGGAAAATATTAGAAATCTAAAAATTAAAGTTAAGAAAAATGAAATAAAATGCTTCCTTTCAAAAGAGACTGACAGTAATGATTGTTTCTTAGAAATCCACGCTGGAGCTGGCGGGACCGAGAGTCAAGATTGGGCAGAGATGTTAAGAAGAATGTATATGAAGTGGGCGCAATCAAAAGAATTTAAAAGTCAAATTATAAGTGAGCATAAGGGCGATGAAGCAGGTTTAAAGTCATCAACTATAAAAGTTTCTGGTGATTATGTTTTTGGATGGCTTAAAACAGAGTCTGGTATTCACAGGTTAGTGAGAATATCTCCTTTTGACTCTGGAGCAAGAAGACATACCAGTTTTGCAAGTGTTTGGGTTTATCCAGTAGTAGATGAAAATATAGATATTGAAATCGTAGAAAAGGATTTAAGAATTGATACTTATAGGTCAAGTGGGGCCGGCGGACAACATGTAAATACGACAGATAGCGCAGTAAGAATTACTCATTTACCAACAAAAATAGTTGTTCAATGTCAAAATGAAAGATCTCAACATAAAAATAAAGAAACTTGTTTGCAAATGCTTAAAGCAAGATTATATAATTTTGAACTGGAAAGAAGAGAAAAAGAAAATGAAAACAAACAGGACTCTAAAAAAGATATAGGGTGGGGTCATCAAATAAGATCATATGTTTTGCACCCATATCGATTAGTAAAAGACAATAGGACTAGTCATGAATCAAGTGATCCACAAAAGATATTAGACGGAGATATAGATAGCTTTTTAGAAAACTCACTATTTAAATTAGATGCTTAAAAAACTTTCTCAAATATTAGTTATTATAATTTTCTTAATAATTTCGTTTTGTATTTATCTAAGCATATACGGAATAAATACTGATAAGCTTAATGGAATTATCAATGAGAAAATCTCAGAGAGAGATGGTGATTTCGATATTAAATTAAATAAGATTAAAATTTTTCTAGATATAGGAAGTTTAAAATTAGAGGCTAAAACAAAAAATCCAATCATATTCTATAAAAAAAACAAAATAGAGTTACAAAGTATAAGCACTGCTTTACCTTTGTTATCTATTTTTACTCAAGAAGCAAAAATAGAAAATCTAAAATTTATTACCAAAAAAAATAAGGTAAAAGATTTAATTGAGTTTGGCAGAGGCTTTCAAAATACTCCTCAATTATTAATTTTGAAAAAGATGGTGAAATCTGGAGATATTTCTATAGAAGCTAAGATAAATTTTTCTGAGGACGGCAGCATCTTAAAAGATTATGTAATAGACGGTGATCTTGAAAATGTTAATTTAAGATTACTAAGTAAAGATATTATTGAGAATATTAAATTTGGTTTCATCTTAAAAAATAATGATTACGTCATTTACAATGCCTCATCCTTTTATCAGGATATAAAATTTAAATCAGACGAAATTCGAATAAAAGAAAAAAACAACGCCTTTTTATTTAACGGTAATATTTCCACATCAAAAGATGATCTTAGTCTTAAAATGATATCAAAAATATTCCAACTAGATCTTGAAAGTATTAAAAATGATAAAATTGTATTTTCTTCAAACAATAAGTTTTCTTTTGAGTTAAGTAAAAAGTTTAAATTTTCAAATATGAAAGCAAATTCAAAATTTAATATAGAAAGCTTGGAATACCCAAACTCTAGCCTAAAGGAATTTTTTCCAGGTTACAAAGATGGAGTAAAATTTGAAAATAATGTTGTAAATTTAGATTATCAAAATGGAAATTATAAAATATCAGGAGATAGTAAATTAAATATTAATGAAGATGTAGATAGCCTTAGTTATTTAATTGAGAAGAAAAAAGATAAAATTTCTTTTAAAACAGATTTTGAGGTTAAAAGTAATGCATTAAACCTTGAACTTTTGAACTATACAAAAAAAAAAGATGTTAAAAGCAATCTTATTTTAGAAGGAGTTGTAAATAAGGATAGTTCAGTCTTTTTAAATAAAATAAACTTCGCTGAATCTAAAAATTTAATTAAAATTAAAAATATCAATCTAAATTCAAAAAAAAAATTTAAAAGGATTGATCAAATTGAAATTGATCTTGTAAACAACAATGATCAAATTAGTCAATTGAATATTAAAAGAAAAAAAAGTAATTATTCAATTAATAGCAAAATATTTGATGGAACAAAAATCCTTGATAGAATATTATTTTCAAAGAGTGACGGAAACTTTTTTGATGTCTTTGAAAAATTAAACTCTAAAATTTCAATAAACTTTGACACAATTTATATTACAAATGAGGATTATTTAACTAATTTCAAAGCAGATATGATCGTTAATAATAATCAAATTAAAGATTTAATTCTATCCTCACAATTTGCAACTAAAGAAGATTTAAAACTTTCAATAAAAACAAATTCAAACAATGAAAAGATAACAGACTTGTTTGCAGGTAATGCAAAACCTTTGGTAAAAAAATATGATTTTATAAAAGGTTTTGAGGGTGGATATTTAAAATTTGACTCTATTGAAAAAAATAAAGTCTCTAATTCAAATTTAAGAATTTTTGATTTTAAATTAAAAGAAGTGCCAGCATTAACAAAATTACTTACTCTTGCTTCTTTACAAGGAATTGCTGATCTTTTGACTGGAGAAGGAATAAGGTTCAATGAATTTGAGATGATCTTTAACAATAAAGCTGGTCTCATGACAATTGAGGAAATCTATTCTTTAGGACCATCAATATCAATATTGATGGATGGGTACATTCAAAAAGATGATTTAGTCAGTTTAAGAGGAACTTTAGTTCCTGCAACTACCGTAAATAAAGTTATAGGTTCAATTCCATTAATTGGAGATATACTTGTTGGCAAAAAAGCAGGGGAGGGTGTTTTTGGAGTCAGTTTTAAGATTAAAGGCTATCCAGATGATTTGAAAACAACGGTAAATCCTATTAAAACTTTAACTCCAAGATTTATTACGAGAACGTTAGAGAAAATAAAAAAATCTAGCCAATAATTTTTATTAAAACGTGATTTTTCTTACCATGAGAAAGTTTTAAAACGTCATCTTCAAAGTCAGATACATTAATTGATAAATTTTCATCAGTAACTGTAGAGTTATTTATTTTTAAACCAGAATTTTTTATTGTTCTTCTAATCTCACTTTTTGAACTAAACAAATTAGTTTTAATTGAGAGATCAATTATATTTATACCATTATTAATTTGATCTTTTTTAATTTTTATTACTGGCAACTCATCTCCTGAGCCACCCGCGAATGTTTTTTTTGCTGTCTCTGAAGCTTTTATTGCAGCTGCTTTACCATGCAAAAGAGTAGTAGCCTCATTGGCCAAGAGAGTTTTTAAATCATTGATGTTTTTATCTTTTATACTCTCAATTTTAGAAACATCCTTATCTGTAAACATCTTCAAAAATTTAACAACATCTCTATCATCTGTATTTCTCCAAAATTGCCAGTAATCATAAGATGACAAAAGTTTTTTATCTAACCAAACAGCTCCCTTTTCAGTTTTCCCCATTTTTGCTCCAGAGGCTAAAGTTATTAATGGCGTTGTTAAACCATAAACTTGCTTACTTGAATATCTTTTTACCAACTCTACACCATTCACGATATTACCCCATTGATCAGAACCACCAATTTGCATTAAGCAATTTTTAGTTTTGTTAAGTTCTAAAAAATCGTATGCTTGCAGTATCATATAATTAAATTCCATATAGCTTAGAGATTGCTCTCTCTCCAATCTTAATTTAACACTATCAAAACTTAACATTTTATTAATTGTGAAATGCTTTCCAATTTCTCTTAAAAATTTTATGTAATTTAGTTTTCCAAGCCACTTATAGTTGTTTACATAAATAGGACGGGTTTTAGAATTTTTATTGTCCAAAAATATTGAAAAAACCTTTTTAATATTTTTTATATTTTTTTCGATTTCTTTTTCTGTAAGAATCTTTCTTGTTTCTTCTTTTCCTGAAGGATCACCTATTCTTGTAGTGCCTCCCCCAAGTAATATAATTGGCTGATGACCATGTTTTTGCAATAATCGTAAACACATAATTTGAAGCAAGCTTCCAACGTGTAAGCTTTGAGCAGTACAGTCGAAGCCAATATAAGCCCTTATTTTTTTCTTATCCATTAACTCATTAAGGGAGTCTAAATTAGTACATTGATTAAAATATTCTCTTTCATTAAACTCTTTAAGGAATGAATTTTTCATTTTTTTATAAAATAAGTCAGTTTCAATATACCTATATTAACTTAATTAAAAAATAAATATTATGCTAAAAAATTACTACAGCCTTGGGTTAATGAGCGGCACATCAGGAGACGGTGTAGATGCGTCTTTAATAAATACTGATGGAGAAACTAATTATAATGTAGAAATTAACAAGTATTTTGAATATGAAAATAATTTTAGTCAAAAATTACACTCACTCAAAGATAAAATTAATACTGTTGTAGATCTTGAAACTTATTCTAGAGAGATTAAAGCCTTAGAGAGGGAATTAACTATTTTTCACTCAAAAGTAGTAATTGACATAATTGAAAATACGAAAAGTAAAATTGATTTTGTTGGTTTTCACGGTCAAACAATATTCCACAATCCATCAAAAAAAATTTCTAAACAAATTGGAGATGGTAAACTTCTATCTCAACTAACACAAACAACTGTCGTTTATAATTTTAGACAAAACGACATTCAAAATAATGGAGAAGGAGCACCATTAGCTCCTATTTTTCACAAAGCATTAGTAAAACAAAATAAAATTGAATTACCTGTCTGTATATTGAATATTGGTGGAATTTCTAATGTAACAGTAATCGGAGATTATGAAAAAAATGATTTTACAAGTAGAGATTTGGGTCCAGGAAATTGCTTAATTGATGCATGGGTTAGAAAAAGTAAAAAAGGAAACTTTGATAAAGATGGCGCATATGCAGCAATGGGTAAAACAAATGATTTGATGTTAAATCAAGCCTTAGATAATTTTGATAATCGACCTGATCAGAATAGGCTTTCTTTTGACACCAAAGATTTTGACATAAATTTTTTAAGAGGTGTAAGTTTTGAAGATGGTGCCGCAACCTTAACAGACTTGTCAGGTAGAATAATTGGAGCGGGCTTAGCTTCATTATTAAGTGATACAAGAAATAAATTATTAAAAGTTTTGGTATCTGGAGGTGGAAGAAAAAATAAAACCTTAATTCAAAAAATAAAGTCTAGAACATTAAAAAACTTAGTAATCCAACTTATAGATGATTATGGAGTGGATGGAGATTATGTAGAGTCCCAAGCTTTTGCATATTTAGCAATCAGAAGATACCTGAAGTTGCCAATATCATTTCCCAATACTACAGGATGTAAAAAACCATTAATTGGAGGAGAGATCGTAAAAAATTATTAGTATAAAGCAGATTCTTTTTGTATATATTTATTCAAGGCTTTTTTTAAATTATCTTCTGATTTGGTAAAAAAATGGTTTGCTTCAGGGATTGCCTCAAAATCCACCTTAATACCTTTCTGAGAAGATAATCTTTGATTAAGTTCATTAATATTTGCTATAGGAACAAGTTCATCTTTTTTTCCGTAAATCATTAGACCAGAAGTTGGGCATGGAGATAAAAAGGAGAAATCATAAACATTAGGTTGTGGTGATATGGATATAAATCTATTTATCTCAGGGCGTCTCATCAATAATTGCATACAGATTAAAGATCCAAAGGAGAAACCAGCAACCCAACATTGAGAATTATCAAAGTTTTCTCTTTCTAACCAATCAAGTGCTGCTGCTGCATCTGCTAATTCACCTTGACCGTTATCAAACTCTCCATCACTTTTTCCAACTCCTCTAAAATTTACTCTACAAACAGAAAAACCATTATCCATAAAAGCATGAAAAGTATCTACAACCACTTTGTTATTCATTGTGCCGCCATACTGTGGATGCGGTTGAAGAACTAAAGCTATAGGTGATGTAATTTTTTGACTCTTATAATATTTTGCCTCCAACCTTCCCGCAGGTCCTGGAATAAATATTTCTAAAATTTTATTTTCCATGTTTGTTAATGATTATTATTCTCACTAAAAAACTTTATTTATCATATTGCAGTGTCAATTTGCGAGTCTTTTTCTTTAATGCAATCTTGACTATTTTAGTCGGGTATATATATAAGTCCCATAAATTGCGGATTATGAAGCTTAATACTAAATCACGATATGCTGTAATGGCACTTGCTGACATGGCAAGGTTTGACGGGAAAAACCCAGTTAGTCTAAGAGATATATCTCTTAGACAAAGTATATCTTTACTTTATTTAGAACAAATTTTTTTAAGATTAAAAAAAAATAATATTGTTAAAAGCGTGAGAGGCACAAATGGTGGTTATATTATATCTAAAAATATTAACGATCTGAAAATTTCAGATATTTTTTATGCTTTGGATGAAAAAGTCAAAACAGTTGGATGTAAGAAAGAGTCAAAAAAAGGTTGCAATGGGAAATCTTCAAAATGCCTAACTCACAATTTGTGGGATGAACTTGACTTACATATTAACTCATTTTTTGAGAATAAAAAATTGGGTGATTTAGTAAAGAAAAAAGAAAGTAGAAATTAATGAGAGAAAAAGAACTCGAAAAATTAAAAGATTATAAATACGGATTTTCTACTGATATTGAAAACTTTAAAGCTCCCAAAGGTTTAAACGAAGATGTAATTAAATTTATATCTAATATTAAAAAAGAACCTAAGTGGCTGTTAGATTGGAGATTAAAAGCTTACGATAGAGTTAAAGCTTTAAAAGAGCCAAACTGGCAGAAACCAAAATATCCTAAAATTGATTATCAGGATTTATATTATTACTCTGCGCCCAAAAGTTTTAAAGAAAAACCAAAAAGTTTAGATGAGTTGGATCCAAAACTTATTGAGACTTATAATAAGCTTGGTATTCCACTAAATGAACAGAAAAGATTAAACGGTATAGCTGTTGATGCAGTGTTTGACTCCGTTTCTGTAGCTACGACTTTTAAAGATACATTAACTGAGAAAGGAATTATTTTTTGTTCTATCTCTGAAGCAATTCAGAAACATCCTGATTTAGTAAAAAAATATTTAGGTTCTGTAATACCCATTACAGATCATTACTTTGCAACATTAAACTCGGCAGTTTTCACTGATGGGTCATTTGTTTATATCCCGCCAGGTGTGAGATGCCCGATGGAGCTTTCAACATATTTTAGAATTAATGCTTCTGACACAGGTCAGTTCGAGAGAACTCTTATAATTGCGGACAAAGGAAGTTACGTAAGTTATTTAGAAGGATGTACTGCGCCGATGAGAGATGAAAATCAGTTACACGCAGCAAACGTTGAATTAGTCGCATTAGATGATGCAGAAATAAAATATTCAACTGTTCAAAACTGGTATCCAGGAGATAAAGATGGAAAAGGTGGAATTTATAATTTTGTAACCAAAAGAGGTTTATGCAAAGGTAAAAATTCTAAAATTTCTTGGACACAAGTTGAAACTGGATCAGCTATCACTTGGAAGTATCCAAGCTGTATATTACAAGGCGATAACTCAGTTGGAGAATTTTATTCAATAGCAATTACAAACAATCATCAAAAAGCTGACACAGGAACTAAGATGATTCATTTAGGAAAAAATACAAAAAGTAAGATTATATCAAAAGGTATTAGTGCAGGTTTTTCTGATATGACATATAGAGGATTAGTTGATATCTCAACTAAATCATCAAACTCTAGTAATTATACTCAGTGTGATTCATTGCTTATGGGAAATAAATGTGGCGCACATACAATTCCTTATATAAAAAATAAAAACTCTAATTCTAATATTGCTCATGAAGCGACGACATCAAAAATAAGTGATGAACAATTACATTATTGCCAACAAAGAGGACTAAATTCTGAAGAAGCAGTTAGTTTGATTGTAAATGGTTTTTGTAAAGAAGTTCTTCAGCAATTGCCAATGGAATTTGCAGTAGAAGCTCAAAAACTTGTTGGTATTAGTTTAGAGGGGAGTGTTGGTTAATGTTAAAGATCAATAACCTTAATGCAAAAATTGAGGATAAATCAATTTTAAATGGCTTCTCTCTTGAGATTAAACCTGGAGAAGTTCATGCAATCATGGGTCCAAACGGATCAGGAAAAAGCACGCTGTCTAATATTTTATCTGGAAAAAAAGGGTATGATGTAACTGGAGATGTTTTATTTGAAAATAAAAATCTTTTTGATCTTGAAACAGAGGAAAGAGCGCACAAAGGAATATTTTTAGCTTTTCAATATCCTCTTGAAATTCCAGGAGTTAATACAAACATCTTTCTGAAAACCTCTTTAAACGCTATTAAAAAAGCGCGTGGTGAAAAAGAATTAGACGCATTAGAGTTTCTCAAATTAGTAAAAGAAAAAGCCAAAAATCTTAAATTTGATGAAGATAAACTTAGCAGACAACTTAACGTTGGTTTTTCTGGTGGAGAAAAAAAGAAGAATGAAATTTTACAAATGTCTATTTTAGAACCAAAATTATCAATTTTAGATGAAACAGATTCAGGACTAGATATTGATGCATTAAAAATTGTTGCAGATGGTGTTAATTCATTAAGAAAAAAAGATAATTCTTTTTTAATTATAACCCACTATCAACGATTACTTAATTATATAAAACCTGATTTTGTTCATGTTTTAATGAATGGAAAAGTAGTTAAATCAGGAGGACCAGAGTTAGCGTTAGAGTTAGAAAAGAAAGGTTATGAAAATATAAACTAATGGAAAATTTTAAAACAGACTTTGAGAAAGCATTAAAAAATAACAATTTAACTGAAAAGGAAATTGCTTTCAAAAATCTAAATGCAAAAGAGTTCTCGAGCCATGGTTTCCCAAACAGGAAAGACGAGGATTGGAAATTTTCAGATATCAATCAAATTATAAAAAAAGAAATTGGAGAATTAAATTTTTATAGTGAACAATTAAAAAAAAGTGAGATTGATAAAGATATTTTACTAAATGAAATAGAACATAACAAATTGGTTTTTATAAATGGTCAATTTTTACAAATTGACTTTAATTCTGAGGATAAAGGTAAAATAGAATTTTTAGATAATCAAAATAATATAGATGAACAATTAGCAGATAATTCTTTAATAAATTTGAATAATGCCTTATCAAATAAAAGTTATAAATTATTAGTTAAGAAAAATTACCAAATTAAAAAACCTCTTATTATTTACCACACAACCAATAATGAATTAACATCGCAAAACATAAATTTAAAAATTAACTTTGAGTTGGAGGAAAATAGTTCTTTAAAATTAATTGACCTTGTAAAAGACAAAGGTAATAAAAATTTTATTAATATTTTTTACAATTTTTCTTTAGAAAAAAATTCAATTTTAAAAAACTACAAAATTGATCAGTTTGAAAATGATAATATTAGGTATATGTTTAATAACATTAAGCAATCTTCTAATAGTGTTTCAGAAACATTCTATTTATCTAAAGGATCAACTTTTTCAAAAAATGAAATCTTTTGTGACTTAAAAGGAGAACACTCTTCAGCTTTTGTAAATGGTATATTTTCACTAAATAAAAGTAAACACCACGAGATTAAAGCAAAAATTAATCATTTTGTTGAGAATACTAAAAGCTACCAGTTAGTGAAAAGTGTTTTAGAGGATAAATCAAGATCAGTCTATCAAGGAAAAATATACGTAGACTCGAAAGCACAAAAAACAGATGGCTATCAATTAAGTAAAGCAATATTGGTTGATGAAACAACAGAATTTAATGCAAAGCCCGAATTAGAAATTTACGCGGATGATGTAAAATGTTCACATGGATCTGCTTCTGGGAGTTTAGACGAAAATTCAATATTTTATTTGATGTCTAGGGGCCTAAGTTACATAGAGGCAAGAGAATTATTGATCAATGGTTTTCTTGTGGAAGTAATCAATCAAATAACTGATGAACCAATTAAAAAACTTATTAAAAATTTATATGGATTAAAAAATGAATATTAAAGATATCAAAAAAGAATTTCCAATATTCGATAATAAAGTTCATAATAACGATCTAGTTTATTTAGATAGTGCTAATTCATCCCAAAAGCCTAAAGTCGTTGTAGATAGAATTTATGATTTTTATACTAAAGAATTTTCAAATGTGGGTCGTAGCGTTCATTACTTAGCTGTAGCAGCAACGAATTTATATGAGAATACAAGAGTTTTAGTTCAAAAATATATAAATGCAAAAGATCCAAATGAAATAGTTTTTACTAAAGGCGCAACTGAGGCAATAAATTTAGTAGCAAATACATTTGGTCAAAAATACTTAAAAGAAGGTGATGAAATTTTAATTACAGAATTAGAACACCATTCAAACTACGTTCCTTGGCACTATTTAAGAAAATCAAAAGGTGTTAAGATTAATTTTGCTGACGTAGATGAGAACGGTGATATTAGTATAGAAAGTATTGAAAAGAAAATTACTCCTAAAACAAAAATTTTAGCTATCACTCATCTATCTAATGTTACAGGTGCAATTCTTCCTATTAAAGAAATTATTCAATTGGCGCACTCAAAAAATATTCCAGTTCTTGTTGATGGTTGTCAGGGAGCTCCACATTTAAAATTAGATATGCAAGATCTTGATTGTGATTTTTATGCAATATCTTGTCATAAAATGTATGGACCTACAGGTCTTGGTGTTTTGTACGCTAAAAAGAAATGGTTAGAAGAGTTACCACCTTACCAAGGTGGTGGCGGAATGATTGGAGAAGTCAAAAAAGAAGGAATTACTTTTGGAGATCTTCCTAATAAATATGAAGCAGGTACGATGGCAACTGCACAAGTGATAGCTTTCGGTGAGTCAATTAATTTCATAAACAAACTTGGTATAGAAAAAATTGAAGAACATGAAAGAGAATTGACAAAATACGGTGAAGAAATTTTAAGAAAAAATAATTCTGTAAAACTAATTGGTAGTCCAAAAAACAAGGGATCAGTTTTATCATTTACATTAGATGGAGTTCATCCACATGATATAGCAACTATACTTGATGAAGATGGTGTTGCAATAAGAGCCGGGCACCATTGTTGTCAAATCCTACATGAAAAATTAGGATTAGCAGCTACAGCTAGAGCATCCTTAGGTGTTTACAATACTAAAGATGATCTTGATCAATTAAACAGCTCAATTAACAAATGTATAAAAATATTTAATTCATAATGGACTTAAAAGATTTATATCAAGAAATAATTTTGGATCATGGAAAAAATCCCAGGAATTTAGGAAAGTTTGAAAATTTTAATAAAGACGCTAAAGGTCATAATCCTTTATGTGGAGACAAGGTTCATGTTTATCTTAAAGTTGATGAAAATAAAAAAATCTCAGATATTAAATTTGAAGGTCATGGATGTGCAATATCAATGGCCTCAGCTTCAATAATGACAGAGTTGATGAAAGATAAAGATGAAAAAGAGGTAAATGAATTAATAGAAGACTTCTTAAAAATGATAAAAGATAACCCTGAACTAAAATCAAAAATTATAAGTGATGATGATAAAACTAAGCTTATGTCTTTATCAGGTGTAAAAAAATATCCAATGAGAGTTAAATGTGCTACATTACCATGGCATACATTGATTTCAGCAATGACAAATAAACCTGGAGAAGTAAATACTGAGAAGGCAGATTGAATGGAATTAAAAGATAAAGTAATAGAAGAAATTAAGAAAATTTATGATCCTGAAATTCCAGTCAATATTTATGATTTGGGTTTAATATATGATGTTAAAGTTGATAAAGAAAATATTGTAGAAATTAAAATGACACTAACTACTCCAAATTGTCCAGTTGCTGAAAGTCTACCAAAAGAAGTAGAGGACAGTGTTAAAGGTATTAATGAAGTTAAGGATGCAAAATTAGAATTAGTTTGGGAGCCGCCATGGGATAAATCAATGATGTCAGAGGCTGCTAAATTGGAGTTAAATCTATGAGTCAGATAATTAAACTTAGTGATAAAGCTGCAGATAGAATTAAGTCAATTTTATCAAATGACAAAACATCTTTAGGAGTAAGGATTGGAGTAAAGAGTGGGGGATGTGCTGGGATGTCTTACGTAATGGAATATGCGAAATCTCAAAAACCAAATGATGAATTGATTGAGGAAAAAGGTGTTAAAGTATTTATAGATCCTGGTGCTGTTATGTATTTGTTAGGTACTACAATGGATTTTAAAGAGGAGGAGTTTTCATCCTCTTTTGTATTCAATAACCCTAATGAAACTGAGCGTTGTGGGTGTGGAGAGTCCTTTAAGGTTTAAATCCCATTTTGAGCATATCAGCATTGCAACAAATGCATATCTTTAGTAATATAATGTTAATGAATCTTTTTGAATTTAAAAACTTGCTGAAGTCAGAAGACAAAAAAGAAAAGAGAAAGTCTTTTTTTAGAACTCTGATTAAATCTGTTGAAGCAGGTGCAAACGGGACACAAGATTACGTGGTAAAAAAAGGTCCTAACAAAGATAAGATTGCATCAACTGATCAGTAATTAGCAACTGTAATACATGTCGAACTCTATAGGGTGTGGTGTGTGTTCGAAGTTGTGTATTTCCTCAAATTTTAATGCGATGTAAGCATCAATTTGATCATCAGTGAATACGTTTCCTTGTTTTAAGAAATCTCTATCTTTATCTAAACTTTCCATTGCTTCTCTTAAAGAGCCGCAAACAGTTGGAATTTTTTTAACCTCTGCTTCTGATAATGCATAAAGATCTTTATCGAAAGATTTACCTGGATCAATTTTATTTTTAATTCCATCAAGCCCAGCCATTAACATTGCCGCAAACGTTAAGTATGGGTTCCCAGCAGCATCACCAAATCTTACTTCACATCTTGCTGCTTTTTTACTTAATGTAATTGGTATCCTACATGATGCAGATCTGTTTCTCGCTGAGTAAGCTAATAACACAGGAGCTTCAAAACCAGGAATTAATCTTTTGTAACTGTTAGTAGTTGCATTCGCAAATGCATTGATAGCTTTTGCGTGCTTTAAAATTCCACCAATGTAATTTAACGCTAGGTCTGATAGTCCCGCGTATTTGTCTCCTGAAAATAATGCTTTATCACCTTTCCAAATTGATTGGTGCACGTGCATACCTGAACCATTATCACCTTTGACAGGTTTTGGCATAAAAGTAGCTGTTTTCCCAAATGAGTGAGAAACCATATGAACTGCGTATTTATAAAGTTGTAGATTATCAGCTTGATCTACCAAAGTACCAAAGTACATTCCTAACTCGTGTTGGCTAGGAGCTACTTCATGGTGGTGTTTTTCAACTTTAATACCCATATCTCTCATAGCTTTTAAATATTCACCTCTCATGTCTTGAGCGCTATCAACTGGAGGGACTGGAAAATATCCACCCTTAATTCCAGGTCTATGACCCATATTACCATTTGGATAATCTTTACCTGTATTGTAAGGACCTTCTGTACTATCGATTTTAAAACCTGTTTCATTCATATCATTTTTGTATTTAACATCATCAAATACAAAAAATTCTGCTTCTGGCCCGAAAAACGCTTTATCTCCAATTCCTGATTGTTTTAAATAAGCTTCAGCTTTTTTTGCCGTGCCTCTTGGATCTCTCTCATATGGATCTTTCTTAATTGCATCTAAAATATCGCAAAAAATATTTAAAGTGTTATGTGATGTAAAAGGATCAACAACCAACCTGCTTAAATCAGGTTTCAATATCATATCAGACTCGTTAATTGCCTTCCACCCCGCGATTGAAGATCCGTCAAAAAATATACCTTCGTTTAGCATTTCATCATCTACAATTTTCGCATCCATAGTGACATGTTGAAGTTTACCTCTTGGATCCGTAAATCTTAAATCTACGTACTCGATCTCTTTATCTTTTAGTGTTTTTAAAACGTCTTTAGCGCTCATAAAATTCCTTTAATTTCATGGATTACTATCAAAAAAAATTATAATTTAATCTCGTTTTTAATTAATATCTCCTATGCAATTTAAGCATAGGACTTAACAAGAAATATATGGGTATTACAATCACTGAAAAGTTGAAAATGGAAGAAATTATCAACAAAGAACCAGTTCAGAGAGTAATCAAAGCTTTGGAAATATTTGATGAAAGTTTGAAAGTGCAAATTCTTCAAGAAACTGCCAGAACAGCAAAAGATGCGGCTAATGCCTTAAACTGTGAGGAGGGCGCTATAGTTAAAAGTTTAGTATTTCGAGCAGAAACAAAATTCCTAATTTGTCTCGTTTCTGGTGATAAAAGGTGCTCTCTCAATAAACTTAAAAAGGTGATTTCAAAAAAAGATGTTTCAATGGCAAGTGCAGATGAAGTTAAAGCTCAAACTGGCTTTACTATTGGTGGTGTTTCACCCGTAGGTCATATAAATGACTTAAATATTATTATAGATAAGACACTTGAGAGATTTCATGATGTATATGCTGCAGCAGGTCATCCAAACAGTATATTCAAGATAAATTTTTCAAAATTAAAAGATATTACAAAAGGAAGGATTGAAGACATTACTGAATGAGACAACCTACTTTATCAGATTATTCATTGTTGGTTTTTCTAGCAATTGTCTGGGCCTCTGCTTTTTTTAATATCAAATTAGCCACGGACTCGTTCGGTCCTATAACCATTGCATTTATAAGAGTTTTTTTGGGATCTCTCCCTTTAATCATTTTATGCTTTTACAAAAATATAAAAATTGAAGTTTTCTCGAAAGACTGGCCCTGGTTTGCAGCAATAGGTTTTGTTAATTTAGTTTTCCCTTTTTTCTTAATTGCTTATGGGGTTAAAAACGTTCAAAGCAATCTGGCCGCAATATTAATGTCTACCTCTCCCTTGACGTCGACTTTACTTGCACATTTTTTTATCAAGAAAGAAAAAATTAACTTGCTCAAAGTTATAGGAGTTTCTATTGGTTTTGCAGGCATAGTGTATCTGTTTTCTGACAACTTCTTGATTAATGAAAACAATCTATTTTCAGCACTATGTATTTTGCTAGGATCTTTAGGATACGTTATTGGTGGAATACTAACTTTAAAAATAAGTCATAAAAAAAATGAAAATGTCACCGCATCTATCTTAATTTGGGCAACAATAATTTTATTACCAATATGTTTTTATTTTGAAAAACCATGGAACTATGATCCATCATTGACATCAGTAATTTCAATTACGTATTTAGGAATTATAGCTACGGGCTTAGCTTGGGTTTTAAGATTTAAAATTTTAAAAGATAATGGTTTGGTTTTTCAGTCACAGGTCGCTTATTTAATACCTATTTTTGGAGTTATGTTAGGTTACATATTTTTAAATGAAATTATCACATTCAAAGTAATAGTTGCTTTATTTGCAATAGTAATTGGAATTTATTTTGTTAAAAAGTCTACTCAATCAAAAAAAATTTTGAACCAATTCAAAATTTGAATTTCAATTAGAAATAGAAGAATTTATGTAAAACATACCAAATGTTGTTATTGATTGATAATTCAATAATATTTTCAACTTTAGGTTTTTCTGTGGTTTCACGTGAAAATCATATAGGTTCACCAGACAAATGAATAAATTTTTACCTCTTATCTTTATTTTATTATGGTCTTCAGCTTTTGTTACTACAAAGCCAATAGTAGATAACAGTGATCCTTTTGCAGCTTTGGCATTTAGATTTTTTATAGTTGCTATTGGTTTTTTTATTTACTGTGTTTACAAAAACTTGTCGTTGAAACTAAATAATAGGGACTTCGTTCAGTCTTTTTCAAGTGGAATTCTATTTCATGGAGTTTATTTAGGAGGTGTTTTTTTTTCCATTTCAAAGGGTATACCAACTGGCATAACTGCACTTATTGTAACAATGCAACCGATCTTAACAAATGCTTTAGCAGGGCCCTTTCTTAGAGAAAACGTTGGTTGGAAACAATGGTTAGGTGTAGCATTGGGCTTTATTGGTTCAGCATTAGTTTTAGGAATAGACATAGGAGGAACTTTGCCAACCATCGGAATTATTGCTTCATTCATTGCTTTAATATCCATTACAACTGCTACCCTTTTCCAAAAAAAGTTTAGTGGCAATATCCCTTTACCTGTTAGCAACACTTACCAGGCTGCAGGAGGGTGTTTTTTTCATTTAATAATAATCCTATTTTTCGTAGATCCGTTTATTGAATTCAATTCAAGTTTTTTAATAGCAATGGGTCATCAAATTTTTCTTGTATCTTTTGGGGCATTCACAATATTGATGTTTCTAATCAAAAATAATTCAGCAAGTAAAACAGTAACAGTATTCTTTTTAATACCTGCAACATCTGCTTTAATTGCTTGGATATTTTTAAATGAACAATTATCTTTAATTGACATATTAGGTTTTATTGTTGCATCACTTGGGGTTTTTATCGCAACAAGAAAATCTTAAATCATTCAAATTATTGAAAAAAAACATTTCAACCAAAAATTGAAATATATTTTGCGCATTTACATCATGTCCAAAAAGGGCTTAAATTGAATTTATACAAATGGCTAAGAAGAAAAAAAAAGCTGTTAAAAAAAGAGGAAAGAAAACAAAAAAGTCGATTAAGAAAAGATCAAAAACTTTTAAAAAAGCGACTAGAAAACTTTCTAAAAAAGTAAACAGAAAAAAAATTCTTAAGCCAAAACTCAAAAAACGTAAAACAAATGGAGGAAAAATGAGTGCAGAGATGAAAGTGTCTTCTGTTCTAGATACCTCTCATTTGAAGGTTAAATTTCCGTTCAAAGCAAAATACGGAAACTACATTAATGGAAAATTTGTAGAGCCTAAATCTGGAAAGTATTTTGATAATACTTCTCCGATCTCAAATGAAGTTATCTGTTCAGTTGCGCGATCTAACGAGAAAGACGTGGATGCAGCATTAGATGCAGCTCACGCAGCTTTCCCAACTTGGGGAAAGACATCAATCACTGAAAGATCAAACATTCTATTAAAAATAGCAGATGTATTAGAAAAAAATCTAAATACATTAGCAGTAGCAGAATGTTTAGATAACGGTAAGCCAATCAGAGAATGTATGGCTGCTGACTTACCTCTTGTAATAGATCACTGGAGATATTTTGCAGGAGTAATAAGAGCAGAAGAAGGTTCAGTTGCTGAAATCAGTAACGGTGAATACTCTTATCATATTCCTGAGCCACTTGGTGTAGTTGGTCAAATTATACCTTGGAACTTTCCATTACTAATGGCAACTTGGAAGCTTGCTCCGGCATTAGCTGCTGGTAACTGTGTGGTATTGAAACCTGCAGAGCAAACTCCAGCGTCTATCATGGTAATGATGGAGTTAATTGGTGATCTTTTACCAAAAGGTGTTGTTAACATTGTAAGCGGTTATGGTTTAGAAGCTGGTAAGCCTTTAGCATCTTCTAAGAGAATAAGAAAAATTGCTTTCACTGGAGAAACAACAACTGGTAGATTGATTATGCAATATGCATCACAAAACTTAATTCCAATAACTTTAGAATTAGGTGGTAAATCTCCAAACATTTTCTTCGAAGACGTCATGGAAAAAAACGATGACTTCTTTGACAAGTGTTTAGAGGGTTTTGCAATGTTTACATTAAACCAAGGAGAAGTTTGTACTTGTCCAAGTAGAGTACTAGTTCAAGAGTCTATCTATGACAAATTCATGGAAAAAGCTATTGCTAGAACTAAAGCTGTAAAACAAGACAATCCTTTAAAAATGGAGACAATGATTGGTGCGCAAGCTTCATTAGAACAAATGGAAAAAATCAAATCTTATCTTGATTTAGGTAAGAAAGAGGGTGCCAAAGTTCTATGTGGAGGAAATGTTGCAAAAATCAATAGTGGTTTAGAAAAAGGAAACTACATTGAGCCAACTATTTTCGAAGGTAAAAATAATATGAGAATATTCCAAGAAGAAATTTTTGGACCAGTTGTTTCTGTAACTAAATTTAAAGATGAGAAAGAAGCATTAGAAATTGCTAATGACACTCTTTATGGTTTAGGTGCAGGAGTATGGACTAGAAATGGAAATCTTGCGTTTAGAATGGGTAGAGAAATTCAAGCTGGTAGAGTTTGGACAAATTGTTATCATGCTTATCCTGCTCATGCTGCTTTCGGTGGATATAAACAATCTGGTATCGGAAGAGAAACTCATAAAATGATGCTTAACCACTACAGACAAGTGAAGAACTTACACGTGTCTTACAGTGAAAAGAAATTAGGCTTCTTTTAAAAGATAATTAATATATAATGGCCCGTGAGAAATCACGGGCCGTATATTTATGAAAGTAAAAGCAACAGAATCAGCATTAAAACTAATTGAAGATATTAAAGCTCAACACGGTGAGGAGCTTTTATTTCATCAATCGGGTGGATGTTGCGATGGAAGTGCTCCAATGTGCTATCCTAAAAAAGAGTACATGGTTGGAAACAGCGATGTTAAGTTAGGAGAAATAGGTGGAGTTCCTTTTTATATGAATGATGACCAATATGAAAAGTGGAAACATACTGATTTAACTATTGATGCAGTAAATGGTATTGGCGGGATGTTCTCTTTAGATAACGGAACAGGTCGCAGATTTCTGACTAAATCAGAAATCTGCTTAGTCGTTGATAACGACAAAAAAAATTAAATAATCTTTTATTGTCCTGGGGCTTTGTAACCAATTTTACCTGCTTTAGCAGTAGCTTTTGAAAAATCAATAGCCTCAAGTATTGTTAAATTTTTAACAGCACCTGATCCTTCTACAACAAGTTTTATCGCAGCAAAATCATCAAAAGATGAAAGTTCTGCAACAACTACAAAATCATAAGATCCTCTAACAATGTCCATACTATGCATTGTTCCACCCATAGCTTTTGTTAATTGTTCTACAACTGCTTTTCTGTCAGTTCCTGGATCTTTCAAAAATCCTTGAAAAGCTTTTTCAGTGTAGTTACCCATTATATACGCTTTCATATTTTACTCCTTATATTTAGGTTTATAGTATCGAGTTTATGGGTTTTGTTGATATGATTTATTTGCACACTAGACACTTTAAAAGGTCATGTTAGATTAAATTATGTACGAAAAATATGGTCAATTCATAGATGGTAAGTGGCACAAATCATCTACAGGCGAAACTTATGAAGTTATCAATCCAGCAAATGAGGAAGTTATTGGTAAAGCATCTAAAGCTTCATCTGAGGATGTTGATAAAGCTTTGTTGTCTGCTCAAAAAGGATTAGAGGTTTGGAAAAAAACACCACCATGGCAACGTGCTTATATTTTAAGAAGAATTGCTGACAAGATGAGAGAAAAGCAAGACATACTTGCTAAATGGATGACTCTTGAAGTTGGAAAACCGTTTGCAGAAGCAAAGGGTGAAGTTAATGGCGCTGCAGATATTTATGAATGGAATGCAGAGGAGACAAAAAGAATTTATGGTCAAACAGTTGAAAGTAGATTTGAAGATACTAGAGTTCATGTTTACTACCAACCCGTTGGGGTAGTAGCAGCACTAGTTCCATGGAATTTTCCACTAGTTTTATCTGCTAGAAAAATTTCTACAGCATTAGCAGCCGGCTGTTCAGTAATTGTTAAACCAGATGTCATAACTCCTGGAGTTGTTATGGAACAAGTTGAAATTTGTAGAGAATGTGGGGTTCCTCCAGGTGTTGTAAATTTATTATCAGGGGACCCTCCAAGTATCGCCCAACAATTAATTGCCTCTGATATAGTTAAAAAGATTTCAATTACAGGATCTTCAAGAGTTGGTAAGTTAATTTTAAAACAGGCAGCAGATAAAGTTCAAAGAGTTACAATGGAATTAAGTGGTCACTCTCCATTTATAGTTTTTGATGATGCAGACATTAAAAAAGCAACCGACATGGCAATAGCTGCAAAGTTTAGAAACAATGGCCAAGTTTGTATTTCACCCAATAGATTTTACATTCAAGAAAATAAAAAAGATGAATTTGTTAACTTGTTTGTAGAAAAAACTAAGAAATTAAAAATTGGTGACGGTATGGATCCTTCAGTACAACTTGGACCTTTAACAACTAAAAAAAGATTAAATGAAATTGAAGAATTAGTTGAGACAACAAAAAAAGAGGGTGCAAAAGTTTTATTAGGCGGGAAAAGACCATCAGGTTTTAACAAAGGTTATTTTTATGAACCTACAGTTTTTGATAATGTTAAAGATGATTTTACAATTATGAAAGTAGAACCGTTTGGACCTTTGGTTCCGATGTTATCATTTAAAAGTTTCGATGAAGTAATTGAAAGAGCTAATAATCATGAATTAGGATTATCAAGTTATATTTGTACCAACTCTATGGAAAAAGCACATAGAGCTTCAGAGTTGATGGAAACCGGAACAGTGGCAGTCAATACACCTTTAGTAGCTTTAGCAGAAGCACCTTTTGGAGGTATCAAACAAGCAGGATACGGAAGGGAAGGTGGTTCTATGGCCATAAAAGATTATCTCAATGTTAAGTATACTCACCTTGGTTTAAAAGGTTGATCTAAATGACAGAATTAATTTTGGCTTTAGGTGCAGGCCTTCTAAGTTTTTTATCCCCATGTGTTTTACCTTTAATACCTGGGTATATATCTTATGTATCGGGAAAATCTTTAAATGAACTACTTGAGGAAAAAAAGGTAAATATAATACCAATAGTTCTCTTTACAGTTGGCTTCTCTTTAATTTTTATTGCATTTGGTGCAACTAGTTCTCTAATAGGAAAAATTTTGTTAAATAATTCAATAGAGTTAAGAATATTTTCTGGTTTAGTTATTATCTTTTTCTCTCTTCAAATAATTGGAATAATAAACTTAAACTTCCTGAACTTTGAGAAAAGATTTCAAACACAAAAAAGCGCTAATATTTTTAGTTCTGTTTTAGTTGGAATGGCTTTTGGTTTTGGCTGGACTCCATGTATTGGACCTATATTGGGTTCCATACTAGCTCTTGCAGCTGTTGAACAAACATTATTAAAAGCAGTATTATTATTGTTATTTTATTCATTAGGGCTGGCGATCCCATTTATTTTATCTGGTTTCTTGATACAAAAATTTATGCTTGTTTCAAAAAACCTAAAAAGAAATATCAATATTATTTCAAAAACTGGTGGATTTATTTTATTGGTAACGGGTATTTTAATACTTACAAATCAACTTCAGGCAGTGGGTTTTTATTTATTGAAATCTTTACCTTTTTTACAAAATCTTGGTTAAAAAAATCTTCTTTTTTGGTATAATTAAAATATGTCATTAAGTTATTTAATAAATCAATCTAGTAAGTTTATCTGGTACTCTGCGCACTACATCATTTCTTTTAAGTATGCGACACCTATAAAAATAGATAAGTCTAATCCACCTCCATTTTATGGAAAGATGCCATCAGGTAAAAAACTATTTTTTGAAATGATGAAGCTTTTAAATGAAGAAAGAAAACTAATTAATTCAAAATTCTATAAAATACCAAAGACAGAATTAAAAGATTTAATAAATACAGCCAAAGGGAGTTTTGACTTTTTTCTTGATTTACCAAAAATTGATAAAAGAAGAACATCAGGAAAATTCTCTGAAGTCAAAACGAATAAAGATTTACCAAAATATTTCTTAAGAAATTTCCATTACCAAACTGATGGATATTTAAGTGAAAAATCTGCAAGATTGTATGAGTTTCAAGTCGAGACTTTATTTTCAGGGTGCGCTGCAACAATGCGAAGATTTTCAATGATCCCCTTAATTAAATTCATAAAAGATGAAAATTTGCCAAGGACAAAGTTGTTGGATATTGGTACTGGCACAGGAGATATAATTGAAACATATAAATTAAATACTAAAAATTTAGAGGTCACTTGTTCTGACTTATCTGAAGAATATTTAAATGTTGCTAAAGAAAAATTAAAGAAATTCTCAGATATAAACTTTGTAAATTGCAAAGGGGAAGAGCTTCCATTTGATGAGAAGTCTTATGACATTGTTACTTCTACCTACGTTTTTCATGAGGTTCCCTCTGCTATTAGAAAAAAAATTTTTAGTGAAATTTCAAGAGTTTTAAGAAAAGGAGGGATTTTTATTTTAACAGATTCTTTACAAATGGATGATAATCCAATTTTAAATCCGCTATTAGAATTTTTTCCTTATTCGACACACGAACCTTATTATCCTAAATATATAAGAGAAGATCTTGCTAACGTTGCTAGACAAAGTGGACTAGAACTTTTTTACTCTAAGAATGCTTATCTTTCAAAAAGCTTAGCTTTCAAAAAAATCTAATTAACTAAATTTTCTTAGTAAGTGTCTCAGTTTACCTTCTGAAGAGTCATAATCTATATAACAACCTTGTAAAAATCTACTACCCTCATTAGGATTAAATTCTGTTCTACCGTGAAGTAATCTATAATTATCCATCATCAGCAAGTCACCTGGATTTAACTTGAATTTTATTAAAAATTTATCTGAGTTATAAATTTCTGAAATTTTATTTCTTGCTTTATAATATAAGTCTAGCCTATCTTTTTCTAAGGCTGGAACAAAATCTAGTCTGGTACTAAATCTTACTTGTTTAACTCGTTTATTTTGATCTAATTCAATAAGTTCTCCATAATTTTCTAAAACAACATTTTTATCTGCAAATCTAAATTTGACTTTTACCTCAGTTAGTATTTTAAAAAATTCAGGAAATTCTTTTTTTAAATTTTCTGCTACTGCAAATCCATCGACAAGAGTGGAAAATCCACCTTTAACCTCATTTTCAATACAATGTAGTAACTGGATGTTGGGAACTGGTTTTCTGTAAGGATTGTCAGTATGAGGCGAAAGAGGAAGGGGCGTATAAGCTAAATCATTTGGATTTGGTTTTGACTTAACATTAAAGTATTCACCAAAATTTGTTCTTCTAATGCTACCAATTGAATTAGCAAAATTTACAATAAAATTATCTTTAGTTGGAACATTTGAAATAATAATAAAACCATTTTTATAGAATGATTTTAAAAGCTCAAGCATCTCACCGCTTTCTAAAAAATTATCATTATATTTAAAATTCTTTATATTCTTTAGATCAGAATTCCAAAGCGTTGGCTGCATTAATTTATCTAATTCCTCATCTGAAGAAAACTCTTTTTCAATTTTTTTAATGTCGAATTTAGACTTTACTCCATCACTAAACTCGAGATTTAAAAGATCATTATCAATTTTAACATCTTTAATTGTTATATTTTTTAGAAATGAAGGATCAAATAATCTTTGTTCTGTATTAGCATCTAGATGTTCTTTTTCAGACACTCTTTCTCTTAACCAAATAGGATGCAATTCTTTCTTTTCTGATCCTAGAAACACAAATATTTTGTTATTCTTTTCTAATTGTATTTTCATATCTACAATCAACATTTCACCAAAAAATAGCTTTAATCAAGCAAAATTAAATAGTAATAAGATCTCAAGATAAATCAAAACAAATGAAAAATATTGAATTTTACAGATTTTTAATCTCTTTAGCTAAAGACTTAAATAGATTTTACAAAAAGAATTTAAACAAACCTTTTAAGGCCATTAACAAAGGTAAAGGCTCTAAATATGACCCGGTCACTATAGCTGATAAAAAATTTGAAAAATTCATAAGATCAAAGATTTATAAAAGATACCCAACTCATTCTATCGTTGGCGAAGAATTTGGAAAGAAAGAAACTAAAAGTGACTACTCTTGGATAATAGATCCAATTGATGGGACAAGATCTTTTGTAATTGGAAATCCTTCGTGGAGTAATCTTGTAGCTGTTTGTTATAAAGGACAACCAATTTTTGGGTTAGCAAATTTTCCTGAACTAAATAAATTTTATATAAATAAAAACACTAAAGAGGCTTTTTTATTTAGGGATAACAAAAAGACAAAATTAAGATCCTCAAAAGAAAAAAATTTTAAAAAGATAAAACTTTCTGGAAATTTTCATGGTCATTTTTCTTTGGAAAAGCTCAAGAAAGTTAAAAAAATTCTACCTATGATGCAATTTCCTTGCATGGATGCATTAAGTTATTCTCACTTTTGCGAGGGTAAAATCGATGTTGTCTTCCAATGTGGAAACAAAATTTGGGATATTTTTCCATTGATACCAATCATAAGGGCTTCAGGTGGAATAGTAACAAATTGGAAAAATCAATTTAACTTTAAAAGTGGAAATGTTTTGGTCTCTCCAAACAAAATCTTGCACTCTAAGATGCTTAAAATGCTTAGACCCCTAAATTAATTATTATTAATAAAAGATTTAATATAATCTCTGAGTTTTATTTTACCGAAGTGTTTATAAACTTTATTTGATAAATTCATTGTAGTAAGTGCTGATGCATATCTTTCACCGGGTCTTTTTGATAAAAGCCTAATTCGTTTTTTAAACATCTTTGCAACTTCTAAAATCGTAAAACTTTGCTTATGGGAAATACTATAATGCCTACATAGATTTTTTTTCCAAGCGACATAACAAACATTAACTGTATCATCTATATGTGTAAATCTTCTTGATTGAGATCCTGGTTTAACTACTGGTAAAGCTTTGTTTTTTCTGTAACAGTTTTCGAATATTCCAATTACAGTAGCCATATTTCCTTTACTAATTTGATTAGGACCATAAACATTATAAAAATAAATAACTTCATATTTGAAATTATACCATTTTTTTAAATTCTCTAATAACTCTAAGTTTTTTGATTTTGTAAATGCATACGGAGATAGGTTTTTGTCGTTTCCTTTATTGCCAAGTGATGCAGATGTTGCGCTGTAAACTAATTTAATCTTATTTTTAAGGCAGAAATTAAAAACTGCATTTGTTCCAATTGAGTTAGATTCAATACATTTATCCATTTGTAAAAAACTTTGATAAATCCTAGCAAATTCTCCAAAATGAAAAATTGAATGTATTTGTTTTGGATTTAATACTGCTGATATATTTTTTGTGTGAGCGTTTATGTATTTTATTCGAGAGTCTTTAATATGGTTTTTACGTGAACTTGAACTGTAATCATCTAATGAAATTAGTTTGTATCTTGTTTTTTTTAAAAGTAATTTTATTAGATTAGTACCAACAAAACCTGCACCACCTGTGATTACTATCTTTTTTGAGCTCATTAGCTTTTTATTTATTAATTTAAATATTTATTTATGTAAATAACTAAATTAAAATGTATTAAAAAAGAGGGGGAATATGGAAATTTTTAAACCAATAAATGAAAAAAAAGCAAATTCAAAAGTTAAAAGAATTTTTAATGAAATTAAGAAAACTAGAAAAATTACTAAAATTCCAAATTTTTGGAAATCTATAGCACATAACCCACAACTTTTAGAGAGAACATGGAATAATCTTAAACAAATTATGAAAGATGGTGCACTAGACTCAGTTACCAAAGAATTAATTTATGTTGCTGTATCAATTACAAATAGCTGCAGTTATTGTACTAGATCACATACTTTTGCTGCTAAAAAAAAGGGCGCATCTGACGAGATGATTAAAGAGATGATAGATGTAGTTGGTATTGCTAATCAAAACAATAAACTTGTTGAAGCGTATCAAGTTGAGGTAGATAAAATTTATAAATAAACTATGACGAATATTCTTGGATATGCATATCTTTTGTTAGCTGTAATATTAGGAATTACTTCTAATGGCTTTTTAAAAACTACTAATGGATTTACAAACCTTGTACCAACCGCAATGTGTATAATAACAATTGTTCTTTGTATATTTTTTCTAGCAAAAGCAATGATGACAATACCTGTTGGTTTTACTTACGCAACATATGGAGGTTTAACTATAACTGCCGTAACAATATTCGGAATATTGAAATATAATCAGGTTCCAAACATATACGGAATTATAGGTATTTCTTTGATTATAATTGGTGTGATACTGGTTAATTTTTTAGGCAAAACAAACTAAATTTATTTAGTAATCTTATCCACAAAATTTTTAGTTATTGGACCAACTACCAAGGCAGCTACAATTGCAATAGGAAGACTAACTACCCAAGCTTTCAAAAATCTATTTATGTATTCACTATCCATCCCTGTGTTAATGTACGTGATGATTAGTGTCATCATAAGGCTCATTCCAAAGCCCATGATTAAGATAAATAATAAATTAGAATATTTTTTTGGAAACATTCGATAATTTATTAATTTCTATACGTAAATTTTATCAGCTAATCCGTAACAAAGAACAGCGCTAATAATAACCAGAACTAATGGGGCATATATTCCATCATTTCTAGTTTTCTCAGTCAAACCAGTTTTATCAATTTTTAAAGTATAAAAATTTGCACATAATATTGTGACATTAATTATAAAAACTAAATTAAAAAATGCCCAAGTAGCATCTAAACCACCCGATCTTATGAAAGCGATATATATTGCCATTAAAACCATTGCAATCATGAACGAACCAGCAAATCTTGTTATTAAAGTAGCTGTTTTATCTACTCCTCTACCTTCAAGAAATTTTTGAGTTCCGAAAACCAATTGGAATGCGTAGCTTCCAACAATAATGAAATGAACTAAGTATATTATTAAGTAAAATATATTTCCAAACTTATCTATCATGTTATCTCCTTTTTTATATCCCTTTAATAATTATTATATTACCTTCAGATCCCTTTTGGCGCAATTCCTTTAATGGCTTGTATAGGTCAGAGTTGTACCATTCTAACGCTTTTTCATAAGTTGGAAATTGAATAATTACATTTCTTGTGAAATCCCACTTTCCTTGCATTGATTTAAACTCTCCAGCTCTAACCAAGTACTTACCACCAAATTTTTTTACAGATTCAGGCACTGTTTCAGCATAAAGCTTAAAATTTTCTTTGTCTGTCATGTTGAGTTGAGCTATTAGGTAGCCGCTCATTTGCTAAAATGCCAAAGCTAATGAAAAAATAAATAAACTGAACAGTATGATTAATAAAAATGAGAAGAAATTTTTTTTAAGTAGTTCGTTCATAATCTTAAATAATAAAATTATTTAACTACAATATTATTGTTATGTAAAAGAATTATTAAAAAGTGCGCGAAAAAAAATTAAATCCAAGCGGGAATTGGAAGACCTTTTTCTTGTAAAAACTTCTTATTAAACAGCTTAGAGTTGTATTTATCTGATCTGTCACAAAGAATAGTAACAATTGTCTTACCCGGTCCTAATTTTTTACCAAGTCTAATAGCTCCAGCAATATTTACACCACAACTTGTACCTAAACTTAAACCTTCGTTTTGAATTAGGTCATATAACACTGGTAAAGACTCTTTATCTTCAATTGAGAAGGCACCATCAATTTTTGCTTCAGCAAAATTAGCTGTAACTCTACTAGATCCTATACCTTCAGTTATAGAATTACCTTCACCTTTTAATTCCCCATTTTGAATGTAGTTATAAAGGCATGATCCAGCAGGATCTGATAAATAAATCTTAATATTTTTGTTTTTTTCTTTCAAAAAACTACTTACACCAGCAATAGTTCCACCTGTGCCTGATGAACAAACAAAACCATCAACCTTTCCATCAGTTTGCATCCATATTTCTGGCCCTGTCGTCTCATAATGTCCTTTAGAATTAGCGGTATTATCAAATTGATTAGCCCAAACCACTCCGTGATTGTTGCTACTCTTTAATTCATCCGCAAGTCTACCCGCTACTTTTACATAATTGCCATCATCTTTGTATGGTTTAGGGGGGACTAACCTTAAATCAGCTCCCATGTTCTTTAACATATCTTTTTTTTCCTGAGTTTGATTATCATTCATCACAATAATTGTCTTATACCCAATAGAATTTCCTATTAAGCAAAGACCAATACCAGTGTTACCTGCGGTACCTTCAACAATCGTTCCACCTTTTGAAATTAATTTTTTTTCTTGAGCGTCTTTAATCAATGCTAAGGCCGCTCTATCTTTTACGGATCCACCTGGATTTAAGTATTCTGCTTTGCCATAAATGTTGCATCCAGTAATTTCGGATGCAGCTCTTAACTTAACTAATGGTGTATTTCCAATTCCCTCAATAAAATTATTTTGAGCATTTTTCATATCAACTTTTATCACTTTCAGAAGTTATACCATAAGGTTTAAAGTTCTCATCCGAACCAGAAGTTTCAGCAACATTTTTCGCTGGTATTCCAACCATCACTGCATTTTCTGGAACATCTTTTGTGACAACTGCGTTTGCACCAATTTTTGCGTTTTTGCCAACAGTTACTGGCCCAAGTATTTGTGCACCAGACCCAACTACAACATTATCTTTAAGTGTTGGATGTCTTTTAATATTTCTTTGTTCATTTGAGTTTACGCTTGGTGAGATGCCACCTAACGTTGCCATATGATAGATTGTTACATTATCCCCAATTTCTGAAGTTTCACCAATCACAACTCCCATTCCGTGATCTATAAATAAATTTTTCCCAATATTGGCTCTTGGATGAATTTCTATACCAGTTAAAAATCTTGAAAATTGAGAAATTATTCTTGCAACTAAATGAAATTTTGCAATTGCAAAAAAATTTGCAATTTTGTGAAAAAAAACAGCCTTAGCACCAGGATAAGTTAAGATAATACTTAACTTTGATTTGGCAGCCGGATCTCTCTTAATTATAGACTCTAAAAATTCATTCATAATTTTGTGAAATTAAATTAGCTTACTAATTGCAACAACAGCAAACACTTTCAGGTTTGCAATTACATTGCATATCCCCATCGCAAGCACATGTGTCGTTAGTACAGTTTGTGCAAATACATTTTGAATTGTCGCAAGCCATAATTAATATATAGAGCTAATAACTGAATAATCAACCCAAATTTTGTCGCTTTAAATTTGATTTAAAGTAAGACCTTTTACGTTTGCAGGTACAGCCACATCCATCATTTTTGGATTAGCTAATTTTAAATTATTCATAATCTCTACATATTGATCTATTGAATTTACTTGTAATCTTGGATTATTTTTTATTTCATTTCCAATTGTAGAATTTTTTTTCCCATTATAATCATGCGCAGGAAAAACTATTGTACTTTCTGGAAGTTTAAGCAATTTATTAAACAATGAATCGTATTGTTGTTTAGCATTTCCATTTTGAAAATCAGTTCTTCCAGTCCCATTAATTAATAAAGTGTCTCCAGTGAAAACTCTGTCCTCCATTAAAAAACTATACGAACAATCTGTATGTCCAGGAGTGTACAAAACTTTTAATTCAATACCATCTAATTTAATTTTTTCATTTTCTTTCACTCTTAAATCAACAACTTCAGATTTAGAATTTTCACCCATTATTTTTGTACAACTAGTTCTTTTACTTAACTCATTAAGTCCAGTAATATGATCAGCATGAATATGTGTATCAATTACTTTTACTAATTTTAATTTTAGTTTTTCTAAAAGTTTTAGGTATTCTTCAGTGTGTTCTATTACCGGATCGATTATTAAAGCTTCACGACCCTCTCCACTTGACAGTATGTACGTATAGGTTGAAGACTTATTATCAAATAGTTGTTCAAAAATCATATTAATAATCATCTTATAAAAAATTGCATAGCAAATCAATCTTGCATATAATTTGATTTTAAAAAGGAGATGTAAATGACTCTAAAAATAAATAGTTTAGCGCCTGACTTTAAAGCTAAAACAACAGTTGGTGATATTTCGTTTCATGAATGGCTAGGTGATAGTTGGGGTGTCTTATTTTCACACCCAAAAGACTTCACACCTGTTTGCACAACAGAATTAGGTTCTCTTGCAAAATTAAAACCTGAATTTGAAAAAAGAAATGTAAAGGTAATAGGTCTAAGTGTTGATCCAGTTTCAGATCACGTAAAGTGGTTAGAAGATATAAAAGATGTAACTGGAAAAAAACCAGACTATCCAATCATAGCTGATGAAGATCTTAAAATTGCAAAACTTTATAACATGTTAGAAGGTGATGCAGGAACTACTTCAATGGGCAGAACTGCTGTTGACAATCAAACAGTTAGAACAGTTTTCATTATAAGACCTGATAAAAGAATTGGTTTGTTCTTAACTTATCCAATGGCAACTGGAAGGAACTTTATGGAATTATTGAGATCAATAGACTCAATGCAGTTAACTGCAAAACATAAAGTAGCAACTCCAGCTGATTGGAAAAAAGGTGAGGAAGTTATCATTGTACCTGCTGTTAAGGATGATGAAGCTAAAAAATTGTTTCCTAAAGGTTGGAATGCAATTAAACCTTATTTAAGAAAAGTTCCAGATCCGTCTAAGTAGATTGGACAAAAAACTTTTAAACCAACAATCTCAGCATTGGGAAAAAAGTTTCTCAAGTAAGCCTGAGATGTTCGGTTCTGAACCAAGCCACTCTGCAAAAATAGCCTTAGAAAATTTTAAGAAAAATAATATAAAACATATTATTGAACTTGGTGCAGGACTAGGACGAGATACTATTTATTTTGCTAAAAATTCTATTAAAGTAACAGCATTAGATTACAGTCCATCTGCAATTAAAATTATCAAAGATAAATCAAGCAATTTGAGATTGACTGATTTTATAAATGTTCAAACACATGATTTAAGACAAAAATTAAATTTTAAAGATAATAGTTTTGAAGGTTGTTACTCTCATATGCTTTATTGTATGGCTTTCACATACTCTGAATTAGAAAATTTAAATAATGAGATCTGCAGAGTTTTGAAAAAAGATTCTCTAAATATTTATACAGCGAGAAACTATAGAGATGCTGACTATAAAAAGGGGATATATCATGGAGAAGATTTATACGAAATGAATGGATATATTGTTCATTATTTTTCAGATGAAAAAATTAAAAAATTATTAATAGGATTTAAAAACTTAAGTATCAATCATTTTGATGAAGGAAGTTTTCCTAGAAAATTATCATTAGTTATTAATCAAAAAATTTAATATGGAATACTTGGTAATTGGTTTTTTTACTGGTTTAAGTCTAATTTTGGCACTTGGAGCCCAAAATATATTTGTAATAGAACAGGGACTAAAGAGACAATATACTTTTTTAGTTTGTTTAATTTGTTCAATTTCTGATTATATCTTAATTTTTTTAGGTATTATCTTATTTGAATATTTTCAAAGCTACTTCAATCAAACAATTGAACTGATATTAAATACTCTATTATTATTATTTCTATTACATTTTATTTATTCTAAAATAAAATTAAGTTTTTCAAATATTAATTTCTCGACTAATAAAACTCATGAAACTTTTAAAAGTATTCTTTTTAAAACTTTAGGGTTTACATATTTAAATCCGCACGTTTATTCGGATACAGTATTTTTTTTAGGAAATTTCTCTAAAAATTTTTCTTTGGTAAATAAAATATATTTCGGTTTAGGTGCTACTATATCTTCTTTTTTATTTTTTTTTACCATTGGTTATCTAGCTAATTCTTTATCTAAATATTTTAATAATAAAAAAACCTGGTTTTATATAAATATATTTGTAATTATTTTTATGACTGTTTTGTCTCTTTATGTCTTAAATACTATTCTCAATTTCTATTGATATAAAAGGTTTCTAAACGTCAATTTAGACCTATTGGATTTTAAAAAAAAATCACTAAATATATTGTATGAGTAATTTAGATAGCCATTATAAACCGAGTAACTTTAGTGATAAGGTAGCTTTATCTTTCACAAAATTCTTAAGGTTCCTTGCAGATACTTTTTTTAAGAAAAGGTACGGTCATAGAGCTGTTGTATTAGAAACTGTAGCAGCAGTTCCAGGTATGGTTGCTGGAATGTTAATCCATTTAAAATCTCTTAGAAAGATGGAAGATGACAAAGGGTGGATCAAAACTCTTCTAGATGAAGCTGAAAACGAAAGAATGCACTTAATGACCTTCATACATATCGCTAAACCAACTTTTATAGAAAGAATTGTAATAATGATTGCACAGTTTATTTTCATAATTACTTATGCAATTATTTATTTAGTTTCTCAAAGAACCGCACATAGAATTGTTGGTTATTTTGAGGAAGAAGCTGTCAGAAGTTACACAGAATATTTACATGAATTAGAAACTGGCAAAATTAAAGATCAACCTGCTCCAGAAGTTGCAATTAATTATTGGAACTTACCTTTGCATGCAACATTAAAAGATGTTGTAAAAGTTATTAGAGATGATGAGGCAGGACATAGAGATGTAAATCACAGTTTTGCTGACGTTATTGATGAGAGAAAAACTAAAGAAAAAGTTAAATTAACTGATAAAGAAATAAGTACAAAAGAGAATTTAGAGGCAAAGAATTAATTAATAATGAATAAAATTTTTACATACCTATCTATTTTTTTTATTTTTACGTCGGCTTCATTTGCAGACAAAAATATGATGATTGGTTCAAAAGGAAAACTTTCTGAAGTAGATAGAACAATCAAAGTGAAGATGTATGATAATTATTATGAACCAAAATCATTTAATATTAAAAAAGGTGAAACGATAAAGTTCGAAGTAGTTAACGCAGGCAACCTTGTCCACGAATTTAATATTGCTAATGCAATGATGCATAAAAAACACCAGCCAGAAATGGAAAGAATGGTTGAGAATGAAATTTTATTAGCTGACTCTATTGATAGAGAGAAAATGAAGAAAATGGCAAAAATGGACAAAGCGATGGGTCACTCACATAGTAATAGTGTTCTTTTAGCTCCAAATGAAAAAGGAGATTTAATTTGGAAGTTTGACAATGCAATGAATATTGAAATTGCTTGTAATGTGCCTGGCCATTATCAAATTGGAATGGTAGCTAACGTAGACTTAAAATAATTTTTAGTGAGTTCAGAAAGTTTATCTTTTAATTGGTCGTGTAAACACACATGGAAAAGAAGTGCAAAAAATACTGCATGGTGTTTACTTGGATGCTCTATTGGTGATTTTGGAACAATCTTATTTTTTCAATTAACTAAAATTTCATTTCCAGTTCTTGGAATAATGACTTTAGCAATTATCAATGGATTAATCACAAGTATAATTTTGGAAACAGTTATACTTATGAGACAAAATTTTGATTTTAAAAAAGCATTCAATACGGCAATAGGGATGAGTTTTATATCTATGATCAGTATGGAAGTTGCAATGAATTTAACAGATTATCTTTTAACAGGTGGAGCAATATTAACTTGGTGGGTTGTTCCGTTAATGTTGATCGTAGGATTTGTTACACCTTGGCCTTATAATTATTGGAGATTAAAAAAGTTTAATATAGCTTGCCACTAATTGGAATAACCATATTTTCTAAGTCTTACATCACCAGTTCTTGCATGCGCTTCCATTCCTTCATATCTTGAAATTCTTGCAGCTGCAGCACCAACTTCTTTTGTAGATTCTTTAGTCATTCTTTGAAAACTTAGTGTCTTAATAAACTTACCTACAAATAAACCGCCAGTATATTTTCCAGCTCCTTTAGTGGGCAATATGTGGTTAGTACCTGAACATTTATCACCATAAGCAACAGTAGTTTCTTCACCTATAAATAATGATCCATAATTTTTTAATTTTTCATGGAACCATTTTAAATTTTTTGTTTGTAACTCTAAGTGTTCAGGAGCATAATCGTCACTAACTTTGACCATTTCTTCATTAGTATCACACAAAATAACTTCACCATAATCTCTCCACGCTGCTTCAGCACTTAATCTTGGAACCTCTGGCAATTCTTCAATTAATTCAGGAACTCTTTTCATAACTGCATCAGCTAATTTTTGACTTGTTGTATATAACCAAGCAGGTGAGTTATAACCGTGCTCAGCTTGTCCTACTAAGTCAACTGCAACAATTTCAGGATCTGCAGTTTCATCAGCTATAATTCCAATCTCTGTCGGTCCAGCAAATAAATCAATACCAACTTTACCAAACAAAATTCTTTTAGCTTCAGCAACAAATTGATTTCCAGGTCCAACTAAAATATCTGCTGGTGCATTACCAAATAAACCGTAAGTCATTGCAGCTATCGCTGGTACACCACCTAAATTTAAAATTACATCTGCACCACATAAGTCTGCTGTATAAATTATAGAAGGGTGTGCGCCTGTATTCTCTTTTGGTGGACTGCATGCGATGATGTTTTTAACTCCAGCTACTTTTGCGGTAGTCACACTCATCACAGCTGAAGCAATGTGCGCATATCTACCACCGGGTATATAACATCCAGCTGTATTTACTGGTACTAGTTTTTGTCCAGCATATAATCCATTTGAAAGCTCTACTTCAAAGTCTTGTCCGTAATTTTTTAATTGAGCTTCAGCAAATTTTTTAACTCTATCGTAAGAAAATCTAATGTCGTCTTTAGTCTTTTGATCTAATTTTTTTTTAATCTCTTCAATTTTTTCTTTAGATACGATTATTTCACCATCATATTTATCAAATTTTTTTGTTAATTCTTTGCAACCTTCTTCTTTTGATTTTTCAAGTTCTTTTAAAAGATTTTGAACAATCTCTTTAGTTTTAGTGTCATCCGTTGAAGCTGTTTTAGTTGCTTTTTTTAAATATTTAATTGTCATTTATATAAATTTATATTTCATTCTTAATCTAATGCAACAACTGCAGCAGCTATAGAAGCTAGCCTTGCAACTGCCTCATCCGATCTACTTGTAATAACTACAGGAACTTTCCCACCAACTACAACTCCTGCTGCGCACGCTCCCATAAAATAAATCATCATTTTAACCAAAGCATTTCCAGTTTCTACACTTGGTACCAAAAGAACATCAGCATCTCCTGCAACAATATTCTTTATTCCTTTAATACTAGCTGATTTTTTAGAAATACAATTATCAAATGCCAAAGGTCCAAAAACATCAGCATCTAATTTTTCTTTCTTTGATAATTCAGTAATTTCTTTTGCTTCCATTGAACTTTGTATACTATCAAGAACTTCTTCTGTAGCTGATAAGACTGCAACTTTAGGTCTATTGTTTCCAATCCTTTTTGAAAAACCGATAACGTTTTTTAAAATATGCATTTTAGTTTTAACATTTGGCATAACATTTAAAGCACCATCAGTTATAATTAGAGGTTTGTCCTCTTTGTCCAATGTCATATGCCATATATGACTTAGTCTAGTTTTTCCTAAAAGCTGATATTCTCTTTTTAAAACTTCTTTCATTAATATATCTGTGTGAATATGACCTTTAACAATAATTTTGATCTTTCCTGCTTTTGCTAATTTAGCAGCTACGATTGCAGTATTATTTTCTACTGGCTCATGAATAATTTCATACTGAGAAATATCAAACTTAATTTCTTCAGCACATTTTTGAATTTCTTGTTTGTCTCCAATGAAAATTGGTTTAATCAAATTTTCTTTAACAGCGTCCATTACTGAAAGCATAGGCAAGGGTTTTCCAGCGTTTACAATCGCTGCGCTCACACCCTTCTTTTTGCTAGCTGCATCCAAAAGATTGTTAGGACACACTATTTGCTTATCTGAAATCATTAAAAATCTTATATTTGTTTTTATAATGAGTATAAAGGAATTTGAGCATATTTGTGGTAATATAAAGAGTGGAAATCGTAACAAAAATAACACCGATAATCCTTGCATTAATTATGCTTGGTTTAGGATTAGGTTTAAAACTTGAAGATTTTACAAGAGTATTAAAAACACCTAAAGATTTTATTGTTGGTTTTATTTCACAATTAATAATTCTTCCACTCGTTGCTTATTTACTAATTATAATTTTAAAAACACCTCCTGAAATTGCAATTGGAGTAATGATTATTGCATCAGCACCTGGAGGAGTTACCTCAAATATAATGACTAAATTTGCTGATGGGGATGTAGCATTATCAATTTCTTTAACGGCTGTAATAAGTTTATTAAGCATTATTACAGTCCCTTTTATAATTTTTACATCTGCAGATTTGTTTGGAATTATCAATATCTCAGAAAATATATCCATGATTGGTATCGCATTTAAGATGTTTTTAGTTGTTACTGTGCCAGTTATATTAGGAATGATTATAAGAAAATTTGCAGAAAATTTTGTGGCGTCAAAAGTAGAAATATTTAATAAACTTAATATTGTCTTGTTTGCAGTTTTTTTCTTTGCTGCATTTTATGAAGAAAGAGAAAACTTAATAAATTTATTGAAACAAGCAGGTCTTATAGCCTTACTTTTAAATGTTACCATGATGGTTATTGCTTTTTATCTTGGTAAAATTTTTGCATCAGGCGTTAAACAACTTAAGTGTATTGCTTTAGAGTGTGGCTTACAAAATGGAACTTTAGCACTGTTTGTTTCTACACAAATTTTTGGCTCTGATATATTATATGCAATTCCAACTGGTGCTTATGCTCTTATAATGTATATAACTGGATTTACTTTTGTTTTTTTATTAAGAAGAAGCGCTAATTAATTTATCTAAATCTTTTTTTATTTCTTTCGGTAAATTAATTTTCTTTTTAGAGTTTTTCGAAAATCTTTTTGCTTTATTTTCTCCAGGATAAGAAATTGAGGCAAAACCCTTAGCTCGCGGGAGCTTTTTTATAATTCTTATATTTTCTTTTATTCTTTTGATATAATTTTTTCCAATAAAGATATTGGGTTTTATAGCTAAAAATAAATGTCCAACATTTTGCGGTCCTCTAAAATCATCAAATGGGTCTCTGACTTTTCCGCCGTGAGCAGCTCCTGTAATTACTCCACTTAAGATATCAACCATCCATGCAAGACCCGATCCTCTAAAGCCTGCGATCGGAAGCTGAACTCCTTTTAAAGCTTTTTTAGCATCAGTGGTAGGGTTTCCATTTTTATCTAAGGCGACACCAGCAGGAATTTTTTTACCAAGTCTAGCAGCAACTCTTATAATACCTCTGTTAATCATTGAAACCGATGAGTCTAAAATAAATGGAACCTTTCCTCCTGAAGGAGTTCCAAAACAAATTGGATTAGTCCCAAACAAAGTTTTTTTTGCTCCATAAGGTGCTATTGCGGGTGGTGCATTAGTAAAGCACCAAACCATTAAATTTTTTTTAACTGCTTGTTCAACGTAATAACCTGACAAACCATAATGTCCCGAATTTTTTACACCGACTAATCCTATACCTGTCTTTATTGTATTTTTAATTAAAGTCTTAATAGCTGTATCTGCTGCAACAAATCCAATTGAATTGTTAGCATCAATAAAAGATATTGAGTTAGATATTTTTTTAATCTTAATTTTTGGTTTTGGGTTAATAACTTTTTTTTTAATTCTTTCACAATACATCTTAAGTCTTGATATACCATGACCATATGCACCGACATATTCAGCATTTATTAAGGCATCAGCACTTATTGATGCATGAGGGAGACTTAGTCCTCTTTTTTTTAAAATTTGGATAACAATTTTTTTTAGTTTTTTTCCATCAACCATAGACCATCCTGACCAAGAAAATAAATCTTTCCATTGACGGGATGAACCTGAATATCTCTAATTCTTCCAATTTGATTTTGAAATACAATTTCTTCTCGCACATTTTTAGTGTCAGAAAAATCAAGCTTTCTCAAAGACATATCTTTTAAAGATGTTACTAATGCTTGACCATTCCATTCTTTAAATTCATTACCTTTATAAATTGTTATTGCACTTGTTGCAATTGAAGGAACCCAATATTTAATAGCTTTTGTGTAACCAGGCATCCATTTTGGTCCTATCTTGGTTCCACTATAATTTGTTCCACCCCAACCTAATATTTTCCATCCATAATTTTCACTCTTCTTAATTTCTCCAAACCAATCACCGCCTTTAGCTCCGTGATTACTTGCATAAACTTTTTTATCAAAAGGAGATACCGTTAAACCTTGTGGGTTTCTTACACCAATTTGAAATATTTCGGGCAACCAATCTTTTTTATCTAAAAATTTAGGATTATCTTTTGGGATGCTCCCATCTAACTTAATTCTTATAATGCTTCCAGGATGTTGAGTTGGATCTTGCGCTATCATTCCTTTTCCTCTTTCACCAATGGATGCAAAAAGAAATTCATCTTTGACTGCTAGCCTAGAGCCAAAATGATAACCTGAGTTAATAGGGGGTTGAGCAACAAATATATTGTCAAATTTTAATTCTCCTCTATCTAAATTTGCTCTTGCAATAGAAGTGGTAGATTTGAATTTCCCGTGATCCTCTGAGTAGCTAACAAAAACAATCTCATCTTTATATAGAATATCTAATAATCCACCTTGGCCGTCCTCTAATATTTTTAAATTATGATTTACATCAGAAACATTCCCAGAGCCTAGTTCTATTAATTTAATTTTTCCTGACTTCTCAGTAATCAATAATTCTTTATTAGAGATGAAAGTTGAGCCCCAAGGAGCATCTAAATCTGTAATTTTATTTATTCTAAATTCTTGTGCTTCAGCAGATACTGAAAATATAAATAAAAATAGAATTAACCTTTTCCACGCCATGGAATAGTTTTATCTATTATTTTTCTCAATGTAACGTCGAATAATAGTCCCAGCATACCCATAATGAAAATAGTTATCCAAATAACTTCATATTGGAAATATTTTTTTGCGACATTTTCAACAAATCCAATTCCTGTAGTACCTGCTAAAAATTCTGCTGCAACAAGAGTTCCCCAACACATACCAACCGCTACTCTAATTCCTGTAAGAATTTCCGGTAAAGAGTTAGGAAAGATCACGTATCTTAAAATTTGTTTTTTAGATGCACCAAGTGAGTGAGCTGCATGAATTTTAGAAAGCTGAGTTCCAGATGCACCAGCTCGTGCAGAAATAATCATAATTGACAATGAGACCATAAATAATAAAAACACTTTTCCAGTGTTATCAATACCTAGAACTGAAATGATTAAAGGAGCCCATGCTAATGGTGGTACAGGTCTGTAAAGTTCAATTAAAGGATCAAAAAAACCTTTAGCAAATCTATTTAAACCCATAAACAATCCAAGTGGAACTCCAATTAAAATTCCAAAAATAAGTCCTAAAAAAACTCTTAAAAATGAGTCCCAAATATGCCCGTAAGGAACAGGAATTTTAAATAATTTGAAATCTCCTGTAACAACTTTAAGAACTCTTCCTTTAAAGTTTTGTTCAACCACACCATCTTTAGTATGAATAGGGTATTCACCTGGAAGAACGTCAGCAATCCAATCAGGTAAAATGAATCCAATTATTTTACTTACATCCATCATGTCAATCCAAAGTAAAGGTATATTTTTGTAACCGACACTTGGTTTTGACATTAAGATAAATTTATTAAGAGTATCTGATGGTTTAGGTAACCATCTTCCAGAACCCTGTTCAGAACAACTCGTTCCACTTGATACAATTGTTCCCGCAGGGAATAAAAACATATCTACAAACCTTAATCCACCTTGTTCAGATTTTTGAACATTATCGAATTCAACAATTGCATTTTGCATTTCATTGAGTGCATTTGGCGGATAGATACTTGCAAACTCTATTCTTCTTGCGATTTTAACAATATTTTTTGCAAAGGTAGAAGCTACTTCTTCTGTATCGTCTAAGCCACCTCTGTATTCTTTAATTTTATCTTTTAAAGCTTTTATAGAATTTTTGAATTGTGGATTGTGATTTCTTAATTTAAAGAATTTATCATTTATAATCTCAAGCTCTTTTGCAGCAGCATCAAATTTTAGACCTTTATTAGTTGCTGGAACTAAAGGTACCTCAATTGTATTTTCGATTGAACCTGTACCAGATTGAACTTTTGTGATACCCCAACCACCTTCTTCAGATACTGCTTTTAATCTTTCACTTTTTTGTTCATCAGTTTCAAATGGGTAATCATTCTTTTTAAAATTAGAGGTTAAAAGTCTTATTTCTTCAGTCATCTCTTTAATCTTAATTTTTGTGTCTGTTTCCATTAAATTTTCGTTTGTTAGTAATGGAATTAACTGTCTCGTCTCGTTGATAAATCCAACTAAAGTTGTTTTCTGTGGACTACTTAAGTCTGGGGAGCTTTGTATTTCGTTAGTAATTATTTGAAGGTTTTTATTTTCAATTTTTATTATTGAAGTACTTTTAAATTCTCTCTCCTCTATTGGAAACTGATACTTTAGACCTAAAAGAGATTCATTTACTTTAGCTACCTGACATAATTCATTAGCAGATTTAGGATAAAAACCTTTCGCTATATCCCAAGAATAATATAACCAAATTAAAAGTATCGCACTACTTCCAACAATAATCCAATGCGTTCCACCTTTTGCTCTTTCAGGGTTACCAAATACAGCGTCAACTTTTTCTGTTCGAATTAATCTTCTTCCGTAAAGAATACATCCGACAATCGATACTAATATTAATATTGTAATAAATTGGGTAAACATTTAATTATCTTTCCCCATTATTTCCTCTTCCATATTCCATATCATGGATAGTATTTCTTCTCGTTTTGATGAAAATTCTTTATTCTTTTTAATTTCTCTTAAATCTTCTTTTAAACCCATTTCTGCAAATGGAAGTTTATATTCTTTATGAATTCTACCTGGTCTTGGCGCCATGACATATAATCTTTCACCCAATAACAAAGCTTCTTCAACTGAGTGAGTAATTAAGATAATTGTTTTTCCAGTTTCTTTCCAAATTTTTAAAACAAGTGATTGCATTTTTTCTCTAGTTAAAGCATCTAATGCACCTAAAGGTTCATCCATTAAAATTAAATCTGGGTCATTAATTAAACATCTTGCAAGCGCAACTCTTTGCTGCATACCACCTGACAATTGATAAGTAGGAGTATTTCCAAAACCTTTAAGACCAACTATTTCTAACCACTCATCAACTTTTTTTTGAGTTTCATCCGGATCTTTTTTCTTCATTCTTAATCCAAAGTTGACATTTTCAGAAACAGTTAACCATTCAAATAAAGCACCTTGTTGAAATACCATCCCTCTATCAACTCCAGGACCATTAATTTCATTTGAACCTAAAGTGATTGTTCCTGATGTAGGTCTAATAAAACCAGCTGCAATATTTAATAAAGTTGTTTTTCCACATCCTGATGGACCGAGAACTGTTAATAGTTCTCCTTTTTTAATTGTGAAATTTAAATCTTTTAATGCATGAACAGTTTCTCCTTTAGGAGATTTAAAGATCATATTTAGATTTTGAGAAACTAAATCACTCATATCAAGACCTTACATTAAAATTTGTGTAAAAAAAATAGGCACCAATTAAAAAAATTGGCGCCTATTTAATTCTATTTAACCTTCTGATTATAAAGGTAAGAAACTAGTGTCTACGTTTCCTCTTGGTGTTCCCATTCCTTTTAAGAATGCATCAAGATTTCCTTTAGTCATAGATTGCTTAGTCTCTGCTGGTGTTAAAAATTTGAAACCACTTAAAGTTTCTTTCATATCACCAACTTTCATTTCAGAAGCTTTAGACATTGCGTTCATGTCGCTTTTGCCAGCTCTGTATCTGTCATTAGCTTCATGAGTTACTTCAATAAAAGTTCTTAGCATTTCAGGATTTTCCTTCATGAACTTAGTAGTTACTGAAGTAATATCTATTCCTAAGATACCAGCGTCTCTTGCTTCTTGAACTGTAAGTAATCTTGTTCCAACAGCTGTTGCAGCTTTAATTGAATTACCACCGAACAAACATGCCATTACAACATCACCACTTACTAATGCAGCAGCACCTTCTTCAGGGTCCATTTGAATGATATCCATTTTTTTTCTGTCTGCACCAACAACTTTCATACTTTCATCAAAAACGTATTCAGCCATTGTTCCTAGCGGTACAGCAACTTTTTTACCTTCAAGTTCAGTAGCATTAGCTTTTGTAATACCTGAAGCGTTTGAAGTTACACAAGTTGTTCCACCCATTCCATATTCCATAGCTATATCTACAAGCTTGATAGGTGCTTTAGATTTAACTGCGTTTATGAAAGGTACTAAACCTTGTGAGTAAGAAATATCGATGTCTCCCGCTAACATAGCGTCAGTCATTGCTCCACCGTTTGTGAAGTTAGTCCACTTAACTGGTACACCTAAAGCTTTAGCAAAATTTTTCTTCTGCATGTCCTCTAGGTTTGGACTAGGCCATTCTAAAAAGTAAGCAACTCTAACTTCTTTTGCAGCTGAATTAGCAACTGAAATAGTCAAGTTAAGAGCTAAGATACTTCCAAGAATAAAACTTAGTATTTTTCTCATTTATTCCTCTCCTTATTTAAATTTATAAGCGGTATTTAAGTTGAAAATAGATCCAATGTAAATGAAGTTGTTAACAGGAATGGGTGTCAAAATAGACTATTCAATTTTTGGTTGTACTGCTATAATAGATTTTTATAGTTAATTAATATTAATTAGTCTAAAGATTAGGAATTAAAAAAATGAGTCAAAAACCTTCAATACCAAATTCGCTTAACGAACATTGGATGCCATTTACATCCAATAAAGATTTTAAAGAAAGACCAAGATTAATAACAGAAGCAAAAGGCGTTTATTTAAAAAATCATGAAGGTAATACTCAAATAGATGCAAGCTCAGGATTATTCTGTAATCCTTTAGGTCATGGCAGACAAGAAATTATAGATGCAATATCAAATCAATTAAAAACTTTAGACTATGCTCAACCGTTCCAACAAGGTTTTGGTGGATCGTTTGAACTAGCAACAAGAATTTCAAAACACACACCAGGAAATTTAAATAGAATTTTTTATACAATATGTGGATCAACTGCAGTTGAAACAGCAATTAAAATTGCAATCGCTTATCATAAAGCTAGAGGTGAAGGACATAGATTCAGATTTGTTGGAAGAGAAAGAGCTTACCACGGAATGAATATAGGAGCGACATCAGTTGGTGGAATGATTAACAACGTAAAAACTTTTGCAAGTGTATTGATGCCAGGTGTTGTTCACATGAGACACACTCATTTACCAGAACACAAATTTGTATCGGGTCAGCCTGAAACAGGAGCAAATATGGCTGAGGACTTAGAAAGAATATGTACAAACTTCGGCGCAGAAAATATAGCAGCATGTATTGTTGAGCCTATTGCTGGATCAACTGGAACACTAGTTCCTCCAAAAGGATATTTGCAAAAACTTAGAGAAATTTGTGACAAGCACGGAATACTTTTAATTTTTGATGAAGTTATAACTGGTTGGGGCAGAACTGGTTCTGCTTTTGGTGCACAAGAGTTTGGTGTTACTCCAGATATAATGACTATGGCGAAAGCTACAACAAATGGAATTGTTCCAATGGGTGTAGTTGCAAGTAAAGAAGAAATTTACGATACAATAATGGACTCAGCTCCAAAAGGAACAATTGAATTGTTTCATGGTTATACTTATTCAGGTATTCCAATTTCAGTTGCAGCTGCTTTAGCAGTTCAAGATATATTTGAAAAAGAAGATATTTTTAAAAGAGTAAAAGAATTATCACCATATTTCCAAGAAGGTTTGATGTCTTTAAAAGATTTAGAGGCAGTAGAAAATATTAGAGGATATGGAATGATGGGTGGAATTGATATGAAGATGGATCAAAAACCTGGAAGAGCAGGTTTAACAACTTTCAAACATTGTTATGATGCAGGTGTAAACTTTAAAGCCACAGGTGATTGTTTAATTATTGCACCAATGTTTATATCTGAGAAAAAACATATTGATGAAATAATTGAAAAACTAAGAACTGGTATTAGCAATTATTCTAAAAGTAAAAAAAATTAATTTTCTAAATGAAAATTGGCGTTCCAAAAGAAATAAAACCACAAGAAAATAGAATTGGATTAACCCCTGATAGTGTAAAAACTTTAGTAGGTGAGGGTCACGAAGTTTTAGTTGAGTACAATGGTGGGTTTGAAGCAGGTTTTGATAATGATCAGTACACTAAAGCTGGAGCAAAAATTGCAAAAACTGCTGGTGATATTTTTAATGATGCAGACATAATTGTAAAAGTAAAAGAGCCTCAAAAAGTTGAGGTGGATATGTTAAGAGAAAATCAAATTCTTTATACTTATCTTCATTTAGCAGCTGCAAAAGAGCTTACTGAAGGATTAATTAAATCTAAAAGTGTCAATATTGCTTATGAAACTGTTACAGATGATAATGGTAGACTTCCATTACTTGCACCAATGAGCGCGGTCGCTGGGCGTATGTCAGTTCAAGCGGGAGCACATTGTTTAGAAAAAAATCAAAAGGGTAGAGGTATTTTGTTAGGTGGTGCACCAGGCGGCGAACCAGCAAATGTATTAATTCTTGGAGGTGGAGTAGTAGGAGAGAATGCTGCAATTATTGCAACAGGTATGAGAGCAAAAGTTCACATAGTTGATAAGTCTGAAGAAAGATTAAAACAATTAGTTAAAATGTTTGGTGATAAAATTATTCCAGAACAAAGTGATAAAGTTGATTTAAATAAGTTAGTTTCTGAGGCAGATCTATTAGTTGGTGGTGTTTTAATCCCTGGTGCAGAAGCTCCAAAATTAGTTACTAAAGATATGCTTAAATTAATGAAAAGAGGGTCTGTAATAGTTGATGTTGCAATTGATCAAGGTGGGTGCGTTGAAACAAGTAAACCAACCACTCATGGAGACCCGACATATATAGTAAATGATGTTGTTCATTATTGCGTTGCTAATATGCCAGGTGGAGTTCCCAGAACTTCTACATTTGCATTAAATAAAGCAACTCTTCCATACTTAATAAAATTAGCAAATAAAGGTTATCAAAAAGCTTTAGGTGAAGATAAAAACTTTTTAGCAGGACTTAATGTTCACAAAGGCCATGTGACTTATAAAGCTGTTGCAGATGTTTTTGGTCATGAATATGTTAGTGCAGGAGAAGCTATCAAAAATTAATTAGATGAGTAAAAAAATACCTAGTAGCACAAAAGTTGTTGTTATTGGTGGCGGGGTTGTTGGATGTTCTTGCGCTTACCATTTAGCAAAATTTGGATGGAAAGATGTTATTCTTTTAGAAAGAGATAAACTAACTTCAGGAACTACTTGGCATGCTGCAGGATTAGTCAGTCAATTAGGACCCTCTGCAACAATTACAAAAATAAGAAAATATTCTTTAGATTTATATAAAGAACTTGAAAAGAAAGTAGATCACTCAGCAGGACTTCGTTTAAATGGCGCAATGTCTATTGCCCAAGAAGAAGGTAGATGGCAGGAATTAAAAAGACAAGCAACAACTGCTCAACTTTTTGATGTTGATGTTCAAATTTTAAATAAAGATCAAATTAAAGAAAAAGTTCCATTAATTAAAAATGATGATTTACTTGGAGGCATTTTAATGCCTGGTGACGGATCAGGTGACCCATCTGGAATAACTCAATTACTTGCTAAAGCTGCAAGAGCAGAGGGAGCCAAAATTTTTGAAGACTCACCTGTTGAAGATATTTTAGTTAAAAATAAAAGAATTGAAGGTGTAGTTGTAAATGGAGAAAAAATTGAGTGTGAATATATTGTTTTAGCAACAGGGATGTGGTCAAGACAAATTGGAGAAAAATTAGGTATAAGTATTCCATTATATCCTGCAGAACATTTTTATGTAATTACTGAACCAATTAAAGAAGTACCAAAAGATTTACCAGTGATAAGAGATTTTGATAGTAGAACTTATTTTAAAGAAGATGCAGGAAAATTACTTTTAGGAATATTTGAAGGAAAATCTATTCCTGCATTTGATAAAACTAATAAAGTTCCAGAGGATTTTTCTTTCGGCGAGTTTCCAGAAAATCTTGAGCATTTCGAGCCATACTTAAATGCATGCATGAAAAGATTTCCCATTTTAGAAAAAACAGGAATTAGAAAGTTTTTTGCAGGACCAGAATCTTTTACACCAGATACGAATACTTTGTTAGGCGAAGTTCCTGAAGTTAAAAATTTTTTTGTTTGTTGTGGTTTGAATAGTATTGGAATAGCAAGTGCAGGAGGTGTTGGTAAAGTTACAGCTGAATGGATGATGAACGGTCATATTAATGAAGACATCTTTAGTTATGACATTAAAAGATTTCAAAAATTTCACTCTGGTATTAATTTTATTAAAGAAAGAGTAACTGAAACACTTGGTGATTTATATGGAATGCATTGGCCGTATAAACAACATAAAACTTCAAGAAATGTAATTACACTTCCTTATCATGAAAGATTAAAAGATAATGGAGCATGTTTTGGGGTTTCTGGCGGTTATGAAAGACCAATGTGGTTTTCAAAGGATGAAAAAAATAAAGATTACAAATATAGTTACAATTATCAAAATTGGTATCCAAGTGCTGAATTTGAAACAAAAAATGCTAGATCAAATGTTGGTTTATTTGAATTATCTCCATTTTCAAAATTCGATTTAAAAGGCGAAAAAGTACATGAAGAATTACAAATTTTATGTACAGCTAATATCCCAAATGAACCTGGTAAAATTAAATATACACAAATGTTAAATGCAGATGGTGGAATTGAAACTGACTTAACTGTTATTTGTGTTGAAAAAAATTATTTTAGAATTGTTTCTTCAGCTGCAAATAGAGAGCATGATAAATTTCATATTTTAAAGCATATTTCTAAAGATGTGAAATTAACAGATGTTACAGAAGATTATTGTTGTTTAGGTTTATTTGGACCAAAAAGCAGAGAAATGATTTCCTCAATCAGTTCTGACGATTTCTCTAATGAAAACTTTAAATTTGGTACAGCTAAATTAGTTAAAATAGATGATGTAGAAGTATGGGCTCAAAGAATTTCATATGTAGGAGAATTAGGCTTTGAACTCTATGTAAAAAAAGAAAATGCATTAAAACTTTTTGATATTTTAATGGATAAAGGAAAAACTTATAAAATTTCTCTTTGTGGAATGCATGCTATGGATATTATGAGGATGGAAAGTGGTTATTTACATTGGGGCCACGATATTTCACCTGAAGAAAACCAATTTGAGGCAGGTTTAAACTTTGCTGTCAGTTTTAAAAAGAATATGAATTTTATTGGAAGAGCTGCTTTAGAAAAGAAGCGAGATAAAAAGGACTATAAGAAATTTAAAATGCTCATTTTGAACAATTCTAAAGAAGGAGCACCTCTTCTACTTCATGATGAACCAATTTATTTAAAAGATAAGATTGTGGGTCGTACAACCTCTGGCTGCTATTCTTTTAATTATAATAAAAATTTAGCATTTGGTTATATTAATTCTGGTCTAAGAAGTGACCAAATCGATAAACAAGCCTTTGAAATAGAGGTTGAGAAAAAAAAATACCCTGCATCTGTGATCACCCGACCTCTTAATGACAAAAAGCTTAGCTCTTTGTAGGACCATTTTGGACAAAACTCAAAAATGTACAACTCATTTTGAACAACGCTTTTCTTGAAAGATCGAATCGGGTGGTGTTAAATAACCTTCATGAGTGGGGAAACATCTAGTTACGATCAACAAGTAGAGCTTAAAAAAACGCCAAACATCAAAGTTGATATCAACGATTTGCTATCAAGAGTAAGAGACGAGAAGAAAAAAGAAAGAAAAGAAAATCTTTTATTTCTCGGTCTAATTGGTTCAGTGATAGTGATTACTGGTATAATTGCGTCTCTTTAATTAAATACTGTCAAATTTAACAATTTCGTTAACATTTTAATAAATCTTTCTTCATTAGTTTTATTAATATCACGAACTGCTTTTAAGGTAACATCTTTTTCAATAGTATTTGTATCCAATTTTGGCAACCCGAATAAAAGATAAAGATTATTTTTATCTTTTTTAAGCAATTTTCTTTTAATCAAACCATTTAATTTTCTAAGTGCTGTAGGCCTTGGTATTCCTGATAGCTCAGATATAGTCATAGCATTTAAACCTTGGTTCCCCCAATTATTAATTTTTTCAACGTAATTATCTGATGTTAATTCTGGACTCATATTTTCTTTAAAACCTTTATTCATTACAAGATTTTGATTATAAGCGCACTGAGCCCAGATAGACCAAGTCTCTATATCTCCAAAAAATTTTTTCCAACCTACAATAGTTGGTATTTGAAATTCAAAAAAAATATTCCAAATTTGTGTAAAACTATCTCTTATCTTTTTATCTAAAACAGAGTTTTCAACTTTTTTGTCTAAATAACCTGCTTGACTTAGAAATTCTGTAAATCTTGAAAGTAATCTAGACATGTTTCGTATCGAGTCTTTAGGTTTTTGATATTCTTGCCCTTTACGATTAATCATTATTCTTTTTTTATCTTTCTTAATAGCTCCATCTCTTTCCATTTCTAAAATTTTTCTTCTAGTTGTTTCCTTTGAAATTATTAATTCCCTTGATAAATCAATTACATTTATTTTCGGTATTTCATAAGTTTCTTTTGCATAAAACTCATCAAATGAATTTTTGATCTGATAATCACCGTATGCTTTAAAAGTTTTGTGTACTAGATGAATTAAAATTAAATACTTATCAAAGTCTTTAAATCTATTATAAGCAGCATGAAGCCATTGTTGTTGGAAATAAAATCTTTCTGTAACGATATAATTAAAATTTTTGTGATAGACAGATCTAATTTGTTCTTCTTGAATTTGATTTGAAAATTTTAACTCTCTTAATGACATTTTTAATTATTTACGCAAATAATCCTAAAATTTTTGATTTAGCAACCCCAAAATGAACAAAAATGCCTTGAATTTTATTTTTTTTCGTTCATAAAGCTCATGAGGGAATTGTGGAATTTGTAAAAACCGTTGGACCACTTGGCATGATTTTTATCATGTTTTCTTTAGGTCTTAATTTATCTTATAAAGATTTCTTTGAGGTATTAAAAAAGCCAAGAAATCTTATAGTTGCACTTATATGTCAAATGATAATGCTTCCTTTAATTGGAATTATCATTATTTCCTTCTTCCCGATGCAAGCTGAATTTCAACTTGGAGTATTTTTATTATTAATTTTACCTTCAGCAGTAATGTCTAACTATGCGACCAAACTTGTAAAAGGAAACGTAGCTTTATCAATAACAATAACCTCAATTTGTGGATTGGTATCATTTATAACAATTCCGATGTTTTTAAAGATTTATGCAGCATTCTTTTCGTCAGTAGAATTTGATCTGAATCTTTTAAAATTTTCCGTGAGAATGTTTTTATTTATAGCTTTACCAACATTTGTAGGAATCCTAGTTAGGGGAAACTTCAAAAGATTCTCTGAGCAAAATAATTTAAAATTTGATAGAGCAGCTCTTGCTTTATTCATAATTATTTTATTAGTTGCCATATTTACAGAGCAGGGAAATTTAGGTGGTTATTTTGCTGATGCGGGAGCAATTGCTTTTGTAGTAATAATATCAGTTTTATCATCGGTTTATCTCATCACCAGCTACACCTTAAGAGATGTAAGGGTAAAAAGAACTATTATGATTGAAGCTATGTTGCAAAATGGCGCAATGGGCTTTATCGTTGGAGCACAATTATTTCATGAGATTGAATATATCACACCGATAGCAATTTATGCTTTGATACAATACGTTGCTTTAATGTTTTATATTGGTAATATAAATATTACTAAAATCACTTCGAAATAATTTAATTTTACTATTAAATAATGAATTTATTTTTTTGTGGAGGAATAGCAAAATCGGGAACTACTTTGCTCCAAAGAATCTTAAATTTACATAATGATATTACTTGTGAGTCAGAAGATGATCTTAATTTTTTATTAGGAGAATTTATAAAAGTTCATAAGCTTTATAATTCAAGAATAAAAAAAATTGGAGAAAGAATAGGTTTAAAAGAAGTAAAAACTGTCAGTTCCAATGTTTATTTCAATGCTTTAATCAAAATAATTAATGGTATTGCTGAAGAAAGGAGTGGAGATAAGAAATTTGTTGGAATTAGTGATAATAGCTTTTTATTAGAAAATTTTAATATTTTGAATAATCATTTCATAAATAGTAAATCGATAATAATTTTCAGAAATCCAATTGATAGAGCTATATCTTTATGGAATCATAATCATAGATTATACAAGAAAGAAAATGAATATGGTCATATCAAAGTTTTAGAAATTGATGGCAAATTAGATCTTGATAAATTTGTTATATACAAATCTAATTTGTGGAACACTCAAGTAAAAAAAATTTTTGAGAAAATTAAAAAAAAGGATGAAAATTTGCTATTCATAACATATGAATTATTATGCACAAAAAAATCAGATGTTGTTAAAAAAATTTTTGATTTTATTGGTTGTAAATATGATAACTCAACTATAAATAACATATTAGAAAATACGACATTAGAAAATTTTAAAGCTAAAAGCTCTTACCCAGAATTTTACGATAAAGGGAGTTTGAATTTTGGAGAAAATTTTTTAAATTCAGAAACTATAAAAAAATCAATTGAATTATCAAGAGAGAGCTTAGATTTACTTAATATTAAAATTCCAGATAAATTTAAATAATTGAAATATTGAGTTGTTTGCAACAAAAAAATAAAAGTGTTATAAATCAACAATAATTTAATGGCGGGGTAGCTCAGTTGGTTAGAGCGCGGGACTCATAAGCCCGAGGTCAGTGGTTCGATCCCACTTCCCGCTACCATTATTAAAAAAGTTTTTTAAATCTTCTGATATTCATCGTTGAGTTTAATGGAAGATTACTAGTTGCTTTTTTTAAGATTTTTTTTTTAACTTTTTTATTATTTTTCTTTGCAAAACTATAAACAGATTGTACAGGACCACCAATATTAATTATCCCTTTTTTATTTATAAGCTTAAAAAAAACTTTTGCCAAATCCTCATGAAACATAAAATTTGTTTTAAGATTTGTGAAGGCATAACTATGTATAAATGGTTTTTCGGTCATACAAATTCTAAGTATTAGAGAATTTTTGTACATTTGAACTGCTGCTTCACCACCCAGTTTAGACCAACCATAATTATTAAAAGGTAGCATAGCACTGTTTTCATCATAATTTCCTTTTTTAGCTGGATACACGTAGTTAGTGGAAAAATAAATTAATTTAATTTTTTTTTCACTACAGGCCTTAACTACATTGCATGTTCCAATGATATTTGTATCAATACTCCTAGTAATTTCTTTTTCATGAATACTCATTGGTCTAGACAAAGCCGCTGCATGAACAAAATATTTTGGCCTGTGTTTAATCAAATATTTTGCAGTTTTCTCAAAATTTGTAACATCTAGTTCTTTAGAGGTAGGAAATAAGATATTTTTATCATTGTATATATCTCTAAGTACTTTACCGAATCTTCCAGATCCACCAGTAAATACTATTTTGTAATTTTTCATCTAATTATCCTTGGTGTAGGTGTGTGCGTAATAAACCTTGTACCATTTTTAATGAATTTTTTCTCCTTCTTTAAAATTTCATTTTTAAAATTCCAAGCTCCTAAAAAGACATAGTGAATATCTTTGAGCGAATTTTTGTTATATTTTTTAATTTTAATTTTTACACCAGGCAAATATTTGTTTATTTTTTCTGGAGTAACATCTAAAAAATAATCAATAATGGAACTATTTATTTTGCAATAATTTAATATTGTTACTGATTTGGCTGTTGCACCATACCCAATAATTTTTTTTCCAGATTTTTTGATTTCTTTTAATATTTTAATTAATCTTATTTTCGAATTTTTTATTCTTTTAGCAAAATTTACATATGTTTTTAATTTATGCAAAGAAAATTTCATTTCTTCTCTTCTTAGGTTTTCAACAGACTTATCAATTTTTATTTTACTTTGATCTTTACAAATGAAATATCTGTTTGAGCCACCATGAACTTTTATCTTGTCAACTTTAAATATTCTAAGTTTATGTTTTTTGAGGAATTTGGACAATGCAATTAGTGAAAACACGTATATGTGTTCGTTATAAAACTGATCGTAAGTATTCTTCTTTATACACTCCAAGAGAGATGGGTCTTCCATTATAATTATACCATCAGTCTCTAAAATATTTTTAATTGCAGAAAAAACATTATCTAAATTTTTAATGTGAGTAATAGTATTTGCCGAGTAAACAATATCGAATTTTCCATATTTTAGTTTGATTTTATTAGAAAGTTTTGTATTCCAGTACTCTGAAATTACGTTAATTTTTTTTTTTCTTGCTAAATTTGCGATATTTTTACAAGGCTCAATTCCTAAAGAACAATTGTTATCAAAATTTTTCAAAAAAGCTCCATCATTACATCCTATTTCTAAAATCTTTTTATTTTTATATTTCTTTTTTAGTTTATTTGATAATTTTAAAAAACTATCTTTCATTGTTTCTGACATTGAAGATCTGTAAGGATAAGTGTCATTAAACATTTTTTTACTTGAAAAAGTTTTTTTAATAGAAACAATTTTTGTTTTAACATTAAAATCTAGAAGTAATCTAAATTTTGTTTCGTGTTTTTTTATTTGATTAAAGTTTAAGTATTTATTAGCCAAAGGTTGAAGCCCTAAATCTAGAAAAATCATTTTATCTTCTTTTTAAATATTCACTTACAAAGATTGCTTTTTTATCTTTTTTGGAAAGTATAGGTTTATTTATACCCCATTTAATTTTTAATTTTTTATCGTTCCATCTAATTGAAACTTCACTATTTTTGTCTCTATAGTTACTGCAGCTGTAAGTTACAATATTTTCTTTGTCTAAACCAAGAAAACCATGAGCAAAACCTTTTGGTATGAAAAATGATTTAGAATTTTTTTCACTAATTATTATCTTATGATACTTACCAAAAGTTTGTGAATTTTTTCTTAAATCAACAGCCACATCTAAAATCTTTCCTTTTAAACAAGTTATCAGTTTATCTTGAGATTTTTTAGTTTGTAAATGTAGGCCCCTTAAAACATTTTTTTTTGACTTAGATGTGATTGAGAAAAGCATTTTTTTATTAAAATAATTTTCCTTAAAAGTCTCTTTAAGCCATCCTCTTTTGTCAGTGAATTTTTTCCCTTGTAAAATAAAAAGACCTTTTATTTTAGTTTTTATCTTTTTCATTAAGCTTAAATTAATCTTCTAAGATAATTTGAATAATCGCAATTTCCATAAAATTTTATCGAGTCAACAACATTTTTTCTTGAAATCCACTTATTGTTAAGTGCTATTTCTTCTAAGCATGCTATTTTAAATCCCTGTCTATTCTCAATTGCGGATACAAAAGCACTAGTTTTGTAAAAATCATCTATCGACCCAGTGTCCAGCCATGCTCCGCCTCTTCCCAATAAATCTGAAGATAATTGTTTTTTCTTACGATAAATATTTAGCAAATCAGTGATTTCTAATTCTTTTCTCTTAGAAGGTTTCAATTTTTTAGAATATTCTACTACTTTACTATCAAAAAAATATAGACCTGTTATCGCTAGGTCAGAAATAAATTTCTTAGGTTTTTCCTTTATCAAGCTTATTTTTCCTAAATTATTTGTTTTAGCTACACCAAATAACTCAGGTTTAAGAACTTTATGCAATATTACTTTTGCTCCCTTTTTTAACTTAGTGCAGTTAATTAATTTAGCTGTTAAGTTTTGACCATAAAAAAAATTGTCACCGAGTATTAAAGCAACATTTTTGTTGTCAATAAATTTTTCACCAAGCAAAAAAGCATCGGGTAACCCTCTTGGTTGTGATTGTTCTTTATAACTTATCTTTATTCCTAAATTATTTCCATTTGGTAAAATTTTTTTATACTGATTAAGTTGTCCTTTATTAACAATAATTAATATATCTTTTATTTTAGCTAGCATCAAAATTGAAAGTGGATAGAAAATTAGTGGTTTATCGTAAATTGGAAGTAATTGTTTATTGACTGCTTTTGTTAAAGGACTCATTCGAGTACCCATACCACCAGCTAAAATAATTGCTTTATTTATCATTTAACAACCCCAAGTCTTCTTGTGATATCCTTTTTTTTTAAAGTTGTATAGTATTTCATATTTTTGAAATACCAATTAAATGTATTTTCTAAACCTTTTTTAAGATTTATTTTCGATTTCCATTTAAGTCTTTTAAAAATTTTTTTACTATCTAAAGCGTATCTGACATCATGACCAGGCCTATCTTTAACAAACTTTATCTTTACTTTTTTACCTAATTTAGTTTTTTTCTTAGCAATATTTATTAATAGTTTTGCAATATCTAAATTGCTTCTATTTATGTTAGATCCGATATTATAGAATTGACCTTTAGCTCCATTTTTAAATACTTTGAACAAAGCCTCACAATGATCATCTACAAATATCCACTCTCTTGAATTTTTTCCCTTTCCGTATAGAGGAAGCGGTTTGTTCTTAATTATATTGTAAATTAATTTTGGTATCAGTTTTTCAGGATGTTGGTGAGGCCCGTAGTTATTTGAACAGTTAGTAATCATTGCATTAAGTTTAAAAGTCCTTACGTAAGAATATACCAGATGATCTGACGATGCCTTTGATGCAGCATAGGGTGAGCTTGGTTTGTAAGGATCATTTTCTTTACTTCTTCCTTTTAATACATCGCCATAAACTTCATCAGTTGAAATATGAATTAGTTTAGATTTTTTATTTTTCTTTGTAAATTCTCTGAATTCTTCAAGTAAATTAAATACTCCAACTATATTACTTTTTATAAACTCAGCAGGCCCATCAATAGATCTATCAACGTGAGTTTCTGCCGCTAAATTAAACACCGCAATAGGTTTATGTAAGTTTAAAACTTTTCTTAATTTAGATCTGTTATTAATGTCTAATTTAATAAATTTATAATTCTTCTTGTTAAAGAAATCTCTAGTGTTGTAAAAGTTTGAGGCATAATTAACTTTATCAACATTAATTACAAAATAGTTTTTTTTAATTAATAACTTAGCTAGATTACTGCCAATAAATCCCAAACCTCCAGTTACAATTATTTTTTTCATTACTTTTTTTTTTTACAACAATAGTTATTTTAAGTATACTTCATTCTTACATGGAATTCACAAGTAATAACCTTACCTTTGTAATAGTCACCTTTAACAGTAGAAAAGTAATCTATGATTGTCTAAATTCTCTACCAAAAGATTTTCATAAATTAATAATTGAAAATTCATCAGACAAAGAATTAAAAAAAGAATTAGAGCAAAATTATGTTAACACGAAAGTAATTTTATCAACTAATATAGGGATGGGCGCTGGAAATAACATTGGAATTGCTAGTTCTAAAACAAAATTTGTGTATGTTTTAAACCCCGATGTAAAATTTAGCAAAGATACATTTGGACTTTTAAATGACTCAATTTCAAGATTAAACGACTTTGCTATAATTTCACCAATTTCAGACAATCCAAAATTTCCAAATTATAAAGAGGAGATAAATATACCTTATATGAAAATGTCATCTGTAGATGAAGGCCCTAAGATAATTAGTCTTGAAAAAGAACAGCAAGAGCAAAAGTCAGCAGGATTAATTAGAGTAAAAGAGATTGATGGTTTTTCTATGATTTTAAATAAAGACTATTTTGCTGATAATATCTTTTTTGATGAAAAATTTTTTATGTATTTAGAAAATGTAGATTTATGTTTAAGAGCAATGGAAAATAATGGAAAAATGTTTATTGTAAAGAATTCAAAGATTAATCACTTAGGAGCTAAAGCAGTTGATGATAAGTATAATGATGAAATAGAGCTTTCCAGAAATTGGCATTGGATGTGGTCTAAATTCTATTTCAATAAAAAACATCGAGGAATTTTTGTTTCGACTTTATTAGGATTAAATAATTTATTAACAAATCTACTAAAATATTCTTTGTATACTCTTATTTTTAATAAAAAAAAAAATATTTATAAAATGAGAATGTTGGGTATTTTTAATGCTTTGATGGGCAGGAATTCTTGGTTTAGACCAAAATTAAATTAATGGCCAGGGAATTCAATTAAATTTTCAACTTTAAAACCTTTTTCTATCAATTTATCAGAACCACCTAAATCAAATAAGTTTATAACAAAAATAAACGCTCCAACTTTTCCTTTTGAGATTTCAATAAGTCTCGAAGCTGCTTCAGCTGTTCCACCGGTAGCAATTAAATCATCAATTATTAAAACAGTGTCATTTTCATTTACCGAGTCTTTATGGACCTCAATAGTTGCAGTTCCATACTCTAATTCAAAATCAATAGAGTGAGTTTCAGCAGGTAATTTATTTTTTTTTCTTAACATTATAAAAGGTTTTTTGAGAATATATGAAACAGCAGATGCAAATACGAAACCTCTTGATTCAATTGCTGCAATCTTATTAAATTTAAATTTTTTTGATCTTTCAACTATTTGATTAATTGTTTCTTCAAAAGCTTTTTCATCTTTTATTAAAGTTGTAATATCTCTAAACAAAATACCCTTCTTAGGATAGTCAGGTATAGATCTAATAAATTTTTTTAAGTCCATTTAAATTTGTGTTATATTATTAAATAAACTATCTTTTGAATATGGCAAACAATAAATTAGCAATTATAGGTGGAAGTGGATTGTATGATGTTGAGGAATTTAAAGATAGAGAGTTATTAGACTTACATACTCCTTGGGGAAAACCTTCAGATAAAATTTTAAAAACAAATTATAAAAGTAAAGAAGTTTACTTCTTACCAAGACATGGAAGAGGTCACTTTATAAATCCATCTAATATCAATTTTAGAGCTAATATTGACGCTCTCAAACAACTTGGTGTCACTGATATTATTTCTATTTCAGCTGTAGGATCTCTTAAAGAAAATTTACCACCAGGTAAATTTGTGATTGTAGACCAATTTATTGATAGAACATTTGCAAGAAATAAAACTTTTTTTGAAGACGAAATTGTAGCCCATGTATCAATGGCACATCCAACATCAACTGGATTAATGAATGCATGTGAAAAAGCTATCAAAAAAGAAAAAATAGATTTTCAGAGAGGTGGGACCTATGTAGTAATGGAAGGGCCACAGTTTTCAACGTTGGCAGAGTCAAATTTATATAGATCTTGGAAAGCAGATGTAATTGGAATGACTAACATGCCTGAGGCAAAATTAGCTAGAGAAGCAGAAATAAGATATGCCTCAGTTTCAATGGTTACAGATTATGATTGCTGGCATCCAGATCATGAAAACGTTGATGTTCAACAAGTTATTAAAGTTCTTTTAGGTAATGCTGCAAAAGCAAAGAATATGATTAAAAATCTAATAGAAAATTTTGAAAAACATATTGATCCTAAAGATCCAACTAATAATTGTTTAGATGTAGCTATTATTACAGCACCGGAAAAAAGAACACAAAAAACTATAGACAAATTAAAAACAGTTGCTGGAAGAGTTTTAAATAAATGAAAATTGAGGGAAAAGAATATCGAACGATTTGGTTCGAAAATAATGTTGTAAAAATTATTGATCAAACAAAACTACCACATCAATTTATTATAAAGGATTTAAAAACAGTAAATGATGCGATTAATGCAATTAAATTAATGGAAGTTAGAGGTGCACCTTTAATAGGGGCTACAGCAGCTTATGGATTGGTTTTAGCAATTATAGAAAATAATGATCAATCCTTTTTAAATAAATCTGCAGAAAAGTTAATTGGTTCAAGGCCAACAGCAATAAATCTTAAGTGGGCAGTAGATAGAATGATGAACATACTTTCGGGGATAAATTCTGAAAAAATTTTAGATGTTGCATTAAACGAAGCAAAAGAAATTTGTGAAGAAGATATAAATTTTTGCGAAAATATTGGGTTAAATGGTCTTAAGATTATTGAGGAAATTTATAATAAAAAAAAAGATACAGTGAATATTTTAACTCATTGTAACGCAGGATGGCTTGCAACAATTAATTGGGGTACAGCTACATCCCCAATTTATCATGCGCATAAAAAAGGCATTCCCGTACATGTTTGGGCAGATGAAACTAGGCCCAGAAACCAAGGCGCAAACTTAACGTCATATGAATTAAATGAAGAGGGTATTAAAAATACAATTATTGCTGACAACACTGGTGGAATTTTAATGCAGAGAGGACAAGTTGATATGTGTATAGTTGGAACTGATCGCACTTTATCTAATGGTGATGTGTGTAATAAAGTAGGGACTTATCTCAAAGCACTTGCTGCAAAAGATAACAATATACCATTTTATGTGGCTTTACCAAGTTCTACTATCGATTGGAAAATCAAAAATTCTAAAGATATTCCTATTGAAGAAAGAAGTTCAGATGAGTTATCAAAAATTGAAGGTGTTGACGAAGATGGAAAAGTTAAAAAAGTAAAGATATATCCAAATAAAAGTAAGGCTATGAATTTAGCATTTGATGTTACTCCAGCAAAATATATAACTGGTTTAATAACAGAAAAAGGTATTTGTGAAGCATCAGAAAAAGGATTAAAAAATTTATTTAAATGAACCCACTTATTTTATCGCTTATATGTCTTTTATTAGTTGGTGTTTCAGCTAATTGGCTCAGTATTGTCAAAAATAATAAGACTTTAATTTATCTTTCATTAGCACCATGTATTTATATAGCAATTTACGGAATTTATTTAGTTATAGGACCTGTCGATTTGTATGAAGACGGTTCAAAAAACTTTTTTATGCAGAACCCTTATGAAAGTGAGCTTCCACCACAGTTTTTATTATTAAAGCTTTACCAGTATATTCTAATAGGCGTAGGTCTAATTTTTGGGTATTTATTTTTAAAATATTTAAAAAATTATGGACGTTAAGAGTAGAGAAGAAATAATAAAATTTGCTCAAAAACTAAATAGTACAAATTTATCTCCTTTAAGATCAGGAAATATTTCACTTAAAGCTCAGAAAAATAATGAAAAAGGGTTTTTAATTACTCCATCAGGCAAGAAATACGACAGTTTAAAAGCTGATGATATCGTTTTTGTATCTTTAGAGGGTAAATATGATGAAAAAGGATTGCAGCCCTCTTCTGAGTGGAGATTTCATAAGGATATTTATTTAAAAAAGACTGATGCAAAAGCTGTTGTTCATGCTCATTCACCACACGCAACAGCTGTATCTGCACATAACAAAGACATTCCAGCTTTTCATTACATGATAGCATTAGCTGGGGGAGACAATATAAAGTGTGCAAAGTATGCAACTTTTGGAACACAAGAACTATCTGACAATATTATTGAAGCGTTAGAAAATAGAAAGGCATGCTTGATGTCTAATCACGGTCAAGTTGCTTATGGGGATAACTTGAACTCAGCCTTTGAACTTGCAGAAGAAGTTGAAAATATTTGCCATCAATACATAAATGCAATAAAGTTAGGAGAGCCTAAGATTCTTTCATCAAGTGAGATGGATGTAATATTAGAAAAAGTTAAAAACTATAAAAAAGGATAACTTTTTATGACGAAGGTTGGGGAGCACGTCACTTTAGATATTATAGGTACTGAAAAAGAGTACGAACCAAAGTTCTTTGAAAAACTAGTCTACAAGATATCAAAGAAGGCAAAAGTAACTGTTCTAGAGATTTCAAAGTATAAATTCGAACCACAAGGCTTTACTCTCGTAGCCTTATTAGCAGAAAGTCACATAAGCTTTCATACTTTCCCAGAAAGAGGAATAATAAGTTTTGATTTTTTTACGTGTGGAAAAGTAAATCCTAATATTGCTTATGATATTTTAAAAAAAGAAATCAAACATAAAAGAATTGTTAAAAAAGAGTTTAATAGAGACACTATAAGTTATTATGATGACATTTATAGCTCACCAGGTTTAAAAAAATATTATATGGTAAAAGATGTTTTAGAAAACTTTACCTCAAAAGTAGGTCAAAACATTGAAATTTTAGATTTAGAACAGTTCGGTAAATCTCTTTTTATCGATGGTGAACTTCAAGTGGCAGAAAATGATGAACACTTATATAGCTCCACATTTGTTAACTCTGGTTTAAAACTTAATCCATCAAATGATAAAACTGCAATTATTGGTGGAGGGGATGGAGGGGTTGCAAGAGAATGTATCTCTAAAGGTTTTAAATTAATTGATTGGTACGAGTTAGATCCTGAAGTTGTAACAATGTGTGAAAAATATTTATCTAAGGTAGGTAAGAAAGCTACTACAAAAAATCATGTCCAATGTGTATGGGGAGATGCATTTGAAAGCATTAAATCAGTTGAAGACAATAAGTATGACAAAATTTATGTAGACCTGAACGATGATCAGTACTGTATTGATTTAGCCGCGAAAAATATCAAATCTTTAAAAAGAATTCTTAAACCAAATGGAACTATAACCGCTCAAGTTGGAAGCCAAGATAAAAAACCTAAACAAGTTGATAAATGGTTAAATCTTTTTGAAAAAAGCTTTGGAAATACATCTTTAGATAGAATTTACATCCCAAGTTTTGATTGCTCTTGGAATTTTGCCTCTTCTTTAAATAAATAATTTCTTTTAAGCAAAATAAATTTATGAAATAATCATCTCAAAATTATGGAGGTATTATGAATATACTAAAAAAATTCAGTTTGGGAATATTGATTTCGTTTTTTGTCACGTTTTCAGTATTGGCTGATAAAATTAAGATTGGTACTGAAGGTGCTTATCCTCCCTGGAATGCAAAAGATGCATCAGGAAAATTAATTGGCTTTGAAGTAGAGCTTGCAAATGAATTATGTAAAATTATGGGTCATGAGTGTACTATAGTTGAACAGGATTGGGACGGTATGATACCAGCTCTATTAATGAGAAAATTCGATGCGATAATGGCTGGAATGTCAATTACAGACGAAAGATTAAAAACAATTAACTTTTCTCAGGGTTATGCTGATGAAGTTGCATCACTCGCAGTTATGAAGGGTTCAAATTTAGAAAGTATGGAAACTTCTGAGGGAATAAATCTTTCAAAAAAAAGTGGATCAGCTAAGAAAGATCTAAAAACAATCACTGCTGCTTTAAAAGGAAAAACAGTTTGTGTTCAAACTGCAACTATTCATCAAAACTTTTTAGAGTCAGGTGAAGTTGGCAAAGTAAATGTTAGAACTTACAAAACTCAAGATGAGGTGAATCTTGATCTAGCAGCAGGAAGATGTGATGTAGCACTAGCTGCCGCTGTTGCTTTTACTGACTATGCAGATAAATCTGGAAAACCAGTTGTACTAGTTGGACCAACATTTTCAGGTGGAGCATTTGGAAATGGAGTTGGTGTTGGAATTAGAAAAAGTGGTGACGGAGCAATCGGGAAAAGAGATGCTCAGTTACTAAAAGATTTCAACAAAGCAATTAATGAAGCGAGAAAGCAAGGAATTATAAGTAAACTTGCAATAAAACATTTTGGTTTTGACGCTTCCATGTAATTATTTCAGTTATGGCGGCTATATTATATAGTCGCCATAATTTATGAGTCTTCTTTCATTTGGAAATTCAGGTTGGGGTGATGAGTTGTTTTTTGCAACTCTCATGACTTTAGCGGTTTCATTAACAGCAATGATAATAGGTTTTATTTTTGCATTAATTTTTACCCCTTTAAAACTATCGAAAAATAAATTTTTAAACATTATTGCTAACTCTTACACAACAGTAATTAGAGGAGTACCTGAATTATTAGTTATATATTTATTTTTTTTTGGTGGAAGTGGTGCAGTAATGTTTGTTGCGTCAATTTTTGGTTATAATGAATACATTGAGATTAACGCTTTTATCACAGGTTCTTTTGCAATTGGAATAATTTCTGGCGCTTACTCAACTGAAGTTTTTAGAGGAGCAATACAATCAATTGATAAAGGTCAATTCGAAGCCTCTCAAGTTTTAGGGCTGAAAAAACCGATCCATTTTTTAAAAGTAATACTTCCACAAATGCTTCGATTAGCTATCCCAAATTTAAGTAATGTATGGCAAATAACTCTTAAAGATACATCTTTGATTTCTGTAACAGGATTGGTCGAAATTATGAGGCAATCATACATTGCAGCAGGCTCAACAAGAGATCCGTTATTTTTTTATTCATTTGCTGCTTTATTATATTTGTTATTAACTTTTTTAAGCATGAAATTAATCAACAAATTAGAAATAAAATACAATAGGGGTTTTTAATGGATTTTGATTTAATGTTAAATAGTTTTCCAAAGTTGCTCAATGCTACTTTAGTAACATTAAAGTTATTATCTTTATCTCTAATAATCGGGTTGTTTCTAGGATTTTGTTTCGCAATTTTAAGGCTTAGCAAAAATATTTTTATTAATAGGTTTGCTTATGGATATTCGTATCTATTCAGAGGCACACCATTACTTGTTCAAATATTCATTATATATTTTGGTTTAGGACAAATAGAATTTTTAAGATCATCAGCATTATGGGTTATTTTAAAAGAACCTTATTGGTGCGCCATCATAGCGTTTTCCTTAAATACTGGAGCTTATACATCTGAAATAATAAGATCAGCTCTACAAACAATAAAACTAGGTTTTATAGAAGCAGGCAAAAGCTTAGGCTTATCAAACAAAATTATTTTTTTTAAAATACAAATTCCAATTGCAATTCGGCAATCATTGCCTGCTTACGGTAATGAAATTATATTGATGCTGAAAGGGACCTCTTTAGCTAGCACAGTTACTTTAATGGATTTAACAGGAGTAGCTAAATATATTATTTCTACAACTTTCAAACCAGTCGAAGTATTTGTTGTTGCTGGTAGTATTTATCTTTTTTTAACTTTCCTGATACACAATCTAATTAAATTTTTAGAAAAAAAATATAGTTACTAATATTTTGTATATTCTTTAATTTCTTTGATTTTTGACCCTGTATGATTATTAATTTCCAGTTTTATACTTGCCCGTTTATCGTTTAAGAAGTGGATCTCTCTCGATAATAAAATGAAATGATCATCGAATTTTGAATCTTTTTCACATTGTCTTTTATTATCCTCAATATCCCACAATTTAGCATTTATTTCTTTTAATTCAGAGAATAGTTTCTTAATCTTTTCATCAACTTTCACATTTTTATCATATTGTTCCTTTAAAGAATCATATTCTAAATTTATGAATTTTAATTTTTCTGAGTCTTTAATTCTGTCTTTTTTGATTTCAAGGATAGTTAATTTATCCAATAACTCACCAACAGATACTTCAACCAATATTTTATTCATAAAATTTTATAGTGTGATAAATTGTTAAAAATATGTCTAATATATTAATCATAAAGCACGGATCACTAGGAGATATAGCTCAAGCGAGTGGGGCAATTCAAGATATTTATGACAATCACAAAGATGATTTTATTTACTTATTAACATCTCACGTATATTCAGATCTTTTCAAAAAAAATCCTAATATAAAAGAAGTAATTATCGATAAAAGACTATCTAGATTTAATTTGATCTATCTTTTTTCATTAATGAAAAAAATTAAAAATCATAAATTTACAAAGGTCTACGATCTACAGAATTCCTCAAGGACTTCATTTTATAAAAGTATTTTATTTCCTAACTCAGGATCTTATAAATGGTCCTCTTCAGAAACTAATCTTCCAGCAAATGAAACTAAAAAAGAATTTGATAAAAAACCTGTTTTAGAGAGATTTGATCATCAACTGAGGATATCTGGTTTAAAAACCTCTCATACTTTAAAACCAGATTTTTCTTGGGGTTGTTCTAATATTGATAAACTTATTTCTAAATATAATTTAACTGATTATATACTGTTGTTCCCTTTCTGCTCTGAACATTTAAAACAAAAGAAATGGCCTTATTACGATCAATTAATAAAACTTATAAAACAAAATCATCCTAATCTAAAAATAGTGATAGCACCTGGTCCTGGTGAAATAGAAAAAGCAAAAGAATTAGATGCTGTATCTATTTTAAGTGAAGACAAACCAATTTCTATTTCAGAGCTTGCGGGTTTAATTAAAAAAAGCAAATTTGTCGTTGCTAATGATACAGGTCCTGCACATATGGCGGCACATTTGAATGTTCATGGACTATCATTGTTTGGAAGTCATACAACAGCTCATAAAGTAAGTATTGAAAGAGAAAACTTTAAAGCAATACAAGTGAGTGATTTAAAAAATTTAAGTGCAGAGAAAGTTTTCGAAAGATTAGTTCTTTAATATTAGTAAATAACTTTTTATGATTTCTTGCCAAAGAAATTTTTTTGCATTTTCTTCTGCATTTTTTCCTAAAACTTTAAATTTATTGTTCTGTAATATATCTACTAAACTTTGATAGATTTCATCCATGTTATTTCCATCACATAGTAAACCAGTTTCATTATCGACTATAGCATCGGATGCACCACCAACTTTTCCGCCAATAGACGGCACTCCATATTGAGCAGCCTCAACATAAACAATTCCAAATCCCTCTACAGATTTTTTGTAAGAAATTGATGGCATTACAAAAACATTTGAATTTTTTAAATAAGAGTTTTTTTCATCTTTTGTTAAATTCTTTAAAAATAAAACATTATTTTCAAGTTTTAGTTCTTTAATAAGTTTTTCCTGAGACTCCAAAGTATCTCCTTGGCCTATACAAATATAAATTATGTTTGGGTAAATTTCCTTCAAATTTCTCAAAGACATAATTATTTTTTCATGATTTTTTCTTTTATCAAATCTAGCAACAGTAATTAGCCTTGGCTCTTTTCCCTCAAGTTTCTTTAATATTTTTTCCTCTATTTTTGGATTTAATTCTTCTTTTGGAAAAACTCCTGGGTTAATAACCTTTATTTTTTCTTCATTAACGCCAATTTCAACACCAAGACTTTTGGTGAAATTTGAATTTGCAATAACATGATCACAATTATTTAATACTCTAACAACTCTTTTATTTAAAAAAGAATCTTTTTTATGATTTATCTCTTTAGAGTGAATAAGACATATTTTTCTAATTTTGGTATTAATATTTTCTAAACTTTTCCAATGGTCACAGATGATATTTTTAACTTTAGTATTTTTTTGTAAGTAATTATTAATTAATGAAGCTTTTCTAAATTTTCTAAAGATTTTTGGCCCCCCAACTCTTTCAATTGAAAATGATAAGTCTTCATCAAATTTTTCCTGTTGATAATGTTGATCAGCAAATACCTTGACCATCATATGCTCTGACAGTGATTTTGTAAGGCCAAACATAAGATTTTGCATACCTCCAACATCAGGGGGGAAATTTCTTGTGATAATTAAATTCATTATTTAAACCATTTAATACTACATCCCATACTAGGATATTGTTCTTTTGGACCTTGTTGAGTTTTGGCAATTAGCTTCATTGATTTAAGCAACTCACTGTCACCAGAACCGACAGGCTTTAAATTATTTAATTCTCTTATTCTTCCTCTGTAATTTAGTTTTAGGTCTTTATTATATCCAAAGAAGTCTGGTGTACACACGGCATCATATTTTTTTGCAATTTCTTGCGTTTCATCAATTAAATAAGGAAATGAAAAATTATATCTATCAGAAAACTTTTTCATATTTTCAAAAGAGTCTTCAGGATAGTTTTTGGTATCATTTGACATTATCGCAACTGAGTTAATGCCATCTTTTTTAAGTTTTGCACAATCATCTGCAAGTTCTCTTATTATAGCTTTTACGTATGGACAATGATTGCAAATAAACATTATCAGAGTACCATTATCGCCTTTGACATCATTCAATGTTAATAACTCCCCATTAATTGATTTAAGCTTGAAATCTATTGCATTAAGACCGAAATCACATATTGGAGTTTTTAAAAGTGCCATGTTAGAATATATAAATTATGTTTTACGATTTGGAAAATAAAAAACCAAAAAACTCTGGCGAAAATTGGGTAGCTCCTAATGCTGTTATTATTGGAGATGTAACTTTAGACAAGAATACAAGTGTTTGGTTTAATGCAACCTTAAGAGGTGACATTGAAAATATTCATATAGGTGAGGGCTCAAACGTTCAGGATGGTTGTGTGTTACATACTGATCCAGGTTGTCCTTTGAAAGTCGGAAAAGATGTAACCATTGGACATTTAGTAATGCTTCATGGATGCACAATCGGTGACAATAGTTTAATCGGAATTGGTGCAGTGATCCTTAACAAAGCAAAGATAGGAAAAAATTGTATTATAGGTGCGAAGGCTCTGATAACAGAAAATAAAGAAATACCTGATAACTCTTTAGTTGTTGGATCGCCAGGAAAAATTATTAGACAAGTAACAGAAGAAGAAAAAAAAGCAGTGTTTGAAAACACAAAACATTATCAAGATAATTGGAAAAAATATTCTAAATCAATTTTTTAAGGAACTAACCAAGTATCTTTTTTACTTTCCAAATCAAACTTTGCTCTTCGATGACCTTTAGCAGCAAGATATAACCACTCAATAGATTTTATTTTACACTGAATGACAGTGAAGTTTTTATAACCTTCTTCACTTTGCTCCTTTGTATAATCAAAATTATCTAATTCAGGTTTTAATCCAGATGTTGGAGCATCAGACTCTGTTCCTGGACCATTATCAACCAAATAACATTTACGGCTTATATGTTGAGTTTTTTCCCAAGAATTCTTTGTAATGTCGTTTTTATGATTAATAATACAGTTTACTTTAAGTCGAACCTGAATTTTTTCATCCTTATCATAAAATAAAAGAGCAGCGTTGGGATTATTTTTAAGTAATTCTATTTTATCTGATCTAATATCACTGTGAAATTGAACTAAGTTGTTTTGTTGATCTGATTTTCTTAAAACAACAATTCTTCCATCAATATCGTTATTATGACCACATATAAAAGTAGGAATTCTAAATTGAGAACTTCTATTCGTCACTGCATCATCTAGCATTGACCAGATTTTTTTCTTAATTTCTGTGAAGTCTTCATAGTACGCTGGCTGCATACTTTTACTTTCTAAATCTTTTTATTAAGCTTGAAGTATCCCATCTTTTGCCACCCATGTCTTGAACTTCAGCATAATACTTATCAATTATTTCTGTGATCGGTAATAGCGATCCATTATTCTTTGCCTCTTCCATTGCAATTTTAAGATCTTTTCTCATCCAATCTACAGCAAATCCAAAATCAAATTTATCTTCTAACATTGTTTTATATCGGTTCTCCATTTGCCAAGATTGTGCAGCACCTTTTGAAATAACTTCAATGACATCTTCCATGTTTAATCCTGCTTTTTGACCAAAGTTAATTGCTTCTGATAATCCTTGCACTAAACCTGCAATACAAATTTGATTAACCATCTTTGCTAATTGACCTGAACCTGATTTACCTAACAACTTTACTTTTTTGCTATAACAATCAATTTTATCTAATGCTTTATCAAAATCATCTTGATCTCCACCAACCATTACAGTTAAAGCACCGTTCTCGGCACCTGCTTGACCACCAGATACGGGCGCATCTAAAAAACCAAAACCATTTTTCTTTGCGTAAGAATAAATTTCTCTTGCTATTGTTGCTGAAGCAGTTGTGTTATCGATGTACACTGCTCCTTTTTTAATTGATTTGAATATTCCATTATCTCCAAATGTAACTTCTCTTAAATCATTATCGTTTCCTACACATGTAAAAACATAATCAGCGTCTTTTGCAGCATCTTTAGGTGTGTCAGCTTTTTTTCCTTTGAAATCTTTTAGCCATTTATCAGCTTTAGATCCTGTTCTATTATAAACAGTTACATTGTGCCCACCTTTTGATATATAACCAGCCATGGGATATCCCATTACACCAAGACCAATGAAAGCAACGTTACAAGACATAATTTAATGTTAAAAAATTTAAGTATTAAAGTAATTATATTTGGTTTTATATTTACATTTTTTTCAAGCTTTGGACAGAGTTTTTTTTTAGGATTGTTCAATGAAAGTATAAGAAATGAATTAAATATTACTCATGGACAATTTGGCTCAATTTATGCATCAGCAACTTTATTAAGTAGTATAATTTTAATTTGGGTTGGAAAGAAAATTGATGACTTTGATGTCTTAAAATTTTCTTTTTTTGTTATATCATTACTTGCAATTTCAACATTTACTTTCTCAAAGATTAATTCAGTAGCATTTCTTTTTGTTGCAATATTGTTAATGAGATTTTCTGGTCAAGGAATGATGTCTCACACTGCCTCTACAACAATATCTAGATACTTTACTAACACTCGGGGTAAAGCACTAAGTACTGGATGGTTTGGTTTATCTACTGCAGAATTTTTAATGCCAGTTACAATAATTTATGCTCTTACAATAATGGATTGGAGAAATATATGGATCATTATTTCAGTCGCCATAATTTTATTTCTTCCTTTAGTATCTTACTTTTTGGTTAAAGAGGTTAAACTTTCATCGAGAGAGGATGATAATGAAGTTATTAAACAAAATATAAAACAATGGAAAAGATCTGAAGTTATTAAAGATTATAGATTTATTATTATCGCTTTAAATATGTTAGCGATGCCCTGGATAGCAACAGGAATATTTGTCTATCAATCATTTATTTTGTCTGCAAAAAACTGGGGTGAATATACTATCGCTCAATCATTTATGGTTTATTCAATTGCATCTGTTTTAACTTTATTCGTAGCTGGATATTTGATTGATAAATTTACAAGTCGAAAACTACTTATATATATGAATATCCCTTTTTTGATTTCTTTATTTATTTTAATTTACTTTCAATCACCAGTTTCCTCATTTTTCTTTCTTGGATTAATAGGGGTATCAAATGGTTTTGCAAACGTTTTAGGTTCATCAACATGGGCTGAATTGTATGGAGTTAAATTTATAGGATCTATCAAAGCACTAACCACTGCATTAATGGTATTTTCAACAGCATTTGGAACTGCTTTATTTGGATTATTGATAGACTTTGATTTTACGATAGAGCAGATATCTATGATTTCTGGAGGCTATATTTTAATTTCTTTAATATTGCTGTTTTTAATTAAGGACAAACTTAATCCAACGATTTTGTAAAAACACCTTGATTTTGTAGACTTGAGAGTATAAATACTCCGCATGGCAAGAGTGACTGTAGAAGATTGTATCGATAAAGTAGACAGCCCTTATGAATTAGTTTTAGTTGCAAAGGAAAGAGCTACTCAATTAAATTCTGGAATTGAACCGAGTGTAGAAAAAGATAACGATAAAAATACCGTTATTGCACTAAGAGAAATTGCTAATGAAAATATTAAAACGAGTGAATTAACAGATAGCGCTGTTTACAAACTTAGAAAACATATCGAACAAGTAGATGATTTAAGCGAAGAAGATGAAGATATCGGAGATGATTTTGAAAATTTATACAAAGGTGAAATCTCAAAAAGTGGAGCTCCAATTTTACCATCTAAAAGAGCAAGAAAAGTACCTGAAAAAATTCAAGTTTCAAAAGAAGATTTAGCTGAATTACAAAATGCTGATGCACCTCAATCAAATGATGCTCCAGCAGAAGAGGGTGGAGAAGAAGAAAGTAACGAAGTTTCTTTAGATGAAATAGCTGAAAACGATCAGCAAGATGCTGATAACTCAGAAAATTCATAACAATAATATTTCAATAATAATCAAAATAAGTTATTTAATTAAACATTGTTTTAATGAATAAGTCTTTAAGAATTGCATGTGATGGAGAAGCTGCTAGTGGTAAAAGCACAGGTGCAAAATTAATTTCAAAAAAATATAAACTTTTTCTTATAAATTCTGGATTATTATATAGATATGCAAGCAAAATTATCATTAAGCATAAGCCAAAAAAAATAGTTCCTTTTTTAAAAAAGAAATTTAAAAATCTCTCATATAATAAAATAAAAAAGCAATCTTTACATTCACAGGAAATTAGTAACCATGTTGGTTATTTAGCTAAAAATAAAGGTGTTAGAGAAATAATGAAAATATTTCAAAAAAAAATTATCAAAAAAAATAAAAGAATATGTGTTGAAGGTAGAGACATTGCTAGCAGTATATTGAAAAAAAATCCCCGTTATGACTTAGCTTTTTACTTTACTTGTAATTTAAATGAAGCCTCCATTAGAAGATGGAAAGATTTAAAGAAGAAAGTTCCTCTCAAAGAGGTTAAAAAAAGCTTAATTATAAGAACTAGACTCGATAAAAAAAGAAAACATTCACCACTAAAAAAAATGAGAGATGCTATTTTAATCAGAACAGACAAACTAAATAAAAAAAAAGTGTTACTTAAAATGTCTCAGGAGATAGAAAAAATTAGTTACAAAACTCTTTAATAATTTTTTCTCTATGTTCATCTAAATCTGGAATATCGCCTCTTTTTTCCTCATCTTTATAGTTTGATATTTTTATTGGGTTGCCGGCGGTTTTAAATTCACCAATTTTTTTATGATATGAATTTACAATCATATTTCTTGCTTTGATTTGAGGATTTTCAACAGCTTGTTTTATATTAAAGATTGGACCACAAGGAATTTTTTCTTTTTCCATTAATGAGATCCAATCGTTTGTATTTCTAGATAAAAGTTCTTTTTCTAAAATTTTTTTAAGTTCATCCATATTTTGAGCTCTAGATGAATTTGTTTTAAATTTTTCATCTTGTACAATATTATCGATGTTCAAAACTTGGCAGAGTTTTTCAAAAAGTTTGTCGTTACCTGCGGCTATTATAATATGACTATCTTTTGTTTTAAAAGCTTCAAAAGGTGCTATTGATGGATGACGGGACCCCATTGGTTTAGGTATTTCATTCTTTGACAAGTATCTTGCAATCGCATTTTCTAAAATTGCAATTTGGCAATCAAGCATCGAAACATCTATATAAGTTCCTTTACCAGTTTTCTTTCTGTCATATAGTGCTGCATTAACACCTATCGCTGTAAACAAACCAGCAGTAATATCGCCAATTGATGTTCCAACTCTTGTAGGTTCAGAATTTGGTTGACCTGTTACACTCATTAATCCACCCATTCCTTGAACAACCATATCATACGCAGGTAATTCTCTTAAAGGACCTGTTTGACCAAATCCTGATGCAGAAGCATAGATTAACTTCGGATACTTTTTACATAAATCCTTCCAACCAAATCCCCATTTCTCCAACGTTCCAGGTTTAAAATTTTCAACTAACACATCTGCTTTTCTAAGTATTTGTTCAAAAATTTTTTTGTCTTCTGAATTTTTTAAATTTAGAGCTATACTTTCTTTTCCTCTATTAAGGGACATAAAGTATGCAGACTGATCATCAATAAAAGGTCCAAATTTTCTAGAGTCATCTCCAATTTCAGGCGCTTCAACTTTAATCACTCTAGCTCCGAGATCTGACAATATCATAGTACAATAAGGACCAACCAGCACTCTAGTTAGGTCTAAAACTAATATATCTTTTAAGGGTCCATTCATAATTAGCGTCAATTGTATTTTAAAGCATATTGACTCTTATCAAGAAGTTACATTTAATACATCAATAAAATAATAATAGAGAGGAATAATAATGTTTAAAAAAATATCTTTATATTTTCTTTCATTAGTTTTCGTAACTACAACTATTGGATCAGCTTTTGCAGTAACTTTAAAAGCTAGTCACCAATGGCCAGGTACGCCAAGAGCCGATGGATCTTACGACGTAAGACATGAAATGGTTCAAATTATTGCTGATGAAATGAAAAAAGCAAACGTGGGAGTAGACGTAAGAGTTTATCCTGCAAAATCACTTTACAAACCAAAAGAGCAATGGAAGCCGATGACAACTGGACAGTTAGATATTTCAGCTTTCCCATTAGCATATGCTGCTAAGTTTCACCCAGAGTTTGATATTACTTTGATGCCTGGAATGGTAAAAAACCATAAACACGCTTTAAGAGTAAACAAATCTCCGATGATGGATGAAATTAGAAAAATTATGGATGATGCTGGAGTAATAGTATTATCTGATGCATGGTTAGCAGGTGGATTTGCTTCAAAAACTAAATGTATTAGAAACCCATCAGACGCTCAAGGACAAGTTATGAGAGCAGCTGGAAAAGCATTTAACCAAATGTTAGCAGCAGCTGGTGCTGGTATTCAAAAAATGCCATCATCTGAAATTTATACTGGTCTTCAGACTGGAGTATTAACTGGTGCAAATACAAGTTCAGGAAGTTTTGTAAGTTACAAAATTTATGAACAAGTAAAATGTGCAACACCTCCAGGAAAATTTGGTTTATGGTTTATGTATGAGCCAATTTTGATGTCTAAGAAGAACTTCAACGCTTTAAATGAAAAACAACAAAAAGCTTTGATGAAAGCTGGAAAAAAAGCTGAGAAGTATATGACTAAACAAGCAGCAGGCTTAGATAAGACTTTTGAAAAAGCTTACAAAGCAGCTGGTGTTGAATTAGCGTATATGGATCAAGATGATTTCAACGCATGGTTAGAAATAGCTAAGAAATCTTCTTACAAAAATTTTGCAGATAAAGTACCAGGCGGTCAAAAACTGATCGATATGGCTTTAGCTGTTAAGTAAAATAATATATAAAGAACCCCTATTTATGAAAATAAGTAGGGGTTTTTTTTATGAAATCAAAATACCTCAAATTTTGTGATATTGTCTCGAAAGCTTGCGGAGCTTTTGCAGTTATATCTCTAGCATTTGCAATATTAATAATAGTTGAACTAGTATTTGAAAGATATTTTTTCCAAAGAGCAATAACTTGGCAAAATGAATTAGTGACTATGCTTCTCGTAGCATCTACATTTATAGGAAGCGCATACGTTTTAAGTGAAAAGGCCCATGTAAGCATGGAATGGGTCTATGATTTTTTATCTAAAAAAAATATTATTAGATTAAAAATATTTACATCTCTTTTAAGTTTATTATTTTTTATTTTATTGTTCTATTTTGGTTATTTGATAACCGCAGAAGCATTTATCAAAAATTACACCACTGGAAGCATATGGGATCCACCACTCTGGATACCTTACTCATCAATGTTAATTGGGGCAACTTTAATGATACTCCAATACATTGCCGAAATAATTAAGTTGTTAGACGAAAGGGATTTAGATTAATGGATCCTTTAATAATAGCATTAATAGTTGCCGTATTTACCTTAATTGTTTTATTTTCGGGAATACCAATCGCATTTGGATTAAGTTTTGTTTCAGTTGTACTTCTAGTTTCATTTGAAGGCTTTCAAATGCTTGATGTCTTTGCTGAAACCTTTTATGCAGGTTTAAATTCTTTTGTATTACTTTCAATACCAATGTTTATTCTTATGGGAATGGCCGTTGCAAACTCACCAGCAGGAAAAGATTTATACACTGGTCTTGACAGATGGCTTTGGAGAGTACCAGGTGGATTAGTCATTTCAAATATTGGAGCGTGTTCAATCTTTGCTGCTTTAAGTGGATCAAGTCCTGCAACATGTGCAGCAATAGGAACTATGGGAATTCCAGAGATGAGACAGAGGGGATATTCTGACCAAATTGCTACAGGAACAATTGCAGCCGGTGGAACTTTAGGAGTTTTGATTCCTCCAAGTATCGTTTTAATTGTATACGGTATGGCTACTGGAACCTCAATTGGAAGATTATTTTTATGCGGTTTGATACCCGGTTTTATGTTAGCTGGATTATTTGCTCTTTGGGCATTAATTCACAGTTACTTTATTGATAAAGATTCAGCTAAAGCTTTAAGACAAAGAACACCACCAACATTAAAAGAAAAGCTAGAAGTACTTCCAAGAGTACTACCTTTTTTACTTATTATTGCTGGAGTTTTATATGTTTTATATGGAGGAGTTGCTACTCCATCGGAAGCATCTGGAGTAGGGGCTTTCTTAGTTTTTGTTCTTATTGCTGTTGTTTATAAAATTTATCAGCCAAAAAGAATATGGAATATTATTAAAGTATCAATGAAAGAAAGTGTGATGATAATGTTTATTATTGCAGCGTCATATTTTTTTTCATTCACATTATCACAGTTATATGTAACTCAATCTTTAGCCCAAAGCATGATAGAGATTAGTGCAAATAAGTGGGTAATATTTTTCTTAATTAATATCTTTTTACTTGTTGCTGGTTTCTTTTTACCTCCAGTGGCTGTAATAGTAATGACTTCAGCTATACTTTTACCTGTAATAACAACCTTAGGATTTGATCCGTATTGGTTTGCAATAGTATTCACAATTAATATGGAAATTGGTTTAATTACACCTCCAGTTGGATTAAACCTATACATTATTAAGGGTATAACGCCCGATGTAAGCTTATCTAAAATTTTAAGGGGATCTATACCATTTATGTTTATGATGGTTTTGGCAATTATAATTTTATGTATTTTCCCTGAAATTGTAACTTGGTTACCTGACAAATTAATGGGCAAACCTCTTGGATACTAATAAAAAAAAAATTAACAGAAAAATATCAGTAGCACCGATGATGGACTGTACTGATAGACATGACCGTTATTTCTTAAGATTAATCAGTAAAAATGTGATGCTTTATTCAGAAATGGTAGCAACTAAATCAGCAATTCATGGTGATAGGAAAAGAATACTCGGTTTTAGAGAGGAAGAAAAACCTGTCGCTCTTCAAGTGGGAGGCTCAGATAAAAATGAATTAGCAGAGGTTGCTAAACTAGCTGAACAATTTGGTTATGATGAAATAAATATTAACTTGGGTTGTCCGAGCAAAAAAGTGCAAAAAAATTCATTTGGAGCGTGCTTAATGAAAGAACCTGATCTAGTTGCAGAATGTATTAGTAACATGGTCAATTCATGTAAAATACCCGTTACAGCTAAAACTCGGATAGGAGTTGATGAAATTGAGGACTTCGAATATTTAAATAGCTTCGTTAACAAAATAAAACAATCAGGATGCAAAACAATCATACTCCATGCAAGAAAGGCTTTATTAAAAGGTCTTACTCCTAAACAAAATTTAAATATACCAAAACTTAATTATGAAATGGTATACGAAATTAAAAAAGCAAATCCAGATCTTGAGATAATAATTAATGGAGGAATCTCACAAACTGAGCAAATTAAAAAACATTTAGAACACTGTGATGGTGTGATGATTGGAAGAGCAATTTATCAAAATCCTTACTTTTTGACAGACATAGAGAAAGAAATACTTAATACAAATGAAGTACCATCAAGAGAACAGATAGCAAAACAGATTATTAGTTATTTAGAAGAAGAAGTAAAGCTTGGTACAAAAGTAAATCATATAATGAGACACACGGTCGGACTATACCACGGTCAACCAGGTTCTAAAGATTGGAAAAGATATTTAAGTGACAATATGATGGCTAGAGACTCAGATTTTCAAAAAGCAAAACACATAATGACTATCGTGCAAAACAATGAGAAAGCAAATCAATTAAATTCCTAATGGAAAATTTAAATATCAATGAAATTTTTTATCTTTTAACTGTTTTAGCTATTGCTGCAGCAGTAGCAGGATTTATGGCTGGTTTACTTGGAGTAGGTGGGGGTATAATTATGGTTCCTGCTCTTTATTACGCATTTACAGTTTTAGAATTTGATCTTGTAACAAGAATGCACTTAGCTGTTGGTACATCTTTAGCAATAATAATTCCGACCTCAATTATATCTACGTTAACACACAGAGAACATGATGCAGTTGATTTTAAAATGGTAAAATCTTTTGGAATTTTTATTTTAATTGGAGTTTTTTTTGGAACTTTCTTAGCAGTTAATTTGAAAACTCCTGCACTTGTATTATTTTTTTCTATATTTGCCTTTATGGTTGGACTTTTTTTTATTTTTTTGAGAGAAAAATTGGTTGATAACCCAAAACAAATATCAAACTTAATAAAAAATATTTCTGGTATATTGATTGGGTTTATTTCTATTCCTTTAGGGATTGGAGGTGGATCATTAATGGTTCCTTTCATGAGAACATTTGGTTACGATATTAGGAAATCAATTGGAACAGCTGCAGCAGTAGGTTTCCTTATCGCTGTTACTGGAACAGTTACAATGATCACTGGTGGAAAAATTATTAATAATGTCAACACACCGTTCAGTTTGGGGTATATAAATTTACTTGGCTTCATTGTGTTTGTCCCAGTTACTATGATAATGGCTAGGTTAGGTGCAAAAGCAGTCTACAAAATCGATAAAAAAATCCTGAGCAAAATATTTGGAACTTTTTTAATTTTGGTATCAATTAGATCATTTTTAGAATATTTAAGTATCAATTAAATTAAAATTGTGGACCAAATTTTTTTCAACCAATATATATTTTTCATTTTATTGATGATAGCTGCAGCTATCCCTGTTGGTTTTTTTGCAGGATTATTTGGTATTGGTGGTGGATTAATTTCGGTACCATTTCTTTTCTTTATTTTCGAAACTTTTGGAATAGATAAAGATTATCTAATGCATCTTACTGTTGGGACTGCATTTACAATAACAATATTAACCTCATTTTCATCAGTTCTGGCTCACAGAAAACATGGTGCTGTTGATTTAAGTATAATAAAAACTTTTGGAATATTTGTTATTTTTGGCGTGGTAACAGGAACTATTATTGCTTCTATGATGAATACTAAGTCATTAGTTCTTTTCTTTTCAATCATGGTCTATTTTTTAGGTGCTTATCTACTCCTAGCAAAAAATAAAAGTAAAAAAGTTTATCCTTCATTTAATTTGCTGCCTCGTCTTTCATTTGGGTTTGTCTCTGGCTTAATTTCAGCTCCAATGGGGATTACTGGAGCAATGATCAATGTCCCTGTATTAAGATATTTTGGCTACTCAATAAATAGAGCAATAGGGAGCGCTGCAGCAATTGGATTTATAATTTCATTGTTTGGTGCAATTGGTTTTTTTTTATCAGGATTATACAAAAGTGTTGATATTCCCCTCAGCATTGGTTTTGTAAATATTCCAGCCTTTCTAATATTCGTCCCTATCACAACATTAATGGCTAGAATAGGGGCTAATACGGTGCATAAGCTTGAGAGGGCGAAAGTCCAAGTACTTTTTGGAATTTTTTTGTATGTAGTTGCTACAATATTTCTCTACCGATACTTTAATATTTAATGGTGATAATTCAAAAACTTATCTTGAACTTAAGTATAATATATTTAAAGTTTTAATTGATGATTACTAAATTAAAAAACTTTCTACTAAACTTTGAAGCTCTTGCCTCCCTTTTGTTAAGATTTGGTATCGGAATTGCTTTTATCATTCACGGTTATGCTAAATTCCCTTTGCCACCAGCGGGTTTAGTTGAATACTTTGGTTTACCTCCAGCACTTGCATCATTTGTTGCATTAAGTGAACTTTTGTCTGGAGTTATTTTAATTATAAGTGGTTTTTTAAAAAATCCTATAGGTGATACGCTTACAAGATTTGCTGGACTTGTAATTGTAATAATTATGACAAATATTTTTATAATTGCCCATTCAGATTGGTTTATCACACAAAAATTATTTACCAGTGAGCAAATTTTTCTTTTTATTGGTGGCTTTTATTTTTTGATTAAAGGAAATAAAGTTTAAAGCTATATCTTTTGATCGTACTCACCAATCTTTCCAGTTTTTTGAAGTAGATCGTCTATAAATCTGAAGATATCAATTTTAATTTTATCTGATACAGGACTTTCTGTGACAACAACAAGTGAAGGTTTATTCGAAGATGCTCTTACAAGACCCCAAGATCCATCAGCAAGAGTAAATCTTACACCATTGACTGTTAGAATATCAGTAATTTCTTGATTGCATATTTTTTGTTTATCAGTTTGAAGATTTTTTATTTTAGAAATAATTTCATCTATTACTTTATATTTTTCTTCATCTTTACAAAAAGGTCCCATAGTTGGGCTTTGAAAAGTTTTAGGTAAATCATTTATTAAAGTACCTAACTTTTTATTTTGATTATCTATTAAATGACAAATTTGAATTGCAGAATTAATTCCATCATCAAAACCAAATCCTAAAGGTTTATTAAAAAAAAAGTGACCACTTTTTTCAAATCCAGCAATCGCATTATCTTCTTTTACTTTTCTCTTAATATATGAATGCCCTGTTTTCCAATATAAAGTTTTACAATTATTTTTTTTTAAAATTTCATCATTGCTAAATAATCCTGTAGATTTTACATCTACAATGAATTTATTATTAGGATGTAATTCTGAAATATTTCTAGCAATTAATAAACCAATTTTGTCTGCAAATATTTCATTTCCTTTATTATCTATAACTCCAACTCTATCTCCATCACCGTCAAATCCAAAACCAACATCTGCATTGTTTTCTTTTACGCATTTTGAAATTTCATGTAACATTTTCATATCTTCCGGATTTGGATTATATCTTGGAAAACTATAGTCCAAATTACAGTCAAGCTCTATTACTTCACATCCAATGTTTCTAAGTATCTCAGGCGCGAAAATTCCTGCAGTTCCATTTCCGCAAGCAGCAACAATTTTTAATTTTTTCTTAATTTTATTTTTTGATAATTCTTCAATATATACTTTATTAAAATTTTTTACTTTTTCATATTTACCTGAACCTTGTTTAAAAGTTTCATTCATTACAATCGATTTAAGTTCAGACATTTCATCTTTACAATGAGTTAAACCTTTCTCAATTCCCATCTTTATACCTGTCCAACCATTTTCGTTGTGGCTCGCAGTTATCATTGCTACTGCATTAGATTTTATTTTAAATTGTGAAAAATAAACCGTAGGTGATAAACATAGACCTATATCTTTTACATTGCAGCCAGTTGATAAAAGTCCTTTTATAAAATTACTTTTAACTTCTTCGCTATAGGATCTGTAGTCGTTTCCTACAATTACAGTTGGATTCTCTTCAGAGTTAATAACTTGGGTCCCGAAACCTTTTCCTACTGCCTCGATTCCCTTTGAGTTGATGCTTTTTGGGTATAACCACCTTGCGTCATATTCCCTAAATCCGAATGGGTCGATTTTTTTTTCCACTTCCATGTTGATATATGTACATTTTTTTGATTTTTTTATTGAACTATTTTTTTAATGTTCTATAAATGTTCTGTTGATTTTTAATTTATATAGTGTATTTAAGAAATCTGCACACAACATATAGTTGTTTTACTAATAAATAGTGTTAAAAAGGGAGTATAATGAACAAAGTCTTGTCTCAGGCAATAAAGAAAGCTGTCTCTGAATTTAAACCTCAGGTTGATCAGAAGACTAAGGCTAAAGGCCCAGATTTATTCTCTTTAAACAACAACACAGAGCTATTTCAAAACTCTAGAGGTATCACAATAAAGATTGATAGAAGTAGAGATGAAAATCTAACAGATTTCGGAAAAGCAACACTTAGCGACAGATATTTAGGAGAGAATGAATCTTTCCAAGACTTGTTTGCAAGAGTAGCAAGTCATTATGCTGATGATAATTTACACGCACAAAGACTATACAATTATATTAGTAATCTTTGGTTCATGCCTGCAACACCAGTTCTGTCTAACGGGGGAACTACGAGAGGTTTACCAATATCATGTTTCTTAAATGAAGCGAGTGATAGTTTAAATGGTATCTTGGGTCTCTGGAGTGAAAATGTTTGGTTAGCTGCTAGAGGTGGTGGTATTGGAAGTTACTGGGGCAATCTAAGATCTATTGGTGAAAAAATTGGAAGAGTTGGAAAAACTTCTGGAATAATTCCTTTTATAAAAGTTATGGACTCTTTAACAATGGCAATCAGTCAAGGCTCGTTAAGAAGAGGATCTGCTGCTTGTTATTTACCTATTGACCATCCAGAGATTGAAGAATTTATTGAAATGAGAAGACCTACTGGTGGAGATCCAAATAGAAAAGCTCTTAACCTGCATCATGGTGTTCTTGTTTCAGATGCTTTCATGAGAGCAGTTGAACTTGATGAACAATGGGCACTTAAGAGTCCAAAAAATGGAGCTGTACAATCAACTGTTTCAGCTAGAAATTTATGGATCAGATTATTAACTGCAAGAGTTGAAACTGGAGAGCCATATATCATTTTTATTGATACAGTTAATAGACAGATACCCCAACATCATAAATTAGCTGGCTTAACAGTAAAGACTTCTAATTTGTGTAGTGAGATTACTCTTCCAACAGGCATTGATAAAGAGGGTAGAGATAGAACGGCTGTTTGTTGTTTGTCTTCACTAAATATTGAAAAATATGATGAGTGGAAAGATGATGAAAATTTTGTCGATGATGTAATGAGATTTTTGGATAATGTCTTAACTGACTTCATTAATAACGCTCCAGAAGAATTTAGTGATGCAACATATTCAGCTGCAAAAGAAAGAAGTGTTGGTTTAGGTGTTATGGGACTTCATTCATATTACCAGAAAAAAATGATACCTCTTGAGTCAGTGATGAGCAAAGTTTGGAACAAAAAGATTTTTGAAAATATTCAAATGAAAGTTGATAAATCATCAAAAGATTTAGCTGAAGAAAGAGGAGCATGTCCCGATGCAGCTGAATATGGTTTTAAAGAAAGATTTTCAAACAAAACTGCAATTGCTCCAACTGCTTCCATTTCAATTATTTGTGGAGGTACGTCTCCAGGAGTTGAGCCGATTGCAGCAAATAGTTATACCCACAAAACTCTTTCAGGATCTTTCAATGTCAGAAATAAATACTTGAGAAAACTATTAGAAAAACACGGAAAGGATACAGATGAAACCTGGTCAACAATTACGACTAACCAAGGTTCTGTGTCTCATTTAGATTTTTTAACTCAAGAAGAAAAAGATGTTTTTAAAACGGCTTTTGAATTAGATCAAAGATGGCTTGTTGACTTAAGTGCGGACAGAACACCACACATTTCGCAAGCACAATCTATTAATTTATTTTTACCTGCTGATGTTCACAAAAGAGATCTTCATCAAATTCATTTCCAAGCTTGGAAAAAAGGATTGAAGAGTCTTTATTATTGCAGGTCTAAATCAATACAAAGAGCAGAAAATGTTAATGATGCAAAATCAACTGATGTTACTGCGAATGTTTATAAATCAAATCAACAAGAAACCGACGAAAACAAATACGAGGAGTGTCTATCATGTCAGTAGTAAAAAAAGAGGAAAAAGGAAAAATCATTCAACCAAAAAAAATGGGACTATTAGTAGAAAATCCTGTTTATAAACCATTCAGATATCCGTGGTGTTATGATGCTTGGCTAACACAACAAAGAATACATTGGTTGCCAGAAGAAGTGCCATTAGGAGATGATGTAAGAGATTGGCAGAAAAATTTATCAGAACCAGAGAAAAATTTAGTAACACAAATCTTTAGATTTTTTACTCAAGCAGATGTTGAAGTAAATAACTGTTATTTAAGACACTACACAACAGTATTTAAACCAACAGAAGTTTTAATGATGATGACGGCTTTTGCTGCAATGGAAACAGTGCACGTAGCTGCTTATTCACATCTATTAGATACAATAGGTATGCCTGAGTCAGAATATTCAGCTTTCATGAAGTATAAAGAAATGAAAGATAAGTACGATTACATGCAGGGTTTTAATGTTAATTCAAAAGAAGATATTGCAAAAACAGTTGCTGTGTTTAGTGCTTTTACGGAAGGACTACAATTATTTGCAAGTTTTGCAATTTTATTAAACTTTCCAAGACACAATAAACTTAAGGGTATGGGACAGATAGTTACTTGGTCAGTAAGAGATGAAACTCTTCACTGTAATTCAATGATCAGAATTTTCAAAGAGTTCATAAAAGAAAATCCTGAAATCTGGACACCGAAACTTAAAAAAGAAATTTATGATGCATGTAGAACAATTGTAGAGCATGAGGATGCATTTATAGATTTAGCTTTTGAAATGGGACCAATGAAAGGTCTAACAGCTCAGGAAGTTAAAGATTATATTAGGTTTATCGGAAACAGAAGATTAGTTCAATTAGGTCTTGAGCCAATTTATGATGTAGAGAAAAATCCTCTTACTTGGCTTGATACTATGTTGAATGCTGTTGAGCACATGAACTTCTTTGAAGGAAGAGCTACAGAGTATTCAAAAGCATCTACACAAGGAAATTGGACAGAAGCCTTTTCGTAATCTAGATAATAATATATTTAAATTATCTTTGGTTAATTGGTACAACTTTTCGATAGCTACTACCTATGTAGCTAGCTAAAGGTCTTATCAGTTTATTTGCTGCATGCTGTTCAAGAATATGTGCAGACCATCCAGTAATTCTAGAAATTACAAAAATTGGCGTGAAGAAGTCAGTGTCAAATCCCATTAAATGATAAGTTGGTCCAGTAGGATAATCTACATTAGGATGAATATTTTTTCTTTCAATCATCACTTTTTCAACAATGTCATAAATTTTTTCAAACTTTTTATCTTTTTTTACTTTTGCAACTTTGGAAAAATATTCTCTCATGGTTGGCACTCTAGAGTCTCCACTTTTGTAAACCCTATGACCAAAGCCCATTACAACAGCCTTTTGATCTAGGGCGTTATTAATCCAATTTAATGCATTTTCAGGTTTTTTTATTTTATTCATCATATGCATCACTTCCTCATTTGCACCACCATGCAATGGTCCTTTTAAACTTGCAATAGCACCAGTAATTGCACCATGAATATCTGACAAGCTGCTTGTGATTGTTCTTGCAGTAAATGTAGAAACATTAAAACTATGTTCAGCATATAATATCAGCGATACATCAAACGCTTTTACTATTTCTTTTTCAGGAACTTTTCCAAAACACATATAAAAAAAGTTTTCTGAGAAAGATAAATTACTTTTTGGTTTAATAATTTTTTTTCCTTTTCTAATTCTATAGAAAGCTGCTAAAGCAACAGGTGTTTTTGCGAAAATCCTCATTACTTTTCTCAAGTTTGCTTCAGGAGAATTATCTTTAGTTTCTTTATCTTCTAATCCCATTATGCTTACCGCTGTTCTAGCCACATCCATAGGATGTGATTTTTTAGGAAAATTCTTAATACTTTCTAATAATATCTTTGATAAGTTTCGCTCTTTTCTCTCAACTTTTTCAAAATTTTTTAACTGTTTTTCTGAGGGTAACTCTCCATTTAGAATAAGATATGCGACTTCTTCAAACTTACATTTTGCACAAAGGTCTTGTGCAGCATACCCTCTATAAGTAAGAGAATTTATTTCAGGCATTACCTTTGAAACTTCCGTTTCATCAACTACAATTCCAAGTAAACCTTTTTTAATATCTTCAGTCATTAATCGTGTCCATCTGTGCTGAAATTATAAATTTTTTTATCAAGAGCATTGTATTTTTCATAATCTACCAAGTCATACAATCTACTTCTAGTTTGCATTTTATCAACAAGGTTTTTTTGATGTCCCTCTTTAAAAATTACTTTCAAACCTTCTTCCACACTTTTCATTGCCAATCTTTGAGTTGTTACTGGATAAATAACAATATTATAGCCCAAATTTTCTAATTCTTTATAATCTAAAAGATCTGATTTTCCAAACTCTGTCATGTTTGCAAGTAAATAAGAACTTAGACTTTTCCTTACTTTTTCAAATTCGGCTTTATCCTTCAAAGCTTCAGGGAAAACTATTTCAGCACCTGCGTCGATATATGCTTTACATCTTTCAATCATTTTATCAATTCCCTCTACACTTTTTGCATCAGATCTAGCAATTATCTTAAAATTTTTGTCTTTCCTAGCTTTTACACATTCTTGAATTTTTTTTACCATTTTTTTTGTAGAAATAAGTTCTTTGTTATCAAGGTGACCACATCTTTTTCTTTCAACTTGGTCTTCTATATGTACCGCTGTCACACCAAATTTTTCGAAAGTTTTAATAGTTTTTTTGCAAGACTTAAAACCCGTATCAATATCTACAATTGTAGGTAAGCTTGTAACTCTTGCTATTTGTTTTGATCTATTACTTACATCTTCAAGTGTGGTAAGGCCTATATCTGGGTAACCGAGGTCATTAGACATAACACCACCCGAAACATAAACAGCATCATAGCCAATTTCTTCAATTACTTTAGCAGTTAATGGATTGTATGCACCAGGAACTCTTAAAATTTTTCCACTTTTTAATTTATCAACAAAATCTTTTCTTTTTTCTTTTATTTTTTTTTTAATAAAGTGCATTAAAAAATACCAATTTTTTTATTTTTTTTAATATTTCTACTATTAATTTCAATATTTAATTTGTGTAACTGATTTGACTTTAACTTTCTTAAGTTTTGTATATCTCTAAGAAATCTATCCGACTCTTTTTTGGGTATAATATCTTTTGTAAGTGTTAAAAACTTTTTAATATAATTAGCTCTTTTAAATGGCCTTAAGCCATAAGGATGAGCGTCTGCTACACCTTGTTCTTCAACAATTTTTTTATTATTTTTTAATGTGACTATTACTTTAGCCCCAAAAGCTTTATTTTTTGGGTTTGGATCATGATAACGTTTAGTCCATTTTTTATCCTCATGAGTTTTAATAGATCTCCATATCTTAATAGTACTTTTCTTTCTTGCTCTTGATTTGCTATATGATTTCACGTGATGCCAATCAGCATCCTCTAAAGCAACAGCAAATATATACATTATTGAGTGATCTAAAGTTTCTCTACTTGCATTAGGATCCATTTTTTGTGGATCATTTGCCCCTGTTCCAATTACATAATGAGTATGATGGCTTGTATATATATCTATTTTTTTTATTTCATTTAAATTGTCTATTTTTCTATTTAATTTTTTTGCAAGGTCTATAAGCGCTTGCGCTTGATATTCTGCTGAATATTCTTTTGTGTAAGTTTCAAGAATAGCTTTTTTTTCCTGACTTTTTTTCGGAAGAGGAACTTTATATAATGCTTTTTTTCCATCGAGTATTCTTGCAATCACACTATCTTCACCTTCATAAATCGGACTTGGCGCTCCTTCACCTCTCATTGCCCTATCTACCGCTTCTATCCCAAGTTTTCCAGCATGCGCAGGAGCAAAAGCTTTCCAACTAGAAATTTCTCCTTTTCTAGATTGTCTTGTTGAGACAGTTACATGCAATGCTTGTTGAACAGCTTGATATATGGTTTCTGTTTTTAAATTAAGCATTGTCCCTAAACCTGCTGCAACACTCGGACCTAAATGAGCGATATGATCTACTTTATGTTTATGAAGACAGATACCTTTTACAAGATTTACTTGTACCTCGTAAGCAGTAATTATTCCCTTAATAAGGTTTAAACCTGAGACTTTCTTTTGTTGCGCAACAGCCATTAATGCAGGAATATTATCTCCTGGATGACTATAGTCTGCTGCTAAAAAAGTATCGTGAAAATCTAATTCTCTTACAGCAGTTCCATTGGACCAGGCAGCCCATTCACAGTCAAATTTCTTTTTTGAATTAATTCCGAATAAAGTAGCACCATTACTTCTTGAATGTTTCATTGCCATTTCTCTTGAGGTAATTACAGCTTTTCTATTTAATGAAGCTATAGCAACAGATGCGTTATCAATCATTCTGTTAATGACCATATCAACAGAATCTTTATTTAGTTTAGCATTATCACTTGCAATTTCTGCAATTTTCCATGCAAGTTGATTTTTTTTACTTAGTTTATCTTTAGATGCGAAAACTTTTACTTTATGTATTTTCAATTTATTCCTTTTTTGAGTTTAGTACTTCATTTATGTTAAGTATTCAAATATTTTGAAACTATTTTCTCAATACCTTGAAAGTTGGTTACCAAGTGATCATGAGGTATTTCATTTACTTTTTTATCAGTATATCCGTCCTCGAGCAATATAAATGGTAAGTTTGCAGAATTAGCTGCAGCGGAATCTGTTTCACTATCACCAATCATTAAAGATTTTTTTATATCTCCTTGAAGAATTTCAATTACAGAGGTCAAATGTCTAGGATCAGGTTTACAATAATCAAAAGTATTACTACCAGCAACATATTCAAAATAGTCAAAAATTTTTATTTTTTTTAACAAGTCAATTGCCAAATGTTCTTGTTTATTAGTACAAACTGCTAAAGAAATATCATTTTGTTTTGACCATTTTAAAAATTCAATCACACCATCAATAATCTTACTTTCATTAACAATATTCTTTCCATAGTAATCTATAAAATCCTTTACCATTTCATCTTTAATTTTTTTATCTGATATTTTCCCAAACTCTTTTTTAGCCGTTCCCCAAATAGATCTTCCAATTAAAGCACCAGCGCCTTTACCAACGAGGTTTCTAATTTCCTCTGTTGTCTTTGTCTCGTAACCAAATTTTTTCATTACAAAATTGTGAGCATTCATTAGATCAGGAGCTGTATCTACTATGGTTCCATCTAAATCTACTAAAACTGTGAATTTTTGACTCATTTTTTAAAAGTATTATTAAGAAATATTTTGTGAATTCTTTATCATAAATACTTATCTATAAGAAAAAATCAATGAAACAAACTGATATTCAAAATAAATTTAGACAAAAATTTTTAAATCAGGGTGTAAAAATGACTGCACCTGAGACTGTTTTTTTTTCAAATGATACAAAAATTGGAAAAAATGTAACAATCGAACCATACGTTGTTTTTGGATCGAAGGTAAAAATTAAAAACAATGTTAAGATATTAGCCTTTTCACACCTAGAGGGTGTAAGTGTTGATAATAATGTTTCTATTGGTCCGTATGCACGTTTAAGACCTGGAACTATTTTGGAAGAGGGTGCAAAAGTTGGTAACTTTGTTGAAATTAAAAAATCCCGATTAAAAAAGAATTCAAAAGCAAATCACCTTACTTATATTGGAGATGCAACAGTAGGTAAAAAATCTAATATTGGAGCAGGAACAATCACTTGTAATTATGATGGAGTTAGAAAAAGCAAAACAATAATTGAAGATGGAGCCTTTATAGGTTCAAACACATCACTAGTTGCTCCAGTTAAAATTGGAAAAAAAGCTATTGTTGGAGCTAGCTCAGTAATCACTCAGAATGTCAAAAATGGTTCTTTAGCTCTGACGAGGGCAAAGCAAACTGAAATAAAAAACTATAAAAGAAAAAAATAAATCATGTGCGGAATAATCGGAATAACAAGCAACAAATTAGTTTCTTCACCAATTATAAATTCTTTAAAAAAATTAGAATATAGAGGTTACGATTCTGCAGGAATAGCAACGATTGACTCTGGTTATATAAAAGAAGTTAAATGTGAAGGTAGAGTTGAAAGTTTGGAGGAAGCTGTTTCAAAATCAAAGTTAACAGGAAATGTTGGTATTGGACATGTAAGATGGGCAACTCACGGTATCCCTAACACAATTAATGCTCACCCACATTCATCAGAAAATGTATCTGTGGTCCATAATGGAATAATTGAAAATTCAACATTATTAAAAAAGTTTTTAATAAATAAAGGACATAAGTTTAAGTCCCAAACAGATACTGAAGTAATTGTTCATCTTATTACTGAATACTTAAAAAAAGATAATCTTAAAGATGCAATTATTAAAGTTTTAAAAAAACTTCATGGAAGTTTCGCCTTAGGAATTATCTTTAAAGATAATCCTAATTTAATAGTTGGTGCAAGAAGAGGCTCACCTTTAGCTGTAGGTTATGGCCCAGGTGAAAACTATCTGGGATCAGACTCTTATGCTTTAAAATCTATGACAAACAAAATTTCATATCTCAACGACGGTGAATTTTGCATTATAAAAAAAGATAATGTTGAATTTTTTAACAAGGGTGGAAAAAAAATAAATAAAAAAATACTACATCTATCTTCAGATGAACAAAATTATGAAAAGGGTGATTATAAACATTTCATGGCAAAAGAAATTGATGAACAACCAAATACTATTAAAAATTGTGTAAACGAGTACATAGACAAAATAAATAAAGATATAAATATTTTTAATTTTCCATTTAAAGAAAAAGAAATAAAATCTATTACTTTGATAGGTTGTGGTACAGCTTATCATTCATGTCTTATTGCAAAATATTGGTTTGAGCAATTAACTTCATTTGATGTAAGTATCGATATTGCTTCAGAATTTCGTTACAGAAAAAATAAATTTAAGAAAGACTGTCTTTATGTTTTTGTTTCTCAGTCTGGTGAAACAGCTGATACATATGCGGCCTTAGATCTTTGTAATAAAAATAAAATGAAAACTTGTTCTGTTGTAAATGTAATTGAAAGCTCAATAGCAAGAGACTCCAAATTTGTTTTACCAATTCACTGTGGACCAGAAATCGGTGTTGCATCAACTAAAGCTTTCTTAGGACAAATGCTTGTTCTTTATATACTTTGCTTAAAATTAGCTCAAAAAAGAAAAGATATTAGTAAAAAAGATTATTTAAAAAAGATTAAAAACTTATTAAATCTTGCAGAACTAGTTAAACATTCTTTAGCAACTGAAAACAAAATTCAATCAATATGCAGTTCATTTATTGACGCAAAAGGCTCAATGTTTTTAGGAAGAGGTTATTCGTTTCCTGTAGCATTAGAAGGGGCGCTTAAGTTAAAAGAATTAGCATACGTACATGCCGAAGGTTATCCTGCTGGTGAAATGAAGCATGGACCACTTGCACTCATCGAAGATGGTATGCCAGTTGTGGTAATTGCCCCAAGAGATCAACATTATAAAAAAACTATTTCAAATATGCAGGAAGTTATAGCAAGAGGAGCAAAAGTTTTGCTTATTACAAATAAAAGTAAAGATGAGATTTATTCTGAAAATATCTGGGAGACTATTGAAGTTGAAAACACCGAAGATGATTTGTTTCCATTTTTAGTAACAATTCCATTACAAAAGCTTGCGTATTATTCTGCACTTAAAAAAGGTTACGATATTGATAAACCTAGAAACTTGGCTAAATCAGTAACAGTAGAATAATAAAAATAACTATTCTCTTTTGTCATAATTTCGTTATATATTCATCTTAAGGTTGAATTATGAAAAATTGGAAACCAAACAGTTGGAGAAAATATCCTGTCAAACATGTTCCTTCTTATGAAAATGAAAAGGAACTTAATCAGGTATTGAGTAAAATCAAATCTTTTCCTCCACTAGTTTTTGCTGGTGAGACAAGACATCTTAAAGATCAACTTTCACAAGTTGTTGATGGAAAAGCTTTTCTTTTACAAGGAGGAGACTGCGCAGAAAGTTTTGCTGAGTTTAACCCTGACAACATAAGAGATACATTTAAAGTAATTCTTCAAATGTCATTGGTACTTACGTACTCAGCTTCGCTTCCAATTATAAAACTTGGAAGGATAGCTGGACAGTTTGCAAAACCTAGAAGTGCTCCAACTGAAAAACAAGGTGATAAAGAATTACCAAGTTACTTAGGTGACAATGTTAATGGAATTGATTTTACCGAAAAATCTAGGAGACATGATCCTAAGAGATTATTCAAAGCATACTCTCAATCTGCTTCAACGTTGAATCTTTTAAGAGCATTTTCTAATGGGGGTTTTGCTGATTTAAAAAATGTACACTTATGGAATTTAGGTTACATTAAAAAAAGTCCTCAAGCCAAAAAATTTAAAGAGCTTGAAGACAAAATTGCAGACGCATTAGCATTCATGGATGCATGTGGAATAAATTCAGATTTCAATAGAAGATTAAAAACAGTAAATTTTTGGACTTCACATGAAGCTTTACATTTACCATTTGAAGAAAGCATGGCAAGAATAGACTCAACAACAGGCGAGTGTCACGCAACTTCAGCACACTTTGTCTGGATTGGTGATAGAACAAGACAACTCGATGGCGGACATGTTGAATTCTGTAAAGGTATTGAAAATCCGATTGGTATTAAATGTGGACCAACATCTAAACCAGAAGAGATTGCAAAAATTTGTGAAGCAATTAACCCAAAAAATGAAAAGGGAAAAATTACTTTAATTTCTAGATTTGGTCACGATCAAGTTGAAAAGTTTCTACCGAAATTGATAAGACGAATTAAAAAAGAAGGTTTAAATGTAATTTGGTCATGTGATCCAATGCATGGAAATACAATTAAATCTACAACTGGTTTTAAAACTAGACCATTTAATAAAGTATTAAATGAAGTTAAAAATGTTTTTGCAGTACATCAAAGCGAAAGTTCTTACGCTGGTGGATTACATATAGAAATGACTGGTCAGAATGTGACAGAATGTACAGGTGGCGCAAAAAATATATCTGAACAAGATTTATCAAGTAGATATCACACTCATTGTGACCCTAGATTGAATGCAGATCAAGCTTTAGAATTGGCTTTCTTAATCTCAGACGAGATAAAAAAGAATTCCAACTATGCAAGAAATGCAATTAAAGCGGCATCTTAGACATTTAAAAATTAAAATTTTGTCTTATATTTGAATCATGGAACCTTCTAAAAAAGTAATATTTATCAAAGATTGGATTTTGAATTACGTAAATTCAATGCCAGTGAAGGCTAGATCATTAGTTATTGGTATATCAGGAGGAATTGATTCTTCAGTTTCAAGCACACTCAGTGCCATGACTGGATTAAGGACAATTGTATTATCGATGCCAATAAAACAAAATGGCTCACAACATGATTTAAGCTTAAGGCACCAAGAATGGTTAAAGAAAAATTTTAAGAATGTTGAAGGACATACAGTTGAACTAGACAGTTTATTTAAAACATTCGAAAGCACTCTGAAAGATTTTAGCAGCGAACATGGTATGGCTAATTCAAGAGCAAGATTAAGAATGTCAACACTTTATCAAGTTGCAGCAGCTAACAACGGAATAGTTGTTGGAACAGGAAATAAAGTTGAAGACTTTGGTGTTGGTTTTTATACAAAATATGGTGATGGTGGAGTTGATATATCTCCGATAGCCGATTGTAATAAAACTGAAGTATGGGAACTTGGAAGAGAACTTAAAATACTTGATGACATTATTAATGCAGCTCCAACAGATGGACTTTGGGATGATGGAAGAACTGACGAAGGTCAGTTAGGATTGTCATACAAAGAAATAGAAGAAGCCATGGATAACGAAAATTCAAAAAATCGAGATAAATATATTCAAATCAGAAAAGCAAATTTGCATAAAATGGAGCCAATTCCAATATGCAAGATTCCTAATTAATCAAATAGATTCACAAATCTAAATTAAAGGTATATTCCTAATATAATGAACAAAGATATATATTTAACTAATAGTCTTGGCGGTAAAAAAGAAATATTTAAACCGATAGATCCAAAAAAAGTAAAAATGTATGTATGTGGACCAACTGTTTATGATGATCCCCATATAGGTAATGCAAGACCTTTAGTAGTATTTGATATTTTGTTCAAGGTTTTAAAATGTAAATATGGAAATAAATCAGTTACTTATGTTCGAAACATAACTGATATAGACGATAAAATTATTGAGAGTGCAAAACAAAAAAAAATATCAATTAATGTTTTAACAAAAAATATCACAAATAGTTTTCACAATGATTGTGATTACCTAAAATGTGAAAAACCATCTTTTGAGCCCAAGGCGACAGAGAATATTTCTTTAATGGTCGAAATGATCAATGTTCTTCTTAAAAATAAAAACGCTTACGAAAAAAATTCTCATGTTTATTTCGATGTTTCTAGTTTTAAACATTATGGAAAATTATCAAATAAAAATATAGATGAATTAAAAGCGGGAGCTAGGGTTGAGATATCAGAAAATAAAAAAAATCCAGAAGATTTTGTGTTGTGGAAGCCATCTAATAAAGATGAGCCAAGTTGGGACTCACCTTGGGGCAAAGGAAGACCGGGTTGGCATTTAGAGTGTTCTGCTATGTCAAAAAAATATCTTGGTGATACTTTTGACATTCATGGTGGAGGAAGGGATTTAATATTTCCTCATCACGAAAATGAAATTGCTCAGTCAAGATGTGCTAATAATAATAAATCTTTTTCAAACTACTGGATACATAATGGATTCATTACGATAGCAAATGAAAAAATGGCAAAGTCACAAGGAAACATTTTTAAAATAAAAGATTTCTATCAGAAATATAATGGTCAAGTTTTAAGATTAGCTTTAATTTCAACTCATTACAAACAAGCAATGGATTGGAGTGAAGATTTATTAACTCAATCAAAAAAAACTCTGGATAAATGGTACGAATGTCAAAAAAAACCAGAAAGCAAAGTGTTAATACCAGATGATGATTTAGCTCCTCTATATGATGATTTAAATACACCTGGCTTTATAAGTAATATTCATAAATTATATGATAAAGCTGTCAAAGGATCTGACAAAGACAAAGAAATTTTTACAACAGCATGTAATTTTATTGGTCTATTAACAGAGCCAAAATCAAAATGGCAAGAGTTTAAAAGGAATATTCTAGAAATTTCAGAGGAAGAGATTTTACAAAAGATAAAAGATAGAAACACAGCTAGAGACAATAAAAATTACCAATTAGCTGATGAAATTAGAAACGAACTTTTAGACAAAGGTATTTTAATTGAAGACAAAGATGATAAAACAACTTGGAAAATAAAATGAGCAAAGAACGATTATACATATTTGATACAACATTGAGAGACGGAGCTCAAACCCAGGGTGTGCATTTTTCAATTGATGAAAAAACAAAGATTGCCTATGCTTTAGACGATCTTGGTGTAGATTATATAGAAGGAGGTTGGCCAGGTGCTAATCCATCTGATACAGAATTTTTTCAGAAAGGTTTAGATTTAAAAAACTCCACCTTTACTGCTTTTGGAATGACAAAGAAAGCTGGACGAAGTGCTGAAAATGATCCAGGTTTGTCAGCGATTTTAAATTCAAATACTAAATCTGTTTGTTTAGTAGGAAAGTCTTGGGATTTTCATGTTGATGTTGCATTAGGAATAACTAATGAGGAAAATTTAGAAAACATAAAAGAGACAACAAAACATTTTGTCAAGAATAATAAAGAATTCATGTTTGATGCGGAACACTTCTTTGATGGCTACAAAGCAAATCCCAAATATGCTTTAGCTTGCATCAAAGCTGCTTATGATAATGGAGCTAAGTGGATAGTTCTTTGCGATACTAATGGTGGAACACTTCCTCATGAGGTAACCAAAATAGTTAAAGAGGTTTCAGAACATATTCCTGGTAAAAATTTAGGTATTCACGCACACAATGATACTGGTAATGCTGTTGCAAATTCAATTGCAGCTGTTCTATCAGGAGCAAGACAAATACAAGGTACTATAAATGGCTTAGGAGAAAGATGTGGTAACGCTAACTTAATGTCAATTATTCCAACTTTTCATCTTAAAAAAGAATTATCAGACAAATTTGAAATAAGTATTAAAGAAAAAAATATCAAACATATTACACAATGCTCAAGGTTACTTGACGAGATACTTAATAGAAAACCCAATAAACATTTACCATATGTAGGTGCTGCAGCATTTTCACATAAAGGTGGTTTGCATGTATCTGCTGTTCAAAAAGATCCTAAAACTTACGAGCATATAAATCCAGAAGATGTTGGTAACAATAGAAATATAGTTGTTTCTGATCAGTCAGGTAAATCAAATATTCTTTCTAGACTTAAAACAATTGGGATTGATTTTGAAGAAAACGATCCAAAAGTTAAAAAACTTTTAGAAGAAGTTAAAGATAGAGAATTCATTGGTTATAGTTATGACGGAGCTGATGCTTCTTTTGAATTACTAGCCAGAAGAGTAATGGGAGAAATCCCGAGATATATCTCAATTAAAGAATATGACGTTTCAGTTTCAAAAAATGATCAGAATAAAATTGTTTCTAGAGCAAAAGCAAAATTAGAAGTTGATGGTGAACAAATAGTCTGCGAGGGTGAGGGTAATGGGCCTGTTCATGCTTTAGATAACGCGATAAGAAAAAATGTTACTAAGTTAGAAAAATACTCTGAATATTTAAAAGATTTAAAACTAGTTGACTACAAGGTTAGAATTTTAAATACAGGTACTGAAGCTACTACAAGAGTATCAATTGAAAGTACAGACTCTCAAGGAAAAAATTGGTTTACCATAGGTGTATCCCCAAACATAATTGATGCATCGTTTAAAGCTCTTGTTGATAGCTTGGATTTTAAATTATTTAAGGATAAAGCTCCCGCAAGTAAATAAATGAAAATTAAGAAGTTCTCTAAGAAACCTACTGATATTGAAAGCAGGGTAGGAGCAGATCCTGTTATTTGTTACCCCAATAAAAGTATAAATAATAATCTTGAAATATTACATGAAGCTAGAAATCACATTAAACAAATTGATGAAGTTATAATCCCTCCAAGAGATGCTAAAACTTTTAATGTTAAATTAGGTAATTTTTTTAGAATAGAAAGTGTTGAAGGACCACAAGTTGGAGATTTAAATTTATTTCAAGCTAATAATTTAGATGAAAAGTTTTATTCTGGAAAAACTAGAGCTCTCTACGGAACACATATTTCGGTTGGAGATAAAATGTTTAGTAGCTTCCCGTATTTAAGATCATTAGCTACAATCACATGGGATACATTAGATTGGTATGGTTATGACAAAGATGGAGGCTCTGTTCATGACGTTATAGGTACTAGATGTGATCCTTATACTTATAAGTTAACATCAAACAACGATTATCATTATTGTTGCCATTCAAATTTAACAAGAGCTTTAGTAAAAGAAAGAAATATCAAGTTAGATGACGCAGAAAAAATTGTACACGATGTATTAAATGTATTTATGCTCACTGGTTTTACAAATGATACTAAACAATATTTTATGAAATCAAGTCCAGTAAGACCTGGGGATTATCTAGAATTTTTTGCAGAAACAGACTTATTAGGGGCTTTATCTGCTTGCCCAGGCGGAGACTGTGGATCAGAACATTCGTCTGATGTTGCAAAGTGTTATCCATTAAAGGTTTCCATATGGGATGTTGATCAAAAATATCTTAAAGGAATTAATCCTTCAACATTATCTAACTACAATAGAAATCATGGCATCAAATAAATGAACAAAAGTAAAGTTACATTTATTTTACACAAACCTCAGTTATCAGAGAACATTGGCGCATGTGCAAGAGCAATAAAAAATTTTAATTTTCAAAAACTTTATTTGATTGATCCAAAACCTATTTTTCCTAATGATAAGATATTAGCAACATCCGTTGGAGCAAAAGATATTATAAAGAAAAGTAAAGTTTTTAATAATTTAGAAAGTTCCTTAGGAGATATTGATATATTGATAGCTACATCTGCAAGATTTAGAAACAAAAATGTAAAACATATTAATCTCGAGGGTTTAAAAAAAATAGATTTTACAAAAAAAATTGGTTTTTTATTTGGTTCAGAAGCATCAGGTTTATCAAATAAAGAAGTTAGTTATGCAAATTACACTTTACAAATACCCACAAACATAAATTTTAAATCTTTAAATCTATCCCATAGCCTTATAATTATTGCGCAATACATCTCAAGTTTATTAAATTCCAAATATAGTCAATTTAAAAAGTCAAAAAAGATCAAGAAAGCATCTAAAAAGGAAATTCAAGAGATGATAAATTTGTGCATAAACAACCTAAATGAAATTAATTTTTTTAAACACAAAGAAAAAAAACCTATAATGCTTGAAAATTTAAGAAACATTTTTTATAGAATGGAACTTTCAGATAAAGAAACACGTATTTTATCAAGTGTATTTGCAAGTTTAGGAAAAAAACGTTGATTGACAAATAAGATGTTAAGTTTATAACCCATTTCACTAAATGACAAAAAGATTAAATTCTAAACACAAAATTGATAGAAGACTGAAGGTTAACCTTTGGGGAAGACCAAAAAGCCCTTTCAATAAAAGAGCATACCCTCCAGGACAACACGGACAATCTAAAAATGCAAAATTATCAGACTACGGAACTCAACTTCAAGCTAAGCAAAAATTAAAATCATATTATGGAAACATAAATGAGCGACAATTCCGAAATGTTTACAGAAAAGCCATTATGAAAAAAGGGGATACTGCGGAAAATTTAATAGGTTTTTTAGAAAGAAGATTAGACTCAGTTATTTACAGAGCAAAATTTTCTAGTACGATTTTTTCATCAAGACAGTTCATAAATCATGGGCATGTAAAAGTGAATGGTAAAAAAGTAAACATATCAAGCTACCTTTTAAGTGAAGAAGACACAATCGAGATTAAAGATAAATCAAAACAATTAGCTATCATTGATATTGCTTTAGCTAACAAAGAAAGAGACATTCCTGAATACTTACAAGTTGACGAGAAGAAAAGAACAATTAAATTTGTGAGAACACCAAAGTTTGAAGAAGTTCCTTATCCTGTTGTTATGGAGCCAAACCTAGTAATCGAATATTACTCTAGATAATATTACTTTTTATATCCTATACCTTTTTCGTCAAAAACTTTTTTAAGTTCACCGTTCTCAAACATTTCCTTGATTATATCACATCCACCGATGAATTCTTTTTTTATATAAAGTTGAGGGATTGTTGGCCACTCACTATATATCTTAATACCTTCACGAATTTTTTGATCTTTTAATACGTCAACACTTTGATATTTAACTTCTAAAATTTTTAATATATTTGAAACAGCCATTGAGAAGCCACACTGTGGAGCTTCTGGACTTCCTTTCATAAATAAACAAACATCGCTATTGTTTATTGAATTTTCTATCTGTTCTTTAACTTGTTGATCCATTAATTTTCCTTTGTCTTTAGTGCTAGAGCATGGAGCTCATTTCCCATTTTTCCTTTAAGAGCGTCATACACCATTTTATGTTGTTGAACTTTATTCTTACCCTTAAATTGAGTAGAAGTCACTGTGGCGGAATAGTGATTCCCGTCACCAGCTAAGTCTTGAATATCAATAACAGCATCTGGCAAAGCCTCTTTAATCATTTTTTCAATTTCTTTTAAATCCATCGCCATAATTAACTCATGTATTTATATAACCAACCTTTATAAAATTCTGTCACCTTGTCCACTGTAAAAGTTGGCTCATCATTTATGATAATCTCTTTATCTGTTGTTTCTCCTAATAAATCAAAATGCACAGAGTTTTTCTTTAAAATACTCTCTACTTTTTTAAGATTATTTTTCTCTACTTCAATAATGTATCTTCCTTGATCCTCAGAAAAAAAATATTGATAAATATTTGTTAAATTCTTGAATTTATAAAATTTAATTCCCTTACTGCCTGCTATACACATCTTTAAAGCACCAATCATTATTCCACCAAGAGATACATCATGAACTGATAATGCTAATTTTTCTTGAATAATTTTTAGAATTGTTTCCCCGTTATTTTTTTCATTAAACAAATTTATTTCAGGTGGTGGTCCTTTTTTTTCATCTAAAATTATATTTGCAAAGATACTTTGATCTAAATTTCCTTCAGTTTTTCCAATAACCAAAACTAAGTTTTCTTTCGATTTGAACCGCATGGTCATTAAATCTTTATAGTCTTTTATTAAACCAACACCTCCAATTGTTGGAGTAGGTTTAATACCTTTGTCTTTTGTCTCGTTGTAAAAAGATACGTTCCCCGAAACTACAGGAAAATTTAAATATTTACTTGCCTCATTAATTCCATCAATGCATTCAACAAATTCACCCATATTTTCTTTTTTTTCTGGGTTTCCAAAATTTAAACAGTTTGTTATTGCTACTGGCTCTGCACCAACTGAAACTAAATTTCTCCAAGACTCACAAACTACTTGTTTACCACCAGTTAAAGGATGAGCGTAGCAATAAGCTGCTGACGAGTCAACCGATGAAGCTACCGCCTTTCTGGTTCCGTGAATTCTTACTACGCCGGCATCACCACCTGGTTTTTGAATTGTATCTCCCATAACAGTATGATCATATTGTTCCCATATCCATTGTTTTGAGCAGATGTTAGAACTTGATAACATTTTTTTAATTACTTCATTTAATTTAAGTTTTTTAAAATCATTATTTGTAAATTTTATTTTTTGTGGGAGTTTAGTTTTTTTCCAAGGCCTATCATACATTGGAGCTTCATCTGCTAAAAATTTAATTGGCACATTTGCTACTTTTTCTTTTTCAAAATAGAGCTCAATATTTTTTGTATTAGTCGTTTTTCCTATTACCGCAAAATCTAGGTTCCACTTATCAAATATTTTTTTTGCACTATCTTCCTTCCCATTTTCTAAAACAATCAACATTCTTTCTTGGCTTTCAGATAACATTATTTCGTAAGGGCTCATTTTCTCTTCTCTGCATGGAACTTTATCTAAATGTAATTCAATTCCTAAATTTCCTTTTGATGCCATTTCAATGCTTGAGGAAGTCAATCCTGCAGCACCCATATCTTGAATAGCAATAATAGATTTGTCAGACATTAATTCTAAGCAAGCCTCTAAAAGAAGTTTCTCAGTAAAAGGATCACCAACTTGAACAGTGGGTTTTTTCTCTTCTATTTTGTCATCAAATATCGCTGATGCCATACTTGCTCCGTGAATACCGTCTCTTCCAGTTTTTGATCCAACATATATGACTGGCTTGTTTATTCCTGCAGCCTTTGAGTAAAAAATTTTATTTTTGTTTACCAGGCCCAATGTCATTGCGTTTACTAAAATATTTCCATTGTAAGATTGATCAAAACAAGTTTGACCAGCTATAGTAGGAACTCCAATACAATTTCCATACCCTCCAATTCCTTTGACCACTCCTCTTAATAAATTTTTAGTTTTTTTGTGTTGGGTTGAACCGAAATGAATTGAATTTAAGTTTGCAATTGGTCTTGCACCCATTGTAAAAACATCCCTCATTATTCCACCTACTCCTGTTGCTGCACCTTGATAAGGTTCAATAAAAGAAGGATGGTTATGACTTTCAATTTTAAAAACTATTGCATCGTCGTCTCCAATATCAATTACCCCAGCATTTTCTCCTGGACCTTGAATTACTTTTTTACCTTTAGTGTTTAATTTTTTTAAATGCAATCTTGAAGACTTATAGGAGCAATGCTCATTCCACATCGCTGAAAAAATTCCAAGTTCTGTTAAATTTGGAACGCGCTTTAATAAATCACAAATTTTTTTGTATTCATCAGGCTTTAAACCATGATCTACTGCAATTTTTTCGTTTACTTCCATTATTTCAAATTTTTTAATAAATTTTCAAAAAATATTGAGCCGTCTTCACCAGATAAACTTTGATCTATCATTCGCTCTGGATGAGGCATCATTCCTAAAATATTTTTTTTTTCATTGAATATCCCAGCAATATTCTTTATTGCGCCATTTGGATTAGATTTTTCATCAATTTCTCCATCAGAGTTACAATAGTAAGCTGCAATTTGATTGTTATCTTCTAATGACTTTAATTCATCTTCAGTACAAAAATAATTTCCCTCATTATGAGCTATATGAAGCTCTAAGACATCTTTATTTATATTTTCAAAAAATTTGTTTTTGTTATTGTTAATTTTAACAAATATGTTTTTGCAAATAAATTCAATATTCTTATTTTGTTGAAGAACTCCTTTTAATAGACCGGTTTCTGTTAAGATTTGAAATCCATTACAAATTCCTAAGACCAAACCTCCAGAATTTGCAAAATCTATAACTGATTGAATAATTTTAGATTTTCCAGCTATACTTCCACATCTAAGATAGTCCCCATAAGAAAATCCACCTGGCAAGACAATTAAGTCACTTTTTGGCAATTTATTATCGTCATGCCACACCATTTTATTTTTAAAACCAAATTTTTTTAATGCAACATCCATATCCCTATCACAATTAGATCCTGGGAATATAATGACCGATGAATTCATTAAATAATTTTAAAATCCTCAATGACTTGATTGGCTAGAAGTTTTTTACAAATTTCTTCCACAGAAAGTTTTGCTTTTTGCTCATCACTCTCATCAATATTTATATCAAAGTATTTTCCTTGTCTTACTTCTTTAACATTTGCAAAGCCCATTCCGTTTAATGTTTGTTGTATAGCTTTACCTTGAGGATCAAGAACTCCAGATTTAAGAGTAACAATTACCTTTACTTTCATTTATTTTTTATTTTTTACCGCTTTTGGTTTTTCAAAATTGACAGTTTGTATGTTGGATTGTTCGTGAAGAATACCTAATCTTTTTGCTACTTCTTGATATGCATTAATTAAATTTCCAAGATTATTTCTAAATCTATCTTTATCTAATTTTTTATCAGTCTTATTATCCCATAATCTGCATGTATCTGGACTTATCTCATCTGCTAGCAACACATCTGTTTTACCATTATTTTTAATTCTTCCAAATTCAACTTTAAAATCTACAAGTTTGATGCCAACACCTCTAAACATTCCTACCATGAAGTCATTTATCCTTACTAGTTGTTTATCAATTTTTTCTATTTCTTTTTTAGTTGCCCATTTAAAAGTATAGATATGTTCTTTAGATATAAGAGGATCTCCTAGTTCATCGTTTTTTAAACAATATTCAATTAATGGATCTTCTAAAATAGTACCGTCTTCTATCCCAAGTCTTTTTGTAAGAGAGCCAGTTGCAATATTTCTTACAATAAACTCAATTGGAATAATTTCGACATGTTTAATAAGCTGCTCCCTCATATTTAGTCTTTTTACTAAATGATTTTTTATTCCAACTTGATTTAAATTCATTAAAATATGTTCGGAGATTCTATTATTAAGAACACCTTTGCCTTCGATTTTTGCCTTTTTTTGATTGTTGAAAGCAGTTGCGTCATCTTTAAAATGCTGAATTACAAAATCTTTATTGTCAGTTGCAAATATAACTTTTGCTTTACCTTCATATAATTTCTTCCCTTTTTTCATTATCTAAAAACTCTTCTAAAAATATAATTTACATTTTTTAAATGCTTTGAATATGTAAACACTTTATCAATTTTTTTCTCAGAAATTAGTGATGTGATTGATTTATCCTTTTTAATCAGCTCAATCAGATTAGTATTCTTATTAAAGCTATTAATTGCATGAATTTGAATTTTTTTATAAGCCTTTTCTCTTGAAAGACCAACTTTTGTAAGTTCTAACATCATCTCTTGCGAAAAAATTACTCCTTTAGTTATATTAAGATTTTTCATCATATTTTTTGGATAAATAATCATATTATCCACAAGATTTGTAAGTCTAAATAAAGCAAAATCTAAAGTAATATTAGCATCAGGACCTATATTTCTCTCTACGCTAGAGTGAGATATATCTCGCTCATGCCAAAGAGCAATATTTTCTAGTGCTGGAATAACACTACTTCTCACAAGTCTTGCAAGTCCTGTTAAATTTTCACTTAGTATCGGATTTTTTTTATGAGGCATTGCTGAAGATCCTTTTTGACCTTTTGAAAAAAATTCTTGTAACTCAAAAACTTCAGATCTTTGTAAATGCCTAATTTCTGTTGCAAATCTTTCAATTGATCCAGCTATTATTCCTAAAACAGAAAAATAATAAGCATGTCTATCCCTTGGAATAATTTGCGTTGATATTGGTTCAGGTTTAAGTTTTAATTTTTTTGATACAAAAATTTCCACTCTTGGATCAATATTAGCAAAAGTTCCAACTGCTCCAGAAATAGCACATGTAGAAACTTCACCTATAGCATTCTCTAATCTTTTTTTATTTCTTTTAAATTCTTCATAATAAGATGCTAGCTTTAAACCAAAAGTAATTGGTTCAGCATGAATACCGTGACTTCTTCCGATACATGGGGTCATTTTATGCTTTAAAGCTTTTTTTTTAATTACAGATAATAGTTTCTCTATATCTTTCATTAAAATTTTACCTGATTGAACTAATTGAATATTAAAACTTGTATCAAGTACATCTGATGATGTCATACCTTGATGCAAATATCTTGCTTTAATTCCTGCTTTCTCAGTAATAGATGTGAGAAACGCAATTATATCATGTTTTACTTTACCTTCAATTTGATGAATTCTTTTGACATTTATCTTTCCTCTTCGTCTAACTACAGAAGCTACACCCTTAGGAATAATCTTGAATTTTTCCATTGCTTGAGCTGCAGCAACTTCAACATCAAGCCAAATTTTATATTTATTTTCCTCTGACCAAATTTCTGTAAGTTCTTTTCTTGAATATCTCGATATCATTAATTGTAAGGAGGCTCCTTATAACCTTTAGCAGATTCTGTAAAAATTTCATAACCATTTTCTGTGATTCCAACAGTATGCTCGAATTGTGCAGATAATGTTTTATCTTTTGTGACTGCTGTCCAACCATCGTCTAAAACTTTAGTGTGATACTTTCCAGCATTTATCATTGGCTCAATGGTAAAAGTCATTCCTGGTTTTAATTCATCCCCAGTATCTTTCGAACCATAGTGAAGAATATTTGGCTCTTGATGAAAATTTGTTCCAATTCCGTGACCACAAAAATCTCTTACAACTGAAAAACCATTTTTTTCTACAAAAGATTGTATCTCATGACCAATATCACCAATTCTTTTTCCAGGCTTTAATATCTTAATTGCTCTATTAAGAGACTCATAAGTAACGTTAATAAGTTTTTTTGATTTTACAGAGGCATTACCAACTGTATACATTCGACTTGTGTCCCCATAGTGATCATTAATTATAGCGGTTACATCTATATTAACAATATCTCCATCTTGAAGTGTTCTGTCACCAGGTATACCGTGACAAACAACATGATTAAGCGAAGTGCAAATTGATTTTTCAAATCCTCTATAGAATTGAGGGGCAGAATATCCACCGTTATCTCTTATAAATTCATAACAAAGTTTATCAATATGATTTGTTGCTGTTCCTTCTTTTACATAATCTGTGATCATGTCTAAAGTTTTAGATGCCAAAGAACCAGCAACTCTCATTTTTTCAAATTTTTCCAAATAGTTACTCATCAATAATATCTATTTTTTTTTCTATTCTGATTTCTTTATCGTTTAATTTACATCTATAAGCTAAAAATTTAACACCATCTTTTTTAACTTTTAAATAATTCTTATAATATTCAGCATCGATGTCTTTAGCTATTTTAAATTTATTTATACCTTCAATTTGAGTTAAAAATAAGACAAAGGGTTTAAAGCCTTTTTTTATTGATTCAGCTAACTTAATTAAATGTTTTGAGCCTCTGGTTGTTATAGCATCTGGAAATTCTGCAAAATCTTTGCTCCTTAAAAGAGTTACATTTTTTACCTCGAGTAAATTTTTATCACATAAGAAATCAAACCTTGTATCATCTGAATATTTAAATTCTGGTTTAATTTCTTTAACATTTTTCATTTCCTTAATTAATTTTTTATTAAGACCGTCCAACACTATTTTGTTTGCTCTGTGAGTGTTAACACCAATCATACGATTATTCGATTTAATCATTTCTAATGTAAATTTAAGTTTTCTTTTTGGATCATTAATTTTGGAAACAAAAACTATATTTCCTGGATTTAAAAGACCCATCATTGTGCCTGTGTTGGGACAGTGTGCAGTAATCTTTGAATTATTTACTTTGATATCGACAAAAAATCTTTTATACCGCTTGATTAGTTTGCCTTTGATTAAAGTACTGGTAAATTTCATAATTATTAATTTATATTTGTATATGAAAAATAAAAAAGAAATAAATGCAGGCATAATTATAATTGGAAATGAAGTTCTTTCTGGAAGAACTAAAGACATCAATACAAGTACTTTATCACTATGGTTGAATTCCTTGGGGGTACAAGTAAAGGAAGTAAGAATAATTCCTGATATTGAAAAAGATATTATCGAAACAATAAATACTTTTAAAAGTAAATTCTCTTATGTTTTTACAACAGGTGGAATAGGTCCGACACACGATGACATAACTGCTGAGTCAGTGTCAAAAGCTTTTAATATAGAATATGGTTATCACAAAGAGGCTTTTTCTATTTTAGAAAAATATTATAAGCCAAGTGAATTTAGTGAAGGTAGAAAAAAAATGGCTATGATGCCTGTAACTGCTAAACTTATTTTAAATCCAACAAGTGGTGCACCAGGATTTTATGTCGAAAATGTTTTTTCTCTTCCAGGAGTTCCTTCTATTTTAAAGTCAATGCTTGGAGGTTTAGATCATTTGATTACAGGCGGTGCTCCAATTTTAAGTCATACAATAAATCTTAGAACAGTTGAAAGCGAAATTGCAAAATCTCTAACCCAAGTTCAAAATAATAATCAGGATGTTGAAATAGGAAGTTATCCATTTTTTCGTGCAGGAAAACTTGGCGTTTCTATTGTTGTAAGATCTACTGATAAAGATAAAATTGACACTTGTAATAATGAAATTTTAAAATTTGTTAAAGAACAAAAAATTCAAATTGTAAACGAGGTATAATGTTATATTTTGCTTATGGCAGTAATCTTCACCAAGAACAGATGAAAAGAAGATGCTCTGGCTGCAAATATTTAAAAAAATATATTCTTCAAGACTATCGACTAACTTTTAGAAGTGAGTTGTGTGTAGCGGACATTGAGTTCAAAAAAGGATCTAGTGTCCAAGGAGCATTATATGAAATCACAGCTAAAGATGAAACTTGTCTAGATAAATATGAAGACTTTCCTATTCTTTATAAAAAAATATTCTTCAAATATGAAGAAAGGGATGTAATGGCATATTCAATGGAAAAAAAAACTCCTTTTAAATATCCAAGCACAAGATACTTGAATATCATCAAACAAGGTTACAAAGACTGTAATTTAGATTCAAAATTTTTGGCCGAAGCCCTAAAAGGTTAAAATGTCCTCAAAATTTCAAATATTTAAGATAGGTTTTTTTGATGTTGCACCACATTTACTCTCAGTGATACCTTTTGGTATTATATTTGGTGCAATAGGTATTGAGTTAGGTTTTGATCCAATTATGACTTATGCCACATCATTAATAATCTTTGGTGGTGCATCACAAATTGTATTTTTACAATTGTTATCAGGTGGAGCGTCATCTCTTATTGCAATTACCTCTGTTGGAGTAATAAATTCAAGACATTTGCTTTATGGTGCTGTTTTATCTGAATACTTAAATAAATTATCATCAATTAAAAAACTATTTATTTCATATTTTATTGTTGATCAGGGTTTTGCTGTTTCAAATATCTATTTTAAGAAAAACAAAGAACAAAATTTTAATCATTATCATTTGCTAGGCTCTGGTATTACTCTTTGGCTTTGTTGGCAAATCTCAACAATAATAGGAATATATTTAGGATCTATTGTTCCAGAGTCTTTAGGACTAAAATTTGCAATCCCTTTAACCTTTATAGCAATTATTATTAATGAACTAAGAAAATTAGATCATTTAATTGTAATGATTATTTCAGGATTAGCTGCAACTTTTTTTTATAACGCACCATTCAAATCATATATTTTAATTTCACCACTAATTGGTTTATTTGCAGCTTATTTAATATTAAAATTTAAAAGATGACCTGGACTTCAATTTTTATTGCAGGATTTATTACTTATTTCACTAGAATGGGAATGATTACTTTAATAGATAAAGATGTTTTTAATGAAAGTTTTAGAAAGATTTTAAGCTATGTGCCCTCAGTTGTTTTTCCATCTATAATCTTCCCTGGCATTCTTTTAGATGATTATGGATCATTTGTAGCTATCTCAGATCCTAAAATTTATGGTGCCCTTACAGCAATAATTATTGGATATTTTTCAAGAAATGTAATATTAACTATTATATCAGGGTTAGCTTCTTATTGGTTTTTGATATTTGTTTTATAAGTTATTTATTAGAAAGAACTCGCTCCCATTTTTTTAAATATTCACTTAAATTATAGTTCTTATCAGAGTAAATTTTTAGTTCATCTAAATGTAACTTATAATCCTCTGACTGTTTTTGGACATATTGAATTGCATGGGTTAATTGTTTTTGAAAAGTGTTGATGTGATCTGAATGATTATCTGTGAACTCGTATAAAAATTTACTTTTGCTGCCAGTTTCTTTAAGGGCTGCGAGGTTAGGTAACACTAATAAATTTTTAGCACTCATAGCCTCAATCGCTGCCAGACAAGATGATTCAGGCCAAATATTTGGATATGCAAAAATATGCGAATTTACTAACTCTGATCTTATTTCGTCGTTTGAAACATTTGAGTTGTACTCTACGTTTTTCATGTCTTTTAATTTTTTATAAAGAGGTTCAAATACTTTATCTCTTTCATCCCAGCCATAAATTTTTAAACTTGAAAAAACTTTTAAATGAACTTTATCATTTTCAGCTAATATTTTTGGAAAACAATGGGCGAGCAGCTCTAAACCCCTGTGAGGAGTGGTGTGATAAATTAGATTTACTTTCCCATCATATTTTTTTTGTTTAATTTCGATTGGATTAATAGAATTTTTTATTACTGAAATATTTCTTCCATTAAAATCGAATTTATTACAAAACTCTTCTTTTTGATAATCGCTATTAAAAACAAAATGTGAAAATTTGTATACTAACTCGGATTTAAAGAAATTTTTATACATTCTGTCATTAGGTAAATCTTGAAAATTAAAGATATTAATACCACTGGCAAAATACTGTTCATACAAATCAGGTCGATTAAAAATGATATTTGTGTTTTTAAATAATTCTTTATTTATGCCTTTTAACAATCTTTCAGCAAGCAATACAGTTCCACTCATACCATTTTGACTTGCTCCTAATTTAACTAACTTTCCTGAGATAATTGCTGCCATAACAAAAAAAAGTGTTTCATAATCGTTGTAGAGATCAAACTATACCTAAAGAATTTGTAAAACAAAATGATATTGTGTTATTAATAATAATTATTATAAAAAAAGGAATGCCCTCGTGGTGAAATTGGTAGACACAAAGGACTTAAAATCCTTGCCCTTTTGGGAGTGCCAGTTCGAGTCTGGCCGAGGGCACCACAGAAAGTAATTGATGAGTAAAAAAAAAATATTTATTGGTATGCCTTTATATGAAGGTAACATTTCTCATATCACTTTAACTGGAATAATTGATCTTATTCAATGGTTTGGTTCAAAAAATATTGAATATAAATTTTACTTTATTTCAAAGGACTCATTAGTATCACGCGCGAGAAATACTATTGTTACAAAATTTTTAGATGATGAAGATTTTGATGGAACACATTTATTTTTTTTAGATGCAGATATAGGATTTAATCATAAAAACTTTGAAAGATTACTAGATTACAATAAAGACTTGGTATGTGGCGTTTATCCAACTAAAGGAATTAATTGGGAAAGATTAAAAACTTTGGATAACAAAACTGTTAAACCTCAAAATTTAATGAATTATAATGTAAATTTCATTGATTCATCAAATATCAAATTAGATAAAGGTTTTACAGAAGTTAAAGAAGGTGCAACTGGATTTATGTTAATTAAAAAAGAAGTCTTTTTAAAACTAAAAGATAATTATTCAGATTTAAAATTTACTCCACGACCAAGTTCCGTATTATCAGGTTCAGACAACTGTTATGACTTTTTTAAAGTAGGAAACTATAAAGATAAAAAAGGTAATGTTAATTATCTATCTGAGGATTTTTATTTTTCAACATTATGGAGAGATATAGGGGGAAAAATTTTTGCTGATATGACTTCTGAACTAAGCCACTTAGGTAAATTTAGTTTTCATGGGTCACCGTCATTCAATTTAAAAAAGAATTAAATGAAAAAAGTCCATATTATTAGTGATACAAATAATAGATCACTTAAAATCAAAAATTTTTTAACGAAAAAAATTAAGTCTAGTTCATTAAAAAAATCATCTTTAATAATAGTTGTTGGTGGAGATGGCTTTATGCTTCAAACTTTAAAAAAGAATTATAGATTAAACAAACCTTTCTACGGGGTAAACTCTGGGAATTATGGGTTTTTAATGAACAGGTTTAATAGAAACAAAACACATAAAAAAATTTTTCAAGCAAAAAAAATTAATATATCTCCATTAACTATGAGTGTGAAAACTAAAACTGGAAACAAAAAAAAGGGAATTGCAATAAATGAAGTCTCGATACTCAGACAAAGTAGACAAGCGGCTTCTTTAAAAATAAGTCAAGGTAAAAAACAAATTATCAAAGAATTAATCTCTGATGGAGTCCTTGTGTCTACTCCAGCTGGAAGTACTGCATATAATCTATCTGTGCATGGCCCAATATTAAGTTTAAATTCCAAACAATTATCAATTGCACCAATAAGTGCATTTAGGCCCAGAAGATGGAAGCCCAGGATAGTTAACGATAATTCCCAAATTACAATTAGAAATCTTAATCCCGCTAAAAGACCAATTAGTGCTGTCGCAGATAATTATGAAGTTAGAAATGCCAAACAAATTACAATTAAAAAAAACAAAAAAATCAAATTTAGTTTAATGTATGATAAGAACAGAAGTCTTCAAAAAAAAATTAGTATTGAAAAATTAAGAAAAGAACTTTGAGTGGTGCCTCCGCTTTAAAGGTGAAAATAATATTAATATTTGATACTTATTTGACAAAATAATGTTTCCAAATAGGCAAAATAATAATACGTTTTATTGAAATTAAGATTTTTATATGGCAACAAGAATAAGTTCTAGAAATTTTGACACAGAAGTTAAAAAGATAATTAACAATATCATTCCCGGATGTAAAAATATTTATATAAGAGTAGGTTATTTTTATTTTTCAGGGTTTTCATTAATTGCTAAAAGTTTAAAAGATAAAAATATTAAAATTTTAGTTGGAATTGAGTCAGATCAAAAAACAACAAATATTGTAAAATCTGAAAAAGAAATTAGTGAAGAATATTTGAAAAAATTTTCAGAAACAGTTGATAAGGATGAAATACTAGATAAGCCAGAAGAAAGAGATTCATACTTTATATTTAAAAAAAAACTTAAAGATGGAACCTTAGAGGTTCGTCAAAACAAAAGAATAGATCATTCTAAAGAATTTATTTTTGAGTACTCAGATAAAAATGCAAAAATGTTTAATAGTCCAGGCCAAACTATGGTTGGATCATCAAATCTAACTCACTCTGGCTTTATAAGTAATCAAGAAACAAATGTTTTAATTCCAGATCCAGAAAATTTTAAAAATACAAAATTAGATTTTATGGATGATTGGGAAAATTCTATTCCATTATTAAACAAAGAAAAGGCAAAAATATTTGAGAAATATTCAAGCAAGTTTCCATTCGAACAAACCCCGAGTCCTTACTTGATGTACGTAAGAGTTTTAAATGAGTATTTCAAGGACAGAAGTGATGAGGAAATAAAATTACCAAAAGATATTACAGAAGATTACTTTGAAAACTACAAGTACCAAAGAGATGCTATTGCAAAGGGGCTTGATATTTTAAAAGATCATAATGGTGTATTAATAGCTGATGTAGTAGGTTTAGGAAAAAGTATTATTGCATCAGCTATAGCTAACAACATAGGTTTGAGGACTGTAGTAATTTGCCCACCACATTTAAAAGAACAATGGAAGGACTATTTATATAAATTTAAAGTTAGAGGAGCAAGAATTTATACTTCTGGAAAAATTTTAGATGCATTAACTGAGGATACCCCAGGACAAAAATTAATAATTATTGATGAAGTACATAAGTTTAGAAATGACGAAACTAAGGATTATCTAAATCTTTATCAATTATGTCATGATAGTAATGGTAAAGAACCAAATAAGGTAGTTTTATTGTCAGCCACACCCTTTAATAATAAGCCCAGTGATACCTTTAGTTTAATTAAATTATTTCAGATCCCCACAAGATCAACTTTACAAACAATTACAAATCTTTCAGTATATTTTGAAAGAATAAGTAAAACTTATAACAGCCTAAAGAGAGAGCAAATTATAAATAAAAGAAGTACAAAAGAAATAAATGATGATTTTAAAAAATTAGGGGAAGAAATTCGAAATATAATATCTCCTTTGATTATAAGAAGATCTCGAATTGATCTAGAAAATATAAAAGCTTATGACAATGATTTAAAAAAGCAGAAGATCTTTTTTCCAAAAGTGGAAGATCCTATTTTGTTAACTTATGATTTGGATAATATTGAGGATATTTACAAAAAAACTTTAAAGATTATTGCACCAGGTAATGAAGATAGTAATTATAAATGTGCAAGATATAAACCTCTAGCCTATGTTAAGCCAGAATGTTTGAATGAAGTCTTAGATGCAGGAGGGTACAATGATGATGAAAAAAAAAATAAGTTACCTCAGCAACAGCAAAACATTCATGACTTTATTAAAAGAATGATGGTTAGAAGATTTGAAAGCAGTACACATTCATTTTCTATAACTTTAGATAGGGTAATCAGATCTAATGAGAGAATGATAGAATATTACGAAACAAAAGGTGTGGTGCCAGTTTATCCAAGAAACCAATTACCTGATTTAGAGGAACTTTATGGAAGTGAGGATGATACACAAGTAGATGATTTTGATATTGAAAAAGAATCAAAACTTGAGAAATTTAAAAATAAAGGACTATGGTTTATACAAAAAGATCAATTAAAAAAAAGTTATATAGAAGATATTAAAAATGATTTTGAAATACTTAAATCAATTCAAAAGGATTGGGAAATTTTAAAAAGCAAAAATTTTAAAGATCCTAAAACAGACGCATTTAGAGAAATTATTGGTAAACAATTAAAAAAAGAACCAAAAAGAAAAATAATTATATTTACTGAATTTTCAGATACAGCAAATTATTTATATAAAAAAATTAAAAAAGATTTTAAAGCATATATTTATACTTCTAAAGATTCTTCTAAAAAAAGGAATAAGATAGAAATAAAAGAAAACTTTGATGCATCAAGCAAAGTTCAAAAAAATGATTATGATATAATGATTGCAACGGACGCTATTTCAGAAGGTTTTAACTTACATAGAGCTGGAACAATCTTTAATTACGATATTCCCTACAACCCCACGAGGGTTGTCCAGAGGTTTGGAAGGATAAATAGAATTAATAAAAAAATGTTTGAAAAATTATATATATATAATTTTTTTCCTACAGATATAGGCGAAACAGAAGTAAATCTAAAAAGAATTACTGGACTAAAAAAAATGATGTTTAATGCGATATTTGGTGAAGATACGAAAGTATTAACAACTAATGAAACTTTAGGAAGTTATTTTCAAAAGCAGTTTGATGATATCTATAAGGAAACTGAGTCAGCAGAAACCTATTTTGAAAATATTATCTATGATTTAAGAGATTTTAATCCTGAGGTTATCATTGAAGCAAATAATATCTCCAAAAGGGTAAAGGCAAAAAGAAAAATTAAATCTGATAATGGTTTGTTAATTTTTTCAAAAAAAGGGGATGTACCAAAATTTGTTTTTGCAGATAAAAAAAAAGAAATAAGAAACTTACTATCAATAGAAGCTCTAAAAATATTTGAAGCAAAACCTAATGAAAAACACATCAATTTTGATAGGAAATATGACTCACTTTATGAAGAGATTAAAGAACAAATATTTGCAGAACAGAAAATTTTGCCACCCAATAAAAAGAAAAGGGATTTGATAAATAAGTTACAATTATTATCAAGAGAAAGTAGGTACTCAGATTATTATTCAAAATTACATACTGTTGTAAAAGAACTTGATGCATTAACACCTTTGCAACTTAGAACTATCAGAAAGATAACATCTAAAACCTCCGATAAAAATATTAAAAAAATTATGGAAGAAATACCAGAGAGGTTACTTGTAAATCTTCTCAAAACATACAATGAAGTTGAGCTTAAAAAAGATGCTTTAATCATTACCGAACAAATCAATGATTGATTTTACAAAAAAATATGAACAAACAAATTTTCGTTCTTTTTTAAAAGAGTTTTTGCCTAAAGATTATACAGAAACTGAGAATGAATTAAAAATTGATACTGATAACAAATATTTCAGTAAAGCTACATTATTGGGCAATGTAAATTCATTAGATAGACTAGTAATTATCGAAGTAGAGAGAACTAAATCAGAAAAAAGTCGTTTAGCTGTTACCAAAGAATTATTCAGATTTTTGGAGTTATATGGGTACTCAAAAGCATTAATAATTACATTTTCAAAAAAAGAATCCCACTATAGATTTTCATTAATCAAAAGTGATTTAAAATGGACATCAGACACAAAAGTAAAAAGGGAATTTTCAAATCCTAAAAGATTATCTTTTTTACTTGGTGAAGGCTCCAAAGTTCATACTGCAACTAAGCATCTTATAGATGATGGAAGAGTAAAAAATTTTGATGATTTATATTCAAGATTTAACATAGAAATAGTTAATGATGAATTTTATGATCATTATAAAAATTTATTTTTAAATTTGAAAGATAAACTAGACAAAGACAAGGAATTTAGTGCTTTTGCTAAAAAGATCAATTTAGAGACTAAAAATTTTGCAAAAAAATTATTAGGACAAATTATCTTTTGTTATTTTTTACAAAAAAAAGGATGGCTAGGAGTTGAAGAAAATAAATCGTTTGGAACTGGTGATACTTCTTTTTTAAGAAATAAATTTAGACAAATTCACAAAGAAAAAAAAAACTTTTTTAATGATTTTTTAGAATTTTTTTTTTATAGAGGTTTAAATAATCAAAACAAAAATGATTTTGTTAAAGAAATAAATTGCAGGGTTCCTTATGTTGGCGGTGGTTTATTTGAATATTATGAGGGATATGATTGGGAAAAAGAAAAATTAAATATACCGAATACAACTTTTTCAAATGATGATAATGATGGAATATTAGATATTTTTGAACTTTATAATTTTACAGTAGATGAAAATGAGACTATTGATATAGAAATTTCGATAGATCCAGAAATGCTTGGTAGAATTTTTGAGAGTCTTCTTGATGAAAATATTAGACAAGAAAGAGGAGCCTTTTATACACCTCGCTCAATAGTTAAAGATATGTGTGAGAAAAGCATAATTAATTATTTATCAATTAAGCTAGTTGATAAATTAAGTTTGAAACAGATATCAGATTTTGTCTCAAATGAACAATTTGATATTTCGAAAGATGAAGTTTTTAAAAAAAATTCATCCTTAATAGATTCATTTCTCGAAGAAGTAAAAATATGTGACCCAGCAATAGGTTCTGGTGCTTTTGCTGTAGGTGTTGTTAATTTAATTTCCAATCTTAGAGTTTCATTAAGAGATTTTGTTGATAGAAAATATAAAAATACATCTTATTACTTTAAAAGAGATTGTATTCAAAACTCAATCTATGGTGTTGATATTGATATTTCATCAGTTGAAATTACTAAATTAAGACTTTGGCTCTCACTCATTGTAGATGAAATAGATTATTCGCTAACAGAGCCTTTACCAAATTTAGATTATAAAATAATGCAGGGAGACTCTCTTATTGATGAGTTTTATGGATACAAATTTAGTATTTCTCAAAACGATAAACAGCAATATAGTTTAGATGAACGTCCAAAAGAAATTGAGGATTTAATAATTAAGTTAAATTCTCTTCAAAAAAAATACTCAAATTTAAAACAATTTCTAAAGAGAAAAGAGACTAAAATAGAAATCGATAATCTTTTATTATTAATTTTTGAGAAAGTTATGGTTAATGTTAATCAATTTGATCAAGAAAAAACAAAAAGATTTAAAAAAAGATACAATGATCCTCGGCCACGAAATACTTTAAGAAACTATTTTTGTTGGGAATTATTTTTTGCTGAAGTTTTTTATTTAAATGGAGGATTTGATATAATTATTGCAAATCCTCCTTATGAAGTTTTAGATTCTAAAGAGTCAATAGATTCAGAGGAGAGAATATCTC
>NZ_CVSO01000003.1 GCF_001180105.1 Candidatus Pelagibacter communis
ATAGATTAGAAGATATTATAGCATTAGTCGCTTTATACAGACCAGGTCCTATGAGCAATATTCCTATTTATAATGATTGCAAACATGGAAAAAGAACACCAGACTATTTGCACCCAAAATTAGAAAACATTTTGAAATCAACATATGGTGTAATTATTTACCAAGAACAAGTTATGCAAATTGCACAAGTCTTATCAGGTTTCACTGCAGGTGAAGCAGATATTCTAAGACGTGCCATGGGAAAAAAGAAGAGAGCAGAGTTAGAAAAACAGAAAGCTAGATTTATAGATGGCGCATTTCAAAATGGTATTCCCAAAGATATTGCTGCAAGCATTTTTTTAAAAATTGAACCCTTTGCGGAATACGGTTTTAATAAAAGTCATGCTGCAGCTTATGCTATAATTGCTTATCAAACAGCATATTTAAAAACTCATTTTACCAATGAATTTTTTTCTGCATCAATGTCCATGGAAATGTCAAATCAAAAAAAATTAGGAGAATTCTATGAGGAGCTAAAAAGATTAAACATAAATATAATATCTCCTGATATAAATTTATGTAACAGTGATTTTTATTCTGACACAAAAAATTTTTATTATGCTTTAGGGGCATTAAAAAATGTTGGATATGAGGCTATTTCAAACATAGTTAAGGAAAGAGAAAAAAATGGTAAATTTAAATCCTTAAATGATTTTATAAATAGAGTTAATCCGAAAGATATAAACAAACTTCAAATGGAAGCTCTTACAAAAGCAGGTGCATTTGATAATATTTTTGAAGATAGAAAATCAATCTTTGAGTCAATACCTAATTTAATATCTAAATCAAAAAATATTTTTGAAAATAAGGCTTTAAATCAAATCGATCTATTTGCTAATACGGAAGAATCTAATAACATCGAAGTAATAGACAATCTTGGTGAATGGAGTTTTCAGGAAAAAATGGCAAAAGAATTTGAAACTGTTGGTTTTTTTATATCAGATCATCCCCTTAACCAATACCAAGATATATTTAAGGAATTTAACATTCTTTCTTATAAAAATCTTAATGAAAGTAAAGATATTAACGAGGGATCAGTTGCTGCAACTATTCTAAAAATTCAAGAAAAAAAAACACAAAAAGGAACATCATATGCAATAATTAAATTTTCTGATCAATCAAGCATATTTGAATTATTTGTTTTTTCTGACACGTTTGAACTAAATAGAAGTAAAATTAAAGAGGGAAATTCAGTAATTTTGACTATACAAAAAATTACCAAGCAAAATGAGCCTCAATCTATGAGGTTAAATGTTAAAAAGATAATTTCACTAGATGATCTTATTAATAAACCTATTAATTCAATAAGTTTTAAAGTTAGAAATGTTGATGAAGTCAACATACTATCCAAAATGTTGAAAAAGGGTGGAGATGTTGAGGTAAACATTAATATAGTATCAAGTGATAAAGCGTATAAAGTAAAACTTAAAGATAAGCGTTCAATCGATAGAAAAACTGTGAATCTTATAAAGAATCAAGGAATTTCAGCAACGATTCATTGATTTATCCCTTGCCTTTACCTCAAGAAATTTATAAAACGCTTTAAAAAATACGCACAAGGCTTTTGGTTAATAACCTCCGGTCCTTAAATGGAAATAGCTTTGGTGGTACAACCGGGAAAAATTATGAAGATACCTAACTTATCTATACAACAACTCTTAGAAGCAGGAGTACATCTAGGTCATAAAACTCTTAGATGGAATCCGAAAATGAAGAAATATATTTTTGGCAAAAGGGACTCTGTACATATAATTGATTTAACTCAAACTCTCGAGCTTACTAATAAAGCGCTAGAAAAAATTTATGAAACTATATCAAACAATGGAAAAATTTTGTTCATCTCAACAAAAAAACAAGCTTCAGAGGCTATTGCTGAATTGGCAAAATCTACCGATCAATATTTTGTAAACTATAGATGGTTAGGAGGAATGTTAACTAATTGGGGAACTATATCTAAATCAATAAAAAAACTTCAGAAAATTGAAAATGATTTAAATTCTGAAAACAGAGGTTTTACAAAAAAAGAACTTCTGAAGATGAGCATTCAAAGAGATAAACTTCAAAGATCACTTGGTGGAATATCTCAAATGAAAAAGGTTCCAGATTTAGTTTTTATCATTGATACTAATTATGAATCTCTTGCAATAAAAGAGTCAATCAAACTTAACATACCAATTATTGCTATTTTAGATACAAATTCAAATCCTGAGGGGATAGATTTTCCAATACCAGGAAACGATGATGCTAGACGATCAATAGATTTATATTGTAGTTTAATAAGAGAAACAATCGTAAATGCTAAAAAAGACTTGCCAACAGACTCTATTAAAAATAGTGATGAAAAAAAAGTTCCAGCAAAAATCAAACAATCTGATTTAAAAAAAAAATCAATTAATTAAATGAGTGATTTAGAGAGTGTAAAGAAGTTAAGAAACTCGACAGGGGCTGGTTTTAAGGATTGTAATCAGGCGCTAAAAGAATCAGGTGGTAACTTAGAAAAGGCAATTGAAATTTTAAGAATTAAAGGGGTGTCAAAAGCTTCTAAAAAAATGTCAAGAGAGGCCAATGAAGGTTTAGTATCTATTTTTGGTGACGAAAAAAAATCTTCAATTATTGAAATCAATTGTGAAACAGATTTTGTTGCAAAAAATGATGATTTTTTAAATTTTGTAGATGAAATAAGTGAATTAAATCACTCTGTGAACTCTGATCAAGATAAATTAAAAAACACAAAAATGAAAAATGGAAAGATTGTTTCAGAAAATTTAGTTTCTTTAATTTCAAAGATTGGAGAAAAAATTACCATCGGTAGGTCTAAAACTTTAGATAGTAATAATGGAAAAAATTATACTTACAATCATACTATAATAAGAAACAAACTATCAAAGCTTGCTGTAATTGTTAGTTTAGAAATGGACAAACAAACAAAAGAAATTGACAGTTTCGGTAAACAACTATCAATGCATATCGCAGCATCCAACCCATTGGTTATAGAAAGTCAAAATTTAAAAGATGAGATAATAGCCAAAGAGAAAGATATTATAGATAAAGAATTAAAGGAAACAGGCAAACCACAAGAAATTTTAGAAAAAATTGCTCAAGGTAAATTGAATAAGTTTAAAGATGAAAATAGTTTATTATCTCAATTTTGGGTTATGGACCCCAAAAAAAAAGTTAAAGACATTTTAAATGAATTTAGAAAAAGTAATATCAAAATAAAAGATTTTTATAGAATTAAAATCGGTGAATAATGTTTAAAGAGGAACTTTATAAACATAAAATGTCTAAAACTTTTGAAGTTTTTGAAAAAGAACTTTTATCTTTAAGGACTGGTAGAGCGAATTCGAGTATGTTGGATTTAATAAAAGTAGATGTGTATGGACAAAAAATGCCAATTAACCAATTAGCAACAATAACAACACCTGAGCCAAGAGTAATTAATATTCAAGTTTGGGACTCAAATAATGTAACACATGTCGATTCTGCTATTAAAAAGTCTGATTTAGGTCTTAATCCGCAAATTGATGGTCAATTAATTAGATTACCAATACCGAATCTTAGTGAAGAAAGAAGAGTAGAGATAAAGAAATTAACAAAATCAATGGGAGAAAAAAGCAAAGTCTCAATAAGAAATATTAGAAGAGAAGCTAACGATGAACTAAAAAAAATTTTAAAATCCAAAGATATTAGTGAAGATGATGAAAAAAAATTTGAAAAGATAATTCAGACCTATACCGATGATTTTATAAAAAAAGTCGATGAAAAAGTTGCGATTAAAGAAAAAGAAATAATGACGATATGAACCCAATTAAACATGTGGCCATAATTATGGATGGTAATGGTCGTTGGGGAGAAAAGAATAAGAAATCGAGAAATTTAGGACATAAAGAGGGATTAAAAACGGTAGAACTCGCAATGAAAGAGTGCATAAAGAATAAAATAAAATTTTTAACTTTATATGCTTTTTCAACAGAGAATTGGAAAAGACCTTTAAGTGAACGTAAATATTTATTTAGTTTATTAGAAACGTATTTAAGGGATAAATTGGAAACTTTAAATAAAGAACAAATAAAAATCAAAATATTTGGTAAATTGAATTTTTCTAAAAAACTTAATAAATTACTAAATTACGCTGAAAAAAAAACAAAAAATAATAAAAAACTTCAGGTGAATCTAGCTTTAAATTATGGTTCAAAAAGCGAGATTGTCTCAGCTATTAAAAAAATAGGTAAAAAGAAAACAATTAATATTTATAACATAGAAAAAAATTTATACAGTAGAAACATACCCGATCCTGAAATTCTTATTAGGACTGGAAATACCCATAGGTTAAGTAACTTTATGTTATGGCAAATCGCATATACAGAAATTTTTTTTGAGAAAAAACTATGGCCAGATTTTAAATCAGTTGACTTTAATAAAATCTTAAAAAAATTTAAAAAGATAAAAAGAAACTTTGGAGATATTTAATGAAAAAAGAATCTACACAAAGAATAATTTCATCTTTTTTTTTATTTATTTTATTGGGTATATGTCTGTCTAACGAATTATTTTTTATAAGTTTGATTTTTATTATATCAATTTTATGTTGGATTGAATGGATACAAATATGTAATAAAATTAAATGGAACAATCTTAAAATAAAAATTTTTAGTCTATTTTTTGCAATTTATTTGTTTTTTACAGTTGTAGTCTCTTATATCGTATATTCTTTTAACATTACTTTTTTCATTAGTATTTTAATGATTTGTATTTTTTCTGACATTGGAGGATACGTGTTTGGTAAAATTATTGGTGGAAAAAAACTTACAAAAATAAGCCCTAACAAAACAATATCAGGCAGTTTAGGTTCATTTATAATGTCATATATAATTTTTTATTTATATATTTATTTTTTCATGGACACTTTAATTTTAAGTGCAGGAATTATGAAAATTATATTTATACCTTTTGTATTTTCTTTTTTATGTCAATTAGGTGATTTATTTATCTCCTATTTTAAAAGGAAAGCAAAAATTAAGGATACAGGCAACCTAATACCAGGTCACGGGGGTATACTTGATAGATTAGATGGTATTATTTTTTCAATACCTCTTGGATTTATATTTCTATCTTTTATTTGAATATGAAAAAAATAATTGTTTTAGGTTCAACAGGTTCGATCGGAAGACAGACTTTAGATATCATAAAAAAAGATAAAAAAAATTTTAAAGTTTTGTTATTGTCTACCGATAAAAATTTAGATTTAATTTCAAAACAAATTAAAACTTTTAATGTTAAAAATATAATTGTTACAAATTATGAAAAGTTTATTCTATTAAAAAAAAAATTTAAAAATATTTCAGTTTTTAATGATTTCAAATGTATTAATAAAATTATTAAAAAAAAAGTAGATTACACTATGTGTGCTATATCTGGAATTAATGGTTTAAAACCAACTTTAAATATTATTAACAAGACGAAACGAATTGCTATAGCAAATAAAGAGTCAATTATTTGTGGCTGGAGTTTAATAAAAAAAGAATTAAAAAAAAATCATACAGAGTTTGTACCAGTGGACTCTGAACATTTTTCGATCTGGTCAGTAATAAAAGATTTAGATAAAAATGATATTGATAAGATATTTATTACTGCATCTGGGGGTCCTTTTTTAAAAAAAAAAATTCACAAAAATATAAAACCTATTGATGCAATTAAGCATCCAAATTGGAAAATGGGAAAAAAGATTTCAGTGGACTCTGCAACATTAATGAACAAAGTTTTTGAAGTTATTGAAGCAAAAAAAATTTTTGATCTTAATTACAATAATTTTGAAGTATTAATACACCCAAAATCATATGTGCATGCAATTATTAAATTAAAAAATGGTCTCATTAAAATTGTGGCACACGAAACAAATATGAAAATTCCAATTTTTAATTCTATATATAGTCACACCAAAAATAAAAAAATTTTGAAAACAAAAAAAATTGATTTTAATATTTTAAATTCACTTAATTTCCAAAAAGTGAATATAAAAAAATTTCCTTCAATTAAAATTTTAAAAATAATACCTTCTAATGAAAGTCTCTTTGAAAGTATCTTAGTTTCAATTAATGATCAATTAGTTGAACTTTTTCTTGATAAAAAAATTAATTTTAGTGATTTGATGACGAATTTAACAAGATACATAAATTTAAATGATTTCACAAAATTTAAGCGTCAAAAACCAAAAAATTTAGCTCAAATTGAAAGATTAAATCAGTTTGTAAGATTGAAAACTAGTTCTTTAAGTGTAATATCCAACAAAAAATGAAATTTTTTACTTCAACACTCCTGATTTTAAATCTATTTTTCTCATCTGCAATCGCAGATGTTATTAACAAAATAGAAGTAAAAAATAATAATAGAATTTCAGAACAAAGTATAATTACTTTTGGAGGTATAAAGTTAGGTTCAGATTATTCAGAAACTGACCTTAATAGAATTCTTTCAGAGTTATACGATACAAATTTTTTCTCAGATATTAAATTTAAAGTAGTAGATGACACTTTAATAGTAACTGTGAAAGAAAGAAAAATAATTCAAAAAATTATCTTAAATGGAGTTAAAGCAGAAAAAACAAAAAATCTTATTCTTAAAAACTTAAATCTAAAAGAAAAAAGTCCATATGAAGAATTTCTTGCAAAACAAGATGTAAAAAAAATTAAGACTTCATTATATCAATCTGGATATTATTTTTCAGAAGTTGAAGCTGTATTAAAGGTAAATAACAATGAAACAGTAGATATAATTTACAACCTTGATCTTGGAAAAAAAGCTCTTATCAAAAATATTATTTTTACAGGCGACAGATATTACAAGGATAAAAAATTAAGAAATATTATTGTTAGTGAAGAAAGTAAATTTTGGAAATTTGTTACAAATAAAAAGTTTCTTAACCCAGACCAAATAGAACTAGATAAAAGATTACTTGAAAGATTTTTTTTAAATAAAGGTTTTTATAAAGTAGAAGTTGAAAACTCTTCTGCTGTTTTTAATGATAGCCACTTTAATTTGATTTACAACATTAATGCTGGTAACATATATAGTATTGGTGAAACTGAACTAATTCTTCCCGATGACTTCGATAAAAATGATTTTAATGATGTTGAAAAGATTTTAAATAATCTCAAAGGAAAAAAATACTCTCTTAATAAAGTAAATAAAGTTGTTAAACAAATAGATAAAATCTCAGTATCTAGATTGTATGATTTTATAGATGCTACAATTGAAACTGAGATTTTAAACGATAACAAATTAAAACTCTCTTTTCAGGTTAAAGAAAGTGAAAAATTTTATGTAAATAAGATAAATATTCTTGGAAATAATATTACAGAGGAGAGGGTGATTAGAGATATGTTAGAAGTTGATGAAGGAGATCCATTTAATAAATTGCTTCACGCTAAATCCTTAAATAATATTAGGGCTAAAAATATTTTTAAGACAGTAGAAAGTGAAATTGTAGAAGGGGGAGAAGGTAATCAAAAAGATATTATTATAAGTGTTGAAGAGAAACCAACTGGTGAGATCTTATTAGGAGCAGGAGTTGGTTCTGAGGGTGGTACTGCAGCATTTTCTGTAAGTGAAAATAACTTTTTAGGAAAGGGTGTTAAGCTATCTACTTCATTGAGAGTAAGCGAGGAACGATTAAGGGGGAACTTTACTATAGATAATCCCAATTTTAACTATTCAGATAAATCTTTACAGACAGATATATTTATAACAGACACTGATAAAATGAATGATTTTGGTTACTCATCTACCGACGCTGGTTTTAGTCTTGGAACTGGTTATGAGCAATATGATAACTTATTTTTTAGACCATTTTTTAGAACTACTTATGAAACCTTAGAAACTAATAATTTAGCAAGTAAAAATCTAAAAAAACAAGAGGGTTCTTATTTCACTTCATTAGTGGGATATAAGCTAGACTATGACAAAAGAAATCAAAAATTTCAAACATCAGATGGTTTTAGAAGTGTTTTTACACAAAATATTCCTTTAGTTTCTGAAAGTAATACTTTATTAAATGGGTATCAAATTGACAGTTTCCATACAATTAGCGACATAACTACAAGCTTAGGATTGTACATGAGAGCAGTTAATGGATTATCTGATGATGTAAGAATATCAGAAAGACTTAACTTGCCGAGAAAAAGGTTAAGAGGATTTGAAGCGGGAAAAATCGGACCTGTTGATACAAAAGATTATATAGGGGGAAATTATTCTGCATCTCTGAACTTTCAAACAAACCTACCTATGATTATGCCTAGTTTTCAAAATATAGATTTTAATTATTTCATCGATGCAGGCAATGTTTGGGGTGTTGATTACTCAAATTCGATAGGTGACTCAAATCATATCCGATCTTCTACCGGCTTTGGAGTTGAATGGTTTTCACCAATAGGTCCATTTACATTTACGATTGCTGAACCTATCTCAAAAATAGATACTGATAAAACACAAAGTTTTCAATTTAATATAGGTACAACTTTTTAGAATTAATGATGAAGATATTAACAAGTATTTTATTACTTTTTCTAATTTCGTTGCCAGGGTATTCTAAAGAAAAAATTGTTTATCTTGATGTGGAAAAAATAATGCAAGAGTCAATTGCTGGAAAAGCAATTATTGCAAAAATTAAAAAAAAACGTGAGACATCAATAGCTTCGTTTAAAAAGAAAGAAAAAGATATTTTCGAAAAAGAAAAAAAACTTATATCTCAAAAAAATGTACTTAGTGAGGAAGAGTTTAAAAAAAAGATACAAGATTTAAGAGCTGATATTGCAAATTATCAAAAAGATAGAAGCAAAGCTTCAAATGATATAACACAAACTAGAGTCAAAGCATCAACAAATTTAATTAAAAAACTTGCTCCGATACTAGAAACATATTCTAAAGAAAATTCCATAAGAATAATTGTCCAAAAAAAACATATTGTGATGGGGTCAAAAGAAGATGATATAACCAAAGATATTTTAAATCTTGTAAACCAAAAAATTAAAAGTATTAAAATAGATTAATAAAATGTCAAATAGCTTAACAAAAGATCAAATTAAGCAACTTTTACCTCACAGAGAGCCAATGTTATTATTAGATCAGCTAGTAGATATCAAAAAATTACATTCCGCCACAGCTATTGTAAATGTTACAAAAGAAAGTTTTTTTGTTCAAGGACACTTTCCTGATCAGCCTGTTATGCCTGGAGTATTAATTGTAGAAGCTTTCGGGCAAGCTGCTGCAGCCCTAACGGCGGATGGTTTGGATAAGTCAACTTATGAGAATAAATTAGTATTTTTAATGAATATTGAAAAAGCTAGGTTTAGAAATCCAGTAATACCTAATTGTAAGCTGGAGCTAAAGATTGAAGCTATTAGATCTCATGGAAGAGTGTGGAAATATAAAGGTAATGCCTTTGTAAATAATCTAAAAATGGCTGATGCAATATGGTCTGCTACAATTGTTGATAAGAAATAATTAGCAACAAAACTTGATAAGTAATAATTACGAGTATTTGTTATTAACTATTTTATGACAAATCCTTTTTTTAAAAATTATGGACCTCTAGAACTTAAAGAAGTTTATAAAGTTTTAAAATTGAATAATGAAAATGATAATAAAAAAATAAAAATTTTTGATATAACTGATTTAAATTCTGCCTCCTCTAAAGATATTAGTTTTCTTCATTCAAATAAATATAAACCACAAGCATCAATTACAAAAGCTGCAGCCTGTATTACAACGAAAAACTTACAGGATTGTTTACCTAATAAATGTGAAAAAATAATTGTTGAGAATGTTTTGATAAGCACTGCTAAAGTGACAGAAATTTTATATCCTGACTCTGTCAACGACGATTTTGATAATTCTGTAAAAGAAATATCAAAAACTAAATTTAAAAATAAAGTAAAGTTTGGGAAAAATGTTCTTATCGGTTCTAAAGTAAAAATTGGGAAAAACTGTTTAATTGGTCATAATACTATTATAGAAAAAAATGTTATAATTGGAGATAACTGCTCAATTGGATCAAATACAATTATTAGAAATACTATTTTGAAAAATCATATTAAAGTTTTAGATGGTTGTGTACTGGGCAAAAAAGGATTTGGTTTCTTTCCAAATAATGGAAATAATTATAGATTCCCACAAATAGGAATAGTTGTAATTAATGATTATTCAGAAATTGGATGTGGATCAACAATTGATAGAGGTTCTATTTCAAATACAGTAATCGGCAAAAATACCTTTCTTGATAATCAAATACATATTGCCCATAACGTTAAGATTGGTGATAATTGTATAATTGCGGGCCAGGTTGGTTTTGCAGGATCTTCAATATTAGGTGATAATGTTATGATAGGTGGTCAAGCGGGCATTTCAGGACATCTTAAGATTGGCAACAATATAAAAATTGGTGGAGGTAGCGGGGTAATAAAAGATATCCCTGATAATAGTAGAGTTATGGGGTATCCAGCAAAAGATCTAAAAGAATTTATCAAAGATAACAAATAAAAGAGAAATTAAAAAATTTATGATCCACAAAACAGCAATTGTAGATAAAAAAGCTAAAATTTCAGCAAAAACTATAATAGGACCTTATAGTATCGTAGGCCCGAATGTTGAAATAGGCGAAGGTACAGAAATTCAATCTCATGTTAATATTAAAGGAAATACCACAATAGGCAACAACACAAAAATTTTTCCATTTGCCTCGGTTGGAACGGACCCTCAAGATTTAAAATATCAAGGAGAAGAAACGAAATTAGAAATAGGAAATAATAATATTATTAGAGAACATGTAACTATTAATACAGGAACAGAAGGAGGGGGCGGAATAACAAAAATAGGCAATAATAATCTTATTATGATAGGTGCCCACATTGCACACGATTGCATGGTTGGTAATAATGTGGTTATTGCAAATAGTGCAGCTATTGCCGGACATGCACAAGTTTCAGATGATGTAATAATTGGAGGAAATTGTGGTATTCAACAATTTACAAGAATAGGCAGAATGGCAATGATAGGTGGTATGTCAGGAGTTTCAAGAGATGTAATTCCATACGGATTATCATTTGGCAATAGAAACTATCTTGAAGGTATTAATTTAATTGGTTTAAGAAGAAAAAAAGTTTCAAATAAAGAAATTTTAGCCCTCTCAGAAGATTATAAAGAAATCTTTAAGACAAAGTCTTTACATGAAAATTTAGCAAAATTGAGCGAGTCTCTTAAGGTAAACACTTATGTAAGAGAGGTGATAGACTTTATTAACCATGATAAAAAAAGGCCAATTTGTACGCCATTAAGTAAATAAAATGATAGGTTTGTTCTTTGGAGACACTGATTTTCCAAAATTAATTTTAAAAAAAATAAAGAAAAATAAAAAAAAATATCTTATTTTAGATTTATCAAAGAAAAATATTTTCAAGAAAGATTTAAAGTCATTTAGAGTAAATATAGGACAGTTTGGATCAATTTTGAAATTGTTGAGAGAAAAGAAATGCAAAAAAGTAATATTTGCAGGTAAAATAGACAAACCAAATTTATCAAAATTAAAACTTGATATGACCGGAATTTACTATCTTCCAAAAATTATCACAGCTTATAAAAAAGGGGATGCTGCTATATTAAAAGAATTAATAAACATTTTAGCTTTAGAAAAAGTTAAGGTTATCAAATCTACATTTTTTACTCCAGAACTATCATTAAAGAAAGGCAACTATACTAAATACAAACCTTCAAAAGATGACTTAAATGATATTAAGAAAGGTGAAAATATTCTTAAAAAAACTAAAGCTTTTGACCATATTCAAGCAATTGTTGTAAGGGAAAATTCAGCTTTTAAAGAAACCTCAAAGGGTACTAAAAATTTAATTAAAAAAATTAATAAAACAAAAATCAAAAGAGGTGTATTAATTAAATATCCAAAAAAAAAACAAGATATGAGAGTTGATTTACCTACTATAGGTTTAGATACTTTAAAAGATTGTAAAAAAGCAGGTCTTAAAGGAATAGTGCTTAAAGATAAACAAAATATTTTTCTAGAAAAAAACAAATGCATTAACTTTGCCATTAAAAATAAGATGTTTATATTAATAAAATGAAAAAGGTCTTTATTTTAACAGGAGAAGCTTCAGGAGATAAATTAGCAACAACAGTAATTGAAAAAATTCAAAAAGGAAATAACGATCTTAAGTTTTTATCTGTTGGTGGATCAAATTTAGCAAGTTTGGGCATAAATTCGATTTTCAATATTGAACAGATTACTTACATGGGATTTACAAGTGTTTTATTTAATATTTTTAAAATAAAAAAAAAAATTGATTTCACTGTTAAAGAAATTATTAAATTTGACCCTGATATATTATTTAGTGTCGATAGCCCAGATTTTACTTTGCGAGTTGCTGAAAGAGTAAAAAAAATTAATGCTAATATTAAAACTATTCATTACGTTGCCCCTCAAGTATGGATTTGGAGAGAAGGTAGAGTAAAAAAATTCAAAAAATTTATAGATCATTTTCTATTATTGTTCGATTTTGAAAGAAAATATTTTGATAAAGAAAATATCCCAAACACATTTGTAGGGCATCCTTTATTAGAAAAAAATAAATCTAAAGTTGATATATCTCATATTTCTAGAGGAAAGAAAATAATTTCTATATTCCCAGGAAGTAGAATATCAGAGCTAAAAGCACTTTTACCAATTTTAATCGAATTCATAAAGCTAATGAACAAAAAATATAAAGATTTTGTTTTTGTGTTTCATTCAACATTAGAAAATATAAATTTTATTACTGAAAAATTAGAAAAATCAAATTTAGATAATTGTGATATTGTAGTAGATAAAGATATCAAGTCTGAAGTACTACTCAATTCAATTTTTGCTGTATCAAAATCAGGCACTGTTTCTTTGGAAATTTGTAATGCAAAAGTACCTTCAATTATTATTTATAAGATAAATTACGTTAATTACCTAATAATGAAGTCTCTCGTAAAAGTTAAGTTCGCTAATATTATAAATATAATAAATAAAAGAGAAGTTATTCCAGAACTCTTACAAAATGAGTGTAATGCTAAAGAAATTTATAAATCAACTGTATACTTCTTAAAAAATCCAAAATTTGCACAAAATCAAGTTGAAGAATGCTCAAAAACTCTTGATCAGATAAGACCTCTTAGTTCCTCTAGCGAGGAGGCCGCAAAAGTCTTAAATAAATATCTTATTTCCTAATCTTTTAAGAACTTCGTCTTTACCTAAAGAAACAATAATATCATAAATACCTGGTCCATATTTCGACCCTGTTAACGCAATTCTTAAGGGTTGACCAACACCTTTAAAATTTGTGTTATTAGTCTTTATCAATTCATTTATCAATGGCTCTAAACTTTCTCGGTCAAATTTTGATATATCTTTTATTTTACTCTTAAATTCAGCAATAATTCCTTTTGACGTACTATCTATCAATTTTAAATCCTCATCATTAAAATTAATTTCGTCAGAAAGTAAGTATTTTAAATTATTAAAAATATCCTCTAATGTTTTTGCTTTATTTTTAAGAAATATAAGAGATTTTTTTACTTGATCTTCTTTTTCAGGGAGTATTTTTTCTTTATAATTTTCACAAAATTCTTTTAATTGATCAAATAAATTATCTTCTTTCATATTCTTAATATAATATTCATTCATAGACAAAATACGGTTTAAATCTAATTTTGAGGGAGATTTGCCAATTCCTTCTAAATTAAAGTGTTTGATGCTTTCTTCCAAATTAAAAATCTCTTTATCTTGAAAAGACCACCCCAACCTTAACAAATAATTTCTCAAAGCTTCTGGCATTATTCCAATTTTTGAATAATCATCTAGTGTAGAATCTTTATCCCTTTTTGATAATTTTTTACCTTCTTTTGTATGAATTAAAGGTATATGGGCAAATTTTGGTAGATCCCAATTCATAGCCTCATATATTTGCATTTGCTTAAAAGTATTGATTTTATGGTCATCTCCTCTAATGATATGCGTTACATTCATTTCATGATCATCTACAGTCACTGATAGATTATATGTCGGTGTGCCATCATTCCTTAAAATAACAAAATCTTCAATTGTATTATTATCTATTTCAACATCTCCTTGTACCAAATCTTTTAATTTGGACTTACCATCTATCTTACTTTTAAACCTTATTACCGGTTTAATGTTTTTTGGAGCCTCATTTTCGTTTTTATCTCTCCATTTTCTGTCATAAATATATGGTATCTTTTTTTGTTTAGCTCTTTTCTTTTGTTCTTCAATTTCCTCATTTGAGCAATAACATTTATAAGCATTTCCTTTTTTTAAAAGTTCCGCTACAATTTTGACATGACCACTTATTTTGGTTGATTGTATGTACTCATCGCTATCATAATCTATACCAATCCATTTTAAGGACTGAATAATTTGATTTTGGTATTCTTTTTTTGATCTTTCTTTATCTGTATCTTCTATTCTTAGAAGAAAATCTCCACCCTTATTTTTTGCAAATAACCAATTGAATAAAGCAGTTCTTACCCCACCTATGTGAAGCGGCCCCGTAGGTGATGGAGCAAATCTTGTTGCTACTTTTGACATTAATAATGTTTAGACTATTTTTTTAGAAGTTTCTATATAAAGATACAAGAACACCCTGAACTTTTACTCTATCAGGACCAAAAATTTTAGTTTCGTAATTTCTATTTGCACTCTCAAGCGCTATAGTTTTACCTTTTCTTCTTATTCTTTTCAGCATTGCTTCGTGATCATCAATTAATGCAACCACAATTTTTCCATTTTCGGCAGTGTCAGCTTTTTTTACAATAACTGTATCACCATTATTTATTCCAGCTTCTATCATAGAGTCACCTTGAACTTTAAGACCAAAAAATTCTCCATTTTTCTCAATATTTGCTGGAAGGGGAATTCTACTCACTTCATTTTGAATAGCTTCAACTGGTGTGCCGGCTGCAATCTTCCCTAAAACTGGAATTTCGTTTTCATTGTCTGTCGTTTCATCAAGTCCTCCCTTAATTACACTTGGTGAAAACGAGTTATAAATATCATTTGCTGAAGCTGTTTCAGGTAATTTTACAACCTCTAATGCTCGTGCTTTATGAGCCAACCTTTTAATAAAACCTCTTTCTTCTAATGCGCTTATCAGTCTATGTATTCCTGACTTAGATTTGAGATTTAAAGAGCTTTTCATTTCTTCATAGGAAGGAGACACACCACTGCTTCTCAGCTTCTTATTGATGAACATTAATAAGTTTTTTTGTTTTTTAGTTAGCATAGAACAAATTACGTACATTTATGTTCTACAAAAGTTCTTATCAATTAACAATAGAAAAAAATAGAGGAAATTAGGGGCTTTTAAACGCTACAATACTGAAAAAATAGAATTATTGTCTAAATCTTTTAATAGTGATTCACCAATAAGAAAAGTTTTGATTGTGGTTTTGTTTGAGATTTCTAATAGTTCGTCTTTTGTTTTTATTCCACTTTCAGAAATTAAAGGCCCAGGATGAGTGACCAAAACTTCATGAATATCGTAAGTTGTATTTATTTCAGTCTTAAGAGTTTTAAGATTTCTATTATTTATTCCAATCAATGAATTTTTGAACTTTAATGCTCGCTTGGCTTCTTCCACAGTATGAACTTCGACAATAATTGACATATTTAATCTAAGTGCTTCTTCGTACAATTCATTTGCCACCTTATCAGTAACCCCAGCTAAAATAATTAATATTGCATCCGCTCCATAACTTTTGGCCAAAGATACTTGAAATTTATCGATAAAAAAATCTTTACAAAGAATTGGTAATTTTATTTTCTGCTTAATTTTGTTTATGTGAATTAAGTTTCCATAAAAAAAATCCTCTTCAGTTAAAACAGATAAGCATGTCGCCTTATTGTTATTATATGTACAGGCAATTTCCACAGGGTCATAATCTTTGATTATTATACCTGCTGACGGACTAGCTTTTTTAATTTCGGCAATAATAGAAAATTTATTTTCTTTGATATTATCCTCAATTTTTTCTTTAAAATTTACAAAAGTACTATTTGTTTTAATTAAATCATTCAAGGATTCTGATGTAATAGTTTTTTTGAGTTTTTCTATTTTCTCAGTTTTGTTTTTAATTATTTTTTCAAGAATGTTTTCAGGCATTTTGTATTTTTACTAAGTGTTTATATGGAGCCCCTGACTTTATAAAATCTCTTGCATAATTGTATGCCTGTTCATAATTTTCGTATTTTCCTGATACAATTAATCCTGCAGCAGCATTCAAGCATACTGCTTTTGAAAAATCATTATCTTCACCTTTAAAAATACCTAACATTTTATCAGCGTTAAATTTAGCATCTTGCCCTATAAGGTTTTCAAAATTATCAGCGTTTATTTTTAATTTTTTTGGGTCTATTGTAATTTCAGTAATCTCATTGTTTTTTAATTGCATCACGTTAGTTTTTGCATATGGTGATATTTCATCTAAACCATCATCACTGTTTACAATCCATGCAAACTTAATATCTAAACTTTTTAAAGCATTTGCAAATATCTCTAAAAGTGTTTTATCGAATACACCAATAACTTGTTTTTTTACTAATGCAGGGCTACTTAATGGTCCAATCATATTGAAAATTGTTCTTTTTCCAATTTTTTTTCTAGTTGGCCCAACAAATTTCATTGCGCTGTGGTAGTTCGGTGCAAACATGAAACCAAAATTGTTTTTACTTATTTGTTGTTCAATTTCATTTGAATCCAAATTAATATTTATATCGAGTGCCTCCAATACATCACCTGATCCACATTTTGATGAAACAGCTTTGTTACCGTGTTTTGCTACTTTAATATCCATACTAGCCAATAATAGAGCTGATGCGGTAGATATATTTAAAGTGTTCATACCATCTCCACCCGTACCACATGTATCAATACAATCTTCTACATTTACCCTTTTTGATTTTTCCCTTAATACGTAAACACCCCCAGCTATTTCATCAGAAGACTCACCTTTATTTGATAACATAGTTAAAAAATCAAATATCTCTTGATCATTAGCTTTTCCTTCCATTAATATTTTAAAAGCTTCTTTACTTTCTGAAAAAGTTAAATCTTGTTTTGCTCCTATTTTGTTAATGAATTGTTTCATTTGTTTTTAAATCTAATAAAGTTTTTTAAAATTTTTATTCCAAGTTTTGTTTTAATACTTTCAGGATGAAATTGCACCCCATGCACATTATGTTTTTTATGTTTAACCCCCATTATTAAATTGTCCGTTGTTTCTGCAGTGATTTCCAGCTCTTTTGACAGTGTTTTTTTGTCAATTATCAAACTGTGATATCTAGTTGCTTCAAAGTTTTTAGGTAAATTTTTAAGTATTCCGGTTTTTTTAGATATTATTCTACTTGTTTTTCCGTGCATCAATTTTTTTGCTTGAATTATTTTAGATCCAAAAACTTGACCTATTATTTGATGTCCGAGGCAAACTCCAAGAATAGGTAATTTGCTATGAAATTCTTTTACAATTTTCAAACAATTTCCAGATTGATTTGGGTTCCCTGGTCCTGGAGAAATAACAATTCTATCAAATCTTTTCTTGATAATTTCTGAGGAATTTATTTTATCATTTCTATAAACTTCTACTTTAGTTTTTAGAGCAGATAAGTAGTGGTACAAATTATATGTAAAACTATCGTAGTTATCAATAAGAAGTATTTTCATTTTTCTAAAGACTTTATTAAAGCTTTTGCTTTATTAATTGTTTCATTATATTCATTTATTGGCTTGCTATCCGCAACAATTCCAGCGCCTGCCTGAACATAAAATTTGTTACTTTTTGTTATTGCTGTTCTTAAAGCTATACAAGTATCGAAATCTCCGTTTGCAGAAAAGTAACCAATTCCTCCAGCGTAAATTTTTCTATTATTTTTTTCAAGTTCATCGATTATTTCCATCGCTCTTATTTTAGGTGCTCCCGAAACTGTGCCTGCTGGAAACCCAGCCATTAAGGCCTCAAATTTTGAGAATTTTTTATCATAGATACCCGTCACATTAGATACGATATGCATAACGTGTGAATATTTTTCAATTTTAAATTTTTCAGTAACTTTTATAGTATTAATCTTTGAAACTTTTCCAGCGTCATTTCTACCTAAGTCGAGAAGCATAAGATGTTCAGATAATTCTTTTTTATCATTGATTAGATCTTTTTTTAATAAATTATCCTCTTTATTATTTCTTCCTCTAGGTCTTGTTCCTGCAATTGGTCTTACAGTAATTACATTATTTCTTAATCTAACCAATATTTCTGGACTTGCTCCAATAATTTGAAAGTCATTAAAATTAAAGAAGAACATAAACGGTGAAGGATTAGTAACTCTTAATTTCTTATAAATTTCAATTGGTTTTTTTGTAAGTTTTGACTCAAATCTTTGGCTTAAAACAACCTGGAATATGTCACCTTTCTTTATATATTGTTTGGCTTTGTTTACAATTTGGAAAAACCTTTTTTTTGAAATGTTTGATTTAACGCTAAACTTTTTATTTGAGTTATCCTTTTGAAATTTAGAAACTTTTGAACCTATCAAAAGACTATTAATTTCATCTTGTATTTCAAAATACTTTTTTTTTAGGTTATTAATTTTAATATCAGAAAAAATATTTTTGATAAAAAAAATTTCCTTTTTAACATTGTCATGTATTATTAGAGTAGTAGGTCTAATCAATCTAATATCTGGTAGTTTAAGATCGTTAGTACAAGAATTTTTGATTTTTTCTATATATCTAATTGCATCATAAGAAAAGTATCCAGCTATCATACTACACATAGGCGGTAATGAAGATGGGATATTAAATTTAAAATCATCTATTATTTTACTTAATATAATCTTTGGATCACCTTTAATTATTTTTTTTCTTCCAGATATAATTGAAGAAACTCTTTTTTGATTAAACTCCCATATTTTATCTGGTTCTTTGCCAAAAATTGTGTATCTACCTTTTATTTTACCTTTTTCTACGGACTCAAAAATAAAACTATTCTTATCTACTAGAAAGTTATTAATCAAATTTTCAATCTCAAAAGAACTTTTGGATTTAATTTTATAGTATAAAACTTGATTTTTTTTTTGGTTATGTTTTTTTTTAAATTCTTTTAGACTTACATTTAATTTCATTTAAAATAGTTTCTTAATCTTTCGATTGTCCTTGAATAAATTTTTACATTATATTTTTTATTTAAGTATAAATCATAAGTAGAAAAAACATCACTCTTTAATTTTTCATGTGTTTTATTGTAATAAGTATCAAAATCTTTTTTTTTATTATCAATATTTTGTGTTTTAATCTTATCTATTTTGGCTAAGTATATTTTGCCTTTTTCATCAGAGGCTAATAGGAAACTTTTTTCAGGAAGTGAATAAATATACTCAATTGAATTGATTTCAAAAAAATTATTATCCTTAACGGAGTTTAACTGAATATTTTCAAATAAGGATTTATCACTACTAATATTTTCAAAATCAGCATCTGAAAATTTATTGACACTTATTTTATCAAAAATTTTTTTGTTATAATCAAATTTTTCTTTCTCAACTAATGATGTTAAAATAAAGTTTTTAAAATTTTTATCTGTTATTTCTGGAATTTTATTTTCGATATTCTTGATTTGAAATAGAAGAATATAGTCATTTTTATCCATAATCTGAATACCATTTTCAAATCTATTGTCATAGACCTCTTTAAAAGGATCATCATTATTAACAAGTGTATAATTTGTTTTTTTTTCAACATTAATATTTTCATAATCATTTAAAAGATTTTTGAGATCTGAAAAATTGGAGATATCATTTTCAATTTTATCAACTTCTGTGAAAAATGTTTCGCTATATTCATTTGCACCAACTAAGTTTTTAGGTGTTATTTTTACATAATCAAAATCTATAAAATCTCGTTGTAAACTGACACTATTATTTTCAATATAATTTGCGATTTCTGATTCAGAAAATTGACTCTTTTTTTTATAAAAATTATCAAGGTTAATAAATCTTAAGTCAATTTTACTATTTTCGTACTCATAAAATTTATTTATTTCAAATTTTGGCACTTTGATACCTCCATTTAAAAGAAAAAAAAGTTTTTTTTCTAATTCTCTATCTTTAAGTCTCTTTTCAAAATCTGAAGCATTTATATTGTTTTCAATTAAAAACTTCTCATATCTAATTCTATCAAATTTAGAATTTTGATCTAAAAAATTTTTATTTTTTTTTATAATTTTGACTAATTGTTTATCTGAAATTAATAAATCATAATGATCTATTTCTAATTCAATAAATTTTTTAGCTAGTAAATCACTTAATATTTCTTCTAAAATATTTTGATCTAAATTATTTCTTATCACCTCAGAACTAATACCCAGAGAACTAATATGATTAGTAAAATTTTTAGTTGAAATGTTATAATTGTCAATTTTAGCAATGTTATTTGTGTCCTTATTTTGAAAAACACTACCCATCCCAAAGAATACAAAAGGCAAGGCAACGATAAATACCACGACTGCTCCAAGTTTACTTTTCGAGAAATTTTTAAACTTATTTAACATTATATATGATTATTTATTGATCTATAAAAACAAATCTATAGATTAAAAAAGGAATTATGACAAACAAAATTATGTATTTCATTGCTAATTGGAAGATGTATGGAAATTTAAAATCATTAAATACATTGGATAAAGTTATTAGATTTTCAAAATCTAAAGAAATTAAGAAAGGAAGATTAATTTATTGTCCTCCATATACTTTAATTTCTTCCTTTTTGAAAAAGTTTGAAAATTGTTTAATAGATATAGGAGGTCAAAATTGTCATGAGAGTGAGGACTATGGCTCACATACAGGTTTCGTAAATTCAAAAATGCTTAAAAGCTCTGGTGCCAATTATGTAATTTTAGGTCATTCAGAAAATAGACAAAAAGGCGAAACTGACAAACTTATTAATCTCAAAATTAAAAGTGCTATTAAATCAAAATTAAAAGTTATTTTTTGTATTGGCGAAACTTTGTCTGAAAAAAAGAGAAAAAAAACAAAATCAATTTTATCAAAACAAATTAAACTTGGTTTAAAAAAGATAAAAAAAAAGTCTAATATATTTGTTGCTTATGAGCCAGTTTGGTCAATTGGCACTGGAAAAATTCCTAAAATAGATGAACTCGAGCAAACAGTTGAATTCATAAAAAAAAAATTTAAGGGTAAATTACCAAAAATTTTATACGGTGGATCTGTAAATCCTGAAAATATAAGAAATTTAAAAAAAATAACTAATCTTGATGGTTTTTTAATCGGTGGAGCTTCGCAAAACTCCAAAAAATTTATTGATATAGTAAAAAAAACGTATAATTAGTCCCCATGGAAAACATTTTGCTAACGATAAACATTGTCCTTGCTATTATTTTAGTAATTCTTGTTTTATTTCAAAAATCAGAGGGTGGCGCATTAGGAATTGGTGTATCACAAGAAAGTTATATGTTTTCCAAAACGGCAGGCAATTTTTTGACCAAAAGTACAGCTATTGTAGCAACATTATTTATAATTTGTAGTTTAGGACTGACTATCTTATCGAATCAAAAATTAAGTCCTGAAAAATCATTAATTGATACAGTGGACGAAAATTCAGATAAAGACGCTCCAAAAATACCTGATAACAACAATTAATTCTTTTATTTTTACAAAAAAAAGCTTATAACATACTTCCATGGCGCGATATATTTTTGTCACTGGCGG
>NZ_CVSO01000004.1 GCF_001180105.1 Candidatus Pelagibacter communis
CTTGGTGTTTTAAAAGAATGTTTTCTTGTTTTGGATAATTGCGATGTGATTATTAATTATTTGACAAGTACTACTTTTCGTTTAGTTAAAAGGGATGGTAATAAATTGAAGAAGGATTGTGATTATGATGCTTTTTGGAAGATTTTAAGGAAGGCTAGTTTAGATTGTAAAAAATATGATTCTGTAATTAGGGTTTATTCTCATAATTTTGATATTCATAAATGTATTTTAGATATTTCTAAAAAACTTAGTAATTTATCTTTGTTGCGTTATGGTCAGAATGAAGATAGTTTAATTTCTGATTTAGTATTATTTCATGATATGGTTTGGTATGAATTGGAAGTAAATGTTTTAGCTTATAAGAAGTCTAGGTTTTATGATTATCGTAGATTTTTCCCTGAGAAGGAGTCTTGTGGTATTGATCATAATCGTAGGCGTTCTGCTTATAGCGATTCTTCTTATCAGTGCTCTTTTTTTGATGATAGTTCTATTGTGGGTGTTATGAGCCTTAATTATGAGCTTGAGCAGGCTCTTAATCGTGTGTCTGAACTTGAGGGAGAACTTCAAGATTGTTATAGGCTTAGGAGGCTTTTGCATCCTAATGAAAGTTTGGAGGATTTTGTATCTTCTGGTTATACTGTTAAAGCTTCTTTAGATCATCTTGGTTGGTTGTTTAATAATGATCCTTGTCTTATGGACTATATATATGATTATTTGCAAGATTTTTATTCTAGTTACCGTGAGGAAAGTTATGTTCATATGATGTTTAATTTGCATGATTATTATGCGAGTATTGGTGAATGTCGTAAGGTTATAACTGGAGAGTATGAAACATTACACGATAAGAAGAGTACTGTGAGATTTGGTAGGCTTTGCAAAGAAAATGAGTATAAATCTAAATTTGTAATTAAATCTAAGTGGTAAGTTTGTAATATTTGGTAGTTTCGCATTCTCACTTTTAGTGAGTGCGACTGTATTGTTTTTGTTATTTATGCCGATATTATATTTATAAGATTAAAAGGAGGTTTTTTTTATGAAACAGAAAATTTTAGTATTGTTTATTAGGCCTTATAGTTTTTTTGATGAAAGAGATAAGGTTATTGAAGGTATAACTGTGTACTATGTTAATGTTTCTCCGTCTAATGGTGTTCAGGGTTATGGTTATTTGCCTATGAAGGCAAATTTAGATATTAGTAAGAGTAGTTCGTTTAAGGATATTTCAGGTCTTTATGATGGAATATTTGAATTTGTGCCAACTTCTAAAAATTTGATGAAAGTAAAGTTGGTTGATGTAGAATTTTTGTCAAAATATGAATTGAAGTTGGGATAATATGTATTCTGTAGGTTTGGATGGTGGTTTGGAAGTTGGTGTAAGTTCTATTCCTGAAGTTGGCTATTTTTTGTTACATTTTTCGCAGTTTGATATTATTGAGAATTATTTAAGAAGTTTTAGTGATAATTCTTTAGGTGATGAATTTTTGCTTTATTTGAATAGTATGTTTTTTCAATTAAGTAATATTTATTTACTTTTAATGTTTGTTTTTTCAATGATGTTTAGTATTTTTATATTATTTTTATTTTATAGGATTTTAAAATTTTTCGTGAGGTGAAAGAATATGGAAGGTAGTAGTGTTGAGGCTATTATAAGTGCTGCTGATATACAGCCTATTGTTGATCAGCTTTTGGCAAATGTTGAGGTTATAGTTCCTGTTGGATTGGTTATTATGAGTACAATGATTGGGATTTCTTTAATTCCTAGAATTTTGTATAAATTTTTATAGTATGGGGTTTATTTTTGTATGAATATATATATGATTTTATTTATTGTTCTTTTGTTTGTAGGTTTTTTTTAAAGAATAGATTATGTTTTTTATAAGTATTTATGAAAAGATTTTGTTTTGTATTATTAAGTTGTATTGTTTTTTTGAATTGTACAATTTGTGAGGCTTCT
>NZ_CVSO01000005.1 GCF_001180105.1 Candidatus Pelagibacter communis
GGTTTGATAAGATAAATAAAAAAAACGAAGGTGAAGATGACATGTTAGACCAAGCTTATGAACCAAAAAAAAATAGCAGACTTAGTTGCCAAATTATTGTTTCAGATGATTTAGATGGTTTAGTAGTAGACATGCCAGAAAAACAAACTTAATGATTAAAACAGATGCGTTAATTATTGGAGCTGGACCAACAGGTCTTTTTACAGCACATCAATTAAAATTAATTGGTTTAGATTGTGAGATCGTTGACAACTTGGATAAAATAGGTGGACAATGTATAGAGCTTTATCCTGACAAACCTATTTACGATATTCCTGCAGTTCCAGAATGCACAGGTGAAGAGCTTACTAATAATTTAATTAATCAACTAAAACCATTTGATATTAAATTTCATTTATCTGAAAGAGTTGATGAAGTTAAAAAAGATGGGGATAAGTGGATTGTTAAAACAAATAAAGGAACTTCCTTTACTACTCCGAATGTTATAATTGCAGGTGGAGTTGGATCATTTGAACCAAGAAAGTTTTCAGTTGAAGGACATGAGAAATTTGAAAATAAATCAATTTTATATTCAATAAAGGATAAAAATATTTTTAAAGGCAAAACAGTTTCAATTTTTGGTGGTGGGGATAGCGCTTTAGATTGGGCTGTTGAATTGTCAAATAATTGTAATGTTAATCTGATACATAGAAGGGATGAATTTAGAGGCGCTCAGGCAACTGTTGATAAGGTTCATGAATTAACAAAATTAAAGAAAATAAATCTTTTTACCAAGTTTCAATTAAAAAAACTTAATGGTTCAAGTAAAATTGAAAGTATAGATATTGAAGATGATGATAAACAAAATAAAAATTTAAAAACTGATTATGTGCTAGGTTTCTTTGGGCTTATTATGCAGTTAGGACCAATTGCAAATTGGGGGCTAAATATTGATAAAAAAACAGTCGAAGTTGATACTGAAAAATTCGAAACAAACCAAAAAGGGATTTATGCTGTTGGTGATATATGTAACTATCCAGGAAAATTAAAATTAATTTTGTCAGGTTTTCACGAAGGGGCTTTAGCAGCGAGGGCATGTTTCAAATTAGCTAGGCCAAATGAGAAATATCGTTTTGAGTTTACAACATCTTCAAAAGCTATAAAAAACAGACTTGGCGTTAAAAGTGATTGAGCTTTTTACAGCCGACACACCTAATGGAAAAAAGATCTCAATTATGCTTGAGGAAATTCAATATGAGTACAAAGTTACAAAGGTTAATTTGTTCAAAAATGAACAATTTAACCCTGAGTTTAAAAAGATAAGCCCATTTAATAAGATCCCTGTAATTAAAGATCATGATAACGGTAAAATAATTTTTGAGTCTGGTGCAATCTTGATCTACCTAGGTAATAAAAGTGGTAAATTTTATGACGAAAAAAATAGAGATCAAATCAATCAATGGTTAATGGCCCAGATGGGTTATGTCGGACCAATGCTAGGCCAACATCACCAGTTTCATCATTATAATCCAGGAAAAAGTAAATTTGGTGAAGATAGATATTTTAAGATTTCAAAGGCAATCTATAACGATTTAGATCTAAGATTATCACAATCAAAATTCTTAGCAGGTGAAGAGTACTCTATCGCTGACATAGCTACATGGCCATGGATTGCTAGACATGATTGGCATGATATCGGACTTGGGAATTATAAAAATTTAACGAAATGGTATCTAAATATTTCTAATAGACCTGCAGTGATTAAAGGTTATGACTTCATGCAAAAAGGTGAAACCATACCTTTACCCTAAAACTTTGAAACCTAAACTTAATTGGTTTGATGGAAATACTAATTTTTCTTTGAATATTTGTTCCCAATTTTTTGGTATTTTGTAGTCATTTAGGCTGTAGTCTAATCTATTTTCTTTTTTAAAAATATTTTTACTATATGGTACGGTAGTTTTTTCCCAGATACTAAAGTAAACATAATTTACTATTTTATTAAGATTATCAAAATAATAATCGATTACTTTTTTATCCATCTCATGAAAACAGTCTATACCTAAAGCTAGATCAAAAAATTTATCTTTAATAATACGCAACTGATGAGGAAATATAAAGCTAATATCATTTTCCTCTATCTCTTTCGTTAATTTTTTACCATCATTGATATTGATTAATAAATTAATTTTTTTTTCCGGAAAAGATAACTTAAGTCTTTTAAAAGATATATAAATAGCTGGCGATATATCACAAATAACGTATTTTAAATTTTTTTTAATTGAAAGAACCGTTTCACATGTCCTGCCTGAGCCAGCACCAATTTCAAGAATTTTTTTAAAACTATTAATTTCAAAGGCTTTGCTTATCTTTTCATAATCAAGCAAAGACGCAATTTTATCGGTTGTTACTTTAAAATTTTCAATATTAATATATGGGTCGTTAAACCCTAAAAAAGCGTCATCTTTAATCTTATTAATATTTTGAAAGGAAGCTAATTTTTTTAGATTGTAAAAAAGAATATAGCAAATATAATTATATCCAATACTTTCCTTCAAAGAAAATCCATCTTGTTTTTTAAATATCTCATTACTCTGAATATTAAACGGTTTATCCTCAAGATTTTTAATAGCTTGATCAAACCATTCATCATGAAAGATTTCGCTAAAAGTGTAGTAATTTCTTGCAATTGTTGACCCATATTTGGATAATCCACTTTTAATTAATGACTTGTAATTTTGAATATTTAAAACGTGCCAGTAGTTTGACACAAGATCATAGGAGTCAGATTCTATAAAATTTTCTGTAATTTCTTTTAATGTTTTGTCTAAATTTTCCTTATCTTTAATTGAATTCCAGTATTTATCAAATCTTTCAGGAAAAACTCTTTTTATATATTTTTTCATTATTGTTTAATCGTCAGCATAAACTTTTTCTTCTTTTTCATGTTTTTCTTGCGCTGCGATTGATAAAGTAGCCACTGGTCTTGCCATTAATCTTTTTAATCCTATAGGCTCTCCTGTATCTTCACAAAATCCGTAGGTTCCATCTTTTAATCTTTTCAAAGCCTCCTCTATTTTCGAAATAAGCTTTATTTGTCTATTAATGGCTCTCATTTCTACATTTTTTTCGGTATACGAACTAGCTTGGTCGACTATATCTGCTGATGTGCTGTTATCGTCCATTGAGCTGTTATATAAGGCCTCATTATTAGACCTAATTAAATCTTTCTTCCAGTCAGATAACTTATTTTTAAAAAATAACTTATGTTTTTCGCACATGTATTTTTCAGTTTCTTTAGGGATATAGTTTTTAGAAATTTTAACCATATTAATTACTGGGCGCTCGCAGTATATTCAGCAATTAAATGGTGTCAAGAAACCATTAATTGTATAAATAGATAGATATATGTTTAAAAAAAGCAACATTAGTAATTTATTCTATTTTTTTTTAGTTGCTCACTTATTAATTTGGACTTTGATTCCATATATAACAAATAATAATTTACCATTGGATACGATAGAAGCATTAGCTTGGGGTAGTAATTTAGATTGGGGATATAACAAGCATCCACCAGTTAGTGCTTTCTTTGTTGAATTTTTTTATTTTTTCTTTGGAAGTAATGACATCGCATATTATTTTTTAAGTCAAATTTTTGTAATATCAGCCTTTTATATAGTATGGATATTTTCTAATGAATTTTTTCAAAATAAAACTTTAAGTTTCTTTTCTGTTTTAATTCTAGAAGGAATATACTTTTACAATTTTACTACCCCAGAATTTAACGTAAACGTTTGCCAATTACCTTTTTGGGCTTTTACGGTTTATCTTACATGGAAATTATACATGAAGAAAGATACAAATACTGTAATTCTAATTTTATTAGGTGTTACTGCTGCAATTGGATTTTTAACAAAGTACTTATTCGCTTACTTGCTTTTATCAATAGTAATGATTTTTGCTTATGAATTTTTTATCACAAAAACTAGGAAAATAGATTTTAAACATTATTTACCAATTGAAATATTTTTTGTTTTGTTAGTTCCACATTTAATTTGGCTTTTTCAGAACGATTTTGTAACAATTAAATATGCTTTTAATAGAGCCGGGTTAGTAGATTATAGTTTTTTAAATCACTTCAAGTTTCCAATTATATTTTTGGTAAAACAAATTGGAATATTAATTCCTTTTTTTGTTCTTTGTTATTTCGTAATTAAAAAAATAAAAGTTAGATTTGATATAAAGGATAAAAAAAAATTTTTTATTTTATTAATAAATTTTCTGCCGATAATTTTAATGCTTATAACTTCAGTAGTCACTGGCTCAAAAATACGGACAATGTGGATGACACCTTTTTATCTTTTTTTCGGTATTTTTATTTTAAGCATATTTGATATTAAGGATGATGAAAAAACATTTAAAGAATTTTTCAAGCCATTTTTAATTTTATTTTTGTTATCTCCAATTACTTATGGGCTGGTCTCATTAATAAGTGAAAATAAAAGAACTGATTATCAGGGCAAGATTGAAGTTGATAAAGTTCTTCAAATTTGGCAAAAAGATTTTACAAAACCAATTAATGTAGTTCTGGGAGATGAGTGGCACGCAGGTAATATATCTTACCACATGAAAGGAAGACCTGTATGGCTTGGAGAAATAAATCAAGAAAATGTCGATTTATTAAATGCATACATCTGTACCAAAAAAGTTTGTGTAGGTTATAGATGAAAAAAATAATAATCTTAATTCCAGTTTACAACGATTGGAGATCCGTTGAAAAACTTATTGAGGATATAAATTTAAAGGTAAAAAACATCAACAGTGAATTCTCAATTTTTTTAATTAATGATGGATCAACTGAGAAATATGATGATAAAAGATTCTCCACAGAGGAAATAAAAGTTAAAGTAATCAGTTTATTAACAAATGTTGGACACACTAGAGCTATTGCAACAGGTTTAAGATATATTAATGAAAAAGAGGATTTTGACTATGTAATTCCTATGGATGGTGATGGGGAGGACAGACCTGATGAAATTAGTAAATTTATAGAAAGCACGGATTATTACGTTGATAAAGCAATAGTCGGTGAAAGAATTAAAAGATCTGAAGGATCAATTTTTACTTTTTTTTATGTAGTTCATA
>NZ_CVSO01000006.1 GCF_001180105.1 Candidatus Pelagibacter communis
ATATATGGTTTAGGTGTTTTGGAAATAAATCTATCACTTTTTCCAGCAGCCAATATAATAAAACAGTTATTCATATATTATGGTAAATTTTAAAGTACTACATTATTATGCTTAAATTTATAAGAAAAAATATTTTTATTATTATAATATTTATAATTACACTTTTTCTTGGTTTTTTAACGTTTTTAACTTTCATAGATAAGAGTTTTATTAAGCTAACAGATGAAAATTTACAATATTTGTTAATATCAAACATTTTATTATTATTATTTTTTTTTTCTATGATTTTTATTGAGATTAAAAATTCTATCAAAAATGAAATAGTAATTGAAGGATCAAGAGCAAATAGGAAGTATATAACTTTCTTTTCTTTATTCACACTAATACCATCTATTTTGATATCAGTTTTTTCCTTATTTTTATTTTCCTTTGCTCTTGAAAAATATTTCGATAAAAAGATTACGACCGCTGTAAACAATTCTTATCAAATAGCTGTAAATTATGTTGAGGAAATAAGAAACAAGATTGAGTCAGATATAGTTTTGGTTGCTTTTGACTTAAATAAAAATATAAAAATTTTTAATGAAAATAAAAAAAAGTTTACTCAATTTTTAAATACGCAAAAAATAGTTCGTGAACTAGATGGTATTTATATGATTGATAATAACGGAAATTTGATTTTAACATCAAGTCAAGATTCAAATCTATACCAATCGCCATCAAAAGAAGCATTGCAAATGGTTTCGAATGATGAAAGGCCACTAAAAATTTTAAATGCATATAAAAATAGATCTGCTGCATTAATGAAACTAACTAATTATCAAAATTTATACATA
>NZ_CVSO01000007.1 GCF_001180105.1 Candidatus Pelagibacter communis
CACCTATTCAACTTATTATAGATAATTTAAAAAAAAGATATGCAGATTTATTTGATGAAAATAATAAGGAAGCATTTCTCGAAAAAATCAGAACGATAAATAAACAAATCAAACTAATTGAAAAATTGGTAAATGAATTCTCTGATTTTGCGAGAATGCCTAAACCAATTTTTAAAAAAGCTGACTTGAACAAGATAATTGATGAGTCTATTCTATTAATGAATTCAGAGTCTAATAAAGTTAAAATTAATTTTACTTACAATAAAAAATATTTCATTAATTGTGATATTGAGCAAATTAGCAGAGTTTTTATTAATCTTCTAAAAAATTCCATTGAGAGTTTAAATGAAAAACAAGAAAAAGATGGTAATTTTAACAAGAAAATCAGTATAGAAATTTTGCTAATAAGTGACTATATAAACATAATTATAAAAGATAATGGTATTGGATTCGATAAATCTAATTTTAAAAATTTATCTAAACCTTACTTTACAACTAAAAAGAAAGGTAGCGGTTTAGGACTTTCAATAGTAGATAAAATTTTAAATGATCATAACGGTTACATCGAGTTTATTGAAGAAAAGAATGGAGCTAAGATAAAAATTTTATTACCTGAACATGTCAACTGAAATACTTATAATTGATGATAACCCTGACATTAGAAATATTCTTAGGGATCTTATTTCTGATGCAGGTTATAGAACACGTGTAGCAGCAAATTATAATCAAGCTTT
>NZ_CVSO01000008.1 GCF_001180105.1 Candidatus Pelagibacter communis
GATGGTGAGCAATTATACGCTAATAATTTACCTGGATATTTTTTATGGATAGCATCAGCAAATTTTTTTGCTTCCTCTAAATTTGGTGTTGCAGTTTCACACCATATAAGATCTGAATATGGTGCATACGCAAGACCTCTTGAAATTGCTTGATCAATTCCAGATTTAACATAATAAAATCCTTCTGGAGATCTTTCGCCAGTCAAGAAAGGTTTGTCATTTTCATCGTGATCATTTGTAATTAGTTTTGCTGCGTTTGCATCAGTTCGAGCAAGAATTATTAATGGTACATCAGCTATGTCAGCTGCTAATCTAGCAGCTTTCAAGTTTTTTACTGCTTGGCTCGTTGGTATTAAAACCTTACCGCCCATATGACCACATTTTTTTTCACTTGCTAATTGATCCTCAAAGTGAACCCCGGCTGCTCCAGCTTTAATGAATTTTTTAGTCAATTCAAATACATTTAAAGGTCCCCCAAATCCAGCTTCACCATCAGCAATTATTGGAAGCATGTAATCTATTCTCTTTTCTTTCTTATAAT
>NZ_CVSO01000009.1 GCF_001180105.1 Candidatus Pelagibacter communis
ATTAGAGGAGAGTAAAAAAAAGTCAATCGCAGAGGGTATAACAAAAATTCACAGCAAAACTACTGGAGCAAATACATATTTTGCACAAGTCATTTTTAATGAAACTAAAAAGAATAGTCATTTTATGGGAGGAAAAGTTATTAAGGATGAACAAATTTATCTTAATGGCCAAATAAGAGCAGGACGTTCTAAAGAGGTTAAAGACGATCTTATTGATCGATTAAAAAAGTTATTAGCGAAAGAAACCAAATTAGATCAATCAAATGTTTGGGTTTATATTGTTGATTTAGAACCATCCCAAATGGTTGAATACGGAGAGGTGCTGCCTGTATCAGGTCAAGAAAAGATATGGTTCGAAAATCTACCAGACAAACTGAAGAAAAAATTAAAATCTTTAGAAAGTTAGTTTAAAAACAAACTAAATGTTCAATATGAATTGGTCTTTTTATTCCGAACTTTTCGTTTATCTCATGTTGATGAACATGATGAGAGTGTACAAAAACAGGTAAAATAAAATTTTTGTCAGTTTTTAAGGAGTAAATAAAATTTGTACCTCTAAATTTTTTATCAACCACATCAAATTTTAAATTACTTTTATCGTCATGGTGTAAATCTTCCGGTTGTAATAACAATTTAACTGTAGATCCAATTTCAAAAGGTTTTGAAAAGTTTCCAGTAATAGTTCCCAGCTCCTCGTTTTCTAAACTTTTAGGACTTGTAACTTTTGCTGGTACCAAAACTCCTCTGTTCAAAAATTTTACCACCTCAATTGAATTAGGTATATGATAAACATTAT
>NZ_CVSO01000010.1 GCF_001180105.1 Candidatus Pelagibacter communis
GAATATCTCTTGTTATATCTTCTTCACCAAGTTTTGTATCTCTGGCCATAACTTCGTATTCCTCTATATGAACTGAAGTAAATACATCGTCAGTCACGCATCTTTCTGATATTAATATCGAGTCTTCGAAATTGTAGCCCTGCCAAGGCATAAACGCGACTGTTACATTTTTTCCAAGTGCTAACTCACCAATCTTTGTTGAGGGACCATCAGCAATAATATCTCCACGTTTAACTTTGTCACCCACCCTAACTAATGGTTTTTGATTAATGCAGGTATTTTGATTTGATCTTTTAAATTTTTGTAAATTATATATATCAACTCCAGATTTTGAAAAATCAGTTTCACTTGTTGCCTTAATTACAATTCTTTTTCCATCAATTTTATCGACTACCCCATCTCTTTTAGCAACAATTGTTACTCCAGAGTCTAGAGCAACATCGCTTTCTATACCTGTCCCAACTAAAGGAGACTCTGGTTTTAAAAGCGGTACTGCTTGTCTCATCATGTTAGATCCCATAAGAGCTCTGTTAGCATCATCATTTTCTAAAAATGGTATTAGGGAGGCAGCTACTGACACAAGTTGTTTAGGGGAAACGTCGATGTAATCAATATTTTCGGGTTTAGATAAAATAAAATTTAAATTTTGCCTACTTGACACCAAATCTTCAGTAAATTTTCCATTTTTATCAACTTTAGAGTTTGCTTGCGCGATTGTAAATTTAGTTTCTTCCATTGCTGATAAATATTCTATTTTTTCCTGAACAACTCCGTTAACTACTTTTCTATATGGTGACTCAATAAATCCATATTTATTAATTTTTGAATAGGTTGATAAACTGTTTATTAGACCAATATTTGGTCCCTCAGGTGTTTCGATTGGACATATTCTTCCGTAATGGGTTGGATGAACGTCTCTTACTTCAAAACCAGCTCTTTCTCTTGTTAAACCGCCAGGTCCTAGTGCTGAAACCCTTCTCTTATGAGTAATTTCAGATAAAGGATTTGTTTGATCCATAAATTGAGATAGTTGTGATGTTGCAAAAAAGTCTTTTAGAGAAATTGTTAATGGTTTAGCATTAATCAAATCTTGAGGCATAGCAGACTCTACATCTAGTGTTGTCATTTTTTCCTTAATAGCTCTTTCCATTCTATAAACACCAATTCTTGCTTGATTTTCAACCAGTTCACCAACAGACCTAACTCTTCTATTCCCAAGATGATCGATATCATCGACTTCATCTTTACCGTCTCTTAGATCTAACATTTTTTTGACAATAGCAATTATGTCATCTGTTCTTAAGATAGTAATTTTATCTGAACAATCCAAAATTAATCGTGAATTTAACTTAACCCTTCCAACATCCGAGAGATCATATCTATCTGAACTAAAAAAAAGATTGTTAAATATTTGAGTTGCAATTTCAATTGTTGGCGGTTCGCCAGGTCTTAAAACTTTATAAATTTCGTTTATTGCATCATTTTTAGAGTTATTCTTATCATTAAATAAAGTTAGCAAAAGATAGGGACCTTTATTAATTGTGTTTGTGTATGCTAATTCTAAAGAAAATATCTTTGCTTCTATAAACTTTTCTATGATTGTTTCATTTAGTTCTGAGCCTATCTTAAATTCATCTTCACCAATTTTGACATCTTTTATTAAATATTTACCCAATAAATACTGATTGGATACATAAATTTCTTTAAGGCCATCAGATGCCAGTTTCTTTGCCTTAAGAAAGTTAATTTTTTCACCTTTTTTAATAATAATTTTTTTATTCTTTGCATCAATTATTTCCTCTGTAAAATTTTTAGATTTGTAATTTTCAGGATTAAATTTTGTTTTCCATTTTTTTTCGTTTTCGTCATAAGAATAAGTTTCTTTTTCGTAAAATTCTTTAACTATATCACTTTTGTTAAAACCTAGGGCTAATAATAATGTTGATACAAGTATTTTTTTCTTTCGATCAATTCTAAAATATAATAAATCTTTTACGTCGAACTCAAAATCTAGCCACGATCCTCTATTGGGAATTACTCGACAATTAAATAATAATTTTCCACTTGCGTGCGATTTACCTTTATCGTGATCAAAAAATACTCCTGGACTTCTATGCATTTGATTAACAACAACTCTCTGCACTCCGTTAGTAATAAACGTTCCGCTATTAGTCATCATGGGAACTTCACCCATATAAACCTCTTGTTCTTTTGCAGATAAAATATCTTTAGTATTATTTTCTTGATTTATTTCGTAGACTACTAAACGTAAATTACATTTTAAAGCTGAAGAGTAAGTTAGACCTCTTTGAATACATTCTTCAACATCAAATTTTGGTTTTTCTAATCTATAACTTATGTATTCAAGAGTTGCCTTATCGTTAAGATCTTCTATTGGAAAAATACTTTTAAATACACGATCAAAACCTTTTATAAATTGAGGAGCAACATCTTCTTTAAATTCTGTGAGCTCTTTGTAGGAATTTTTTTGAACTTCTATTAGGTTTGGTATTGATAAGCTTTCTTTTAATTTTCCAAAATTTTTTCTAATATTTTTTTTTTTAGTAAAAGATAATTGCATTTATTCCAACTGCTTTAAAAAATTAAAACAGCCTATAATTTTTTAATTCTTTATTTAAGCTCTACTTTAGCGCCAGCTGCCTCAAGTTTTTTCTTCATCTCTTCGGCATCTTTTTTGCTTACACCAGATTTAATTTCTTTTGGTGCACCCTCAACTAAGTCTTTAGCTTCTTTTAAACCAAGTGCTGTAACTGCTCTAACTTCTTTAATAACGTTAATTTTTTTATCTCCAGCTGAAGCTAGTACAACTGTAAATTCGTTCTTCTCTTCTGCTGGTGCGCCTCCCGCTGCTGCTGCAGCTGGTGCTGCTACTGCTGCGG
>NZ_CVSO01000011.1 GCF_001180105.1 Candidatus Pelagibacter communis
AAAACAGAAAACACTAAATTATTAATACATTAAAAACAAAAGTAATTCTAACCTAAAATATAAACAAAACTATACACGAAAACTTAGGAAATATTAACATTGCAAAAAAAAACAAAGATATAAAGTATAATCACAAGAAGTACCCAAAGCTAAAACATAACCTTGAGCCTAAAATACAAACGAAACGCCCAACTAAAAAAACGCAACCGTCAAAATAGGAAAGAGAGAAAAATGAAGGCGGAATAAGATCAATGAGCTACAAAAACTCATTCTTCACAGATAAATGTGAGTCCAATAATTACACAGCAAGTTTTCGACCATTATGGAATTGGACAAATGAAGATAAGAAGCTCTATAAAAATTTTTACAAAATCAAACACTCAGACTGCTACGAAATATATGGAATGACAAGAACAGGGTGTGCTGGATGCCCCTTCAACTTAAATCTACAAAATGATCTACAGATATTAGAAAGTTATGAACCCAGCATGCATAAAGCAGTATGCAGTATATTCAAAGACGCTTATAATTATATAGAAAAATACAATAATTACAAAAATTAAAATATAAATAAGTC
>NZ_CVSO01000012.1 GCF_001180105.1 Candidatus Pelagibacter communis
TAAAAAACTGAAATACGACTTAGAACTACTTCAAAATACTTTTGCAACTTCGTTTGAACAAGTTGCTCATAGGGTTACAAGTTTGCAGGATCCTAAATTACCAGGTATTCCTTTTCATTTTTTAAGGGTGGACGTTGCTGGAAATATTTCAAAAAGGTTTTCTTTATCTGGAATAGAAATTCCAAGATATGGAGGAGCTTGCCCAAGATGGAACGTTTATTCTGCATTTTCAAGACCTGGTGTTATTCAAGCCGCGGTAAGTAAAATGACCAATGGAGAAAAATATGTTTGCATTGCTAGAACAGTTGAAAAAGGTGTCGGAAGATATGGACAGAAAAAAAGCATGCTTTCAATAGGTTTAGGCTGTGAAGCGAAATATGCTAAAGATTTTGTCTATACTGAAAATTTAAGTTTAACCGACAAAAAAACAGAAATACCAATAGGTGTATCCTGCAGAACTTGTGATAGGCTAGATTGTTCACAAAGAGCTTTCCCTCCTCTTCACAAAAAATTCGATGTTGATGTGAATGCAAGAGGTGTGTCTGTTTACGTTAGTGATTGATTAACATTCTTGCTTCGCTCACGATATAAAAGTTGTGTGAGAGAATCTACCATTTTATCCGATGCTTTAAATATTTCGTTTGATTGATATTCGTCTGAAAAATATTTTTCATGATTGCATTTATCCTCAATAACAATTTTTCCTTCTGGTGAGTTATCTTTAATATAAATTAATATAAGCCATTCATCATCATTGGACTCGTCCCACTTTATAAATATCTCACCCGTTTCAAACCTTCTATCAATACATCTGAATATAGACATGTCTCTTGTTAGGTGCCGTTTATTAAGCTGAAAAACTAAACTTGAAGCACTTCTATAAAAGCTCTCTAATGAAGTTTCTACAATTTGTCTTGCAGCAATATAATTTTTTTCCTTTTTTAATAAAGTTTCTCTGTCATCTTCATCTAGAGTTTTTATCCCTAACGCTTCTAATCGCTCACGAATTTTTTGATCTCTGATTAGCCTGTATTTTTCTTTTAACTTATCTATTCTTTCTTGGATTTCGCTATAATCATCTCTTTTTTCTTTTAAAGAAATTCGCTCTAGAGCCTCTAGCTCTTTTACCTCTCTTATTCGGAATTTTTCAATTTGCTTTTCTATCTTAATTTCTTCAAGAAACTTTCTTTGAACTTCTGCCTGTTCCTCTCTTAAAAGTGCCTGTTCTTGTCTTAAAAATTTCTTAAGGTCTCTTGCTCTCTCTATTTGTAACTGCTTTTCCTCTTTTAACTCAGTTTTTTTTTGCTCTACTTGTTTTTTTAAGAAGTCTAATCTAGCTTTTTCCTCCGCTCTTTTTTGTTGTCTTTCCTTCTCCACCTCTCGTATTTTAAACCTCTGTTTTTCTTCAATAATTAACTTCCTCGTATCTATAATTTTCTTTTCAAGAAAATCAAAAAAACCCTGGATTTTTTTTTCAGGATTAAGGTTAATTTTGAAACGTAGTTTACTTTTTATACT
>NZ_CVSO01000013.1 GCF_001180105.1 Candidatus Pelagibacter communis
TTTTTTGGGCAGTTTTGATATTTACAATAGGTGCCAAAATTTTTCCTGATAAAGATACCAAGGTCACTTTTAAAAAAATCTTAATCGCAGTAGGTATAGCACATGCCCCTGGATTACTGAGATTTATAGCATTAACTCCTGACTTAGTTATGCCAATAATTTTTTTAACTCAATTTTGGATATTTGCCTCATTAATAATTTCAACTAAAGAGGTATTGAATTTTAAATCAAATATTAAAGCTTTTGGAATAGTTTTTTTATCATTTTTAATATTGGCAATTTTATCTGTTTCTTTTGTAATGAGTAGATTAAATAGTCTGCCAATTAGTAATATTACCTAAAGAGGAAATATAGTTTTAGAAATCCTACAAGAGACACAAATTTTATATCCAAACATTAGTAAATTTTGAGAAACACTCTCATCTTCACAACCACATTCCTCACAATAATCATCGAGATGGTCTTTATCATTTTTAATCTCAGTCATTATCAGTCAACCCTGCGCCAGCTGAAGTTTTTTTTGAACTTTCGGTT
>NZ_CVSO01000014.1 GCF_001180105.1 Candidatus Pelagibacter communis
CAGCCACAGTCCTGTCCTTTGGCAACTTTTTCTATGACAATTACGCCAACATTATCTTTTTTATCGTGTATAATTATATCTGTTTTTGCCATTGTGACGATTTCTTAGTAGAAACTTGAAGAGAATTTATATATTAATCATGCGATTGCAAACAAAAATATAAGAATTTTTATGACTAAAATGACCACGGAAGAAGCTTTTATTAAAGTTCTTCAAATGCATGGAGTAGAACATGCGTTTGGAATAATTGGTTCTGCCTTTATGCCTATTTCAGATTTATTTCCAAAAGCTGGTATAACCTTTTGGGATGTTGCGCACGAGACTAATGGGGGATTAATTGCTGACGGTTACACTCGGGCAACAGGAAAAATGTCAATGGTAATTGCACAAAACGGCCCTGGTATTACAGGTTTGGTAACACCTATCAAAACAGCATATTGGAATCACACCCCTTTATTAGTTGTAACTCCACAAGCTGCAAATAAAACAATGGGTCAGGGTGGTTTTCAAGAAGTAGAACAAATGAATTTATTTAAAGACATGGTTTGTTACCAAGAAGAAGTTAGAGATCCATCAAGAATGGCTGAAGTTCTAAATAGAGTAATTGAAAAAGCTTTCAGAGGATCTGCACCAGCACAAATAAATGTACCAAGGGATTATTGGACACAAGTTATAGATATAGAGCTTCCTCCAATTGTTAGATTTGAAAGACAGGGTGGAGGAAAAGAAGCAATTGAAAAAGCTTCAAGTTTATTATCAAAAGCAAAATTTCCAGTAATTTTATCAGGTGCAGGAGTAGTTATTGGTGGAGCAATAGAAGAATGCAAAAAGTTAGCAGAGAAATTAGATGCACCAGTTTGTAATGGTTATCAACACAATGATAGTTTTCCTGGAAGCCATCCACTTGCTGTTGGACCTTTAGGTTACAATGGTTCAAAAGCAGCTATGGAACTTATTTCAAAGGCCGATGTTGTTTTAGCATTAGGAACAAGATTAAATCCCTTTTCTACTTTACCAGGATATGGAATCGACTATTGGCCTAAAAATGCAACAATAATTCAAGTTGATATGAACCCAGATAGAATAGGTTTAACTAAAAAAGTTACAGTAGGAATATGTGGTGACGCTAAGCAGGTCGCCCAACAAATTTTAGATAAACTTTCATCTGATGCTGGTAATACAGGTCGTGATGAAAGGAAAAATTTAATTCACAAAACAAAATCTGCTTGGCTACAAACTTTAGCTGGGTTAGATCATGAGGAAGATGATCCAGGAACAGTTTGGAACAAAGAAGCAAGAGAAAGAGATAAAGATAGAATGTCCCCAAGACAAGCTTGGAGAGCAATTCAAGATGCTTTGCCGAAAGATGCAATTATATCAAGCGATATAGGAAATAACTGTGCAATTGGAAATGCATATCCAACTTTTGAAAAAGGTCGTAAATATTTAGCACCAGGTTTGTTTGGACCATGTGGTTACGGATTTCCAGCTATTCTAGGTGCAAAAATTGGATGCCCTGATACACCTGTAATTGGTTTTGCTGGTGACGGTGCGTTTGGAATAAGCATGAATGAAATGAGTTCATGCGCCAGGGAAGAGTGGCCAGCTATAACTATGGTAATATTTAGAAATTATCAATGGGGTGCTGAAAAAAGAAATTCTATTTTATGGTTTGACGATAATTTTGTTGGAACAGAGCTAGATCCAGAATTAAGTTATGCAAAAGTTGCGAATGCATGTGGTTTAAAAGGTGTTACATGTAAAACTATGGAAGAAACAACTAAAGCAATTAAACAATCTTGTGAAGACCAAAAAAAAGGAATCACTACTTTTATAGAAATTATTTTAAATCAAGAGTTAGGTGAACCATTCAGAAGAGACGCAATGAAAAAACCAGTTGAGGTTGCTGGAATTAAGAAGAATGATATGAAGCCTCAAAAGTCTTTAATATAATTTAATGATTTTAAAAAGAAGAAAAATTCTCAAAATTTTGAGTTATTCTCTCTTGTTTTTTTATTTACCAATAAAAACAATCTACGCTGCTACAAAAAAAATCATAAATCAGAATCTTACAAATCAACAAAAAGATATAATGTTTAATCAAGGTACTGAAAGAGCATTTACCAGTTCTTTGTTAAATGAAAAAAGAAAAGGTACTTATCATTGTGCTAACTGTGGAGCGTTACTATTTGACTCAACCGCAAAGTATGACAGTGGAACCGGTTGGCCATCTTTCACAGAAGCAGTTCCAGGAGCTTTTAATAAAAAAGTAGATTATTCTTTTGGAATGAAAAGAATTGAATATCATTGTGCAAATTGTGGAGCACATCACGGGCATGTATTTGCTGATGGTCCAGGCAAGTCAGGTAAACGGTTTTGTAACAATGGGCTATGTTTAATCTTTAAACCGTCTCAATAGTGTTAGACTTTTGTATAATAGGATCTGGGATATCTGGATCAACAATTGCATGTTATTTAAAAAAAAAACATTCAATAAAAGTTTTTGATAAAGCAAAAGGAGTTGGAGGCAGAAGTTCTTTTAAAAGATACAAAGGCAAAATTGGCTTTGATCATGGTCTTCAATATTTGTCTCCCCGGTCAAAGGAATTTAAATTTTTTACCAATAAATTAATTAAAAAAAGGGTTCTTAAACATTGGAAAGGTAATCATGAATTTTTAAACAAAAGGATAAAAAAAGATAAAAAACATATTAAATTAATTGGTGTTAAAGGTAATAACGATATAAGCAAATTCTTACTTAAAAATATTGACTGTAATTTTCAGTCAGAACTATCTGAGATAAAAAGACAAAAAGATTATTGGTATCTTAAATTTAGAGATAATAAGTATATTTACTCAAAAAACTTAATTATTACTGCCCCTTTTCCTCAAGCAAAAAAACTTACATCTAAATTTGTCATAACAAAACTTTTTAAGAATAAAGTTGTAATGAATTCAAGTCTAACAGTTTTACTGATAACAAATAAAACTGCAAATAAAGCAAGTAGTTTTTTTACTAATGATAAAGTTTTAGGTTGGGTTTCCAAAGAAAATTCAAAAAAAAGATTTAAATTTAACAAAGATTTATGGGTACTTCAAAGTACCTTTGAGTATGGAAAAAAACACACTGATAACTATAAAAACAAAAAAAAATTTTATACTAATGTTTTAATTAGCAAGTTTAAAAAACTAACAAAAACTAAAATCAAAAAAATATACTTTACCCATATACATGGTTGGAAATATTCTTCAAACTCAAAACCTTTAAATATACAAAGTTACTGGGATAAAAAAATAGGTCTTGGGCTTTGTGGTGATTGGTTTGGTGGCCCGAGATTAGAAAATGGATGGCTGAGTGCAAAAGACCTTTATAAAAAGATAGTTAAGTAAAAAATTAATTTCTTTTATCAGGACCAAAAAAAGCATCCATTAAAAGCAATTTTTCATCTTTGTATTTAATTTTTGATATCGATAGAAGATGATAGTTAAATTTATTTAAAAAAACCAGAATATCATAAAAATTTGGTTTAACTTTTTCATATCTTTCAAGGAATGAAAGCTCAATTTTTATTAAGTCAATTTTTTTTGTTTTTAAATGATTCACCATACCTTTTAAAACATTCATTTCTTCACCCTGTACATCAATTTTACAAAAGTCAATTTTTTCTTTTTTTCTAAAAAAACTATCAAACTTAATTGCTTTAACTTTAAATTTTTTTTTTAAATTTTTTAATGATTTAAACAAATCATTTTGTTTATAAAAACTAGATTGAGAGGATATATCGTATTGGTAAAAAAATTTAGTTTGATTCTTGTTTGAGACTGCAAGGTTAAAATTATGTAAATTTAATTTTGAGTATTTTGTCGATAGCTTTTCACTAAGGTGTTTTATGGGTTCAAAACAAATAACTTTTTTAAACTTAATAAAATTAGATAAAAAATCTAAGTAACCCCCTTCGTTAGTTCCAATATCGATGTAGGTTATTTTTTTATTTGAAAAATAAGATTTTAAAAGTTTCTTTTCATTTGAAACAGACGAAAATAGATATGATATAGCATCATCTAATTTTTGATAGTATTTAAGAAACATATTTGTATTATTGTATTCTATTTTAATTTACAAGTGACCATGAACTTTGAATTTATAAAAAAAAATTATCATATCTCAACTTTTATTTTACTTTATTTTAGTCTTATTTTGGGATTCTTCTTAGGAGAAAACACAACCCTAGGCCCAAAATTTGATTTTAACCACGCCTTAAAGCAGGTTGAGTTATTTGAAAGAGACTTCCTATATACTTTTTTTAATTACGATGAAATAAAGTCACCGACAAGAATTTCACCAGTATTTATATTAATTATATATAGTTTAAAAAAAATAGTTTTAGACGCTGAAATTGTAAGGTTTATTCTTTTAAATATAATTATTTTAAATCAAATATTTTTTTATAAATGTTTGAAAATTTGTTTTTCAAAAAAACTTTTTATCGACAAAAAAATTCTTTTTTTATTAAGTTGTGTATTATTCCTTTCTCCATCATTTAGATCTAACGCAATATGGCCAGAAAGTGCAATGCTTGGGCTTCTGTTTTTCAATATATCTTTATATTATTTTTTAAAATTTAATGAAAATATTGATAAAATATCGTTTTTATATTTAAATATTTTTTTTCTATCATTGTCAGCATATATAAGACCAAGCTTTGCCATTTTTGTAATTTTTTTTTTTATTTATTCTTATTTAAGACTTGAAAATAAAACGAAAATTTTCAATATAATTATACTTAATTGTTTATTAGCTTTTCCAGCTTTCTATTATTTGTTTTTTTTAGAAATTTTCTTTTTAAGCAGTGGGGTAGGAGGAGATAAGTTAGATTTAAATTATTTTAGCAAACTTCCAATTATATTATCTATAATAATATTTCATTTAATACCAATCTTATACTATAAAAATTTTTTTGTTTCTAACCCTTTAAGTAAAATTAATTTAAAAATATTTTTTATTACATTTTTAATATCCGCTTTTTTGATTCTATATTTCAATTATGACATTAATTTTACCGGTGGAGGAATTTTTTTGCACCTGTCAAATTTTTTATTTTTAAACAATGTTTTATTTTTAATTTTAATTCCATTTATCGTATTTATTTCTTTAAAGTTCATTGAAATAGACTTAAAAAAAAATAGCTTAATTTTTCTGATACTAATATTAATGGTTCCTCAATTTTCTGTTTATCATAAATACTATGATCCTCTTGTATTAGTTTTGATTTTCTCAATTTTTAATTTTAGAATCAATAAGGATTTTTTCTCAAAGAAATATATGGTATTTTTATATATGTTTTATCTAACGTATTATGTTATTACGGTCGTTAATAGTTATTATATAAAGTTTTAGTTTTTCGCATGTCTAAAAGATATAGTGGAAAGTCATTTAAAGACTCTAGTGTTATGAAAAAACCTAAGTTATCTCTTAAGGAAAAAAGAAAACTAAAAAAAGAAAAAAAGAAAAACAAATAATAAAAAGGGGGTGGGGGCTTTCTTTTGTTAGGTGCCCCCAAACCCCAAATCTTGTTAACCGCTAACTATCATCATTACAATAATTAGTACTGCTAATTCTACTCCACCCATGACGAATCCTTTCGTTTAATTTATTTTATATTATTTTATTGATTATTTCTAGGGGCGGTGAGGCGTTCTGTTGCCAGGTGCCCCAAAACCCCATAATTGAATTTATCCTTTAAACATTCCTAATGCTTTATTAAGTAATTCCTCTGACTTAGCGTGATCACCACTGTCATGAGCTTTCATACCAGCATCTCTGAGTTTTTGAGCTTCTGCAATTTTTGCGTCAACACCTTTTGCCATCATAGGACAAGAACCTGCAAATGCTGAACTTGTGAATAGTACAAACGATAAAATTAAAGTTAATTTTTTCATAATTATCCTTTCGTGTGATTATATATATGTATTTAATTATCAAATTTAAGTATCAGAGTGTCACACCAAAAATTATATTTTTTCGATACCAAGCCAGGCTAAAGTAATGACAATTATCCAAATTATTCCCTTTAAAAAAAAGAAAAAAAAACTTCCTGCAATTATATACTTACTAACTTTGTTATATTTAAAAAATTTTCTTATTCCCTTCATTTAACGAATTGAAGATTTTACAGTTCCAATTTTATCAATTTTTGCTATGTACATGCCTTTATTTTTTAATGGAACAACACCTACTGTCGAACCGGTAAATACGTAGAAGTTTGTATTTAATTTTACTTTATCTTTTCTCATTTTATTTAAAACAAACCTGAGCGAGTTAAGTGGATTGATATAGACAGAATTTGTATTTCCTTTCACAGTATTCCCTGTTTTTACATTCTTAATATCACACTTAAGATTACCTATATTCACTCTCTTAAATTTCTTTTTCGGACCAATCAAAAATTTTACATTTGCACCAAAATCACTTGCAAGATCACCCAAAAATTTAATTCCTTGTTTCTTTTGTCTGTAGCCAACAACTTCAATACATGGCATCATGTGAGTAATATATTTGCTTATATTTTTCATAGTCATTACTTTTTTGCTGTTGAAAAAATTTTTATTAATTAAGTAACCAACTTCCACCTCTATTCCTAAAGTTGATTTATTTATTTTTACTCCCTTACCGCTTTTCAAAACATTATTTTTGAAGATTGCTGAATAAAATGGTTCTTTTTCTTTTAATTTTTTTAAAACTGGTAAGGCAGTACCCCCAGCTTTAAAACCTACAACTTTTGTTTTAATTTTTGACTCGCAGAGTTTTCTAAGTCTTGTAGCGTTTTTGATATTTTTTGTATACTTTATTGGGATTGGATTAATAAGATTATTTTTTTTATATGCGTTAACCAATTTATCAGCAATTTTTTCAATTTCTTTTTTCATTAATTTAATACACTTCCAGGGTCTAATTTAATATCAAACCAATTTAATCTAACATCTAAATGAGGTCCTGTAGCGCGACCTGATTTCCCAACAGTACCAATTATGTCTCCTTTTTTAACCTCTTGACCCATTTCAACAAATATTTCATTCATATGCATATATAAAGTTGAAATTCCATGACCATGATCAAAAATTAATGTAGCTCCAGTATAATAAAGATCTTTTTCAGCAAGGGTAACCACACCACTCAACATTGCTTTTATTGGAGTTCCAGTTTTTTGGGCGTAATCTAAACCATAGTGTGGCCATCTTGGTTTTCCATTCAGAATTCTTTGACTGCCATAAACTCCAGTTATAATTGCGTTATCAACCGGAGTTATAAATTTATCTTTAAAATATATTAGATCAGTATCAACAGCTCTTGCTTTTCCAATAAGCTTATTTTCTCTTCTAATTCTATCGTAAACTTCTTTTGGTGGAGTTACTTTTTTTTCAGGTAAACCATCTATTCTTTGTATTTTATATTCTCTTTTTAAAACCCTCTTAACAAATTGATTTTTAACGCCATTAAGAGTTTCTATTATAATAACATCGTTTTTCCTATCTCTTCCAAGACCAAATGCAAAAAAACCATCTTTTGAAACTCTAACACTTTTTTTATCTATTTGTATTTTAGCTCCAGGTTCTGTTTTACCTAATATAAAGTGTCCTTGAATGAACTTTCCCTCGAATTCAATTGCTTGGCTATTAAATTGAATAAGTAAAAAAATTAGTAAATATCTTATTATTTTGAAGTCCATCCACCATCAACCAGTAAAGAGGTGCCAGTAATCATTGATGCCTGATCAGAGGCAAGAAATACCACGGCGCTTGCAACATCAGAGAGTTCAGCAAATCTTCCTAGTGGAATATTCCCCAAAACCTCCCTCATAAATTTTTTGTCTTTTAAAAATTTACTTGTCATTGGAGTAACAACAAAAGTAGGACAAACAGTATTCACTCTTATATTGTATTTAGCAAGATCTATGGACATTCCTTTTGTAAGTCCTTCAAAACCAAATTTAGTCATGTTGTAAACACTTCTAATTGGTCCACCAACGTGACCCATTTGTGAAGACATATTAATAATAACACCTCCAACTTTTTTTCTATTTTTTAATTCAATCATTTTTAAAGAGCATAATTGAGCAATATTAAATGTAGCCATTGTATTAATCTTGACTACGTACTCCATGTCTTTTCTTTTTACTTTTGTAAAATGTTCTGGAATATTAGTGCCAGCATTATTTACTAAAATATCAATTCTTTTTTGAGAATCTATTACTGATTTAATCTCAGAATATCTTGTTACATCGCAAACATACGATTTACACTTAGATCTAAATTTTTTAATAATTTTTGAGACCTGATCTAAATCTTTTTTTGTTCTACTAACAATAATTAAACTTGCCCCAGCTTCAGCAAGAGCAATAGCGCAAGCTTTTCCAATACCTTTTCCAGCTCCAGTTACAAGAGCAATTTTATTTTTTAAGTTTTGTTTTTTAAGAAACATCTTTAAAATAATAGTACTTTTATATCAGTATAAATCAATTCTATTGCAACTATTAGTACTGCTAATAAACCTACCCAAGCAATCCATTTATATTTTTTAATCCACCCAGAAATTAATGTTGCAGCTGTTGCCATTAATACAATTGAAAGGGCAAGTCCAAAAACTAATAAATAGTAGTGATCTCTTGCGGCCCCAGCAACTCC
>NZ_CVSO01000015.1 GCF_001180105.1 Candidatus Pelagibacter communis
CCAGATTTAAGAAGAATTTTGACAGACTACGAATTTGAGGGATATCCATTAAGAAAAGATTTTCCAATTACAGGACATAAAGAAGTCAGATATAGCGAAGAGAAGAAAAAAGTAATTTATGAACCAGTAAAATTAGAGCAAGACTACAGAAACTTTGATTATAATAGTCCATGGCAAGGAACTGAATATATAAAGGATATAAAAAAAAATAATGACTAAACAAACAAAGACACTAAATCTTAATTTTGGTCCACAACATCCAGCTGCACATGGAGTTTTAAGACTAATATTGGAGCTAGATGGAGAAGTTGTAGAAAAAGCCGACCCTCATATTGGTTTGCTTCATAGGGGTACAGAAAAATTAATTGAAAATAAAACTTATTCCCAAGCAATACCTTATTTCGATAGACTCGATTATGTAGCCCCAATGAATCAAGAGCATGCTTTTGCTTTAGCTATTGAAAAAATTCTAGACATTGAAGTTCCAATAAGAGGTCAATACATTAGAGTTATTTTTTGTGAGATTGGAAGAATATTAAGTCATATATTAAACATCACTACGCAAGCATTAGACGTTGGTGCCTTAACACCTTCGCTATGGGGGTTCGAAGAGCGAGAAAAACTTATGGAATTTTACGAAAGGGTGTCAGGATCAAGATTGCACGCAAATTATTTTAGACCAGGAGGTGTTCACCAAGATTTACCAAGAGGACTTGATGCTGATATTTTAAAATTTTGTAAGGAGTTCCCGAAAATAATTGATGACCTAGAAACTTTACTTACTGACAATAGAATTTTCAAACAAAGAAACGTTGATATTGGAATAGTTTCAAAAGAAGATGCATTAGACTATTCATTCTCAGGAGTAATGATGAGAGGCTCAGGTGTGCCTTGGGATTTAAGAAAATCTCAACCTTATGATTGTTACGAACAGTTATCATTTAAAGTGCCAATTGGAAAAAATGGAGATTGTTATGACAGATATCTTTGTAGAGTTGAAGAAATGAGAGAAAGTGTAAAAATAATTAAACAATGTTTAGAACATTTACCAAAAGGACCTGTAAAATCTCAGGATAATAAGATTACTCCTCCACCTAAAAAAGAAATTAAAGAGTCGATGGAAGCATTAATTCACCACTTTAAATTATTTACAGAAGGCTACAGAGTTAAAAAAGATGAGATTTATACTGCAGTGGAAGCACCTAAGGGTGAATTTGGTGTTTACTTAATCTCTGATGGTTCAAGCAAACCATATAAATGTAAAATAAGAGCACCTGGATTTTCTCATCTTCAAGCAATGGATTATTTAATTAAAGGACACATGTTAGCTGATGTACCGGCTGTATTAGGTTCATTAGATATCGTGTTCGGGGAAATAGATAGATGAGTTTAAAAAAAATTTCAAAAGATCAACCTGAAAAATTTGAATTTGATCAACAAAGTTTAGAAGCTGCAAAAAAAATCTTATCAAATTATCCTAAGGGAAAAGAGAAAAGTGCTGTTATGGCTTTACTTTATATTGCTCAAAGGCAAAACAATAACTGGATACCTTTATCGGCAATTAAATATATCGCTAAGTTTTTAAATATGCCTTACATAAAAGTTTACGAAGTAGCCACTTTTTACTCAATGTATAATCTTTCACCTGTAGGGAATTTTCATGTCCAAATTTGCACTACAACTCCATGTATGATCAGAGGAGCGTATAAGATTGTAGATGTATGCAAAAAGAAAATATCTGAGAAAGAAAATGTATTATCTGAAAATGGAAATTGTTCTTGGACAGAGGTAGAATGTCTTGGTGCATGTATAAACGCACCAATGATGCAAATTAACAATGATTACTATGAAGATTTAGATATTAAACAAAGTGAAAAAATTATCGATGAAGTGCTTATGGGCAAAAAACCAAAACCAGGTTCATATAGAGGAAGAATTAACTCAGAGCCTGAAAACAACAGAAAAACATTATTGGATTTAAAAAATGCTTAGAGACGAAGATAGAATATTTAAAAACTTGTATAATGATTTAGGAGCTGACTTAAACTCTTCAAAAAAAAGAGGTGACTGGACAAATACTAAAGATTTATGTGAAAAAGGTAGAGATTGGATTATTGATGAAATTAAAAAATCAGAATTAAGAGGGAGAGGTGGCGCAGGTTTCCCAACAGGTTTAAAATGGTCATTTGCACCTAAAGAAGTTGGATCAAGACCTCATTACCTTGTAATAAATGCAGATGAGTCCGAACCTGGAACTTGTAAGGATAGGGATATTCTAAGATTTGAACCTCACAAACTTTTAGAAGGTTGTTTGATAGCAGCTTACGCTGTTAATTCTCATAAATGTTATATTTACTTAAGAGGTGAGTATTACAACGAGGGTGTAGAATTGCAAAAAGCAATCGATGAGGCTTATAAAGATAATTTAATTGGTAAAAATGCTTCTGGAACTGGTTGGGATTTAGATATTTACATTCATTACGGAGCTGGGGCTTACATTTGTGGTGAAGAAACAGCTTTGCTTGAAAGTATTGAGGGTAATAAAGGTCAACCAAGATTGAAACCACCTTTTCCTGCATTAGTTGGATTGTATGGTTGCCCAACTATAGTTAACAATGTTGAAACTGTTTCAGTTGTTCCTACAATTTTGAGAAAAGGTTCTAAATGGTTTGCGTCATTAGGCAAACCAAAAAATACTGGTACTAAAATTTTTTGTATTTCTGGAAATGTTAACAAACCTTGTAATGTTGAAGAGGAAATGGGAGTTCCTTTGAAAGATTTAATTGAAACCCACGCAGGTGGAGTAGTAGGTGGATGGGAAAATTTACAAGCAGTTATACCAGGTGGTTCTTCAATGCCCTTGTTAAATAAAGAAATTTCAGAAAAGATAACTATGGATTTTGATTCATTGGTTGAAAATAAAAGTGGGTTAGGGACTGCAGGAATAGTCGTAATTAATAAAGATCAAGATATTATTAAATGTTTTGCAAGAATAGCTCGATTTTATAAACATGAAAGTTGCGGTCAATGTACTCCTTGTAGAGAAGGTTCAGGTTGGATGTGGAGAATTTTAGAAAGAATGGCTAAAGGAGAAGCATCGAGAGAGGAAGTTGAAATGTTATTTGATGTTACAAAACAGATTGAAGGTCATACAATTTGTGCTTTTGGAGAAGGATCTGCTTGGCCAGTTCAAGGTCTTTTAAGAAATTTCAAAAAAGAGATTATAAAAAGAAATAATTTTGATCCATTAATTAAGTCAAATAAAGATATCCCATACCTTGTAGATCAACACTTATTAGAAAAAGATAATGCCCAAAATAAAAGTTAACAATAACGAATTAGAAGTAGAAGATGGCTTAACGGTTTTGCAGGCATGTGAACAAGCTGGAGCTGAAATACCAAGATTTTGTTATCATGAAAAACTTTCAATAGCAGGAAACTGTAGAATGTGCCTAGTTGAGATTGAAAAATCTCCAAAACCAGTTGCATCTTGCGCAATGCCTGTAGCGGATGGAATGAATATTAAAACAAATACTGAATTTGTTGAAAAAGCAAGAAAAGGCGTTATGGAATTTTTATTAGCAAATCACCCGCTCGACTGTCCAGTTTGTGATCAAGGAGGTGAATGCGATCTGCAAGATCAATCGATGTTTTATGGAATTGATAAATCAAGATTTAAAGAAAATAAAAGATTTGTACCTGAAAAATATATGGGTCCATTAATCAAAACTCAAATGACAAGATGTATTCACTGCACAAGGTGTATAAGATTTGCGACCGAGGTTGCAGGTGTTTCGGAGATTGGAGCAATTGGTAGAGGAGAAGATACTCAAATAACTACATACTTGGAAAAATCTATGGAGTCAGAGCTATCAGGCAATGTTATCGATTTGTGCCCAGTTGGCGCATTAACATCGAAGCCATACGTTTTTGAAGCTAGACCATGGGAATTAAAAAAAACAGAGTCGATCGATGTTATGGACGCAGTTGGTTCAAATATAAGAATTGATACATATGGTTGGGAGGTAAAACGTATACTCCCAAAGATTAATGAAAACATTAATGAGGAGTGGATATCAGATAAAACTCGTTATGCGTGTGATGGCTTAAAATATCAAAGACTTGATACTCCTTACATTAGATCTAATGATAGTTTTAAAAAAATTTCATGGCAAGATGCTTATCAGACCTTAGTAAAAAAGATAAAAGCCACTAGCTCAGATAAAATTGGATGTTTTACAGGTGATCTTACAAATATGGAAACTCTATTTTCTGTAAAAGAGCTTTTCTATAAAGTGTTGAACTGTAAAAACTTAGAATCGAGATCAGAAAAAACTTACGTAAATATTTCTTCGCGAACTAATTATATTTTTAACACTCAAATATCAAATATAGAAAAATCGGATTTTATACTTTTAATTGGTACAAATCCACGCCATGAAGCAACTATATTAAATTCAAGAATACGAAAAAGTTTTTTAAAAAATAATACTGAAATTTATTCTTTAAATGATGTTGGAAATTTAACATATCCATATAAAGTACTAGAAAACGATACTGATGAATTAAAAAAAATAATTTTGAATGAGCATAGAATTTCAAAAAAAATAATTTCTGCAAAAAATCCAATTATAATTTTTGGACAATCTTCGCTTAAACTCAATTCATCAGGATATATATTTGAAGGAATGAAAAAATTTTTATCGGAAAATGATAAAATAAATAAAGATTGGAATGCCTTAAATATTCTTTCAAACAACTCATCAACGGTAGGTGCATACGACTTGGGTATTTTAGACAATGAAACTATAGATAAGGCTTTAACAAATCAATTTGAAGTAATATTTTTATTTGGTCAAGATAATCTAAATTTTAAGAAAAAAAACGAGTTTATCGTTTATGTAGGTACCCACGGAGACAGAGGGGCAGAAATAGCAGATTTAATATTACCAAGTGCAGCGTATACTGAGCAAAACGGATACTACACTAATCTTGAGGGTAATTTACAATTAGCTTTCAAGGCATCTTATCCACCTGGTGAAGCAAAAGAAGATTGGGAAATTGTGAATGAGATATCAAAAAGAATAAAAGGCAAAAGCCTTTATTCAAGTAAGCAAGAATTGATAGATAATTTTTTAAATCATCTAAGCCAAAAAACCAAAAAAAATAATGATCTGATACAAAATAATTTCAAAAAGGAAAAAATCTTTGTAGACAAAATAGATTATTATTTTACCAATGTAATTGCAAGATCTTCGAAAACGATGGCAGAATGTAGAAATTTAAAAATTGCATCTTTGAAAACTGGAACTGATGGTTAAATGGAATACGTAACTTTATTATTTTCAGAAATTTACAAAATTCTTTATGTTTTAATTCCTGTCCTTGTATCTGTAGCAATGATTGTGTGGCTTGATAGAAGAATTTGGGCCTTTGTTCAAAAAAGAAGAGGACCAAATGTAGTAGGTCCTTTCGGTTTATTTCAAACTTTGGCAGATGCGCTAAAATACATCTTCAAGGAAATTATAATACCCGCAAGTTCAAATAAAATCATATTTATTTTAGCTCCGATTGTTACAATGACTTTAGCCCTCATTGCGTGGGCAGTAATTCCTTTTAGTGAAGATTATGTTTTGGCTGACATAAATGTTGGTATTCTTTACATTTTCGCAATTTCTTCTCTTGGTGTTTATGGGATAATAATGGGTGGTTGGGCCTCAAATTCAAAGTATCCATTTTTAGGCTCAATAAGATCCGCTGCCCAAATGGTTTCATATGAAGTTTCTATTGGAGTAATAATTATTAATGTTTTATTGTGTGTCGGTTCATTAAATTTAAACGATATAGTTTTAGCTCAACAGAAAATTTGGTTTGTAATTCCTTTATTTCCGATGTTTGTTATTTTCTTTATCTCATCGCTTGCAGAGACAAATAGACCACCATTTGATTTACCTGAAGCAGAGGCTGAATTAGTTTCTGGTTACCAAACAGAATACAGCGGCATGATGTATGCAATGTTTTGGTTAGGTGAGTATGCAAATATTTTATTAATGTGCGCACTTGGATCAATTCTTTTTTTAGGAGGCTGGTTAGCACCTATAAATATTTCACCTTTTGATATTGTGCCTCCACCAGTATGGCTAATATTAAAAATTTTATTTTTGTTTATTTTGTTCTCACTTATAAAAGCTATTGTTCCAAGATATCGATACGATCAACTTATGAGGCTTGGATGGAAGGTTTTCTTGCCTTTCTCATTAATTTGGGTGGTATTAACTTCTGGTTATTTACTATATTTTGACTTATTACCTGTATATTAAACTATGAATATAATTCGAATATTTAAAACAGTATTTTTAATAGATTTTTTGACAGGTTTATTAATAGCTATAAAGGAAACATTTAAACCAAAAAAAACTATCAATTATCCTTTTGAAAAAGGGAAGATTTCACCTAGATATAGAGGAGAGCACGCTTTAAGAAGATATCCAAACGGAGAAGAAAGATGTATAGCATGTAAACTTTGTGAAGCTGTTTGTCCTGCTCAGGCAATAACAATAGAATCTACAGCAAGAGAAGACGGAAGCAGAAAAACAACTAGATATGATATTGATATGCTTAAATGTATCTATTGTGGTTTATGCGAAGAGTCGTGCCCTGTTGATGCTATAGTCCAAGGCCCTAACTTTGAATTTGCTACACATACTAGGGAAGAACTTTATTATAACAAAGAAAAGCTTTTAGAAAATGGAGATAGATGGGAGAATGTTTTAGCTGCAAATATAAAAGCTGATAACCCGTATAGATAATAGTAAATGTTAGCACACGCTATTTTTTTTTATTTTTTTTCATTTGTTGCAATAATTTCTGCAATAATGGTAACTGCCTCTAAGAATACCGTTCATTCGGTTTTCTTTCTTATATTAGATTTTATATCTATATCGTGTCTTTTTATAATGATAGGTGCAGAATTTTTAGGGATGATAATGTTAATTGTTTATGTTGGAGCTGTCGCAGTTTTATTTTTATTTGTAGTTATGATGCTGAATGTTGCTCAGCAAAAAAACCAATGGTTCAAATCAAGCGATACAAGCACCCATATACCCATAGGATTAATTGTTAGTTTGATTATTTTTTGTGAATTATTGATCGTAATTGGAGGATGGAAATATAAACCTGATATTATCAAAAACTTTTCTGATAGCCAAATTTCAAATTCTACAAATACACATACTATTGGGAGTGTATTATACACGGAATATATTCATCTATTTCAAATTTCCGGAATGATTTTACTCGTAGCTATGATTGGAGCAATTGTTCTCACATTTAGGAAAAGAGAAGGAGTTAAAAGACAAAATTATTTTAGCCAAATATCTAGAGAAAAAAATCAAGGTGTTGAACTAGTAGAAGTTAAATCAAATGAGGGGGTTAAAATAGATGTTTGAAGTTTCCCTTGGACATTATCTAACATTAGGAGCGATCATTTTTACTATTGGTGTAATTGGAATATTCTTGAATAGAAAAAATGTAATTGTTATTTTAATGAGTATTGAATTAATATTGTTAGCAGTAAATATCAATCTAGTATCTTTCTCAATATTTCTTCAAGACTTGTCTGGCCAAATATTTACTTTATTTATTTTGACCGTTGCAGCAGCAGAGGCAGCTATCGGTTTAGCAATAATAGTAGTCTATTACCGTAACGCAGGAACAATAAGAGTCGAAGAAATTGAAAATTTAAAAGGTTAATATGGAATATTTCATAGTTTTTTTACCATTGCTTGGTGCATTTATTGCTGGTTTTTTTGGTAATAAATTTGACCAAAAATATTCCCAATTTATGACAAGTCTTTTTGTCAATATTTCTTCTATCCTTTCAATAATAGTATTTTTAAAAGTATTAAATTATGGATACTCAAATAATTTATTAATTTCTAGTTGGATAAACTCAGGAACTTTAAATGTAAATTGGTCCATAAAAGTAGATGCACTATCCTCACTCATGATGGTTGTGGTAACGCTTGTTTCAGCGTTGGTTCATATCTACTCAATTGGTTATATGTCTCACGATCCTCATAAACCGAGGTTCATGTCTTATTTATCTTTATTTACATTTGCAATGTTAGTGCTGGTTACTTCAGACAATTTTTTACAACTATTCTTTGGATGGGAAGGAGTAGGTCTTTGTTCGTATTTTTTAATTGGTTTTTGGTTTAAAAAAAAAGCCGCAAATGCAGCAGCCATTAAAGCTTTCGTAGTAAATAGGGTTGGAGATTTTGGTTTTGCTCTTGGTATTTTTTTAATTTTTTATTACTTTGGAACAGTTAATTACGATGAAGTATTCAATCAGATTCAAACTTTGGATGCAAAAAATGTAAATTTTCTTGGTTTTGAATTCAAATCGATAGATTTAATTTGTATATTGTTATTTATAGGTGCAATGGGAAAATCAGCCCAGATTTTTTTACACACTTGGTTACCCGATGCAATGGAAGGACCAACACCTGTATCAGCATTAATCCATGCTGCAACAATGGTTACTGCAGGTGTTTTTCTAGTTGTAAGATGTTCTCCTATTTATGAATATTCAGAATTAGCACTCAATATAATAACTGTTATCGGAATGAGCACAGCCTTTTTTGCTGCTACAATTGCACTAGTCCAAACCGATATAAAAAAGATAATTGCTTATTCAACATGTAGCCAGCTTGGATATATGTTCTTTGCTACTGGTGTAGGCGCATACAACGTTGCAATGTTTCATCTATTTACTCATGCTTTTTTTAAGGCTTTGCTTTTTTTAGGAGCTGGTTCTGTAATACACTCTTTCAAAGATGAACAGGATATCGAAAAAATGGGTGGGGTATATAAAAAGATCCCTTACACTTATACCTTAATGCTGGTAGGCACATTAGCTTTGACTGGCTTTCCTTTTTTATCTGGTTTTTATTCTAAAGATGCAATTATTGAATTTGCGTATTTAAGAGGAAACGTATCTGGTATTTATGCAGCTGGTATTGGAATTGTTACTGCTATGTTAACAGCAATTTACTCATGGAGATTGTTTTTTAAAACTTTTCATGGAAATTATAATAATCAAGAAGTCAAATACGAAAAAATTCATGAGTCACCGGCGGTGATGATTTTGCCACTTATAGTTCTTGGCTTAGGGTCAATTTTTGCCGGTTTCTTTTTCAAAGATCTATTAATAGGCAATCAAAGTAGTGTTAATTTTTGGGGAGAGTCTATTAAATTTTTAGAGCCATTAAGTGAAGATCATCCACCGCTGTGGTTTATTTTGTTGACCCCGACTATAGTTACTTTAAGCATACCGATTTCTTATTACTTGTTTTTGAAGGACAAGAGTGTATTAGAAAATTTTACAAAAACTAATTATCCATTAATAAATTTTTTAAAAAGGAAATGGTATTTTGATGAACTTTATTCTTATATTTTTGTAGAACCTTGTAAAAAACTAGGTCTATTTTTTTGGAAAAAGGTCGACGGTTTAACAATAGATAGATTTGGACCAGATGGTATTTCAAATCTTATTAAAGGTTTGTCGATTAAAGCAGTTAAATTTCAGAACGGTTTTATTTATCAATATGCATTTATAATGTTGATTGGCTTTTCTTTAATACTAACTTACTTGATTATTAAATAATGAATTTTCCGATAATTTCTTCACTGATCCTTTTGCCTTCAATTGGTGCATTATTTCTTTTTTTCATTAATTCAAAAAATATTACTGGCATCAAGTATGTTTCTTTATTTGTATCGATCATTAACTTTTTAATATCTATTTACTTATGGTTAATTTTTGATCAATCTAGTTATGAATTTCAGTTTGTAGAAAGTAGAGTTTGGATAAAAGATTTTATCAATTACAAAGTTGGAGTAGATGGAATTTCAATATTATTTATCATTTTAACTACTTTCATAACCCCACTTTGTATTTTGTCAGTTAATTCATCAATAAAGAGTAGACTTAAAGAGTTTTTAATAGCAATCTTATTAATGGAAACTCTAATGATTGGAGTTTTTTGCTCTTTAGATTTGGTAATTTTCTACTTATTTTTTGAGGGAGGTTTAATACCAATGTTTTTAATCATTGGTATTTGGGGTGGCGAAAGACGTGTGTATTCTGCTTTCAAGTTTTTTTTATTTACACTTCTTGGTTCAGTTTTAATGTTAATAGCGGTAATATCTATTTATTGGATAGCAGGCACGACCGATGTAGAAGAACTTTATAAGTTAGGCATTGATCCAAAATATCAAAAATTACTTTGGTTAGCATTCTTTTCATCTTTTGCTGTAAAAACACCCATGTGGCCAGTACATACTTGGCTCCCTGACGCCCATGTTGAGGCACCAACCGCAGGTTCAGTTTTATTGGCAGCAGTCTTGCTTAAAATGGCAGGATATGGATTTATAAGATTTTCAATTGGACTATTTCCTATTGCATCAGAATATTTTGTTCCGTTTATTTTTATAATTAGTCTAATTGCAATTATTTATACTTCGTTAGTTGCCTTAATGCAGGACGACATGAAAAAATTAATTGCGTATTCATCCGTAGCTCATATGGGTTTTGTAACTTTAGGTTTATTTACTTTCACACAACAAGGTGTTGAAGGGGGAATATTTCAAATGATTAGTCATGGTATTGTATCTGCTGCACTTTTTTTCTCAGTAGGTGTTGTTTACGACCGAACTCACTCGAGACGTATCAATGATTATGGAGGTTTGGTAAATGTAATGCCAAAATATTCTATTTTGTTAATGGTGTTTACTTTAGGGTCTTTAGGCTTGCCAGGAACAACTGGTTTTATCGGAGAATTTTTAATTTTAATGGGAACATTTAAAAAAAGTTTCTTAGTGGCAGCAATAGCAAGTTTGGGTGTAATTTTAGGTGCAGCGTATATGTTATGGCTTTATAAAAGAGTTGTATTTGGGGAACTTACAAATCAAAAATTATTAAAGATAATTGATTTGAATAAAAATGAATTGTTTATTCTAACTTTATTAGCATTGAGTATAATATTTTTTGGCTTCTATCCTGATCCATTTTCAAATACATATTCTTTATCAGTCGAGAATTTTTTAAACGAATATAATGATAAACTAAATAATTATAATTTAAATCAATGATTAATCTTTTTTATATATCTACAGAAATATTTTTATCGTTATCTATTCTACTCCTTTTAATTATTGGTGTATTTAAAAAGAATAGTGCATCATTTGTTTACAATTTTTCAATTATAATTTTACTATTTGGACTTGCGATAAACATTAATTTAAATCCCCAATCTCCGATAGATTTATTTAACAACAGTTATAAAATTGATAATTTCACAACTTTAATCAAGTCAATAATATTGATCTCAACATTTCTTGTAATGTTGTGTTCATTTAATTATGTAAAGCAAAATGAAATTTTAAAAATTGAGTATCCAATTTTAATTTTATCTTCAATTCTTGGTATGCTCGTAATGGTAAGTTCTAATGATCTAATGGTTTTTTATGTTGGTCTAGAACTACAGTCTTTAGCACTATATGTGCTTGCAGCCTTCAAAAGAGATAATATTCTTTCCTCTGAATCAGGTTTGAAATACTTTGTATTAAGTGCACTATCATCAGGATTACTATTATATGGATGTTCTTTAGTATATGGCTTTTCAAGCTCTACAAACTTCGATCTAATTTATCAAAATAGTGAGTCAATAGAATATGGGATTATTTTTGGAATAGTATTTATTTTAGTTGGATTAGCATTTAAGATTACTGCTGTACCTTTTCATATGTGGGCTCCTGATGTTTATGATGGATCACCAACATCTGTCACAGTAATATTTGCAATTCTTCCAAAGATTGCTGCACTAACCGTATTTATCAATTTTTTATACGGACCTTTCCTTGAAATGTTCGATCAATGGCAAGCTGTTATAATTTTTCTATCAATTGGTTCAATGGTATTTGGGGCTGTAGCAGCGATTGGACAAAAAAAATTGAAAAGGCTAATTGCTTATAGTTCAATAAGCCACATGGGGTTTGCACTTGCTGGTTTGAGTGTTGGAACAAATGAAGGTATTCAAAATTCAATAATATATTTAATTATATATCTAATAATGAATATAGCATTCTTCAGTTGTCTATTTATGCTTAAAAGAGAAAATCAATATTTTGATAAAGTTGAAGATCTTTCAGGTTTATCAAAAAATCATCCTTTATTGTCACTTTCTATGATGATCATTTTATTCTCATTAGCAGGGATACCTCCATTAGCAGGTTTTTTTGCAAAGTTTTATATTTTTACGGCTGTAATTGAACAGTCAATGTATTTTTTAGCAATTGTAGGTTTACTCTCAACGGTAATAGCAGCCTTTTATTATATAAGATTAATAAAGGTAATGTATTTCGATGAGCAGAGAGAAAAATATGACTTAAATCATAGCTTTGGACTTAAAATGATACTTGTGGTCTCATCTACAATTATTCTTATTTATTTCATAAACCCAAACATAATTAATAATTTTGTCTCAAATATCACTATAATTTAATGAAGTTAAAAATTTTTAAATACAAAAAAGTAAAAAGCACTAACGATATTGCTATTAGAAAAATTAGGTCAGGTATTAAAAATGGAATAGTTACTAGTGATCTCCAAAGCTCTGGCAGAGGTAGGCATGGAAATAAATGGGTTTCCTATAAGGGTAATCTTTTCGTAACTATTTTCTTTTCAATTTCAAATAATCTAAATTTAAATAAGTTTAATTATAAAAATTGCCTTATAATAAAAAAGGTTTTATCAAGATATATAAAACACGATCTAAAAATAAAAAAACCAAACGACATCTTGTTTAAACAGTATAAAATTTGTGGAATTTTACAGGAAACAATTTTTTACAAGAATTTTAAATATTTATTAGTCGGGGTAGGCTTGAACTTATTAAAGAGTCCAAAATTAAAGAATTATAAAACAACAAGCGTGTATGAGATTACTAATAAAAAAGTTAACAGAGTTAGAATTCTAAATGAAATTAAATTAAACTATGAGACAATCTAAGAAAAATAATATTTTAGTTGGTGATATTGGTAATACTGAAACTAAAATTTTTTTTAGAAATAATAAAATTGAAAAAAAAATTGCCTTAAAAAGCAATGAAATGATTTATAGTAAGATTAAATCCAAAGTTTTATTTTTAAAAAAATTTAATATTAAAGATGATGCTGTTTTTTGTAGTGTGGTTCCATCTAATTTTAAAATTATTAAGAAGGTATTTGAACGAGAGTTAAAAATTAAGATAATTGAATTAAAGAATATTTATAAAAAAAAAATAATTAAATTGAAAGTTGATAAAAAACAAATTGGATCAGATAGACTGGCAAATGCAATCAGTGTTTTTAATAAAAAAAACAATTTTATAGTTGTAGATTTTGGAACAGCTACTACTTTTGATGTTGTCATAAGAGATGTTTATTGGGGTGGCATAATTGCTCCGGGAGTAAATCTTTCGTTAAAAAATTTAATATCAAAAGCAGAATTAATTCCAAAAATCAATTTAAATAAAACTAATATAGTAATTGGAAAAAATACCAAACAGGCAGTAGTGTCTGGTTTTTATTGGGGATATAGCGGTCTTATAGAGAAAATAATTTTTAAAATTTCAAAAATTACTAAAAAAAATTTTAAGATTATTTTAACTGGTGGTCTTGCGCATTTATTTAAAACAAATATAAGTTTTAAAGTTTTGGTTGACAAAAATCTAACAATAAAAGGATTAATAAAAGCTCATAAAATATTAAATAAATGAAAGATGAATTATTATTTTGTCCACTAGGTGGATCAGGTGAAATTGGAATGAACTTAAATCTGTTTGCTTATGGTAAACCAGAAAATCATAAGTGGATTATTGTAGATATTGGTGTTACTTTTGCCGACGATACAGTTCCTGGAATTGACTTGATTTATCCAGACCCTGGTTTTATCGTTGATAAAAAAGAGTCTTTGCTTGGTATAGTTCTTACCCACGCTCACGAAGATCATATCGGAGCGATTTCACATATCTGGCCTGATCTTAAATGCAATATATATGCTACTCCATTTACTGCGGCTTTAGTCACTGAAAAGTTTAAGGAAAAGAAAATAGACATTCATCCTTTTTTAAAGATAGTAAATTTAAGAGGTAACATAAAACTCGGACCATTTGATATAGAGCTGGTAACTATGACTCACTCCATTCTAGAACCCAATGGACTAAAAATTAAAACTCCACTTGGTTGTGTATTACATACTGGTGATTGGAAGTGCGATCCAAACCCGTTAATTGGGGACGTAATAGACTCCAAAAAACTAGAGTCAATTGGTGATGAAGGAGTTTTAGCGATGATATGTGACTCAACAAACGTATTTAGTATCGGTAGATCAGGTTCGGAAATGGATGTAAGAAAAAATTTACTTAAAATATTTGAAAGGTTGAAAAGAAGAATAATAGTTACATGTTTTGCATCAAATGTTGCTAGAATGGAATCTATTTTCTTTTGTGCCCATAAAACAGGAAGACAGATTTCTTTAGTAGGAAGGTCTATGCATAGAATTTTTAAAGCTGCAAGACAATGTGGGTATCTTAAAGATGTAATTGAACCTATTGATCCAAGGGATGCCAAAAAAATTTCAAGAGATAAAATAGTCTATTTATGCACTGGAACTCAAGGAGAACCTATGGGAGCAATGAGCAGAATATCGAATTTTACCCATCCAGATGTAACAATTGAAAATGGCGACACTGCAATTTTTTCATCTAAAATAATACCTGGAAATGAAAAAAAACTTTCTAAATTACACAATCAATTAGTTATTGAAGGTATTGAAGTGATTACGGAAGAAGATGAATTTATACATGTATCCGGTCACCCTAATAGAGAAGAATTAAAAGATATGTATAATTGGATAAGACCAAAATCCGTAATACCAGTTCATGGAGAATACAGACATATGCAGGAGCATATTAATTTTGCTAAAGAAATGAAAGTACCTTATCCAGTTAAAGTTATAAATGGGGATATTGTAAAATTAGCTCCAGCTGAAAAACCTTTTGTTTATGATAAAGCACCTGCAGGAAAAGTATATTTGGATGGAAATATTAGTGTTGAAGAGGACTCAAATTCTATTAAAGAACGTAAAAACCTTTCAATAAATGGAATGATGGAAGTAACTATTCTAGTCACACCAAAAGGAAATATTCACGATAGACCAATTGTTACAGTTAAGGGGCTTCCAATAAATGATTTTGAAGACTTTAGATTTGGATTAGAAAATGAAATTGAAAAAACAGCCAGAACATTTTCTTTAACGAATAGCAGACAACAAGAAAATGCTATCGATGCTTTTAAAAGTGTTTGTAAAAAATATACAAAAAATAAAGTAGGCAAAAGACCTTTTACGAATATTAATATAGTTCAAATTTGATGAGTTTAACTGGTTCGATTATTATATATGTTCTTATATGGTGGATAATTTTTTTTTCATTACTGCCAATAGATGTTGACCGAAATAAAAAAAATTTTGTAGAGGGTGTTGACCCTGGGGCTCCCGAAAACCCTAAATTAATAAAAAAACTAATGTATACAACTTTGATTACATCAATGATTTTTATAGGTATATTTCTATTAGTAAAGTATGATTATCTTAATTTAAGGAATCTAATTACATAATGTTTTTATCAAAATCATTTATTCCATTATTAAAAAACTATCCCTCTGAGGCAAAAATTAAATCACACAAACTAATGTTGAGATTAGGAATGATTAAACAATCATCAGCAGGTATTTACTCTTGGCTTCCTCTTGGCTTTAAAGTGATGAAAAAAATCGAACAAATAGTAAGAGAGGAACAAAATAAAATAGGTGCTCAAGAAATACTGATGCCAACTATACAGTCCTCTGAAATTTGGAAAGAAAGTGGAAGATATGAAGATTATGGAGAGGAAATGCTCAGAATTAAAGATAGGCAGAACAGAGAAATTTTATATGGCCCAACTAATGAAGAGCTAGTCACTGATATTTTTAGAAATAGTATAAAATCATATAAATCCCTTCCTCAATTACTGTATCATATTCAATGGAAATTTAGGGACGAGCTTAGACCAAGATTTGGTATAATGAGATGTAGAGAATTTTTTATGAAAGACGCGTATTCATTTGACCTAAGTGATGATGATGCAGAATTTTCATATAACAAATTTTTTCTGTCATATTTAAAAACTTTTAAGAGATTAGAACTATCAGCAATACCGATGACAGCTGAAACGGGACCAATTGGTGGGAGTTTGTCACATGAATTTATTATCTTAGCTGAAACTGGCGAAAGTAAAATTTATACTGACAAAAGAATTTTTGAGGTAAATCACGATAATTATAAATTAGAAAAAGAGTCTCTAAAAAAGCTTAGACTTGAATATGACCAATTTTACGCTGTCACAGATGAGAAAATTGACATCAAGGAGTTCAACAACAAGGTAGATAAAAAAAATCAGTTAGAGACCAAAGGTATTGAAGTTGGTCATATTTTTTACTTTGGTGATAAGTATTCAAAACCAATGAATGCTGCTGTTGATAAAGATGGTAAAAAAATTTTTGTAAAAATGGGTTCTTATGGAATTGGAGTTTCAAGATTAGTTGGTGCCTTAATTGAGGCAAATTTTGATGAGAAAAATGAAGTTATGAAATGGCCAGTATCAGTTTCTCCTTTTGAATGTGCAATTATTTGTTTTGTATCTAAAAATGATACCACAAGTATCGAAATGGGTATTAAAGTTAAAAATTTTTTAGAACAGAATAATATTGAGACAGTTTTAGACGATTCAGACGAAAATTTTTCAGGAAAGTTAAAAAAATTTAATTTAATTGGAATACCATTTCAAATTCTAATTGGAAAAAGTCCTGATAAAAACAAAGTTGAGTTTAAAGAAGTGGGGAACGATAGCAAAATGATAAGTCTTGAAGAAGCCCTTAATTTCATTAAATCCAAAAAAATAAATTGATCTCAACTTTAGAAAAAAAAATAATTTTTAGATATCTTAAAACTAGAAAAAAAGATGGTTTTTTAAATATTATCACTTTATTTTCTTTCTTAGGCATAAGTTTAGGTGTGGCAGTTTTAATTATAGTTATGTCTGTAATGAATGGGTTTAGGTCAGAGTTAATAAACAAAATAACAAATTTTAACGCACATGTAATCGTAAAACCCTATGATAAGAAAATAGAGCAAAAAAAAAATAGATAACGAGTTTTTACAAAATATATCTTCAAATTTAATATTAAGCAATAATGGAGAGGGAATACTTTTAAATGATGAAATTACTAAAGGTATTTTAGTAAGAGGCTATTCTGAAAATGACTTTCAAAAACTGAATATTGTAAATAATAAATATTTTAGAGGCGATAAAAAGATCTTAGAGAATAATATATCGATAGGGAGCGATTTAAGTTATGACCTCGAATTAAAAATTGGTGACCAAATTTCAATAATTTCACCTTCTGGTGAAAATACACTCATTGGATCCATACCTCGGCAAAAAACTTTTAAAATAAGTTCTATATTTGATAGTAGGTTTGCTGAGTTTAATAATTCTGTTGTGTTTATTAATCTAAAAGATCTACAAGGCTTATTTGATTTAAAAAAAGGAAATAATTTCTTAGAGGTTTATTTATATAAACCTGACAAAATTGAAATTTATCGTGAAAGACTAATGTCGATTTTTACCGATGAATATATATTTACCTGGTCAGATTTAAACAAACCATTATTTTCCGCCTTAAAAGTAGAAAGAAATGTTATGTTCATAATATTATCTTTAATAATCATAGTTGCTGCTTTTAACATTATTTCGGGCCTTACTATTTTAGTAAAAAATAAAACTAGAGAAATTGCAATATTAAAATCAATAGGAGTTTCTAACTTTTCTATTCGAAAAATATTTTTTTTTATTGGATTTTTAATAGGATTTTTAGCAACAATTATGGGAGTTGTCATAGGTGTAACCTTCTCTCTTTATGTTGAGGAGATAAGAATGTTAATTAGTAGTGTCTTTAATATAAGTTTATTTCCAGAAGAAATATATTTTTTAAGTACTATTCCATATCAAATAGATTTTTGGTCAATATTTTTAATTTCAAGTTGTTCAATTATAATGACATGTTTAGTCTCAATATACCCTGCAACTAAAGCAGCAAAATTAGATACAATTAAATCTTTAAAATATGAGTAACATTATAGAACTAAACAATATTTCAAAGACATTTGATAATCAAAAAAAGATTTCTGTCCTAAAAAATTTAAATTTTAAATTTAAAAAAGGAAAAATTTATTCATTGTCTGGACCCTCTGGATCTGGAAAATCAACTTTACTTAATTTATTATCTTTAATAGATAGACCATCATCAGGAAATATAAAAATTGATAATAAAAATATAAATCATAATGAAATCGAGATTAACGACAAAATTAGATCAAGTAATATTGGGATTGTTTATCAAGAGAAAAACTTATTGCCTGATTTTACGGCTATTGAAAATGTTTGCATAGCCAGTTTAGCTGCTAATAATAATCACAAAATAGCAGAACTAGAATCGTTAAAGATAATTCAAAAAGTAGGCTTAAAAGATAGGGCTAATCATTATCCATCAGAATTATCAGGAGGAGAAATGCAAAGAATTGCTATATCAAGAGCAATAGTAAATAAACCTAGAATAATACTAGCTGATGAACCGACTGGAAGTTTAGATCACGACAACGCAAATCAAATATTTAACTTACTCTTTAAACTAAAAAACAATGATCGAGTTATAATATTTGCAACTCATAATAGATTTTTTGCTAATAAAGCAGACTATAAAATTTCCTTAAGTAATGGTAAAATCAAAACTATTAATGGAAAAATCTAAAAAAACATTTAATCACTTAAAAATACATACCCAATATTCTATTTGTGAAGGTGCCATAAAAATCGATGAACTTAGTAAATATTGCAAAGAAAATAAGATTAAAGCGATTGGAATGTCAGACACATCAAATTTGTGTGGATCTCTAGAATTTTCAGAACAAATTTCAAAGTCTAAAACTCAGCCTATAGTCGGATCCCAGATTAAGTTTAAATTCAACGATATAATTGGATCATTACCTATTATTGCTAAAAATAGCGAGGGTTATAAAGAACTTATAAATTTGTCTTCTAAATCTTTTCTTGAGAACACAAATTTAGAAGAACCACATTGCAATATTGAATTATTATTTAAATGTTCAGAAAATCTTATAATTCTCTCAGGAGGAATTAATAATTTATCAGGTTCTCTATTTCAAAAAGATAGATTAGATGAACTTGAAAAACTTTACTTTTCTTTGAATAAAAATTTTAGCGATAACTTTTATATTGAAATTCAAAGACATGGGGACGTACATGAAAAAAATTTTGAAAGTTTTAATCTTTCTATGTCAAAAAAAGTTAATGCTCCAATCATTGCGACAAATGAGGTTTATTATTTACACAAGGATATGAGTGAAGCACACGATGCACTACTTTGTATTGGTTCAAAAAGCTACCTTAATGATAAACAAAGACTAAAATTAACAGACAATCATTATCTTAAAAGTGATGATGAAATGAAAAAAATATTCCATGATCTTCCTGAAGCTTTAGAAAACAATTATAACTTACCTTTAAGATGTAGTTTTAGACCTGAATATTCTAAACCACTATTACCTGATATAAACACTAATAGTGATATCTCATCTGATGATCAATTAAAAAAAGATGCAAATGATGGACTAATTCAAAAGTTTAAGGAAAGATTTGAGGGTGAGGATTTAAAAGGTGAAAAATTTTTGAAATATAAGAAAAGATTAGATCACGAAATTAATATCATTTGTCAGATGAATTACTCTAGTTATTTTTTAATTGTATCTGATTACATTATATGGGCTAAAAGCAACAATATTCCAGTTGGACCAGGCAGAGGGTCAGGTGCTGGTTCATTAGTAGCATGGTGTCTAAAAATTACTGACGTAGACCCAATTTATTTTAACTTAATTTTTGAGCGATTTCTAAATCCGGATCGTATTTCTATGCCTGACTTTGATATTGACTTTTGTGAGGAAAAACGTGATTTAGTTTTTGAATATCTTAACAAAAAATATAAAGACTCAGTAGCTCACATCATTACATTTGGCAAATTAAAAGCTAGAATGGTTATTAGAGATGTTGGCAGGGTAATGGGCCTTCCGTATGGTTTTGTAGATAGTATTTGTAAAATGATTCCATTCGATCCTTCAAGACCAATGAGTTTAACTGAATGTATAAATTCAGAACCTAGATTACAAAAAATCATAAATGAGGATAGGAGAGTAGATAAACTTATTAAGCTGTCTCTTAAACTTGAAGGTTTAAATAGAAATTTTGCGACACATGCGGCTGGCGTAGTAATTGCAGACAAAAAATTAATTGATACTGTTCCGTTAT
>NZ_CVSO01000016.1 GCF_001180105.1 Candidatus Pelagibacter communis
AAGCAGAAGAACTTGCAATGCAACAATTAGAACAAGTTCAAATAGCTGACCAAGCACATAAGTTTCCAGGTCAATTATCTGGGGGTCAACAACAAAGATCAGCTATCGCTAGAGCTTTATGTATGCAGCCTAAGATAATGTTATTTGATGAACCAACCTCTGCGCTTGATCCTGAGATGATTAAAGAGGTTTTAGATGCAATGGTGAACCTTGCAAAAGGTGGTATGACGATGATTGTTGTAACTCATGAAATGGGATTTGCAAAAGAAGTAGCAGATGAGGTTATTTTTATGGACGAAGGTATGATAGTTGAAAAAAATACTACAAAAGAATTTTTTGCTAACCCAAAAAGTGACAGAACAAAACTTTTCTTAAGCCAAATATTATAAAATTTGCATGCCTGACATGCAAAATATGTTGTATTTTCCTATATTTCTTAAAAGCAATTTAGAGTTTTTCTAATATTGTCAAGCCTCAAAATCACTCAAAAAAAATTTTTTTTCCGCTTGCATAAACCCCTAGGATAGAGTTCAATCTTATTTTTTAAGAGGGGTCTTAATGGAAGATAATTTTAATAAACACTTAGGTAACAAACTTAAGTTAAGAAGACTAGCACTAGGTCTTACACAAACAAAAGTAGCAAAAGCAATCAACGTAACATTTCAACAAATTCAAAAATATGAAAAAGGCACAAATGGAGTAAGTTCTATAAGATTACTTCAATTGTCGAACTATTTAAAAGTTCCAATAAATTATTTTTTTGAAGATTTTTCAGAATACCTAATAAATGCTGATAAAATTAAAGAAAGCCACATGAATGTGAACTATAATTTTTTAGTTAAGGTATATTCTGAGCTAACTAACGATCAGAAAATAAAATTTAGCAAAAATTTACAATCACTTAACGTTGGAATTCAAAAGACTGGTTAATTTGGCTCCTCGGGCAGGACTCGAACCTGCGACCAATTGATTAACAGTCAACTGCTCTACCAACTGAGCTACCGAGGAATATAAAAATTAAAACTTACTTTTTTTTTACTTGAAAACAACTCTTTTTTTTGGAGGTAACGCCCGGAATCGAACCGGGATACAAGGATTTGCAATCCTCTGCGTAACCATTCCGCCACGTTACCGATAAATCTGATTATAAAACAATTTATTAGATGTTTATAT
>NZ_CVSO01000017.1 GCF_001180105.1 Candidatus Pelagibacter communis
CATCTTTTGAGTTTGGTAATATAGTTTCGCAAGAGTTCTTTGAGGAACATTTGAGTAGCTATTATGTTAATCAGGTACTTATGTATATGGATGTCTATGATAGATATATAATGTATTCTAAGGGTGATGATTATTTTATTGCATATTATAATTCTTTAGAGTCAAGTGATGTTCGTTATACTGCTCCTGGTGGTAGGAATACTATTGATTTTAATCGTTATGTTCATGGTTTCATTGTTAAGTTTTCCCCTGATTATGGTATTTCTGTTGAAAGTTATTATGATGATATTTATGATTATGATGATATTATAGCTACTAATGATTATAGGGTTTTTTTTGTTTCTAGTGCTAAGTTTACTTATGATGATGCTGATTTAGGTTTGGCTAGAGAAGTTTTATATGGTATGGGTGATTTACATAGTATGATTGTTCCTCCTGATTTGAGTTTTGATTTTAATCAATCTATTGAGAATTTGGTTGTTGATTTAGAACTGACTGATGATGATTTTTTGGAACTTGATAGTGTTTTAGATGTTGATGATATTATAAGTGTTTTGAGAGATAAGGATTTAGATAGTGATGCAGGGGCTGGTATGGATGATGTTCCTGTTGGTTTTTTTGATGATATTTTATCTTTTTTTGATAATATTTTGTCTTCTTTTGATAAGGTCTTGGGCTTTTTTGATGATATTTTGTCTTCTTTTGATAAGGTCTTGGGCTTTTTTGATGATGTTTTTGTAAATCTTTCAGAAAATTTAAAGTCTTTGTTTATTCCAGATTTTGAAGATATTAAGTCTCGTTTTTATGAAACTAAAGATAAAGTTTCTGTAAAGTTAGGATTTCATAATTGGATTTTGTTTGAAGATGCTTTGACTTTATATGCTAAAAAACCTAAATTTGAAATTTTTATTTATGGTCAAGCTGTGACTTTGATAGATTTATCTTATTTTGAAGGATATATGTTTTATCTTCAAGATATAATAAAAGGGTTTTTTTCTTTTCTGTTGCTTTTATATAATTATAAGATGGTTTTATATTTATTGCGTAGTTCTCATTTTATAAAGGGAGGGAAATAATGTTATTGTTGTTGTTAGTTGATTTGTTTCTTTCTCTTTTTGATATTTTAATTGTTTTTTTTCCTTCGGTTATTATTGATTTTGATGTAGGGTCGACTGCCTTTGAAACTTCTCTTATGTATGCTTTGTATTTTTTTTCGGATGATTTTTGGCTTATTTGT
>NZ_CVSO01000018.1 GCF_001180105.1 Candidatus Pelagibacter communis
TTTTTTGTTGTCTAAAATGGAGTCTTACATAGATGTAATAATTCCAAGAGGCGGCAAAAAATCTAGTAAAAAAGGTAAAAAAATATTCAAATATACCCACCATAGGACATCTTGAAGGTTTGTGTCATACATTTGTAGATGAAAACGTAAATCACAAAATGGCAAGTAAAATCATATTAAATGCAAAATTAAGAAACCCTGGAATTTGTGGTGCTACAGAAACATTGCTTGTTCATAGAAAACTATCTAGCAAAAAAATCAATTTAATTATTAATGATTTATTAAAAAATAATTGTGAAATATATGCTGACGACACTATCAGAAAAATTTCTCCAAAAAAAATTTATAAAGCAACACCAAAAGATTGGTCGACCGAATACTTGTCATTAAAAATTTCTATTAAAAAAGTCAAAAATGTAGAGGATGCCGTCGAACACATTAATAAGTATGGTACCTCACATACTGAGGCAATTATTTCTAATAATAAAAAAAATACAAAATACTTTTTTGAAAATGTGAAAAGTTCAATATTAATCCATAATTCATCGACTCAATTCGCAGACGGAGCTGAACTTGGCTTTGGTGGTGAAGTAGGTATATCAACTAATAAGTTACCACCTAGAGGTCCTGTTGGTTTAAATCAACTTGTATCTTATAAATATCAAGTAATAGGAAATGGCCAAATACGATCTTAAAAAAAAAGTTAGACTAGGTATTCTTGGCGGAACTTTTGATCCTGCTCACAAAGGGCATTTAAAAATTTCTAAAGTTGCCAAAAGATTATTTAAATTAGACAAAATTGTATGGGCTATTACAGAAAAAAACCCTTTTAAAAGTAAAAGTTTTTATAGCCTTAAAAAAAGAGTCCAAATTGCAAAGAGTTTAACAAAAAAAACAAAGTATGTGACTGTGGGTTTTTATGAAAAAAAAATTAAATCTAATAAGACAATAAAGCTTATAAAATTTTTTAAAAAGAATCGCAGTAACGAAATTTTTTTTATAATGGGAGCTGATAATCTTATAAATTTTCATAAATGGAATAATTGGTCTAAAATTGGAAAGTTGGCAAAAATTTTAGTTTTTGATAGAAGCGGGTACAAGAAAAGATCAAAGGAATCAGTGGCTTATAAGAACTTAAAAAAAAGGGGTCTAAAATACATAAGTTTTAATAAGGTAAATATTTCATCTTCTCAAATAAGAAATATTTGATAAGGTAAATAATTAATGGCCGAAAACTTAGACTTAAAAAAAATCATCATCAAAACACTCGATAGTAACAAAGCTTTAGACATAGTATCTATAGATCTTAAAGATAAATCCTCAATAGCTGACTATATGATTGTTGCAAGTGGAACGTCTTCTAGACATATCCAGTCTCTTTCTGAACAAGTTTTGGAAAAGTTTAAAACTAATGGATTAAAAAATTGTAAAATTGAGGGAAAAGATAGTACTGAGTGGAAACTAGTAGATGGAATAGACATTGTAGTTCATATTTTTAATCCAGAGAAAAGAAAGTTTTATGAATTAGAAAAAATTTGGTCTGAGTTAATTCCAAAAGAGAAAGTTATTGTTTAATGAGAATAATTATTTTTATAATTATAATTTTTCATACGTTTACACTTGCATTTTCAAATAATGATAACATTTACGATAAAGTAGATTTATTTGGAGAAGTGCTTGATAAAGTCAACAAAGAATATGTTGAAGAGATAGATCAAGCTGAAGCAATGGATGCTGCAATCGATGGAGTCTTAAGATCGCTTGACCCATATTCTGCATATTTATCACCAGAGGATCTTAAACAAATGGA
>NZ_CVSO01000019.1 GCF_001180105.1 Candidatus Pelagibacter communis
CCACCACCAAGATCGTAAACAGCGATTTTTTTGTTTGCTTTTTTATCTAATCCATATGCCAATGATGCAGCAGTTGGTTCATTAATAATTCTTAGAACTTCTAAACCTGCAATTTTACCTGCATCTTTAGTAGCCTGTCTTTGAGCATCATTAAAATATGCTGGAACAGTAATTACTGCTTTAGTCACTTCTTGACCCAAGTATTTTTCTGCAGTCTCTTTCATCTTTTGTAAAACAAAAGCTGATATTTGAGATGGAGAATATTTTTTTCCTTTAGCTTCTATCCAAGCGTCACCTTTTTCTGAGTTAATTATCTTAAAAGGAGATGTTTCAATATCTTTCTTGACTGATGGGTCAGAAAAATTTCTTCCTATTAGTCTTTTAACAGCGAATATTGTGTTTTCAGGATTTGTGACAGCTTGTCTTTTTGCTGGTTGACCAATAAGTTTCTCATCATTATCAGTGAAAGCCACTACTGAAGGTGTAGTTCTTGCACCTTCTGCATTTTCTAAAACCTTAGCCTGCTTACCCTCCATAATGGAGACGCATGAATTTGTAGTTCCTAAATCTATTCCTATTACTTTGCTCATAATTTTTTATATTTGAAACTCATATATGTGCTTTTTCACAATCTACAAGTTCCTATATCCTATTTTTTTTGCTCTTTTTCCTCCGTTTTCTGTGGTTTTTTTGATACCCCAACTAATGATGGTCTTAAAAGTCTATCTTTTAACATAAATCCTTTTTGTATTTCCTGCACAATTGTTCCAGGGTCTTTACTGTCGTCTTCAATCTCCATCATTGCTTGATGCTTATTTGGGTCAAGCTTCTCATTTATAGAAACTATAGGCACAATATTATTCTTTTTAAAAATTGTTAGTGTGTCATTTAAAATAATTTCTATGTGGTCCATAATTTTCTTCTTTGAATTTTCATCTAAGTTTTGATCATTATTTATCGATTGTTTTGACCTTTCAAGATTGTCTAAAAGGTTTAACGCATCCCTCGCAAAAACCATGCCACCATAATCAAATGCTTCATCTTTTTCTTTTTCAAATCTTTTACGTTGATTCTCTAATTCAGCAAATGATCTTGTTAGCTTATCTTCTAATTCAGCTATTTTTTCATCAGGGCTTATTTTTTTTTCTTCAGCCTTATTATCTCGAGACTTATCTTTATTTAAATCTTCTTTAATTTCCTCTGTAGTGTTTTTTTCTTCAGGCATCAAATGTTATATGGTAAGAAATTTGGTATTTACTAGATGAAAAATAAAAAAATTTCTAAAATATTAATAGGTACTAATAATCCAGGAAAACTGAGAGAAATTGCTAATTTATTACCTAAAAAGGTAAAAGTTTTCTCAACTAAAGATTTTAATCTCAAAAGCCCAAATGAAACTGGCAAAACTTTCAAATCTAACGCGCTAATTAAAGCAAAATATTTTTCAAAAAAAACAAATCTAATATGTTTATCAGACGACTCAGGTTTAGAGATTGATGTTCTCAAAAAAAAACCAGGAATTTATTCAGCTCGATGGGGAGGTAAAAAAAGTGACTTCAATAAAGCAATGCAGAGGGTCTACAAAGAATTGGATAAAAAGGATAAAGAATGGAAAAAAAAAAAGGTATCAGCAAGATTTATTTGTGCTTTAGTTATCTATTGGCCAAATAGAAAAAAAATTTATTCTTTAGGTAAAGTAAGTGGAAAAATATCTAAAACCAAAAAAGGAAAAAATGGATTTGGATATGATCCAATTTTTATTCCAAATGGTCATAAAAGAACTTTTGCTGAGATGAGAAAAAGTTACAAATATAAAATTGACCATAGAGCAAAAGCCTTTAAAAAAATTAAAAGATTTTTTTAAATTTATTGTTTTCTACTTTATAAAAATTTAAAACGTGTTTTATACGTTTATCCCCTATTTCAAACAAACCAATCTTGCCCTTGAAGGTATTTTTCTGATCAAATATTTTATTATTTAATTGGAAGTTATTTACTTTAGAAAGATAAAATATTAATCCAACCATATCAAAACCCAATAAAGAGATTTGATTTGGTTCAGATGAATATTTCTTAAAATATTCCTGTTTGAATTCATCAAAATTTTTTTTATTTACTGAAGGAAAATAAAGATTCTGGGAACTATCTTCGTTAAGTAAAGACTCATCAAACCATTGGTTTAATGTAATGAAATGTATTTTTTTTGGTGTAACATCTGTATAAATTAAAGATGTCGTTATACTTTTAAGTGTTTCATCGAAGGCAGAAATTATCACGGAGTCGAAATTTACTTTTCCAAGAGTGTCCTTTTTTTCCAAATTTTCTATTATTTTTTCTTTATTAAA
>NZ_CVSO01000020.1 GCF_001180105.1 Candidatus Pelagibacter communis
ATATATTTTTTTGAACGACCATATCACTATAACCCTCTACATCACCAAAAGTTTTTTCTAATATAGTGCTTGGATTTTCTGAATATCCTTTGAAATATTCTTTAAAAGCTTTTACTACCCTTTTAGGAGTTTCTAATAAGCCCTCTCTGTTTGGATCTTCTCCCATCCATTCCAAAATTGTTTTAATAGCCTCTTCGGCCTCTTTGTCGCTAATTTTTGAGGTAGTTTGTTGCTTTTGAATATCTTTAACAATTTTCATAGGGACCTTATACCTATTAATTAAGTTTTTTAAAATATTTATTATACTATTTAATATGTTAAATACTTAGGGAATATATGTTTAAAAAAAGAGAAAGTGTCACAGAGATTGAAGAAGGAAGCTTCTTATCACCAAAATTTGATAACGATGGTTTGATTCCAGTTATTACTACATGCATAAACACAAAAGAGATATTAATGCTAGGTTATATGAATGTTGAAGCATTCAAAAAAACAATTGAAACTAAGGAAGCTCATTATTGGAGCAGATCTAGAAAGCAAGTTTGGCACAAAGGTAAAACGAGTGGTTTTATTCAAAAAGTTAAGGAAATAAGAATTGACGATGATCAAGACTCTGTTTGGTTAAGTGTTGATATTGGAAACGGTTCAAGCTGCCATGTTGGATACAGATCTTGTTTTTATAGATCTATACCTTTAGGAAAAATCGAAAATGCTAGAGAAATTAAAATGAAATTTGAAGAAAAAGAGAAGAAATTTGACCCTGAAAAGGTTTACAAAGATCAGCCAAATCCAACAAAAATTTAATGTCTAAAATTCAGAAAAATGTATTAGGTGGGGATTTAGAATTATGTTCATCAAATCCTTTAACAGGATGGTACAGAGACGGATGTTGCAATACAGATGAAAATGATAATGGGCTACATACTGTGTGTGCAAAAGTAAATAATGATTTTTTGGAATGGTGTAAATCCTCAGGAAATGATTTGATTACACCTCATCCTGAGTTTGGTTTTCCTGGTTTAAAAGATGGGGATAATTGGTGTGTATGTGCTACTTGGTTTGCAAGAGCTGTAGAAGCTGGAAAAGAGTGTAAAATATATTTGAAAAAAACGAATGAGAAAACTTTAAAAATTATTCCATTAGAAATTTTAAAGAAACACGCAATAGATTTATCTTAATTACATATTCCCGTATCTTGGACCACCGCTTCCTTCTGGTGTTACCCAGGTAATATTTTGAGAAGGTTCTTTGATATCACAAGTCTTACAATGAATGCAATTTTGAGAATTTATTACAAATTTAGGTACATCATTTTCGACTTGCACTTCATATACACCAGCAGGACAATATCTTTGAGCAGGCTCATCAAATCTATCTAAGGTATATCTTATTGGTAAATCTTTATCTTTCAATTTTAAATGGACTGGTTGATTATCTGTATGATTGGTCCCTGTTAAATAAACTGAACTTGTTTTATCGAATGTAATCACATTATCAGGTTTCGGGTAATCTATTACTGGCATCTCATTTGCTGGTTTTAAAGTTTCATGATCTGCGTGTTTATGTTTAAGTGTAAATGGTAATTTCCCTCTGAAAATTATTTGGTCTATACCTGTAAAAATAATTCCCAAGATCAATCCCCAACTAAAACTTGGTTTTACATTTCGTGCCTCAAATAATTCTTTATATGCCCAGCTTTTTTTAAATTTTTCCTCGTAAATAGAAAGCTCTTTAGACTCTTTGAGATGTTCATTTATAGTTTCCGCTGCAACTATTCCGCTTTT
>NZ_CVSO01000021.1 GCF_001180105.1 Candidatus Pelagibacter communis
TTAGACGATAGCATCATCTTTGCCTTCAACAGCTGCAAGTGCTGACCCCTTAATGATTGGAGTTTTATCTCCTGGAAATTTATATGATGTTAATAATTCTTTAATTTCTTCTTCAACTAAGTCTATCATTTCCTTATCATCAACTTGATCAACTTTATTTAAGAAAACTACAATTGCTGGAACACCAACTTGTCTTGCTAAAAGAATGTGTTCTTTTGTTTGAGGCATTGGTCCATCAGCAGCGTTAACAACTAAAATTGCCCCATCCATTTGAGCTGCGCCAGTAATCATATTTTTTACGTAGTCAGCGTGACCTGGGCAGTCGACGTGTGCGTAGTGTCTTTTTTCAGTTTCGTACTCAACGTGAGCAGTTGAAATTGTAATACCTCTCTCCTTTTCTTCAGGAGCTTTGTCAATTTGATCATATGCTGTGAATTGAGCACCACCTTTTTCAGATAGTACTTTTGTGATAGCCGCAGTTAAAGTTGTTTTACCGTGGTCTACGTGTCCAATTGTACCTATGTTACAATGGGGTTTACTTCTATTAAATTTTTCTTTCGACATTCTTTTATCCTTATATTTCTTTTATATTTATTTTACTTGGAGCGGGTAAAGGGAATCGAACCCTTACATCCAGCTTGGAAGGCTAGCGTTCTACCATTGAACTACACCCGCAAAACCAAGTTAGTCTCACTCCAAATTGTTAAAGTTTTTTTTATGGTGGAGGGGGAAGGATTCGAACCTTCGAAGACCGAAGTCAACGGGTTTACAGCCCGCCCCATTTGACCGCTTTGGTACCCCTCCTAAAATAGGGGAAAGCGTCCCCATGTTCAAAAAAGCTT
>NZ_CVSO01000022.1 GCF_001180105.1 Candidatus Pelagibacter communis
CAATGGTAGCAATTTTTCCTCAAACCAACAGTGGATTAAAAGATTTTTATGGTAGTGAAGCTTTAAATGAAAATAACTTAGTTTGTAAAGCTATTAAAAAAATTAAAGATAGATACAAAAATGAAATTGGTATTATGACAGATGTTGCTTTAGACCCTTATACTTCACACGGACATGATGGAATTTTAATGGACAAAAAAATTCTTAATGATGAAACAATAGAAATATTAATTCAACAATCTATATTACAAGCTCAAATGGGTAGTGATGTTATTGCGCCATCAGATATGATGGATGGGCGTATTGGCGAGATAAGACAAGAGCTTGACAATAATCAACTTAAAGAGATTAAGATATTATCTTATGCAGTAAAATACGCATCTTCATTTTACGGTCCTTTTAGGGATGCGGTCGGATCAAAAAAATCTTTAAAAGGTGATAAGAAAACATACCAGATGGACTTCAGTAATTCTGAAGAAGCTTTAAGAGAAATAGCTTTGGATATAAAAGAAGGTGCAGATCTTGTGATGGTCAAACCTGGTCTTCCCTATCTTGATATAATCAAAAAAGTAAAAGAAAATTTTAAAATACCAGTATTGGCTTACCAGGTTTCAGGTGAATATAGCTTATTAATGAATGGTATTAACAAAAAATTAATAAGCGAAAATTCTATTTATGAAACACTTATGTCTTTTAAAAGAGCTGGTTCAAATGCAATTATTTCTTATTTTGCAGACAGAATAGACAAAATTATTAAAAATTAAAATTTAAAATCATCTATAAATTTTTTCCTTTGATAAGGAAAATTAATATTATTAGGTAAAAAAAGATTTGTTTGTAAATATTCACTTATGAGATTTAGACCATCAATTATATCTTGATTATTAACATCATATTCTTTTTTAGAAATAATAAAATTGGGTACCTTAATTCGTTTTAAATTAGTGTTGATATAAAATTCATTTTTCCCATTATTCTCTTTTTTTGCATATCTTTTTATATCTAAATCAAAACCAATTAATCTTAAAAATTCAAGTTCCCAAAAAACATAATTGAAATACCAATTTTCTTTTTCTAGAATTAAAAATAATTTATGAACCAACTCATAAATTGATATATTCTTTTGATTTTCCACAGTTAGTAGTTTTATTAAGTTTAAAGCCGCGTCAATACAATATAAGGATCTTTTTTGATCAAAAAAAATTGGAGTATTTACTTTTAATATTTCAACTTTAAAATAACCAAAACTTTCATTACTTTTTGAATTATAATTTAGATGAAGCTCGTTACCAATTTGTAAATAATTTTTAATTTTTTTAGATGATGCTCCAAATATAAGGCCGGAACATTTCCCATGATTTCTTGTGTAAAAGTGAACAATTATAGAATTTTCTTGAAATTTATTCTTTGATAGTAAAATACCTTTATCAGTCCAGTTCATTTTTTAAAGTGTCTAATAATTTTAGAGCAGCTTTTTGTTCTGCCTCTTTTTTTGAATTACCTACTCCTAAATATTTTTTTGAATCTTTTATTTTCACTGAAACTTTTATAACAGGTTTATGTCTTGGTCCCTTATTTTCTATAACTTTATAAATTGGAAGTGTTTTATGTAATTTAAGTGAATATTCCTGAAGCATCGTTTTAGGATCTCTATAAATTGTTAGTTTTTCATTTAAAAATCTTTTCCAATAATCTAAAATAAACTTTTCTGTTACATCTAATCCTTGATCCAGATATAACGCACCTACAATTGACTCGACTGTATCTGCTAAAATTTTATTCTCAATTTTCGAAGTATTTTTTTTGTCACCTACTAAAACGTAATCTTTTAAGGATAAATAATTTGAAATTTCAACACATCTTTTCTTGTTTACTAATGATGCTAACTTTTTATCAAGATCACCTTCTTTATCTTTTGGAAACAATTTATATAAATTCTTTGATATAACTAATCCCAACACTCTATCGCCTAAAAATTCCAATTTTTCATTGTTATTTAATGGATTATTACTTTTGTGCGTCAAGCTTTGCAGCAAAAGATTTTGATTTTTAAATTTAATACCTATAATTTTCTCAAAAGAATTTAAACTTTTTCTCATTATTTTATTTTTTTAAACAATCTGTCCAATCTAAAACTTTTTTTCCATTTCCAAAACTCAATAAGTCTTCCTATTTTTTTGTCTGTTGAAAAAAAGATAAATCTAGCTTTACCAACAATATTATCGCGGTGTACATAACCAACGCTTGTTAAAAAATCGACTATCCTTTGAGCAATCTCTATTATCTCCTAAAAAAAAATAATGATTATCAGGTACAACAAATTCGTCTGAATTTTGATAAGATCCAAAATTATTATAAGCAGTTAAATATTTCTTATTTTCAATTTTTTCTTCAAAAAGATTTGTTTCTAAAACTCTACCACCACAATATATTTCCATTTCTGAACTTATTTTTGATTTAAGGATTTCAACATCGTTTAGATATAGATTACCATCTATAAATTGAATCTTATCTCCCGGTCCACCTATAAGTCTTTTAATGTAATCGGTTCTATTATCAGAAGGAGTCTTGAACACAATAATGTCTCCTCTTTCAGGTTCGTTAAAAAAAATACGTTTTTTAATGGGCCCTAAACTAAAAGGAAATGAATGCTTGCTATATCCGTAAGTATATTTAGTTACAAAAATTCTATCTCCTACTAGCAGAGTAGGTTCCATCGATGATGATGGAATATAAAAAGGTTGAATTAATAAAGACCTAATTATTATAGCAATTATTAAAGCATAAAAAATAGTTTTGATGTTATCTATAATTTTTTGTTTCATTTAATCTTTTGAGTTATAACGTATGCAACTGAATATTCTCTTTCATCTGATAATGACAGAAAAATTTTAACTTTTTTCAATTTAAGTTTTCTTTTTAATATGATTTTTAGGTTATTGCTTAATGTAAGATAAGGTTTACCACCTTTTTTTTTTTGAAACATTTATATCTTTAAAATTTATATTATAAGCAAAACCAGTACCAAGAGATTTTACGAAAGCTTCCTTAGCAGCGAATCTTTTTGAAAAAAACAAAACTTTCTGTTTAATTTTTTTTGAGTCTTTTATTTCACTAGATGTGAATATTCTGTAAATAAATTTTTTGTTTTTAATAAGTTTTTTTATACGACTATTTTTAACAATGTCTGTTCCTACACCAAAAATATTCAAAGTCATCTTACGATCTTTTTGAATCTTTTTATAATACTGGGCATACCAGACTCTAAACTTTCACCTATGATAAAATGGCCAATATTAAATTCTTTGATATATGAGATTTTTCTTAAAATTTTTGTTGTTTTAAAATCTAATCCGTGTCCAGCATGAACTTCAATACCATTTTCGAACGCTAACTTGCTAGCATGTTTAATTCTCTTTAGTTCATTAGAAAATTTTGCACCTTTTTTAACTAAAATTGATATTTTTCCTGTATGAAGCTCAACACATTTTGTTCCTATCCTTTTTGATAATTCAATATTTTGCTTTGAAGGATCTATAAATAAACTTGTTCTAATTTTAGCCTTATTAAGTCTGGATATTATTTTTTTTAGATTCTTAAAATTTTTTTTTAAATCTATTCCCCCTTCTGTGGTAATTTCTTTTCTTTTTTCAGGTACTATACAAACATAATTTGGCACATTTCTAAGGGCAATTTTTAACATTTTATTATTACATGCCATTTCTAAGTTTAACTTAATTCTTTTTTTACAAAGTTTTTTTAAATCTAAATCTTTAATATGTCTTCTGTCTTCTCTTAAATGAACTGTTATAGAGTCGGCTCCTGAATTAATAGCTATATCAGCAAATTTTAAAATATTTGGATGATTTTCTCCTCTTGCATTTCTTAACGTAGCTACATGGTCAATATTGACACCGAGTTTAGACATTATCTTAGATATCTACTTCCTGGTTTTGTTATTTTAATATTCTTTAAAGAAGTTGGCAATTTATTTCTCTTGTAAACAGGAATATCAAGTTTTACTTGAGATATAATTTTTTTTGAAATTGATGATTTTTTAGATCTGTCAATTAAACATGCTATTCCAACAAATCTACCGCCAAACTTATTAATCAATTTTACACATTCCATAGATGATTTTCCCGTAGTAATTACATCTTCAACGATTAGTACTTTCGCTTTCTTTTTAATATAAAAACCTCTTCTAAGTTTAAATTTTTTATCTACCCTCTCACAAAAAATTGTTTCTTTTTTTAATATTCTTCCTATTTCATAACCAATAATGACGCCTCCCATTGCTGGGGATAGAATTATGTCAAAACTTTTGACATTTTTTTTAATTTTAGATGCTAGAGAACTAATAAATTTTTTAGATTGATTTGGTTTACTCAAAAGTTTGGCGCATTGAACATATTGAGGCGAATGTAGTCCAGACGAAAGTACAAAGTGACCCTCTAAAAGAGCATCAGTTTTTTTTAAAACCGCCAAAGAATTTTTTAAAGAAAGCATATTTTTTGTTTTTATGTCTAATAATTTTAAATTTATACTCTCTTTGTTTTAACTCACTTATCAATTTTGTAAAGTTTTTGAGATCTGAAATAATTAAGTTAAATCGAAAATTAATAGAAGTTTTTGTCTTTTCCACCATTTCAACACTAGAAATATTTACATGATTTTCTCCAATCATAGTAGTTACTATACCCAATACTCCAGGTTTAT
>NZ_CVSO01000023.1 GCF_001180105.1 Candidatus Pelagibacter communis
CTTCCTAAAAATTTTTTTACTTTTTTTAAATTTCCTATTTCAAGATTTTTTCTTATCAAGGTCGATGAGATAACAAATTTTTTGCTTTTAAGAGGAGATGGATTAATAATTTTGTAGTCATAATCTTTTTCCAATGACTTTAGAAGTTTTATATCACCAGCACGTTTATAGCCAAATCTAAAATTGTCTGAAACAAAAATATATTTTGGTTTAATTTTATTAAATAAAATCTTTTTTATAAAATCGAGACAACTTATTTTTGAAAAATTTTTATTAAATTTTTGATTTACAATAAAATCTACAGAATTTTTTTTTAAAAGTTGAATTTTTTGATTAAAGTTTGAAAGTCTGTAATTATGAAGTCTTTTAAAAAACATCTTTGGTATTGGGTCAAAAGTGATTACTCCTATTTTTAATTTAAATTTTTTTTTGAATCTTCTTGCTCTATTAAAAAGTTTTTGGTGACCCCTATGAAGGCCATCAAAATTTCCAATTAGAATAATTGCTCCTTTGTCTTTTTTAGACAAATTAAAGTTCTCATAAATTTTAAAATTATTTACCATTTTAGCTCTGTTTGAGTATAGTTTACATTAACATTATACTTTTTTGTTAATTCTTTAATACCATTGCTTATTTCATTTTTATGAATTCCATTACTTATTAGAAGAGAGTCAAAATTTTGTATATTTGCGCCTTTGATATCAGTATTTAGATTATCACCTATACAAATTACCTTTTTGCCTCTTAAGTTGTTAAATGCTTTTTCGTAGACTTCTGGATAAGGTTTACCGAAATACTTAACTTCACCACCTAACTTTTCAAAAATTTTTGCTACTGTACCTGCGCAAAATTCTCTGACATTACCTCGATCAACAACAAGATCTGGATTGGTGCAAATCATTTTTTTTTCGGTGTGGTCTAGAAGTAATTTTTCATAAAATTTCAATTCTGACTCATGATCATCAAATAATCCAGTGCATAATAAAAAATCGCAGCTGCCTATCTTTTTAACCTTCTGATTTTCAAATGTTTTGAATAAATCAAAATCTCTTGGTGGGCCTATATGAAAAAAGCTTTTGGAATTCATAGTTTTGAGTTGATCTAAAGCAGCTTGGCCAGATGTATAAACTTGTTGGGCTTTTTTTTCATCTAAACCCATTTTTTTCAAATATTCAATTACAGTAAGATTTGGTCTTGGCGCGTTCGTTAGCAATACATATTGCTTTTTATTTTTTTCTAATTCTTCAAGAACTTCAACCGAATTTTGAAATAGATTTAGACCGTTGTGTAAAACTCCCCAGATATCTATAAAAAACAAATCGTATTCACCAAAGATTGCTCTAAGTCCTTTTTCATCTAAATTTGAAGTCATTTTTTATGATATAACTCAAAAATATGCATATTTCTTGGTTTTTTTTAGAATATATATTTTATCCTTTATCTTGAAAAATTATCTTTTGGTCTTTATATGAATTCCATATTTAAAGGAGTTTTTATGAAGTTTAAACCGTTACATGACAGAGTTTTAATAGAAGTTTTGGATAGCAGCGAGAAGACTGCTGGCGGGATTATAATACCAGATACAGCACAAGAAAAACCTCAAGAGGGAAAAGTCGTTGCAGTTGGTGGTGGAGCCAAAACTGAAGATGGTAAAATCATTCCAATGGATGTCAAAGTTGGTGATAAAGTATTATTCGGCAAATGGTCAGGCACTGAAGTTAAAATTGGTGGGAAAGAATATAGTATTATGAAAGAATCTGACATAATGGGAATATCAACAGGAAAATAATTTTTAATAAAGGAGTAAAAAATGGCAAAAATAGTAAAATTTGACTCAGATGCAAGAACAGCGATGCTTAAAGGTGTTGATATACTTGCTAATACAGTGAAAGTAACATTGGGTCCAAAAGGTAGAAATGTTGTTATTGACAAATCTTATGGTGCACCAAGAACTACTAAAGATGGGGTGTCGGTAGCTAAAGAAATAGAGCTTGAAGATAAATTTGAAAATATGGGTGCTCAAATGGTTAAAGAGGTAGCCAGCAAAACTAATGATGAAGCTGGAGATGGAACAACTACAGCTACTATCTTAGCTCAAGCAATCGTAAAAGAAGGTTGTAAATACGTAACAGCTGGAATGAATCCGATGGATGTTAAAAGAGGTATAGACTCGGCCGTTGATCATGTGAAACAAAAACTTATTTCCTCTGCTAAAAAGGTAAAAGACAGTGATGAAATTGCTCAAGTTGGTACAATTTCAGCTAATGGTGATAAAGAAATTGGTAATATGATTTCTAAAGCTATGCAAAAGGTTGGAAATGAAGGTGTTATAACTGTTGAAGAAGCAAAAGGTATTGAGACCGAACTTGATGTTGTAGAAGGTATGCAGTTTGATAGAGGATACCTTTCTCCTTACTTTATTACTAATGGAGATAAAATGACAACTGAATTAGAGAACCCTCTAATATTATTACATGAAAAAAAATTAACCAATCTTCAGCCGATGGTTCCACTTTTAGAAGCGGTTGTTCAAGCAGGTAGACCCCTTATGATAAT
>NZ_CVSO01000024.1 GCF_001180105.1 Candidatus Pelagibacter communis
GAAAATATTGGTAATATGATTAAAGACAATGTTGTAAAAAAATATGTTTTAGGTTTTTTTTTGGATAGCTTGTCTAAATTTTCACCTCATAATTTTTTGGAAGGGTCATCAAAAAAATTTACAGTAAAAAAAAGGTCTCTTGTTGAAACAAAAAAGAGATTGCAAAAAACAGAAAAATTAACATCGATACAGATTAAAGAATTTTGTTTTTTGTATATAATTTTAAATAATCTAAACCTTTTTTATCAAAGAATTGATTTAATTGAAGAAACAAATCTTTTTACTAAAGAAAACGTTTTAATATTTGATAAAATTATTGAGAGCTTGAAAGAAGGTAACTATGACAATATTGAAATAGACAGACAGTTATTAGATCAAATAAATGATTATGCAAATATAAAACATATTGTTCAAAAAAATGACAAAGATGAAAATAAAGTGATTGAAATTCTAAATGATATAAAACAAGATTTAAAAACTTATAATCATGAATTAAGAATAAAAGAATTAGAATCAAAATTCGCTAAAGATTTTAATCAAAATACATTCGACGAAATTAATAGGCTTAAAAAGAAGCAAAATATCAATTAATTATGAAAATTTTT
>NZ_CVSO01000025.1 GCF_001180105.1 Candidatus Pelagibacter communis
GAATTGCTATGGTTACTTCAATAGTTTCATCAATTACAAAAATACCTGTTAAGAAAGAGATTGCTATGACGGGTGAGGTAACAATAACTGGTCAAGTGCTTGCAATTGGAGGTCTTAAAGAAAAGTTACTGGCTGCACATAGAGCTGGAATTAAACAAGTACTAATTCCTAAGGACAATGAAAAAAATTTAGTAGATATTCCAAAAAAAGTTAAAGACGATATAAAAATAACTCCAGTAAATACTGCTGATGAGGTTTTGAAGATTGCACTTACAAAAGATTTAAAACCGACAGATTGGGTTGAAGTAGATAAAATTTCAGACAATAAAAAAACTGAAAAAACTCAAGCTAGTATTCAATAACAATTATCTTTTAAAAATTAATTTCAATCTTTACAAAAAAAAGTCCTTGATAATAAATGCTAAAAAGTGCAGTATTTATTATGAATTTAAATGATCTTTCACCAACAGAATACTGGCTTAAAGATGACGAGCTTAAGAATATTTACACTTCCAATCTTTGGAATAATGCAGAGATAGAGAAAAAAAAAGAATGGTGGATACTAGAAAATGATTTTAATAAGCTTTGGAAGTATTTAAAATCGATTAAATTATATCAGGATTATATTGTAAGTGAAAAAAAAATTAAAAACTTAATTGGTAACAATTCTATAGTTGTAGATCTTGCTGCAGGTATTGGTTGGACCTCAGCTTTACTCTCAAAACTGGATAAGGTTGACAAAGTAAATTGTGTAGAAATTTCTAAACATCGCTTAGATTTACTATGCCCAAAAGCTATCGAGATGTTTGGTGGCGAACCCAAAAAAATAAAAAGGTATATTGGTTCTTTCTATTCGACCAAATTTGAAAATGAAATTGCTGATGTTGTGTTTATGTCTCAGGCTTTTCACCATGCAAATGAACCCTCTAAACTTCTTAAAGAAAGCTATAGAATTTTAAAAAAGGATGGAGTTATTATAATGATAGGTGAACCTGCTAAAAATTTATTTAAAATATTTAAAAGATTTATATTCTTTATAATTAA
>NZ_CVSO01000026.1 GCF_001180105.1 Candidatus Pelagibacter communis
GGCCTCCTAGAAATAGGAGGCCTTTTTTATTTAATTAACCTTATTTTCATCCCACAGTTTTTTATAATCTACAAAAGGTGAGAGACCATAACTTGAATTTACATTAGTTAAGTGAATTGCAAGAGACATGACGGGAGAAATAGCAATTTCTTTTCGCAAAATTTCATTTAAATATTTTTCAAAAGGATCATGTCTTTTTTCACAGGTTTTTTCAAAATTATCTATATGTTTTTGAAACGTTTTTTTTGAGATCATAAATGTGCAAAGCATTTTTGTTATTATTCTCCAATGTTGTCGACTTCCAATTAATATATTTGTTTTTTCATTTGTCATATAATTGAAAGGATAATCACTTGGGCAAACTATAATTTCATCTTTGTGTTGAGAACTTATTCTTTCGTAAGTATCCAACATATCAACTAATGAATAGTCGTAATGAAGATAATCATCCTCTACGAAATATATTAGATCAGATTGCTCTTTTTTTGCAATTTCGAAGCATTTC
>NZ_CVSO01000027.1 GCF_001180105.1 Candidatus Pelagibacter communis
CTGCTTACGCATTACCGATAGCGGCTGGAGCTAAGATGACACAAATGGAAAATAGAATTGTGCTTTGCAGATTTAAAGATGGTTACGGTCCAGTTGGTGCGTATTTTTTACATTTAAAAACTTACACGCAAAATGCCAACGGGGAGAATTATGAAAAGAAATGGTACGATGCTACAAAAAAACTCGTTGGAGAATATATAGATCATCATCCAACCCCAACTTGTTTAAGAAATCATGCATTTATCCAAGAGGTAGCAGCAGGTGGAGGACCAATTCACATGGTAACTAAAGAAGCTTTTCAAGATCCTCATTTAGAAACTGTTGGCTGGGAAAACTTTTTGGGTATGACAGTGGGCCAGGCCGTAGTCTGGGCATCACAAAACATTGATCCAAAGTATACTAATCCAGAATTAACAACTTCAGAGCCTTATGTCATGGGTTCACATGCAACATGTTCAGGAGCATGGGTAAGTGGCCCAGAGGATATTGCACCAGATGATTATTTCTGGGGTTACAACAGAATGATGTCCGTAGAAGGTTTATTTGGTGCGGGTGATACTG
>NZ_CVSO01000028.1 GCF_001180105.1 Candidatus Pelagibacter communis
AACCAGCGTCCACATAATGAATTTCACCAGTCACACCCTAATCCACCTAATCCAACAATAAGAACTTTTGAGTTTTTAATTTTTTTTTGTCCTGAGATACCAATATCTTTAATAATTATTTGTCGAGAATATCTTTCAAGTTCGTTTGTTTTTAAGTTCATTTTTTTCCAGTAGATCCAAATCCACCTGAACCCCTCAAAGTGTCTGGTAAATCTTTTGTTTCTTCAAACTCAAATTTCAAAACTGGCATTAATACCATTTGAGCTATTCTATCTCCATTGTTAACTAAAAATTTTTCATTACCATGATTAAAAAGAATAATTTTAATCTCTCCACGATAATCACTGTCAATCGTACCAGGTGAGTTGAGCACTCCAATACTAGACTTGGCTGCAAGTCCAGATCTTGGACGTATTTGAACCTCTGTATCTTCAGGTATAGCAATTGCAAGTCCGGTTGGAATTAAAGCAGATTTATTCGGCTTTATTTCAATTGAATTTTAAATAAAAAAAAGTGTAATTTAAATTGGTGTAAAGTTGAAACTGGAGAATATAAAGGAT
>NZ_CVSO01000029.1 GCF_001180105.1 Candidatus Pelagibacter communis
TCTTGATTGATTATCTTTTTATTTATTGCCTCCTTTGCTCCCACATCTATTTCTTGATTGATTATCTTTTTATTTATTGCCTCCTTTACTCCTATATCTATTTCTTGATTGATTATCTTTTTATTTATTGCCTCCTTTACTCCTACATCTATTTCTTGATTGATTATCTTTTTATTTATTGCCTCCTTTACTCCCACATCTATTTCTTGATTGATTATCTTTTTATTTATGATCTCATTTACATTTACATCCTGAAACACGTCTGCTACAGTTATCCTTTCTTTAGTCTCGTTTACTATTTCTACTACATTCACATCTATGATTTCTCTTTCTTTTTTTATTACAACATCATCATATTTGAACATCCCTCTATTTTTATTTCTTTTTAAGATCTCTCTCAATATCAATTTCTCTGATCCATCTTCTTCTCTATTAATTTCACATCCCCTGCCAACTCTTTTAAAGTTTATAATATAGTCTTTCTTCAACACATCCATTTTATTTGAAGTTCGAATAATTTCTTGCTTGTCCGATTTATCACTTTGAATAATTTCATGCTTCATTTTTTCCGCCGGCTCAATTTTTTCATTAGTAACAACTTTCTTATTTCTATCCAAAACCATATATCTGTTTTGAATTACAAATTTTTCTTGTCGATTTTTCTTAAACTGTAACGTTACACAATTCTTTCTTAAGCCTATCATTAATAAATAATCCATAAATCCCAGTAAAGCATAATCCTTAAAGTCTAACATATCATAGAACTTCTTTAACTCTCGTACAAAATATTCTCTATTCATACATAAAGGTTGTTGATCTCTACTTTCTAACAACAAATTTTCTCTCTTTGATTCTAATAACATTATCGGTGGCTTATTTTTCGCTTCTAATAACATTATTGGTGACTTATTTTTGGATTCCAATAATATTATTGATTGCTTACTTTCAGATTTTTCTACCGGTAACAAACTATCCATTAATTGAT
>NZ_CVSO01000030.1 GCF_001180105.1 Candidatus Pelagibacter communis
GTTACTACAGAAGCAATGGAAAAAGCAGGAATACTTTTTACATATCTAATTGAAATATTCAAAAACCACAAGTTGATTAAAATTTTTCAGAAAGAAACTTATGAGACATCTAGGGCAGATAAATCGCTTGAAGAGCACAAAAATAGGCAGAAAAAACTTAACGAAATTTATGCTAGATCTTCTCCAATTATGGAGGTGTTGACTGGAATTATGATTGCAATTTTAATTTATTACTCCGGCAATCTGATAATCAAAGACGAACTTGGTATAAACAATTTTTTTTCTTTTTTGGCAGCAATGATGTTGGCATATCAACCAGTGAGAGCTCTAGCTACACTAAATATAGTGATTAACCAAGGTTTAGCTGGTGCGAGAAGGATTTTGCCAATTATAGACATGAAGGAAAAAATTACAGATGATAAAAAATTAGATGAAATAAAATTAAGTGATGGCAATATTATTTTTTCCGATATTAATTTTAGTTATAATAGTGATGTTGAGAAAATTGTACTTAAAAATATTAACCTCAATTTCACCGGTGGAAAGATGACTTCACTAGTAGGGCTAAGTGGAGCTGGAAAAACAACAATATTAAACTTAATTCCTAGATTTTATGATCCTTCAAGTGGTGATATACAAATAGATAACCAATCAATTTATAAAAGAAGGCTTTCATCATTAAGAAAAAATATTTCTTTGGTTAGCCAAGAAACAACTCTGTTTGATGACACTGTATTAAATAACATTAAATACGCAAATTTAGATGCTACAGATGATCAAATAAAGGAGGCTGCAGAATTATCATATTCCTCGGAGTTTATAAGCACATTACCAAATAAATTTAATACATTAATCGGAGAAAATGGAATAAGACTTTCCGGCGGTGAAAAACAAAGGTTATCAATAGCTAGAGCAATTCTTAAAAAAAGCAAAATTATACTTCTCGATGAAGCAACTTCATCTTTAGATGCTGAGACCGAGGAAAAAATTCAAGGTGCAATTAGTTATTTGACGAAAGGAAGAACAACCATAGTTATAGCCCACAGGCTCTCAACTATCTTAAGTTCAGATAAAATTTATGTCATACAAAAAGGTCAAGTTGTAGGTCAGGGCAAACATCAAGATTTATTAAAAAATTCTGAAATATACAAAAATTTTTATGACAAACAAATTCAAAAAAGTTAATGAGAATAATCTATAATTTTTTAGTATATGTAGTTATTATCTTATCTCCATTAATAATCATCTATAGAATATTTAAGAAAAAAGAAAATCCTAAAAGGTTTTTTGAAAAATTTTCTGTAAATAAAAAGAAAAGGAGCAAAGGTAAACTTATTTGGTTCCACTGTTCTAGTGTAGGTGAGTTTCTTAGTATTGTTCCACTGATTAAAGAATTTGAAAAAATAACGAGTGTAAAAAGAATTTTAGTTACTACCTCAACGCTCAGTTCATCCAAAATATTTGAAAAATTTAAATTCAAAAAAACCTTACATCAGTTTTATCCTTTAGATAATATTTACATAATCAAAAACTTTTTAAATCATTGGAGGCCATCATATGTTATTTTTACAGAGTCTGAAATTTGGCCTACAATGATTTCAGAATTAAAAAGAAGAAAAATTAGAGTTGTTTTAATCAATGCAAGGATGAGTGAGACATCGTTCAAGAGATGGTTTTCAATAAGATATTTTGGTAGAAGTTTATTAGAAAAATTTGATTATATATATCCTCAAAATAAAGAAACATTTCTATACTTTAAAAAATTAGGCTTAGAAAAATTAAAATTTTTGGGAAATCTTAAATTTATTAGTTATGAGAATGATAAAACTAAAGAAATAAAAAATCAATTCTTCAAAAAAAAAACAGTTTTATGTTCAGCGAGCACTCACAATAATGAGGAGGAAATTTTTGCTAATTTGCATATAAAATATAAACAAAAAATACCTAATTTAGTGACAATCATTATCCCAAGACATATAGAAAGAGTAAATGAGATTGCAAGAATGTTGGACAAAAAAAAATTGAGGTTTGTAAAACATAGTGAAAAAAAAAAAATTGTAAACAATTGTGATATTTATTTAGTTGATAGCTATGGGGAAAGTAAATCATTTTATAAAATAAGTAATATTGTTTTTCTAGGTGGTTCTTTAGTCTCAAAGGGAGGTCAAAATCCTTTAGAGGCTTTGAGGTTTGGTTGTAATATTGTGCATGGGGATTATACCTTTAATTTTAAAGATGTTTATAAAATGTTGGAAAAAGAAAAGTTATCAGTAAGAGTATCTGGCAGTAGCGATTTGGAAAGAAAAGCTTTTAGCTTATTTAAAAAAAAAAATAATTTGATTAAAATAAAAAAATTCAAAAAAATTGGAAATTTAATTCTTAAAAAAAATTTTAATGAATTGAAAAAAGTTATCATATGAAATTTTATAAGCCAAAATTTTGGGATAAAAAAGGTTACCCAAATTTAATTTCAATGTTGCTCTATCCACTATCATTGATCGTAATAATTAAAAACTATTATGAAAATAGTAAAATGAAAAAGAATTATTATGATTTTAGAACGATTTGTGTTGGAAATATTTATATTGGTGGGACTGGGAAAACACCACTTGTAAATAACCTTGCAAGTCATTTTAAAAAAAGATTTAAAACTATTATAATAAAAAAAAATTATACCTCACAAATAGATGAAAAAAAACTTTTAGAGACAGAACATAAAGTAATTTTTGAAAAAACAAGAGAATTATCTTTATTAAAAGCTGAACATGAAAAGGCTCAAGTTGTAATTTTTGACGATGGGTTACAAGAAAAAACAATAAATTATGATTTAAAAATTGTTTGTTTTAATTCTCTAAAATTGGATGGAAATGGGTTAGTAATTCCAGCTGGACCTTTAAGAGAAAGGTTAAATAGTATTAAGCATTATGATGTAGTCTTTATAAATGGAAACTTTAATAAACAATCTAAAGATTTTATTGATAGGGTTAAAAGTATAAATCCAAACATAAAAGTTTTTAGAGGGAAATACGTCCCTAAGAATCACTCCAAATTAAAAAAAAAAAGATTTTTAATATTTAGTGGTATAGGCAATCCTCATACTTTCTCTGATACCCTTAAAAGTATGAAAATTAAATTTTATGGGTACGAAAAGTATCCTGACCACTATAACTATAAAGAATCAGACTTACAAAAGTTAAAAGATTTAGCGAGAATTAAAGGTTGTGAATTATTAACAACCGAGAAAGATTATTTGAGAATTAAAAAGAATTTTAGAAAAAATATAAATTTTTTAAAGATTGAATTGTTGATTGATCAAGAAAAACAATTTTATAAATACTTAAATGATAAGTTATGAAGTTTATAAGATATTTGTTTGAATATATTTTAATTATTTTTCTTTTCACTTTATTTAAACTACTAGGATATAAAGTTGCATCAGAGGTTGGGTATTTACTTGGAAAGACAGTTGGTCCTTTTTTAAGATCAAAAAGAATAATTAAAAATAATTTAATAAAATTTGATAATTCTTTAAGTCCTGAAGAAATGAAAAAAGTCACAAAAGAAATGTGGGGTAATTATGGAAGAATATTTTCCGAATATCCCTATATTCCAAGTTTTAGAAAAGGTGATTTAGATAAATATATTAAAATTGAAAATATCGAAAAATTAGAAGAAATTAAAAAAGGCCAACCAGTTGTTTTTGTTTCCGCTCACTTCAGTAATTTTGAGTTAATGGCTATGGTAATTGAAAAAGCAGGTGTGAATTTGGCAGCAATTTATAGACCTTTAAATAACAAAATGGTTAATTCAATAATGGAACCGCTTCGTAAGAAACATATTTGTAAAAATCAAATTAAGAAAGGGATAAATGGAGTAAGAGAGTCTTTAAAATTTTTTAAACAAGGTACGAGTATTGCAATTATGATTGATCAAAGAGTAAGTGAGGGTAAAGAGATAAATTTTTTTAATCATCCTGCACTTACAACAACTATCCCTGCCCAATTCGTTAAAAAATTTGGATGTAAAATACAACCAGTGCATATTGAGAGATTTAACAAAATTAATTTTAAGATTACTTTTGATGAGCAAATAATTATCGAGGAGAGCGCAGATGATACCTCGATCAGTCTTAAACTTAATCAATGGTTAGAGAAAAAAATTAAAAGAAATCCTTCTCAATGGATATGGTCACACGATAGATGGAAATGATTTTTCACTTAATCTTTGTTTCTCTTTTTAATTGAGCTTCCTTATAGGAAAAATATGCCTCTTGAAGTTCCACATTCCAATAATTTAGATTATGAAGATATATTTTCTGCTTAGATACCGCGCAAATAACATGATCGCCTGACTCAATTATTTCAAACTTATTTGGTAGATATTTTAATTTAGCTAATTTATTTTTCATTTATAAGTTATAAGATCATTATAGATGAATGTAGGAATTATTGGAAGTGGTGGAAGGGAACATGCGATTTGTTATTTACTTAATAAATCGAAAAAAGTTTCGAAGATTTTTTGTTTTCCTGGTAATGCGGGTACAAATTTGATTGCTCAGAACGTCAATTTAAATACTGATAACTTTCCTGAATTGGAAAGATATTGCTTAAGAAAAGATATAAAGATGTTAGTAGTTGGTCCAGAAAAACCATTAGTAAATGGAATTGTGGATCATTTTAAAGGAAAATCGATAAGAGTGTTTGGTCCAGACAAAATATCCTCAAAACTTGAAGGTTCAAAAATTTTCACTAAAAAAATTTGTCAAAAAAAAAATATTCCAACATCAAAGTTCAAAATTTGTGAAAATTTAACTGAAACAATAGATTATTTAAAGAACAGTTATTTTCCTATCGTTATAAAAGCTGACGGCCTTGCGTCTGGAAAAGGTGTTTATATATGTAAAAATTTTAATGAGGCGAAAGTAGCTGCTAAAGAAATCTTTAACGGTAAATTTGGTTTTGCCGAACAAATCTTAATTGAAGAATTTTTAGACGGTGAAGAAATGAGTTATTTTATTGTAACTGATGGAAAAAATTATAAGTTTTTTGGTTCAGCACAAGATCACAAAAGAGTTGGTGAAGGAGATACAGGTAAAAATACAGGGGGGATGGGTTGTTACTCACCATCAAGACTTTTAAACGATGCTTTGGAATTAAAAATTAAAAAAAAAATAATTGAACCAACATTAAATGCAATAAATGAGCATGGTGGAGTCTATAAAGGTTTTCTATACATTGGCCTTATGATTAAAAATGATGAACCTTTTTTAATAGAATTTAATGTAAGAATGGGAGATCCAGAGTGTCAAACAATTTTACCAACTCTCAACACAGATTTAATGAATATATTTATATCATGTTGTGATGGCACATTAAATCAATCAAAGATAAATTTTTCTAAATTTAAAAGTATTTGTATAGTTTTATGCTCAAAAGGCTACCCAGAAAAATTTGATAACAATATTGAAATTGAAGATTTGGAGCAACTCAAACTACTTGAAAATCAAAATATCTTTCATGCTGGTACATTAAAAACAAAAACTGGTATAATTTCAAATGGTGGAAGAGTACTAAGCTTTGTTTCAACCTCAGATGATTTCTTGAAATGTAGAAATGAAGCAATAAATTTAATTAAAAAATTAAATTGGAAGAATGGTTATTTCAGAGCAGATATCGGTAATAAAGTGATTAAAATATGAGAATAATTTCAGGTTCTGATAAAGGAAAAAAACTAATTATGCCAAACGATAAAACAACTAGGCCTTTAAGAGATATGGCTAAAGAATCTATTTTTAACATTTTAACACACGCCAACTTCGTCGATTTTCAGCTCAAAGATAGTAAAGTTTTAGATTTATTTTCAGGAATTGGCTCATTCGGATTAGAGTGTATCTCTAGAGGCTCTAAATTTGTATTGTTTCTTGAAAATTATCCTTCAGTTTTAAAGATTTTAAAAAATAATATTTCAAGTCTTAAATACGAGAACAAATCAAAAATTTTAGATATTGATGCATTTAAAATAAACAGTAATACTTTTGAGGAAAATCAAAAATTTCAAATAATTTTTTGTGATCCACCATTCAAAGAAAAAAAATTAAATAATCTTTTAAAAGATATTCAAAATATTAATATTCTTGAAAAAAATGGTATAATTTTAATCCATAGAAAAAAAAATTCCATCGATAATTTCCCAATAAATTTTAAAATTTTGAAATTGAAAAATTACGGTTTATCTAAATTTATATTTGGAAACTTTTCCTAATAACATTTTTTTTGTTTCTTTTTTAACCATTTCAACTGCGGGCTGGTTAAAAGGATTAAGACTCATCATTTTACCCAAAAGAATTGTTTCAAGCATAAAATATGTGAAAATTTCCCCAAGACAGTCCTCGCTCCTTTTAAATATTTCAAAACTTCTAAAAGGAATATTTTTTTTTAAAAAAATATTTTTTGTTGCTTCCTTTTGAGCATTCATAATAGATTTAATATTATGATTTTTCAAATAACGTAATTCATTTAAAAGATTTTTATGTTTTAATGATTTTGAACTTGTATCTTGTACATCAAAAAAAGTAAAAAAATTATTTTTATTCCCATCTAAAAATAGTTGCATCATACTATGGTTGTCTTTGGGCATATCAGAAATAATTGGAAAAATACCTTTAGATTTTTTTCCTAAACTTTCGCTCACAAGCTGCTGGTACCATTCTAATAAACTTTTTGAGTCCTCATCATAATTTAAAATAACACAATTAGTTTTACCTGATTTTGAAAAGTTAAGAATAGAACCTACGTTGTTAATAAGTGTATCTAAAAACTTCTTATTTAATATCAAGCTATCATATTTCTTGAATTTGTTAATATTAAGACCAAAAAGTTTAGCTGGTAACATTCCGACTTCAGAAAGCACAGAGTATCTGCCTCCAACAAAATTTTTGTGTTCAATTATTTCTGCTTTAAGTTTATTAGCTATTTTTCTTAAAAAATTATTTTGTGACTCTGTAATAAATAATTTTTTACTTACAGAAAATATATTTTGATTTACTATTGTTTCGAGGGTGTTCCCAGATTTTGATATAATTATATCTAATTTTTTATTCTTGTTTGATTCATGTACTTTTGGTGTAAGATTATCATAAAAATAAACCTTTTTTTTTACCTTTGAATTTAGAAAATTATAAATCGCTTTTATTCCTAAAGAGGAACCCCCTAATCCAAAAATATTAATAGAGTTAAATTTTTTAAATCTATTTAATTTATTTTCATCAAAAGAATATTTATAATTTTTTGAAAAAGACTTAACAACATTAGTTTTTGAAGTTTTTTTCGTTAATTCAAAAAATTTTTTTTTTATCTTTTCAATATCATTTTTTTTGGTTTTAAAATTTTGAACCTTAAAATTTTTTGAAAACATTATTCGTTAATCTTTTCGAGTACAAAATTCTCAGTATCATTTTCCTCAGTAGTTTGGATTTCCTCCTCTTGATCTTTTATAGAACTTAGGAGATCATCAATTTCATTTTCAATATTTTCTATCTTTGAGGAAGTCACTACATCTTCAGGAGTTGGAAGTGAATTAAAGTCTGGTGGAAGTACCAAGGGATTTTTTTTTATAACTAAGAACTCATCGCTATTCTCATATTTTTTTCCACTTAGTCCATCCTTAATTGACTGGCATGCTGTTGTGAAAAAAATAAGAATTAGTAAAAAAAGTTTTTTAGACATCTCTTTGTTTTTTATATAATAGTTCAGCTAAAATAAGGCAAATAATACCCACAGTTATAAAGATATCAGCTATATTAAATATAAACCAGTGAAAATTACCTATATGAAAATCAATAAAATCTGGTACCGATCCATAGAAAAGCCTATCGAAAAGATTTCCAAAAGACCCACCCAAAATTAATAAAAAAAAATATCTTCTGAAGTCTTTTGTAACAATTGCCAAATAAATAATTATTAAATTTACTAACGCGATAAGTGTTGTAAATAAATTATAAGTAAATTCATTTGAAAACGAAAACAATCCAAAAGCTATTCCGGTATTCCAAACTAAATATGAGTTTAAAAAAGAAGTAATATATATTTCTGAAATCTCAGTTTTTTCTACAAGTTCAATGACGTAAACCTTGGAAAATCTGTCTATAAAAAAAAGAATAAGAACAAATGCTGAGTTAAGTAAAAATTTATTCACCTTAATTTTTATTAGAACTTGAATGTCTCTCACATCCATTTTTATTAATTTTCCAACAAACTGGACATTTCTGTCCCTCTGCTTTAACAGTATTTACTTTTATTGAATTTTCTTTTTTATTTGTTTTAGTTATTTTTGCTGATGAAGTAATGCATATTTCAGAAAAATCGTAACTTTTTACCAGATTATAATTTTCTTCATCTAGCTCAATTTCGATATTTGCTTCCAAGCTCGATCCTATAATTTTTTCAGCTCGCATAGTTTCAATGCTTGAGTTTACTTCATTTCTGATGTCAATTATCCTCTGCCAATTTTGTTTTAGCTTTTTATTGTTCCATGACTCTGGAAATATATTTAATTTTTTCAAATGAATACTTTTTTCACTATCATTTTTATTTACTAACTTAAATATTTCTTCAGTGGTGAAAGATAATATGGGAGCAAACCATTTTAGCAAGCTATCTAGTATGATGTTCAATAGTAACTGACAATTTTTTCTTTTTTTTGAACTTTTTTCATCACAGTACAAAGTGTCTTTTCTAATATCAAAATAAAAAGATGAAAGATCAACAGTACAAAAATTTAGTAATTCTTTATAAATAAGATGAATATTATAAGAATTGAAATGTTTCATGAAGCTTTCATTCAAATTATACAATTTATGGAGCATAAGTTGTTCAAGCTCTGGCAATGTATCAACTTTGATTTTATCTAAATCAACTTCAATTAGTTCATCGTTTAAATTACCTAATAAATATCTGAATGTATTTCTAAGTTTTCTATAAGCGTCAGCATGCTGTTCCAAAATTTTATGATCTATCCTTAAATCCTCAGCATAATTTGATGCTGCAACCCAAATCCTGAGAATATCTGCACCATATTTTTTCAAGATTTCTTCAGGCGAAATTACATTCCCAAGAGATTTCGACATTTTTAGCCCTTTTCCGTCTACAACAAAACCATGTGATAAAATAGCTTCAAAAGGTGCTTCACCTCTTGTGCCGCAAGACTCTAAAAGAGAAGAGTGAAACCAGCCTCTGTGTTGATCAGAACCCTCAAGGTAAAGAGATGCGGGCCACTTTAAATCTTCTCTTTGTTCTAATACAAAAGAGTGAGTAGATCCACTGTCAAACCATACTTCTACAATATCTGTTGTTTGGTAAAAATCATTTTCGTTATATTTTTTTCCAAGAAACTTTTGTTTGTTATTTTCAAACCAACAATCTGAACCTTCTTTTTCAAAAATATTAGCAATGTTTTTAAAGACTTCCTCATCAACTAAAACCTTTTCATCTTTTTTAGAGATAAATATAGGCAGTGGAACTCCCCAAACTCTCTGTCTAGAAACACACCAATCTGGTCTAGTTTCTATCATTGATTTAAGTCTCTCTTTTCCTTTGTTAGGATAAAATTCGGTTTTATCAATTGCAACTAATGCTTTTTTTCTAAGTCCGTGGCTCTCCATAGATATAAACCACTGAGGAGTTGCTCTGTGAATTAATGGCGCCTTTGACCTCCAAGAGTGAGGGTAAGTATGGTTTAATTTTCCATTAGAAAGTAATCTGTTATTTTTTTTTAAACTTTCAATAATGATTGGATTTGCTTTAAAAACATGTATTCCCTCGAAATTCAGAATATTCTTTGTGTATTTTCCATCGTTATCTACTGTTTCAACTGCCTGAATTCCATTATTAATACATAAGTTAAAATCGTCAGGTCCATGACTTGGTGCACAATGAACTATTCCAGAACCCTGCTCTGTTGTAACAAAATTCGCCTCTAACATTGGAATATCGTGAGTGTAACCTTCTTTTTCTAAAGGGTGACTACAAATTATATTTTTAAATTCTTTTCCTGATAACTTGTCAAGTTTCTCGAATTTTTTTATCTCACATTCCTTCAAAACTGTCTCTAGTAAATCATGAGCTATAACAATTTTTTTATTTTTGAAACTACCGTCATCTTCAATCTTAATTATTTGATAGCTAATATCTTTGTTATAAGCTAGCGCCTTATTGGCTGGTATAGTCCATGGAGTTGTAGTCCAAATAATAATTTCGCAACCCTCTAGACTTTTGTTTGAAGTTTTCTTAATTGGAAATGAAGTGTAAATAGTATCAGAAATATGATCCATATATTCTACTTCAGCATCTGCAAGGGCAGTTTTTTCAACTGTAGACCATAAGACGGGTTTATAACCTTTGTACAAGCTACCCTCTTTTAGAAATTTGGCTAACTCCCTAACTATTTGAGCTTCAGCTTTGAAACTCATAGTCGAATAATAATCTTTCCAATCTCCGATAACACCTAATCTTTGAAATTGTTTTTTATGAACATCGATCCATTTATTTGCAAAATCTCTACATTCTTTTCTAAATTCAACTATTGGCACATCATTCTTATTTTTTTTATTCTTTTTATATTGCTCTTCAATTTTCCATTCAATTGGTAAGCCATGACAATCCCATCCTGGAACATATACAGAGTCTTTTCCATTCATTTGATGAAACTTTGTAACAATATCTTTTAAAATTTTATTTAAAGCAGTTCCCATGTGTATATTTCCATTTGCATAAGGTGGGCCATCATGTAAAACGAATTTTTCATTTCCTTTGCTGTTTGCTCGAAGCTTTTCATAAAGTGATATTTTGTTCCAATAATCAATCAGATCAGGTTCCTTCAAAGGAAGATTAGCTCTCATTGAAAATGATGTTTTAGGAAGATTTACAGAAATTTTACTCATTCAATAATATTGCCTTTGCTTTTTTACAATCTATTTTAATTTGTTTTTTCAAGTTAGGTACTCCATTAAATTTTTTCTCACCTCTTATAAATTCTATAAATTCTATTGATAAATTTTTATTATAAAGATTTCCAGAAAAATTAAATATATTTACTTCTAAAACTAATTTTTTTTGATTAAATGTTGGTCTGTATCCAATATTTGCGATGCCTTTTAATTTCCTTTTGTTTATAGAA
>NZ_CVSO01000031.1 GCF_001180105.1 Candidatus Pelagibacter communis
GTTTATATTACTCACGGAGTTTTAAGTGGAGATGCTGTGAAAGCTATTAAAAATTCTCCAATCAAAAAACTTGTTATTACAGACACAATTAATAATGAGAATAAAGTAAGATCCGCCAAAAATATTGAAATTTTGTCAATTTCTAACTTAATGGGTGAAGCAATAAGAAGAATATCAAATTCTACATCTGTTTCATTTTTGTTTAAATAATTTACTTGTTTTATTAACTAACTTGAGTTAAAACGCTTTTTCTTTATGAATACGATTGATGCGAGTTTAAGAAATACTAAAACTTCTGGTGAAGTAAGTAAACTAAGATCAGAAGGCAATGTTCCTGGTATAGTCTATGGTGGAAAATCTGAAACTCAAAAAATATCTATATCAAAAAAATTATTGAAAAATTTAATTGAGAAAGAGAACTTTTTATCAAGTATATTAAATTTAAAAATTGACGGTAAGGATGAAAATGTTTTACCTAAAGAAATTTCTTACGATATCTTAACTGACGATCCAATTCATATTGACTTTTTAAGAATTGTAAAAGGTTCAAGTGTAATAATTGAAATACCAGTCAATTTTATCAATACAGAA
>NZ_CVSO01000032.1 GCF_001180105.1 Candidatus Pelagibacter communis
AAAAAAGTTTTTAAAAAGGTTCAAATGGCTGAAAAGATTACAGGTCTTAGAATGGGACCAGACGATGCTTACTTGGTAACTAGAGGTTTAAGAACTCTGGACGTAAGATTAGATAGACATCAATCAAATGCAATGAAAGTTGCACGTTTTTTATCAAAAAACAAAAAAATAAAACTCTTATATCCTCTCAAAAAAGGTTCTTTGAATTACAGACTTTGGAAAAAATATTACAATGGAGCGTCTGGTCTAATGGGTCTAAGAATTAAATCGGCGAAAAAGAATGTGGTTAAATTTGTAAATTCACTAAAATTATTTGGATATGGATATAGTTGGGGAGGTTTTGAGAGTTTAGCATTACATCAAGAAATTAGAGAACAAGGGGACAGATCTTACTTAAATTTATCAAAAGATGAGCATATAGTAAGATTACATATCGGATTAGAAGATCCAAAAGATTTGATTGAAGATTTAAGAAGATCTCTTAAATTCATCAGATGAGTTCAGAAAAATTTATTCAAAATAATCTAGCTTTAACTACTTTAATTTGTGCCTGTGTTGTAGTTTTAATGTCTTTAAGTGTAAGACAAGTTTTTGGAATGTTTTTCATTGACTTTAATAATGATTTAGGAATTTCAAATACTGAATTTGGTTTAGCTATAGGTATTCAAATGTTAGGTTGGGGTTTATCCGGTCCAATTTTTGGAGTTCTTGCTGATAAATATGGAGGTCATAAATCAATTATCCTTGCATTTCTTTTTTATATCCTTGGAGTTTATTTTTTATACGCAGGTCCTAACACTGGGATTTACTTCCAAATTAG
>NZ_CVSO01000033.1 GCF_001180105.1 Candidatus Pelagibacter communis
GCTCCACAAAAAACCGCAACTTCTCCAACACCCTCTATATAAGGAATTAATAAATAGTCTGCAAAAATTACATTTCCTGATACATAACTTATAAAACCAAAACACCCAGCAACAAGTATAACAGGGACGGTAGCTAATCCATCCAAACCATCTGTTAGATTTACTGCATTAGAGGATCCAACAATAACAAACAAATAAAAAGGTATAAAAAACCATCCTAAGTTAATTACTAAATTTTTAAAAAATGGAAAATACAAATTAGTTTTAATATCAGAGTCTATAAATTTATAAAAAATAATTAACGAAATTAGACAAAGAAAAATTTGAATTAATATTTTTAATTTTGAAGAAATCCCATTTGAGTTATTATTTTTAATTTTTTTATAATCATCAAATGCTCCTAAAATTCCAAATGATAGAGTGATGAATATCAATAACCAATTATATGGATTTAATAAATCAGCCCACAAAAAAACACCTGTGAATAAACCTATTAACATTAAAACTCCACCCATAGTGGGTGTTCCAATTTTTTTGATCAAATGATCTTCTGGCCCATCAGAGCGAATAGGATTTGTAATTTGTTTTGATGAAAAAAAATTTATAAACCTATCCCCTATTAAAAAAACTATGATCATTGCAGTTATCACAGCCAAACCTGTTCTCACAGTTAAAAAATTGAAAAAATTGAGGAAAGAATATGTATCCGAATAGCTTGTAAGTATATTATATAACATTGTTACAAATTTTTTATTATCTTATTTAATCCAGTTGAGTTAGATCCTTTTATCATTAAAAAACTGTTATTAGGCAATTGTTTTTTTATCAAATTCATAATCTCTAATTTATTGTTTAATATTTTGCCTCTCATTTGTGGTTTAAGTTTGTTAAATGTATGTTTTGTATAGTTACCATAAACATGAGTTTTATTTATTTTAGATTTATTAATATATTTCGCAATTTTAATATGAAGTTTTTTTGAGAATTTTCCTAATTCAAGCATATTTCCAATCAAAATAAATTTTTTCTTACTATCCTTATAGTTTTTGTCAAATCTGTCTAATGCAAATTTAAATGAAAGAGGATTTGAATTATAACTTTCATCAATAATAGTTAAGTTTTTTTTTCCATTTTTATACCTTATTATAGTGCCTCTGCTCTGGGAAATTTTGAAATTTAAAAATAAATCTACA
>NZ_CVSO01000034.1 GCF_001180105.1 Candidatus Pelagibacter communis
AAACATAATCATATCCCCAATTCCCATTCGATTTTGAATAACAAGTATTTTCATAGATTCTCTGTAATCAATTAGTTTGAACTCCACTTGGTTTTCAAGATTCATTTCCTTCGCTTTTTGTCTGCTATAATTGAGTTGGTTTTCCGATAAAGTTATACCAAGGACTCTCGCTTTTGTTTTTTTGGCAATTTCAATTGCCATACCACCCCATCCTGAACCAATATCAAGAACTGTTTGATTATCCTTAATATTCAATTTTTTTATTATATGATTAATTTTATTATTTTGAGCTTCTTCCAAAGAGTCGTTATCATTTTTAAAATAAGCACAAGAATATTGTCTTTTTTCATCTAAAAATAAATCGTAAAGTTTTTCTGATATATCGTAATGATGAGCTACGTTTTTTTTTGATTGTTTTGCAAAATTAAAGTTTGTCAAATATCTGTATGTGCCTAATATCTTATTTATCACCTTGCTAAAATTATTTGGATGATGTTTTCCAAGATTTTTTAAAGTCATTTCTAAGAATTCTGTAATAGTGCCATTGTGTATTTTAATCTTTCCATCCATATAACCTTCCCCTAAATATAATTCGGGGAGTAGCAAAAGTTTATAATGCATAGATGAGTCTATTAATTCTAATATTAAAGGATTTTTTTTTTCAGGTTTTCCAATTAAATATTCTCTTTTATTTGCATCAATTAATCTAAATCCGTCCTCTTTAAATAGATCATTCAAAAAATTAACTAGTTTCATCTTATGCAGCTTTAAAATCCTTTCCTAAAAAGTCTAAATCTTTAAGTTTATCTATGAGTATTTTCTCATCCTGTTTATTAAGTAGTGAACATGTAGGTAATATATTTAAAAACTGCTTATCAGTTATACTTAGAAATGAATGTAAACCTGATATTAAATTAAATTGATCGAAAGTTTTTCTAACTTCACACAGTTTATCATTTACAGTTTGCTCTTTATTTTGCTCAAAGTCATCAAAAACTTTTCTTGCAAGTTTGGCTGTAACATTGCATGTGGCTGTTATTATTCCAGAACAATCTTTCTTAAGCCCACTTAGTAGTTTCAATTCAGATCCAGGTAAAATAGAAAAATTTTTGATATTAAGGTTTCCCATCAGGTTGTATGAACTGTCTTTTACACCGATTATATTTTTAGGAAATCTAGCTGCTAAATTTTCAACACACTCAACAGAAAATTTATATCCGCAAAGTTTTTCAAAGTTATAAAGAATTATTTTAGCATCAGGAACAGATTTAATCAATTTTGTATAGTATTCTATTACCTCTTTATCTCCATAATTATAGTAAGCTGGAGGCATAATCAAAAATTTATTAAGACCAATATTTAATGATAATTTTAAAAAATTTATATTTTCAACTAGTGAATTTAGTCCAGTTCCAATAATCAACTTATCTTTAACTCTGTCGTTTTTTGAGACAAAATTAATCATCTCAATTTTTTCATTAAGAGGTATTAACTGTGATTGACCCGTGCTACCAAACAAAACAACTCCATGACAACCATCCTTTATAATGTTTTCACAGTGTTTTGCTGTTTTGTTTACATCTAATGATAAATCATTATTTAATATAGAGACAGCCGCCGCATAAATGCCTTTTATTTCTCCCATAATTAAATTTAACTAATATTTTTTTTTTAGTAAAGATACAAAGAATCTATGAAAATACTTGTTATTCAAAATCGAATGGGAATTGGGGATATGATTATGTTTCTACCTTTCGTTAAAGCAATTTCGAATTATTACGGAGAACAAATTTCTTTAATGGTTAAAAAAAACACTAAAGCGTCGGAATATTTAAGTGAAGAAAAGTATATTAAAGAAATTATTTATCTTGAAAGAAGTGAAGTTGAAAGTAGACATGCCGGTTTTAAAGGATTCTTTAATCTTATAAATGATTTTAAAGATAAAAAATTTGATAAAGTTTTTATTTTTAATTCTTCGCTTAGATTTTATATGGCAGCAAAAATGGGTGGAATAAAAGATATCAATAGTTACAAACTTCTTAGAAAAAAGAATCAGCATATCATTGAAACTGCTAAAAAATTTTTAAGAGATACTTTAAAAATTGATGTCAAAGAAAACCCTGCTATAAATCCTAAGCCAGACAATGTTGCACAAGCAAAGAAAGATTACTCAATTAATAATGATGAAATTAATATTGTTCTTGGCACAGGTGGGTCAGGTGAAACAAAAAGAATTCCCTCAAAAATATTTATAGAAATAATGAAAAACACGTTAAAAAAAAGAAAATGTAAATTTTTTATTGCAACAGGGAATACAAAGGAGGAAACAGAAATTTTAGATCAAATTACAAAATCAGACTTAAAAGAATTTTGCATACCATTGAATAATTTAAATATCAGTAAAATAATTCCTATTATTAAAAATTGTAATATTGCAATATGTAATGACTCGAGTTTCAGCCATTTGTCTGCTGCTTTAAATATTCCTACAATTGTACTTATGGCTGATACACCTTTAGTTTACGGAAGCTACAGTTCTCTGATGCACCCTATACTTCCTGAAGGAGTGAACACAGTTAGCCATGATACTTTAGGGAAAGATAAAATAAGCCCATCAGAGATTCAAAAAAAACTAGACAAAATTTTGTCAAATGTTTCTTAGAACAACGTCCTTGGCCTCATTGACAATTGAGGCTAACCTTGTCAATTCAGGGCTAATGTCTGGGTGAATTTTCTTCATTATTTTTTTATAAGAACTTAAAATTTCATCTTTTGAATATTTTTTTTTAGGATCAAGATTAAGAATTTTATAAGCCTCATCCAGAGTAATCTCACTAGTATTGAGGTTTTTATTAAAATTATTAAAATTAAATCTTCCAGAATTTTTTAGAACGTTTAATAGGCCCCAAAACCTAAACAATTGAAAAAGAGTAAAACCAGCTTTCGTTTTTAGTATAGGAAGCACCATAAGTAAAAAAGGCAGTGAAAATATATATCTTCCAGCAACCACCATCGCAATAGCAAGGACTATTGATAAAATAATTACAAATGATCTTATAAATTTTGAAATTTTTCTACTCGAGGTTTTAGCAAACCAATTCAATATCAAATATATTACGACAAAAATAACAAGTGTTATAAAAAAAAAATTCATGTAAATAGTTATTATGAAAATACCACAACTTTCAAAAAAATCAGAAACAAAATCCTGTCATAACGTCACCTGGACAGATGATTATAGCTGGGTCCACCAAAAAAACATATTGGAAGTTTTGAAAGACAGTTCAAAGCTTTTACCTGAAGTGAGAAAGTATTTAGAAGAGGAAAATAAGTATACTGAGTTTCACTTAAAAGATACTAAAGAATTTCAAAAAACATTGTTTAATGAAATCAAAGGAAGAATAAAGTTAGATGATGAGTCTCTTCCATTCAAAGACAAAAGTTACGAATATTGGACTAAAACGACTAAAAAGGGAAACTACTCAATTAAATGCCGAAAGAAAATTGGAACTGATGAAATTGAGGAAATTTGGAATGGTGATAAAGAAAAGAGTAAATTAAAGACCGAGTATTTTGGAGTAGGTGATCTTGAAGTAAGCTATAATGACAAATTTCTTGCATACTCTTTGGATTTAAAAGGTTCAGAATATTTCACAATTTATGTCAGAGATATTAAAACTGGCAAGTTAGTTACTGAAAAAATTGAAAATACTTCTGGTTCAATTAATTTTAGTCTAGATGATCAATATATATTTTATTCTAAATTGGATGAAAATCACAGACCAAGATCAATTTTTAGACATCAAATTGGATCATCTATTAATGAAGATCTACTCATATTTGAGGAAAAAACAAAAGCTTTCACAGTTGGTATTGGTATAAGTTCTGACGAAAAGTACTATTTTATAAATAGCTCAGATCACAACACATCAGAAAAATATTACTTTGGTATAGATGAAAAAAAACCTGATCCTAAAATTATTCAACAAAGAAAAAAAGGGATAATTTACAGTGTAAATTCATGGGGTGGAAATTTTTACATGCACACAAATGAGGATGCTGAAGATTTTAAAATTTTAATTTCAAATAATATCGAGTCTAAAATCTGGGAAACTTATATTCCAAGCCAATCAGAAACCATGATTGGAAATTTAACATTCCTTAATAACTGGCAAATCAGATCTGAGCTTAGGAATGCACTTGATAAAATTTACGTCAAAAATCTTAAAACAAATAAAGAAGAAGAAATAATATTTACTGACGAAACAGTTTATGACTCATCTGTTTCTCTTATGCAGAGGAGTCGTGACACCGACGATATATACATTTCTTATTCTACTCCTAAAACACCATCTAGAACTTTTATTTACAACCTAAAAACTAAAGAAAAAAAACTTGTCAAAGAACAAATAATTCCATCAGGTCATAATTCTAATGATTATATTGTTGAAAGACTCGAGTGCGAAGGACATGATGGAAGAATAATTCCAATCACAATTACAAGAAAAAAAACTACAAAACTGGATGGAAATTCAAATTTACTTTTATATGGATATGGTTCTTATGGAAATTCAATGTGGCCGTCGTTCTCTTCTACCAGATTAAGCTTAATCAATAGGGATATTATTTGGGCAACCGCTCATATTAGAGGAGGAATGGAAAGAGGCATGAGGTGGTGGAAAGAAGGAAAATTATTAAACAAGAAGAATACTTTTCAAGACTATATTTCGTGCGCAAAATTTTTAATTGATAAAAAATATACTTCAAAGAAAAAAATTATTGGTATGGGAGGATCAGCTGGTGGATTGCTGATGGGTGCAGTAGTAAATGAAAAACCAGATTTATTTTTAGGTATGATTATGGCTGTTCCATTTGTTGATAGTTTAACAACTAACCTTGATCACTCATTGCCTTTGACGATTGGAGAATTTGATGAGTTTGGAAATGCAAAAGACAACAAAGAACATTTTGAGTATATATATTCATACGCACCATATAATAATATTAAAAAAATGGATTATCCAAATATTTTAATTACTACAAGCCTTAGTGACAATAGAGTTTTATTTGATGAACCTCTAAAATTTACTGCAAAGTTAAGAGATAACAAAACAGATAATAATCTTTTACTTTTAAAAACTGAAATGAATGCAGGTCACGGCGGTAAGTCTGGTAGAGATGGGATTATTGAAGAGATAGCTTTTGACTATGCCTTCATATGTAAGATTGCGAATAAAATTTAAATTTATCACCTTGAAAAAATAAAAATAGTTACCATATAGTTATTAAAGGTTGCCTAATGGGACCTTTATAATTCTTGCTAACAAAGGAGGATAATATGACAAGTAAGGATCTATCAATATTCAATTCCTTAAGACCATTTTCAATAGGTTTTGACGACATGTTTGATCAATTTGAAAACATGCTAGGTAATGGAGGAATGAGTATGCAGTCAAATTACCCGCCTTACAATATTAGAAAAACAGGTAAAGATAAATATTCTATTGAAGTTGCTTTGGCCGGTTTTACTAAAAAAGATGTAGAGGTGGAATTTGAAGACAATATGCTGACTGTTAGAACAAAACAGACAGATAAATCAGAAAACAAAGATCAGGATGGAGAGATTTTACATAAAGGAATATCTCAAAGACAATTCGCAAGATCATTTACAATAGCAGATGATGTAAAAGTAAATGGGGCCGAGTTAAAAGATGGTTTGCTAACTATCGCTTGCGAAAGAGTAATACCTGATTACAAGAAAAGAAAACTTATAGAAATTAAATAAGTTTTACCTTGCTTGTGGGGATTTTCCCCACAAGTTAAAAACATCCTTTTGATGAAAATCCTACAACTCTTTCAGACTCATCAACTTCGAAAGTTCTTACACATTTAATTCCTAATTTTTTTGTGTTATAAATCAATTTTCCTCCACCGCTATCTGGGTCTGGTGGCAAATATTGAGTAGGTTCTCCAAATTCTTGGATAACTTTTCCGATTTTTTTATGAATAAATTTTTCTAGGTATTTTTCTTCTTTTTCAACGATATTATTGGTTTTGTTCTGCACTGTCTGGCATCCTTGAACCAATGGTATTATTAAAATTATTATTGCTATTTTTTTTATCATTTAGATTAATTATTATAACTGCTTAATTAAAAAAATAAACTTGAAGTTGAAATTTGTTAATAAAAAACAAGTAATACAAGTAATTAAAAAAAGAATCTGATAATTATCCAATATGGAGGTTACATGTTAGATAAATATTTTGAATATAAAAAACATAAAACTAGTTTTAAAACTGAGGTTATTGCAGGAATAACAACTTTCCTAACAATGGCTTATATAATGTTTTTAAATCCTTTTATATTGTCAGGAGAATTTGCTGGTCCTGAAAAAGGTTTTTTTGATTTTGGAGCAGTTTTCACTGCAACAATTTTAGCAACAGCAGTTGCTTGTTTCATAATGGCTTTTTACGGAAAAACTTGGCCAATTGGTCTTGCTCCTGGAATGGGAATAAACGCATTCGTTGCTTTTGGAGTTGTAGGTGGAATGGGTTATTCTCCACAAGCAGCTCTTGGTGCAGTCTTAGTTGCAGGAGTACTTTTTTTAATAATTTCGCTCACACCGTTAAGAGCATGGTTAATAAATTCTATACCAAGAAGTTTAAAATTAGGAATTGGTGCAGGGATAGGTTTATTCTTAGCTATAATAGGTCTTGAAATTATGGGAGTAGTTGGAGATCATCCAGTTACATTAGTTACTTTAGGTGACATTAAGAATCCATTAGTATTATTAGGATGTTTAGCTTTTGTTGCTATGGTTGTTTTAGAAAAACTAAAAGTTAAAGGAAATATAATAATTGGAATTATAGCTTTTAGTATAATTGCATGGGCAACAGGACTTGCAAAGTTTAATGGCATAGTTGATACACCGCCTCCAATGACTTACTTGTTTGACTTTGATCTTAAAGCAGCATTAACAGCCAGTATGTCTACCGTAGTCTTTACTTTGTTATTTATAGATTTCTTTGACACAGCTGGAACTCTAACTTCGGTAGCAAATGTTGCTGGTAAAGTAGATAGTAAAGGTAAAGTGCAGGACATCAATAAAGCAATGTTGTCTGATAGCGTTGGAACAGTAGCTGGTGCTTTAATGGGGACCACGACTGTTACCAGTTATGTTGAGTCTGGAGCTGGAGTAAAAGCTGGTGGAAGAACAGGAATGACATCATTAGTAATTGGTGTTTTGTTCTTATTGTGTTTATTTTTTTCCCCGCTAGCAACAAGTTTGCCAAAAGAAATCGATGGGGCTGCACTACTATATGTCGCTGTCTTATTCGTAAGAAATATCACCGATATTTCTTGGGATGATATTGCTGAGTCAGCTCCTGCTATAGTTGCGATGATTACCATGCCTTTGACTTATAGTATAAGCAATGGAATTGCACTTGCTTTTGTAGCTTACGCTTTAATAAAAATTTTCACAGGAAAATTTGCAACTACTTCCCCAGCAATATGGATAATTGCTCTTTTAAGTGTTTTAAGTTTTGTGGTTGCTTAATCTAAACTAAATAAAAAAAGGGTTAGATAAAAAATTCTAGCCCTTTTTTTTTATTTCTTTTTTTAGTTGATCTATTGAAATAAGTTCTCTTAACTCGTAGGGAAACACAATCCAGGGGTTATCTTTAAGATTGTGAACAATAAAATCTGACTTGAATTCAGATTTTTCTTTCTTATAAAGAACTGCAGATTTGAAATTAATTTTTTTATTTACGAAATCTTTATATTTTTTTAGCCAGTCCAATGTCTTTTTAAGTGTTACGCCAGTATCAATAAGATCGTCAGTAACTAGAATATTTTCCCCGTAGATTTTACTAGTTGTAGACAAGTCTCTTGCAAACGTAAGTTCATTTTGAACATCAGATACCTTTCCTTCGCCTGATGATGAATAACTTTCAACTCCTAGATAACCACATTTGACTTTAAAAATTCTGCTAAGTATATCCCCTACTCTCAAGCCTCCCCGAGCGATACAAATTATAAAAGAGGGTTTAAAACCACTTTCGCTAATTTGAACAGCTAACTCATCTATAGATCTATTATATTCATTCCAGTCAATAATTAGTTTTTTAGTCATATAAAAAATATTCAATTTTTAGATTTATATATCAAGATATATGAGTTAGAAATCATTTTATGCGAATCTTTGACTGTTTTATGTTTTATGACGAAGAGGTTGTATTAGACATAAGATTAAACTCATTAAAAAATTCTGTAGATTGTTTCATTATTGTAGAAAGTAAATTCTATCATAACGGTAAAAAAAGAGATCTAAAATTTAATATAAACAATTTTCCAAAATTCAAAGATAAGATAGTTTATATTGTCCAAGATGAGGAACCAAAGAACTTGGAAGTAGTAAAAATAAATGATGATGAGGCGACAAAGTCTCATAAAATTATTTTTAATGCGCATAAAAGAGAAAGTTTTCAAAGAAATCTTATTTCTAAAGGACTAGATAAAGCGAATGAAGATGACTTGATAATGATATCTGATGTTGATGAAATACCAAATATTAAAGATCTTAACGTCGCTAAAGTAAAAAATAAAATTGTTATTTTTGAACAAAATATTTTTTACTACAAATTAAATAGGTTTCTTGAAGGTTTTAAATGGTATGGTACCAAAGCTTGCAAAAAAAAGAACTTTAAGTTCCCTCAATGGATTAGAAACGTTAAAAATAAAGATTTTGGTTTTTGGCGGCTGGACACTTTTTTCTCAGAAACTAAATATATTAACAAAATTTTTATTAAAGATGGAGGTTGGCATTTTTCGAATTTAAAAAGTCCAGTTGATATAGAGAATAAATTAAAATCCTATTTACATCATAGAGATTTTGAAGTTGAAAATATTGATTTAAAGAAAATATCAAAACTGGTAAGGAACAACGAGACCATTTATGATATGTTTGCGGATAAAAGAGACAAAAAATTTTCTGAAAATACGAGAAAGCTAAGCCTATACCCTAAAGAAAAACTCCCACATTATATCCTAGACAATGAGAGCAAATTTAAAGAATGGTTAGATTAAACTAATACTGAATAGGTTCATCATCAATTGATCTCCATAAATACCAAGTTGCTACAGAGCAATATGGAGAAAATTTTTTTTTAAGTTTTTCAACAAATTTTTTTGGAGGAAAATATCTTTTTTTGTAATTGTTTGAGATAGATCTTAATAGTCCAATGTCTTGTATTGGCCAAATATCTGGTCTATTCAATGTAAATAATAAGATCATCTCAGCAGACCATCTTCCTATTTGTCTTAGTGATGATAAATAAATTATTGCCTCCTCATCATTCATAAGTTTAATTTTTTCAGGATTAAAGGATCTGTTTTCAAATTTAATAGCTAATTCTTTAATTCCTCTTACTTTTTGTCTGCTTAAACCACATTTTTTAAGTTCTCTTGACTTTAGCTTGTTAATTTTTTTAGCATTAATTTTTCCATTACAAGCTTTCTCAAATTTTTTAAATACAGAACTAGCAGCTTGTACACTGATTTGTTGACCAATGATACTTTTACACAGTGAATAGAAAATATCCTCTCTGGTTGTTAATGTTTTATCTTTGTACTGGGTTATCAGTTTTTTCATCACTGGGTCTTTTTTAGAAAGGTATTTTATAGCACTATTCCAGTAATAAGGTTTTTTACTCATGACGTGCTGCTGAAATTTGTTTATTCAAAATTATTTCTCTTCTAAAAATAATTATAGATGAAATAATAACTAAAAAAGCACCAACTAAAGTTTTTATTGATGGGACTTCATCCCATATAAGATAACCAAAAATAATCGCAAAAACTAAGGTAAGATACTTTAGTGGAGTAACTAATGAAACTTCGGAAAATTTATATGATTGACTGAGCCATAGATTAGCTAATCCACCAAAAACTCCCACTAATATCAAAAGAGATAGATCTAAAAAGTTAGGCATTTTCCAACCCCAAGGAATTGAAAAAAAGCTTGCAAGAGTTATTGCAATTGAAAAAAAAAGTGAAATTAACCAAACAGGTTCAGTTGTAGATAACTGCCTTATACTTATTGCAACATAAGACATTCCCAAAACAAAGATTACTGGAAAAATATAATATATATTTAAAGAACTATAACCAGGTTCTGTAATGATTATAATTCCTACAAAACCAACAAACACTGCTAACCATCTATAATATCCAACTTTTTCTCCTAAAAAAAAAATTGAGAAAATAGTAGTAAATATAGGAGCAGCGAACGAAATACTGACCACTGTTGCTAACGGAAGATTTCTTAATGCAGTAAAGATTGATAATAAAGCGATGAGACCAAATAAACACCTATTAAAATGCAATAATGGTCTTTCAGTGGTATAAAAATTCTTTAGTTTTTCCTTAGGTATAATAAAAAAATATATAACTATACCAAAAAAACCTCTAAAAAATAAAACTTGGCCTAATGGATATTCATCTGACCACTTCACTAATAAATCCATAACGGAAAATGCACAAACAGACAAAAACATGTACAAAAAGCCTAATTGATTTTTAGAAAGCATAAGTTTAACTTAGTTATATAATTAAAATAATCAATGGAAATAGCAGTTTTAGCTTGTGGATGTTTTTGGGGGCCTGAAAAAAAGTTTAGTAGTCTTGATGGAGTTTATAAAACTGAAGTAGGTTACTGTGGTGGCAAAACTGAGAAAACAACTTATCAAGAAGTTTGTTCTGGTGAAACAAATCATGCTGAAGTAGTAAAAATAAATTTTGATCCAAAAATTATTTCCTATGAGGAAATTTTAAATTTTTTTTTTAAAATACATGATCCAACTACTTTGAATTCTCAAGGTCCGGACTTTGGCACTCAATACAGAAGTGAAATTTTTTACTTAAACACAAAACAAAAAAAAATTGCTGAGAAGGTCATAAAATTAAAAAATACGAATTTTTCAGGAAAAATTGTAACCAAATTATCATTATTGAAAAATTATTGTGTAGCTGAAGAATACCATCAAAAATATTTAGATAAGAAATTTTAGATGAGCTTAGTTACAACAGATTGGGTTCTCGATAATTTGAATAGTCTTAAGATAATAGACGCCTCTTGGCATATGCCTGCTCAAAAAAGAAATCCTGCTAAGGAATATCTAAATGCTCATATCCCAAATTCTATTTTTTTTGATTTAGATGAAAACTCTGAAAAAGATACAGACCTTCCACATATGCTTCCAAAACAAGACGCTTGGGAAAAAATAATGTCCTCTTTTGGAATAAATAATAATGATGATATTCTCATATATGACAACTCTGATTTAAAAAGTTCATGTAGATGTTGGTTTAGTCTTTTATATTTTGGTCATGATGAAAAAAAAATACATATTTTAAATGGTGGATTAAAAAAATGGATTTTTGAGAATAAACCAACAACCAAAGATAAGACGGAAATTACTGAAAGTAATTATGTTGCAAGTGAAAAAGAAAATTTAGTGGTAAGCCTTGATCAAATTAAAAAAAATATTCTAAATAAAAAATTTAACATAATTGATGCAAGAAGCCGTGAAAGATTCGAAGGAAAAGTACCTGAGCCGAGAAAAGGTTTAAGAAGTGGACACATAAAAAACTCTTTTTGCATACCTTTTAATCAATGTATTAATCAAAAAACTGGAGAGTTTAAAAGTCTAGAGGAATTAAAAAAACTTTTTGAACAATATGAAAATGTAGAAAATAAAATAGATCTAGTTTTTACTTGTGGATCTGGTGTTACTGCCTCAGTCCTTGCTTATGCTTATAAAATGGTAAATAATGATTATATTCCAAAAATTTATGATGGTTCTTGGAGCGAATATGGTAAATATCCAGCATGAAAACTTCAAAAAAAATTACTATATTTTTAATAATATTGGCAATTGTCATTGCTTCAGTGATTATAGCAAGGCATTTTGTTGGAATACACTTTCAAAAAAAATTTTCGAAATATCCACCACCAGGAGTAATTGTTGAAGTTGTTCAATCATCTGTTTTTTTTGATAGCATTGAAACATTTGGAACTGCGCTATCAAAAAAAAATAAAAATTTTAGAGTAAAAAAAAGTGAAATACTTGATGAAAAAATCCTTATTGGAAAAGTGTTTAATGAGGGTGAAGTTTTATTAAGAACAAAAAATGAAGTTATCATCGCTCCTTTTAAAGGTGTTTTGGGCAAAAGAGAAATTGCTCAAGGTGTCTTGGGAACAGAATCTTTTATTCTCACTTTAGATGACACCTCATCAATAATTTTAAATATTAAAGTTCCTGAGATTTATCTTAAAATTTTAAAACCAGGCCTTATTGCCGAGGTTAAATCAGATGCTTTTGATAAAATTTTTTATGGTAGGATAGACTCTGTTAGTTCTCGTGTTGATCCTAGCACAAGATCAGTCCTTGCAAGTATCACAGTGGACAACAAGAATTTAGAATTGGTCCCAGGAATGCTTTTAGATATACAAATTATTTATAACAAAACTCAAGAAATAGGAGTTCCAGAAAACTCTTTATTAATTCAGGGTGATACAGCTTTTGCTTATAAAGTTTTGGAAGACAATACTGTTGAAAAAATTGAAGTCAAAATTGGAAAAAGAAATTATGGAAAAGTTTCTATTCTCAATGGTTTATCCGAGGGTGATAAAATAGTTAAAGAGGGTATTTCAAAAGTAAGAGATAAAATCAAAATTAAAATCATTAATTAAAAGATGTTCTTAACAGACTTATCAATCAAACGCCCAGTCGTCTCAATGGTGATGAGTATAGTCATGGTTATGTTCGGTATTTTAGTTTTTTTTGAAATACCAACTAATGAATTACCAGACATTGACCGACCAGTAGTATCAGTTCAAACTGATTACAAAGGAGCTTCAGCTCAGGTTATTGACACTCAGATAACACAAAAGATTGAGGATTTTATTGGAGGCACCCCTGGTCTCGTTTCAATTGACTCTATGAGTGAAGATGAAAGGTCAAGAATTGATATGACCTTCAAAGATAATCTTGATATTGACGATGTTGCCAACGATGTGAGAAGTGCAATATCAAGAGTAGTGGATAATTTACCAAAAGAGGCTAGCGCTCCAGAAATTTTCAAACAGTCTGCGGGCTTTAGAACTACTATGTGGTTGAGTTTTAGCTCAGATTTTATGAGTGATTTAGAACTCACTGATTTTGCTGATCGATATTTGGTAGATTATTTCTCAACTGTAGAAGGAGTAGGACGTGTGAGATTAGGTGGTGAAAGAGAGCTCTCTGTGAGAGTTTGGTTAGATCCTCTTTCACTAGCAGCTAGAAATTTAACAACTCAAGATGTTGAACAAGTTTTAAATTCAGAAAACTTAGAATTTCCTGCAGGTCGAATAGAGTCAAAAGATGTAGATCTTTCAATTAAACTTGAAAATGCTTATGAAAATTTAGACTCTTATAAAAAACTACCTTTGAAGAGGGCAATTGACGGTTCTGTAACAACTTTGGAAGATGTTTCTAGGATTGAATTTGGTCCAGTCTCTACAAGAACACTTTTTAAAGGAAATGGAAAAAAAGTTGTAGGTATTGGTATTTATCAAAACTCAGATGCAAACACAATCGCGGTGGCTACAAAAGTAAAAAAGAAGATTAAAGAAATACAAAGTTCTATACCTGATGGATCTACATTAGAGGTTTCTTTTGATAGATCGAATTATGTCTCAAACGCAATTAAAGAGGTGTACAAAACATTATTTGTAGCACTAGTTTTAGTCACGCTCATTATTTACCTTTTTTTGGGTAACATCAGAGCTTTAGTAGTACCAATTGTAGCTTTGCCAGTCTCTTTAATATCAACTTTTTTAGCAATTTATTTTTTTGATTTTTCAATAAACCTTTTCACTCTTATGGCATTAGTTCTTGCAATAGGAATCGTGGTGGACGATGCAATTGTAATGTTGGAAAATATATACCGAAGAGTTGAGAAAGGTGAAAGTTCATTGGTTGCTGCATATAAAGGATCGAGACAAGTATCTTTTGCAATTATAGCAACCACTTTAGTTCTTGTTGCTGTATTCATACCTTTAATTTTTATAGAGGGGTTAGCTGGAGTGTTGTATGCTGAAACAGCTGTTACTTTAAGTTTCGCAGTTATCATATCAAGTTTTGTTGCATTATCCTTAAGCCCGATGATTGCTAGCAAAGTTTTAGACACAAAATCAAAAAGAAATAAATTAACTCTTAAATTTGAAAAAAGATTAAATGATTTTAAGGAATTTTATATTTACACTTTAAAATATTGGATATTAAAGAAAAAAAGTATAATAGCTTTTTTAATATCAATTTTAATATTGTGTATTGGTTTATTTATTTATATTCCAAAACAACTCATACCAAAAGAAGATAGAGGTGCTTTCTTTGTAATAGTAAAAGCACCTCAAAGCTCAGGGTTTGAGTTTACCTCCTCAAAAACTCAGGATATTGAAAAATTGTTATTACCAAAAGTGGGGCAAGGTGAGTATAGAAGACTAATTTTAAGGGTGCCTGGTTTCGGAAAAAGTAGCAAACAAGTCAACTCGGCTTTTATAATTGTATTGTTGGAGGATTGGAAAAAAAGAGACAGAAAAGGTAACAGAATAATGATGGAGTCTTTTAGAGAAATTTCAAAAGTTCCTGGTGTTTTATCATTTCCTGTTATGCCCCAGGGAATAAGAACCGGTGGTGTAGAGAAACCAGTTCAATTTGTAATATTAGGTAATACCTATGAAGAATTAATCCAATGGAAAGAGACTATAAAAAAAGAGGCCAGAAAAAATAACAATTTAGCTAATATCGAAGACGATTTTGAATTAAATAAACCAATTATAAATGTAAAGATAGATCAAAAGAAAGCATCAGATCTTGGCGTATCTACTTCGGAAATTGGTCGAACAATTGAAACTATCTTTGGATCCAGAAGTGTTACAAAATTTACAAAGGATGGTAAAGAGTATTCAATAATCCTGCAGGGAGATATTAAAAATAGAAATGAACCTTCAAGTTTAAATAAAGTTTATGTTAGATCAAAAAACTCTGGTCAATTAATTGCTTTATCAAATTTAGTGACAATTAATGAAAGAGGAACTGCTCCATTTCTTTCAAGATATAATAGACAAAAAGCAGTTACCATTTCTGCAAATATCGTAGGAGATTATACCCTTCAAAATGCCTTATCTTTTTTAGAAAAAGTTGTTCAAGAAAATACACCTAATGCCAGAATTGATTTCAAAGGGGAAAGTGAGCAATTAAAAGAAATAAGTTTTCAGATTTATGTAATATTCTTTTTAGCTTTAGTTACAGCATATCTTGTGATGGCGGCTCAGTTTGAAAGTTTTGTCCATCCTTTCACAATAATGCTGACAGTCCCGCTAGCAATATTTGGTGGAATTATAGGTCTACTGCTCGTCGGCAGCTCAATTAATGTTTACAGTCAGGTAGCTTTAATAATACTAATTGGATTAGCAACAAAAAACGGAATATTGATTGTTGAATTTGCAAATCAGTTAAGAGATGAGGGGAAAAATCAATTAACTGCGATTTTAGAGTCGTCAGCACTAAGATTAAGACCAATCTTAATGACTTCTATATCTACCATTATTGGAGTTCTACCATTGGTAATAAGTAGTGGCCCAGGTGAGGCGAGTAGATTATCTGTTGGTATTACTATATTTGCTGGAATGATATTTTCGACCTTTTTTACACTTTATGTAGTTCCAATAATTTATTTATTATTAGGAAAGAATACAAAAAGTATCAATCATATTGAAAAAGAGTTAGAAAAAGAACTTAATCAATAAATAATAAATTTTTTCCTGTTAAGCTTTTTTTTACATTTTACAAGCTGAGTCTTGTATTGATCTGAATACTTTTTTACTTTTTTGGCATAAGAAATTACCTTTTCATTTTTTTTATAATTCTTATAATTTCCCCATCCTTCGTGATATGCAATATATTGTTTGAATGCATCATTTTTAGGAATCTTTAAAAGTTTTGATGATTTATTTGTATACCAGCCAATAAAATCAACACTATCCTTAAATCTTGCTCTAACTGCTAATGGTTTATTCTGTTCTTCCTTATATTGTTTCCATGTCCCTTTTACGGCCTGAGAATATCCAAATGAACTTGATGGTCTTTTAAAAGGAATAATCTTGAAAATTTTTTGCCTTTTGGGCTTTGCCAACCAATCAAATCCAGACTCAAATCTGATAAAAGCAAGCTGCATGTATATTGGTGTTCCCCATTTTTTTTCTGTTTTTTTTGCGTGTTTGTACCAAAAATATCTTTCAGAAAATATTGAGCAACTACTAGAGGTATTTTTAGGGATAGATGAACAGCTTATTAAGATTAGAAAAATTGATGAATACAAAAAAAATTTTAAGCGAATCACTCTTTCTTTATAATTTATTTATGTTTTTTTCTCCATTCCCAAGGCATCACAAATTTTCCAGCCCACAAACCTTTTTTTTCTTTTTTTGCATCATTTTCACTAATGATATATTTTTTTGAGTATTTTCTATAAGCAACAGCTAAACCATTTCTTACTAACCAAGAATTAATGTCACGTTTTTTCTTAAAACAAATAGCTACTACTCTATTGTATCTATCCAAAGATTTTTTTTTACATACTATTATTTCATTTTTAATAAAATTATCCAATAAATTGGTTGCTTTAAGACCGCACTCGTAATCTTTAAAAAATGTGACTACGCTTAAACTCAACCAAGGCTTAGAACATAATTGATTATTTTCAGGTGCATCTATACCGTAAAGTCTAATTTTAGTTCCTTTTATTCTAATTGTATCACCATCAATTACTTTTGCATATCCTGATATTTCCTCTGAATAAGAATTGGTTTTGGAAAAAAAAATTATTAATAAAATTAAATATATAATTTTATTCTTTATTGGTTTTAAATAGGATTTCATAAAATTTGTAAATCAAAAAAGGTATTATTACACCCAGTAAGTTACCATTTAGATCACCTGTTTGAAAGCTGCGATTTGGTATGACCAAATGGAAAAGTTCAAGGACTATGGATAAACAAACCAAATATACAAATAATCTTTTTTTTGTTTTAAAGGCGAAAAGACCAAGAATTGAAATCAGAGAAAAAGCGTAAATGTGATTTGAGGATATTTGAAATAAATCTCTTGAGATTTGAGGTTGGTTACTAAAATCATTGTATAAAACGAAACCTAATATGCTACCTGGATATAGGTATAAAATTATTAAACATATATTAGATAATTTGAAAATTAATTGAAGATTATTTGTAAAAATTTTCATTAATTCTATTTATTTTATTTATTAATTAATATATCAAATATTTCAATGAAGCATCTTATTCTTATAAGACATGGACAAAGTGAGTGGAACCAGCAAAAAAGATTTACTGGTTGGGTCGATGTCGCATTAACAGATAAAGGTAGAGCTGAGGCTAAAAAAGCTGGTGAATTAATAAAAGAGAAAAAAATTAAACTTGATTCTTTTTATAGCTCCTACCAAAAAAGGGCAAATGATACTCTTAAAATTGTAATGAAAGAATTAAATGAAGATGAAAACTTGATTACAAAAAAATGGCAATTAAATGAAAGACATTATGGAGAGCTAACAGGTTTAAATAAAGAAGATATGAAAAAAAAATATGGAGAAGAGAAAATCCATCAATTTAGAAGATCATGGGATGTCAAACCTGGGGCTTTAGATAGGAAAAGCCCTTACCATCCGCTCAATATAGAAACTTATAAGGATATTCCTGTGTCTGATATTCCAGATACTGAGTCTTTAAAAGATACCCATAAACGAGTAGTGGATTGTTATAATGATTTAATCTTTAAAGATCTTCAAAATGGTAAGGGAGTATGCATCTCAGCCCATGGAAATTCTCTAAGGGCTCTATGTAAGTATCTTTTTAAAATCAATGAGAGGGAAATTTCTAAAATGGAAATACCAACCGCAAATCCTCTTTTAATAATTTTTGAGGACAATCTTCAAATTTCATCAGTAACATATCTTGACCAAGAAAGAGCTAAAAATTTAGTTGCTTTTTAGAAGTTTATTATAAATATCATAATTAGTAACATGTTTAAAGTTCACTTTACTTTCAAAACCCATCAATTCATTTCTTGATAATAAATCATTCCACACCTCCGACATTGGGAAAGATTTATTATTAAATTTTTTAAATATTTTCTTTTCTAATATCTGACATCCTGTGAAAATAAAATTTAAGGGCTTTGTTTTGTTAAGCTTGTCCGCTTCAAGATTAAAGTCTCCTATCAAATTTTGATCGAAGCTTTTATCCTTATTTACCACTAATAAAATATTTTTTGAATTTGAGTTAAAAAACTGATTTTCCATTTCTAAGATTTCATCAATATAATTTTCGTTCCATAAAGTATCTGGATTTAAGGTTAAAAAATATTCATTATTGTTTTGCATGGTCATATTTAAAATTCCTCCGCCAGTATTGAGAATTTCAGGGACTTCCTCGAATAATTCTATATCAACATCAAAGTTTTTTTTTTCAATAAAATTTTTAAGCTGATCTCGTTTATAATGGGTGTTTATCAGAACTTTCTTGAGATTTAATTTTTTTACAAGTTTAATAGTTTTTTCAAGGATAGTTTCATTTCCAATTTCCACAAGAGGTTTTGGAATTTCTTTTGTAATTGGGGATAATCTTTTTCCAAAACCAGCACCTAGTATCACCGCAACCTCGATTTTTTTCATACAATCAAATCTTATATAAATTTATTATTATTTAAAATTAATCTTAACTCATCAAATACTTTTCCATTTTTAGTTCTTAATTTAATAAGACTCCATGTATAAGGAATGTATTTAAGATATCTTTTTTTACCATCTCTTTTTGCAAGTCTTGAAAAAATTCCAAGAATCTTAAAATTTCTTAATACAGATAAAATTAAAAAGTCATTTTCGAATTTTTTAAGATCTCTATTTAAGAATTTTTTTGTAAAATGATTAAACATTTTTTTTTTAAAACTATTTGATGTTTTAAGTCTTACATCATCAATTAATGAAGCAAGATCATAAGTTGGGTTTCCAATGACTGCATCTTGACTATCTATTAAATGAAATTTTTTTTGTTTAAGCATTATATTTGAAACATGGAAATCTCTATGGACAAATACATTATCAGGTAATTTAATTGCCTTTGATAACCTAAAAAAAATATTCTTAAATTTTTTTTTAAATTTATTCAATTTTTTCTTGCTTAATTTTCTGGGCAGATACCACTCGTTAAATAAATAAGCTTCTTTTAAGAGTTTATCTTTTGAATACCTTGTCATCTTATATTTCCTACCTGTAAAATCTTTATTATAAAATTTTTTTATTTTTTGAACTTTAAATAATAAATCTAATACTTTCATAAAAATATTTTTTTTGTTTTTTCTATTATTAAGAAGTTTAAATAATGTTGTATCCCCCAAATCATTGACCTCTATAAAGTTTTGTTTGTAATTGTTTTTTAACATTTTAGGAGCATTAATACCCCCTGAATTTAGTATTTTATTTATTACATCATAGATTAGTAAATTTTTTTTTTTATTTTTTTTGGAAAAAATTATTATAGAATTTTTTGATCTATAAAATTTTCTTTCTGAAGCATCCCCTTCCAATTTAGTTACTTTTTTATTATTAAGCTTCATTTTTTTCCAAAAAATTTAATTTTTAATAGCCTTGAATTATAATTATCAAAATATTTGAAATAAATTTCTATCCTTTTTTTTGGTTTAAAATGAACTTTTTCTGGCCATTCAATTATTGTAATCACATCGTCATCTTCAAAAAGACCTATATTTAAACATTCTTCCTTTTTTTTTAATCTATACAAATCAAAATGTTGTATTCTTTTTTTTTTGATACGGTACTCATAAACTATATTAAATGTTGGGCTTGGTATTTCTGTTATTTTGGTTTTTTCATTTTTTTGTAAGTTGTTAATTAAATATTTTACAAATGTAGTTTTACCGACTCCAAGTTCTCCGTATAAAAAAATTGTTTTGAATTTTTTAATAAATTTTGATGTTTTCTCAGAAAATCTTTTTAATTCAATTTCTTTAGAGATTTTTATATTGCTACGATTAGTAGCGGTAAGCATCTGGCTTATATGGTCCTTCTGGTTTTACGCTAATGTAATCTGCCTGATCTTTTGACAATTTTGTTAACTTTGCACCCACTTTCTCTAAGTGTAACATAGCTACTTTTTCATCAAGATGTTTTGGTAAAACGTAAACCTTTTTTTCATATTTAGAAGAATTATTCCAAAGTTCTATTTGAGCAGTGACTTGATTTGTAAAAGATGCACTCATTACAAAACTTGGGTGACCTGTTGCACATCCAAGATTCACAAGTCTGCCTTCAGCTAATAGAATAATTCTTTTTTTGCTTGGTAATTCAATTTCGTGCACTTGTGGTTTAATCTCATCCCACTTGTAATTTTTTAATGCTTCGACTTGAATTTCATTATCAAAGTGTCCGATATTACATAATATCGCCCTATCCTTCATATCTCTCATATGATCTGCTGTTATAATATCTTTGTTGCCTGTAGCGGTTACCACTATGTCAGCTTCTTTAATCATTTCATCCATTAAAACTACTTCATAACCTTCCATCGCTGCCTGTAACGCACATATTGGGTCAGTCTCAGTAATCATAACTCTTGCTCCTGATTGCCTCAATGATGCTGCACTACCTTTACCCACATCACCAAATCCTGCAACAATTGCCACTTTACCTGACATCATCACATCTGTAGCTCTTTTAATTCCGTCAACCAAACTTTCCCTACATCCATATAAATTATCAAATTTTGATTTTGTCACTGAGTCATTAACATTTATTGCTGGCACTAATAATGTCCCTTCGCTCTCCATTTTTTTTAATGCTAAAACACCTGTTGTCGTCTCTTCTGATAAACCTTTTATATCTTTCATTAAATGTTTATAATCTTTATGCATTAGAGCTGTTAAGTCACCACCATCATCTAAAATCATATTTGGCTTCCAATCTTTTTTACCTTCGATTGTTTGCTTTACACACCACCAATACTCTTCCTCTGTTTCACCTTTCCAAGCAAACACAGGTATTCCAGCTTTTGCTATCGCTGCAGCGGCATGATCTTGCGTTGAAAAAATATTGCATGATGACCATCTACACTCTGCACCAAGAGCTACTAATGTCTCAATAAGAACAGCAGTTTGAATTGTCATATGCAGACAACCTAAAATTCTAGCTCCTTTTAAAGGAAACTTTCCTATGTATTCTTTTCTTAATGCCATAAGTCCTGGCATTTCTGTTTCAGCGAGAGAAATTTCTTTTCTACCGAACTCAGCTAGCTTAATATCTTTTACTTTATAATCACTCATTTTCGCAAATCTTTTACATTAAAGGATAATTTATTCAATATATCAATTTAATTTTGGGAAAATAATTTCTACTTTTGCTCCCTTTTTATTAACATTATTTGATGCGATCACTTGACCCCCATGGAGATCGACTAGATTTTTAACAATATTCAATCCTAATCCAGAATGTTCACCAAATTTATCTGGTCTATTGCTATAAAATCTTTTAAAAATTTTATCCGTATTTTTTTCTTTAAAACCAATTCCTTCATCAATTACGCTAAGAGAAATTTTTCCATCTTTTTTCTGCGAAAGTTTAACTACAATATTCTGATTATCTTTGCTAAACGAAATAGAATTTTCAAGGAGGTTTGCTAAAACTTGTTCGATCCTATTTTCAATACCTTTGATATTAAACTTTTCGCCAGAATTTTTAAACTGTAAATCAATGTTAATTCCACGTTTTGTATTGTATATTGCGTTAAAATCATCAACGACTGAATCTGCAATTTTTTTTAAGTCTAAAATTTTCATACTTTCCTTAGTAATTGCAACTTCATCTTTAAGCATTTGAGAATAATCTGTTATTAATCTTTCAATTCTTTCTACATCGTGTGTCAAAATCTTTGTCAATTTTTCCTTCTCAACGTTATTATTTGTGACCTCTAATATTTCAGATGCACTCTTAAGTGAAGCTAAAGGATTTCTAATTTCATGAACTAAATCTGTGGAGAAGTTTTCAGCTGTATTAACTCGTTTTTGTAATTCATTTGTCATTTCATCAAGAGATAATGATAAAGTACCCAATTCATCATTTCGTTTTATTAAACTCTTAATATCTATTTTCTTTTTGCTCTTCTCTTTAATATTTTCAGTATAATTAACAAGATTTTTGATTGGTTTTAAAAAATATCTATTTAAAACTAATGAAAAAATAAAAATTACGATTGCGATTAATATTGCTGTACGAATTACAAAAGTTTTTCTTTCATTTATAGCTGTTTTAACATCATTAGCATTTTGGGTTATGAAAATATATCCGACATTTTCATCATCGATTAAAACATTCTTAATTGTTGATAATTTAAATTTATTATAAGTTTCATTTGTAAAAGTAACAGGCTTACCATAGTCATCGGAAACTGAATATTCCTGAAGTCTTTTTTCAAATTCATCATTTTTTTTTGTATCAATTAATTCTTCGGTAGTTTTTTCTTTATCTTGGTTATTTAGTAAATCAAATTCAACTATTTCAATTCTTGACGAAAAGGATCTTGGATCAAGATCAAGTGTATCTGTATCCGCCAAAATTTCAAATGAATCATTAAAAAAAACAACTCTATCAAGATTTTGAAATAAAAATCTTGTCGACAATAAAAATTTTTTTACCTCATTTTTTTCAAATTCAACATTAAGTCTATTCAGATTATTAATTGTATTATTTATAACCTCAATTTGGAGGGACGTTTTTTTTTTAATAAGGTTTGGTTGAACATAATTAAGGTAGATTATTGTTAACGTACCAATAAATATAAAAATCAAAAGATTTATAAATAAAAATTTTTTAAGAATAGAGAGATTTTTGATTAGTGAAGAAAACATTAATTAACATTCCACCTATAACCACTTCCATATCTGGTTTCTATTGCGGAAAAACTCGAGTCAATTTTTTTAAATTTTTTTCTAATTCTTTTAACGTGACTATCAATAGTTCTATCCTCGATATCAGTATCTTCCCTATAAGCAATATCCATCAATTGTGCTCTTTCTTTAATTATCCCCGGCCTTTTAGCAAGTTCTTGGACAATTAAAAATTCCGTTGTTGTCAATTTATCTGGCAACTGTTTTCCGTCCCATTCACACTCAAGTTGTGAGGGGTCTAATTTGAGTTTGCCATGAGTAATAATGTTTTTACTATCATCTACACTAATATTTTTTTTTCTTAGTTGAACCCTAATTCTCTCAACTAAAACTTTTATTGAAAAACCACCAGATTTTTTAACAAAGTCATCTGCTCCTAACTTTAAACCCAAAAGTTCATCTACTTCCTCGTCTTTTGAGGTTAAAAAAATTACTGGTAATGAACTTTTTTTTCTTAATTTTTTTAGTAACTCCTCCCCATCCATTTTAGGCATTTTAATATCAATAATTGCTAAATCTGGAGGTGTTCTTGTTAATCCTATAAGTGCACTCTCTCCATCTAAATAGGTTTGAACTTTAAAACCTTCTTTTTCTAAGGCAATACTTAAGCTGGTAAGTATATTTCTATCATCATCTATTAGTGCAATTGTTTGTGTCATAGCCTAATATAAAAATACTAAATTGTCCCAATTTAGACAATACACTAATATTTAATGCAACATACCCCAATTATCCCCAATATTTACATCTACTAGAATGGGTATTGAGAAAGTGTGATGCTCGCTTGATTTAACACTGGTCATTTCTGTTTTAATTAGTTTTTTGATTCTATCTAATTCGTTGTTTGGTATTTCAAATATTAGCTCATCGTGAATTTGTAGTAATAACTTTGTTTTAAATTTTGAGTCGTCTTTAAGTTTATTAAAAATTCGTATCATAGCTATTCGCATTAATTCGGATGCTGAACCTTGTATTGGTGCATTAATTGCTGCCCTTTCTTGAAAGTTTCTAATATTAAAATTCTTATCGTTAATACCAATAATGTGTGTTTTTCTACCAAAAATATTGGTTACAAATCCGCTCCTTCTACAATGTTTTATTGTTGACGACATGTAGTCTTTTATCTCAGGGAATTTTTTAAAATATGACTTTAGAAAAATTTCAGCATCAGCTGTTGAAACAGAAATTTGTTTTGCTAATCCATATTGTGAAATTCCATAGATAATACCAAAATTAATTGCCTTTGCTTTTCTTCTCATCTCTTTAGTGACTTTATTAATTTCTACGTTAAAAATTTGGCTCGCTGTTAAAGAATGAATATCTTCATTATTATTAAACGCTTTTTTCAACTCCTTCACATCTGCTAAATCAGAAAGTATTCTCATTTCAATTTGATTATAATCAGCAGATAAAAGTGAAGTTTCTTTTTCCGAAATAAAGGCTTTTCTTATCTCTTTTCCATCTTCAGACTTTATTGGAATATTTTGTAAATTTGGATCACTTGATGCTAACCTTCCAGTTGTTGTAGCTGCCAACAAAAAAGATGTGTGAATCCTCTTTGAAACAGGATTGATAAATTCTGGGAGAGAGTCTGAATATGTATTTTTAAGCTTTGAAATTTGTCTCCACTCTAAAACTAACTTAGGTAGTTCGTGTCCTTTAAATGCCAGATCTTCTAAAACATTGGCACTTGTGGCAAAGCTTCCTTTTTTTGTTTTTTTCAACGCTGAAATTTTTAAATCGTTATACATTATTTCACCAAGCTGTTTTGTGGAACCAATTTTAAATTTTTTTTTAGATATTTTGAAAATGTCTTTTTCTAATTCAGTTATTTTTTTTTCAAATTTTTTTGATAGCTTTAATAAGAAATCTTTATCCAACTTTATTCCGCTAATTTCCATCTTAGCCAAAATTTCAATCATTGGTTTTTCAAAAGACTCGTAAATATTTACTAATTTTTCTCCTTTGATATCTTTCAAAAATTTCTTGTATAACCTATAGGTAACATCAGCATCTTCGGCCGCATAATCTTTTGCTTGATCAATATCTACATCATCAAATGTTATTTGTTTTTTTCCAGTTCCAACTAAGTCTTTATAGGATATTGTTTGATGGTCTAAATGTATTTTTGATAATTCATCCATGTTATGTTTGTTTTTTCCAGCATCTAAAACATAGGACATCAGCATTGTGTCTTCCAAAAATTTCATGTCTATACCTCTATGATAAAAAATTATGTAATCAAATTTTATATTTTGACCAATTTTTTTAATTGTTTTATCTTCTAATAGCGGCTTTAAAATTTTAAGTATATTTTTTTCTTCCAAATTTTTTCCATTAGAATGATTTAAAGGAATGTAATATGCTTCACCTATTTTAAATGATATAGATATACCAACTAGTTTAGCAAGATGCGGGTTTAGTGAATTTGTTTCTGTATCAATAGCAAGTTCTCCGACTTCCTCTATTTTGTGTATTAATTTTTTTAATTCGTCCTCGTTCTTTATCAAATTATAGTTTGATTTATATAGATTATCTTTTGTCTTCTTAGTTTGGCTTTTATTTTCGTTTTCAAAATCAATTTCACCGTATGTTGAGATAGCTGAACTCAGCAATCTATTAAACTCCATATCTCTCAAAAAATTGAAAAGTTTTTTTTTATCAATTTCCTTTAATAAAAAATCATCCAATTTATTTTTGACAGGCACATCATTTTTTAATGTCACTAATTTTTTACTTATTAAAGCTTTATCTTTGTTTTCAATAATCGTTTCTCGTCTTTTATTTTGCTTTATTGTTTCAGCATTTTTGAGAAGTTCCTCTAAACTTCCGAATTTATTTATTAATTCTGCCGCTGTTTTTACTCCAATACCAGGAACACCTGGCACGTTATCACTAGAGTCACCAGCTAAAGATTGAACATCAATAACCTTATCCGAAGTAACTCCAAATTTAGCAATCACATCCTCTTTCTTGATAAATTTATTTTTCATGGGATCGTAAATTCTTACTTTTTTGTCATGAAGCTGCATTAAATCTTTATCTGATGAAACAATGGTTACATCAGAACCGAGCTTAGTAATTTGTTTTGAATAAGTTGCAATTAAATCATCAGCTTCATAGTTAATCATTTCAACAGCAGGAATATTAAAAGCCTCTACAGATTTTCGAATATATTCAAACTGAGGTATTAAATCATCTGGTGCGTCTGATCTGTTAGCTTTATAATCCTGATAAATATCATTTCTAAAATTTTTTCTAGCAGAGTCAAAAATAACCACGAAGTGAGTTGGTTTCTCTTTATTTTCTTTTGATTTTGCATCCTCTAACAACTTAAAAAGCATATTGCAAAATCCTGCAACAGCACCTGTTGGTAAACCGTCTGACTTTCTGGATAAAGGAGGAAGAGCATAATATGCCCGAAAAATATACCCAGAGCCATCAATAAGATAAAAATGTTTTTTTTTATTTAATTCAGCCATTTATTTAATTATTATTAATTTACCTTAATGTTATAAGCCTATAAATCTAAATGAGTAAAAAAAACGTACTTTCTGTTAAAAAATTAAATAAAATTTATCGAAAGAATATCCATGCACTTAAAGATTTAAACTTGGAGGTGAAAGAAGGAGAAATTTTAGGCCTTCTTGGTCCAAACGGAGCAGGAAAAAGTACTTTTATAAATATTCTTGCAGGTGTTACAGATAAAACCTCAGGTGAGGTAACCGTCTGGGGATTTGACTTAGATAAAAATCCACGCCAAGTTAGAGTTTCGCTAGGAATTGTTCCTCAAGAAATAAACGTTGACCCTTTCTTTACTCCAAAAAAACTATTGGATCTTCAAGCTGGTTTATTTGGAGTAAAAAAAAAAGATAGGATAACAGACACCGTACTTGATCTGGTCGCTTTAAGAGATAAATCAAATAGTTATACAAGAAATTTATCAGGTGGTATGAAAAGAAGACTATTGATAGCAAAAGCTTTAGTTCATAAACCACCTATAATTATACTAGATGAACCAACCGCAGGTGTTGATGTAGATCTGAGAAAAAATTTATGGGATAATATTAGGTCCCTTAGAAAACTTGGAGTAACAATTATTCTGACTACACACTATCTACAAGAGGCTGAAGAATTGTGCGACAGAGTAGGTATAATTCATAAAGGTAATCTTATAGCATTAGACACAACAGAAAATATGTTAAATAAGATTCAAACAAAAACCCTTAAATTTGAAATAAATAAGAGAATAGTTTTGGATGGTATGAACAATAAAAATTTTAATATTTTAACCAATACAGATTCAGAATTTAAGATAGAATATAATAAACAAGAATTTAATATACAAAAAATAATCAAGTTATTAGAAAATCAAGGTATAGTTATAAAAGATATTAAATCTGAAGACCCAGATTTAGAGGACGTTTTTGTGAATTTAACAAATAACTAGATTAAAAACTTAAATTAATATATTATTAAATTATGGAAACCGTTAAGCTGATTCAAAATAACAAAGTAATTAAAAACGCTATTATTGTTTTTTTAGGAACAATTTTGTTAACGATTTCAGCAAAAGTAAAAATACCATTTTACCCAGTTCCAATGACAATGCAGACATTCGTCGTAATATTTTTAGGAATGTGTTTTGGTTATAAATTGGGTTTAGCTACAGTTGTGCTTTATTTAATTGAAGGCATTGTTGGAATACCAGTTTTTTCTAATTCTCCAGAAAAAGGGGTCGGTATGATTTATTTTACAGGTCCAACGATGGGATATCTTTTAGGTTTTATAATAGCGGTTTATGTGGCTGGAAAATTTAATTTTAATAAAAACTATCTTTTAAATTTTATTAAGATTTTTTTCTCAGTTTTGCCAATTTATGTATTGGGACTTATTTGGTTAGGAATTTTAATTGGTTGGGATAAACCAATTTTCGATCTAGGAGCAAAACCTTTTTTACTAGCGGAATTATTTAAGATATTTCTTTTAGTTATAATCTCTACGAAAATTGATTTTTTTAAAAAATTTACCTAGGCGATCTTTTTGATAAAATTCTCTGAAGAGTTCTACGATGCATTTTTAGTCTTCTAGCTGTCTCTGAAACATTTCTGTTACATAATTCAAAAACTCTGTGTATATGTTCCCACTTAACTCTATCTGCCGACATAGGGTTATCTGGTGGGTCAGCTTTTCTATTTGGATCTGCAAGAAGTGCTTTTTCAACGTCATCAGCATCAGCTGGTTTAGCAAGATAATCGATTGCACCTTGTTTTATTGCGGCAACAGCTGTTGGAATATTTCCATAGCCTGTTAACATCACAATTCTACTATCTGCATTAGAATTTTGAATTTCTTTTACAACTTCCAATCCGTTACCATCACCAAGCCTTAAATCTACGACAGCAAATGCTGGTTTATTTGTCTTAACGGCATCTATTCCTTTTTTTACACCTTCAGCTTGTGAAACTTTAAATCCCTTCTTTTCCATAGCTCTAGCTAGACGCTCTCTGAAAGGATTGTCGTCGTCTACAATAAGAAGAGATTTGTCTTCAAATTGGCTTATATTTTTTATGTTTTGGACGTTCATAAAGATCTATATGGAGTTTATTTTTGAAATTTCAATAGCTTGGGAAACATTGATTTTTATCAATTATTTTCTTTACACTAGGTGAAGAATCCCTTAAATGCTCAATTTAATGAAATTTGCATAGCTGTTATGCAGATTTTTTTTGTTAAATTTTTTTTTACGGAGCTAAAAAAATGAAAAAATTTAAAACGGTTGATGAATTAATTAATGTAATCAAACCTTCTGATCCAGTTTACTGCATCAGGAAGAACTCGATAAAAAAAGCTACTAAAGTTTTTTTACAAAATTTCCCAGGCAAAATCTTATATGCCGTTAAAACTAATCCACATCCTTTTGTAGTCAAAACTCTTATAGAGTCAGGAATAAAGAATTTTGATGTTGCTTCAATAAAAGAGATAGAGATGATTAAAAAGATTAACAATGATTTAGAGTGTTCTTATATGCATACTGTAAAAAGTAGAGAAAGTATTAAAGATGCGTATTTTAAATACAATGTTAAAAGTTTTTCATTAGATACAAAAGAAGAATTAATCAAAATTATTGAATCTACAGAACAAGCTAAAGATCTCGAATTATATGTAAGAGTGGCTGTTTCCAATGAACATGCTGAGATTGATTTATCAAAAAAATTTGGTGCATTAAGTTCTGAAGCGATTGGGTTATTAAGATTAACTAAACAATATGCAAAAAAAATTGGTTTAAGTTTTCATGTTGGTTCGCAATGTATGCATCCTATTTCATATGCAAAGGGTATTTCTGAAATTGGAAATATAATTAAAAAAACAAAAATTATTCCAGATGTAATAAATATTGGAGGAGGATTTCCAACTATCTACCCAGATCTAATTCCACCTTCACTGGATAGTTATTTTAATGAGATTAAAACAGCTCTTGAAAAATTGAAGTTAAATAAAATGCCCGAAATTATTTGTGAGCCAGGAAGAGCGTTGGTCGCAGAGTCAGGGTCAACGATCGTAAAAGTGAATTTAAGGAAAAAACAAAAGCTTTATATAAATGATGGAACTTACGGAACTTTATTTGATGGTGGAGTTCCTAATATAGTTTATCCATCAAAAATAATTACAAATGGACGAATGATTTCAAAAAAAATGACTGCTTTTGATTTTTATGGACCAACTTGTGATAGTCTTGATTATATGAAAGGACCTTTTATTTTACCTAATAATGTAAAGGAGAATGATTACATAGAACTTGGTCAACTAGGTGCGTATGGATTAACTTTTAGAACTCAATTTAACGGCTTTTATTCTAACGAGATTTATGAAGTTGAGGATGAACCAATAATGACTATGTACGATAGAGATAAAAATAAAGGGTCTCTAGTCGCATAAATGTCAGAAAAGAAAAATTTAGGCCACAATACAAAAAAAAATTTCCTTAACAAACCTGTAGAGCACATTGACATAACTTCTTTTGACTCTCGAGATATTATATCGTCGATGCAAAAAATGTCTTTTGTCTCCAGAGAAACAGGAAATGCTGCAAGTATTTTTAACGAAATGTTAAAAGATAAAAATTGCACAATTTTTTTGACACTTGCGGGATCAACATCTGCTGCTGGATGCATGAATATCTATAAAGATATGGTTAAATTTAACATGGTAGATGCAATCGTTGCTACTGGCGCATCTATTGTTGACATGGATTTTTTTGAGGGTTTGGGTTTTAAACACTATCAAGGTTCACAATTTCAAGATGATAGTGAACTTAGAAAAAATTATATTGATAGGATTTACGATACTTATATTGATGAGGATGAATTGCAAATGTGCGATAAAATTATATGTGAAATAGCTGATAAATTACCCCCAAAAACATACACCTCTAGAGAATTTATATATGAGATGGGAAGATATTTAAAAGATAATTCAAAAAAAAAAGGTTCATTAATAGAAACAGCTTTTGATAATAACGTTCCTATTTTTTGCCCTGCTTTTACTGACTCCAGCGCTGGATTTGGATTAGTTATGCATCAAGAAAAAAATCCAAATAAACACATCACTATAGACTCAATTAGAGAATTTAGAGAATTGACAGAAATTAAAATTAAATCAAAAAATTCTGGTCTATTTATGATAGGCGGTGGTGTCCCAAAAAATTTCATTCAAGACACAGTTATTTGTGCTGAATTATTAGGTAAAGAAGTGGATATGCACAAATATGCTATTCAAATAACTGTTGCTGACTCAAGGGACGGGGCATGTAGTAGTTCTACTCTTAAAGAGGCTAGTTCTTGGGGAAAAGTAGATATAACAAAAGAACAGATGGTTTTTGCTGAAGCAACTAGTGTACTGCCTTTGATTGCTAGTGATGCTTATCATAAAGGTGAATGGAAAAAGAGAGAAAGAAAAAATTTTTCAAAAATATTTTCTTGATAGAATAGGATCCCGAGGTGAAATATCTTTCAAACAAAAATGGTTTTCTAGGTATCGATAATAAATTTACCTTTAAAGAAAAAGCAATTGTTGTTCCGTTTGGTCTAGAAAAAACTGTTAGCTATGGAGGAGGTACCAGAAATGGACCAAAAGAAATTATTAAAGCTTCCCATCAAGTTGAACTTTATGATGAAGAATTAAATTGTGAACCTTTCAAGAAAATTGGAATAAAAACTTTAAAACCTTTTAAAATAGAAAAAAATGTTAAAAAAGCTCTCAGTGTAATGTCAAAAATTAATCAAGGCATATTGGAAAAAAAATTATTCCCTATGACCTTGGGAGGAGAGCATTCAATAACACCTGGGTGTATAGCTCCTTTTGCTAAAAAGTTCAAAAATATTTGTCTTTTGCACTTTGATGCTCACGCAGATTTACGAGATAGTTATAATGGAGAAAAATTTTCACATGCATCTGCAATTCGAAGATGTTTAGATTATCCGAACGTTTCTGTTATTTCTTTTGGTATAAGAAATATATCTAAAGAAGAAATTCCATTTTTAAAAAACAATTCAAAAAGAATAAAAATATTTTGGGCTAAAGATAAAAGTAAATGGGATTTAAATAAATTTAAAAGATTAATAAAAAATAAAAATGTATACATTACTTTTGATGTTGATGGATTAGACTCGGGCATTATGCCGGCAACTGGTACACCTGAGCCTGGTGGTTTGTTTTGGGATGAAACATTGAGTATTCTTAAAATCGCTGCGAAAAATTCAAATATTGTTGGTGCAGACTTAAATGAACTTTCGCCTATTAAGGGTTTTAATTCATATAATTTTCTTGCGGCTAAATTAGTCTATAAAATTTTATCTTATAAATTTTTGTATTAACTTTGAACTGGCTTAAGAGTGCCTAATAATAATCTAAAAGGTATTAACATTGCTAGTGCAACAAATATTTTTACTGCTAGATCACCTAAAGATAAAGTAACCCAAGGAACACCAGTTGCATAAAAAGAAATTGAAAAGAATAAGAAGGTATCAACTGTGGATCCTACAAGAGATGAGGTTAATGGAGCAATGAACCATCGTTTTTTTCTTAACTTATCAAATACCTGAACATCCAAAAGTTGAGCAACTAAAAATGCTGATCCTGATCCAATTGCAATTCTAACTGATATTAAATCATCAAAATTAGTTGAGAAAAATAACGTAAAACTAATTCCAATTACAAATCCAAAATATACAATTTTTCTCGCTACAATTTTGCCGTATGATCTATTTGCTAAATCTGTAATTAAAAAGGCTATAGGATAACTAAAAGCCCCATAAGTTAGCAATTGATCTAAACTGTAATATTTTATTGGAAATTGAACCAGGTAGTTTGATGCTAAAACTACCAAACCCATAAAAAAAGAAAGGGTTAGAAAAACTTTACTCATTATGCGGATTTTTGGAGAATACTTTTTTTAACTTTTTTAAGTCTATCTGATAAATATTTTGATTTAACTTCCTTCATAAATTGATCAAAACTTCCTTTTTTATCAACAGATCTCATAGCAGAATTTGAGACATTTAATCGTAAACTTTTATTTAAAATATCACTTTTAAAATTTACTTTTTTTATACCAGGCAAAAATCTTCTCTTAACTTTGTTATTTGCGTGGCTAACTTTATGACCCTTTAAAGGTCTTTTACCTGTAAGTTCACATTTTTTTGTCATGATAGTTTACGTGGTATAGATGTAGTTTAATTACCAGTCAAGTCGATATTTTAAATTTTTCCGACAATATCGCTTAATTTTTTTACATTATTGGTTTCAAGAATATTATTTAACTCATCGTAAATCTTGCTAACAATTTTTGGGCCTTGAAAAACCATACCTGTATAAAGCTGAACAAACTTAGCCCCGTGTATAAACTTTTGATAAGCTGTCTCACCAGAGTCCACTCCTCCTACACCAATAATATCTATCTTATTATTTAATATTTTATAAAAATTATTTATTAATTTATTAGATATTTCATTCAAAGGTTTTCCTGAAAGTCCCCCTTTTTGAAATTTTTTTTGATTTTTCAAACCATCGCGATTACCATCTGTCGTGTTAGAAATAATTACGGCTTTAATATCATAATTCAAAATTGTTCTACAGATTTCCTCGACTTTTTTTTGATTAATATCGGGTGATATTTTAATGGCTATCGGAATATTACTTTTCAATTTTTCTCTTTCGTTATGAATATTTTCCAACAAATTTTTTAATTCTTCATTGTTATGAAAATCTCTTAAATTCTCCGTATTTGGCGATGAAATATTTATTGTTATATAATCAGCAATATCATGAAATTTCCTTAAACAATTTAAATAATCTTCAATTTTATTTTCTGAGTTCCAATTGGGTCCTATATTTACTCCAAGCATCCCTAAAGGTTTTTTTTTAGTTATTCTTGATCTTGCATCATCAGCCCCATTATTGTTAAAGCCTAGTCGATTTATTAGAGCATTATCTTCCTCTAGTCTAAAAACTCGAGGTTTTGGATTACCATACTGACTTAAAGGAGTAACAGTTCCAACTTCTACAAAACCAAAACCAAGTTTAAATAAGGGATTGTAAACTTCTGCATTTTTATCGAATCCAGCAGCTATTCCAATTGGATTTGGAATTTCTTTTCCAAATAATTGAGTCCTAAAAGCTAATTCTTTCTTTTTTTTATCATGAACAATTAAATTTGTTTTTAGTGCTTTAATTGCAAGATCATGTGCTAACTCAGGATCTAATTTAAAAATAAAGGGTCTAATTTTTGAAAACATTAATTAATTTTTTCTTTTATTAATTTAATAGTGTTTTTTACACCAAAGAAACTTATAAAAAAACCTAACCTAGGTCCATTCTCAACTCCAAACACTACTTCATATATTAATTTGAACCAATTCCTTAAATTTTCTTTATAACCATTTTCTTTTCCAACAGTATAAATATTTGTTTGAATATCCTCTGGCTCCAGTTTATCTGGAGAATTCTCTAACATCTTAATTAGATTAAGTAGTGCTTTTTTCTCCTCATTATTTGGAATTTTGTAATTTTTGTTGCTTTTTGCAATATCGTTAAAATATGTTATTGCGTATTCAATTAATCTATCAAATATTGGATAATCTTTTTTATTTAAGTCTTTTGCATATTTTTCAACAAATTTCCATAAAACATCTTTTGAATTAGCATTACTTGTTTCAACCAAATTTAATAACATTGAATAGCTCATAATTTTTTTTTCTTCAGGAATATTCCCGTTGTGGACATGCCATACTGGATTTAGTAAAATTTCCTTATTTGATTGATTTTTACTTTTTTCGATACAATCTAAATATTCATCGACTGCTTTCGGCACGATTTCTTTATAAAGTTTTTTTGCTCTTTTTGGATTCTGGAACATAAACAGAGATAAACTTTCTGGAGAAGCATATTTTAGCCATTCTTGAATTGTAACACCATTACCTTTTGACTTTGAAATTTTTTCTCCCTTTTCATCTAAAAATAATTCATAAGCAAAACCAGATGGACTTTTTTTACCTAAAAGTTTCACAATTTTTGTTGATAGGATTGCACTTTCAATTAGGTCTTTTCCATACATCTCAAAATCAACATCTAAAGCATACCAACGCATTGCCCAATCTACTTTCCATTGAAGTTTACATTTACCATCAAGAATACTAACGTTAATCTTCTCTCCTTTATTATCGAAGGTAATACAAGATTTTGATTTATCTATTTCCAAAACTGGAATTTCCAAAACCCGACCAGTTTTTGGACAAATCGGTAAAAAAGGACTGTAAGTTTTTTGTCTCTCTTTACCAAGAGTTGGAATAATAATGTTCATTATCTCATCATAATTTTCTAAAATTTTTTTAAGTGACTCATTAAAGAAACCGCTTTTATATAACTTTGTTGAGCTTAAAAAATTATAATTAAAATTAAATTGATCTAAAAACTTTTTTAACATTTCATTATTATGCTCTCCGAAACTATTAAACTTTTGAAAAGGATCTGGAACAACAGTTAGTGGTTTGTGTAGATTGTCAGTTAAAATTTTTTTATTGGGTACATTATCTGGTACCTTTCTGAGACCGTCCATATCATCAGAAAACGTAATAATTTCTTTAGGCAAGTCTGTTAATAAATTTAATGCGTTTACTACCATTGATGTACGTGCCACCTCACCAAACGTTCCTATATGAGGTAATCCAGATGGACCATAGCCAGTTTGAAGAACTATCTTTCCTTTTTTTTCAATGAAAGGCTTTCTTTCTTTCAAGATTTTTTTTGCCTCAACGATTGGCCATGAGTTTGATTTTTCAATGTCTTGTTTGTTAATTTCTTTCATCAAAAAACGAATTTATTGTATAATTAGCTTATATTTAAATTCATATAATGTTGAAATTTATTTTCCATAAAATAATGTTTAAATTAAATGTCCAATTATAAAACAGTTTTTTTCACATTAGGAGTACTATTGATTGTATTGGGTATTGCGATGTTGGTGCCAGTTGGTGTTCAATTTTTTTATAATGAACTTAATTCAACTTTTATTATCTCTTCTATAATTACTATTACTTTTGGAGTGCTTTTTTACCTATCTAATATCGATCACAATCGAAGTATAAGTACTCAACAAGCATTTTTACTGACTGCTTTATCTTGGATGGGAGTAGCTATCTTTGGTTCAATACCCTTTTTTTTTTCAGAATTAAATCTTTCAATTACCGACTCTATTTTTGAAAGTATGTCTGGTATTACCACAACTGGAGCAACTATAATTGAAAATTTATCTGCTACACCCAAGGGTATTTTAAGTTGGAGAGCCATGCTTCAATGGTTGGGTGGAATTGGTATCATTGTTATGGCTATCACCTTGATGCCAATAATGAACATTGGGGGAATGCAACTTTTAAAAATTTCAAGTGGGGATGCTGCAGAAAAAATTCTTCCTAAATCGAAACAAATTTCACTTAGATTAACTTTAATTTACCTAACTTTGACATTGATTTGTGCTTTTTTTTATAAAATATGTGGGATGAATATTTTTGATAGCCTAACACATTCTATGACAACAATTGCTACTGGCGGATTCTCTAATTACAATCAATCAATCGGATATTTTAACAATGCTAAAATTGAATATGTTTCAATAATATTTATCATTTTAGGTAGCTTGCCTTTCATAGCTTATATTAAATTTTTATCTAGTGATAAAAAACTCATATTTAAAGATGCTCAGATTAAACTTTTTTTTAAACTAATCTTTTTTTCAGTCTTAGTTTTATTTATTTATCTCTCAATATCTAATAAAAATATTTTTGAAGTCCAATTGAGATCAATTATTTTTAATGTTATTTCAATTTTAACAGGTACTGGGTATGTTACTAAGGAGTTTGATCAATGGGGAAACTTTCCTCTAATATTTTTTTTATTATTAATGTTTATTGGTGGATGTGCTGGTTCAACGACTTGTGGTATTAAGGTATTCCGAGTTCATATGCTATTTTATTTTTTTAGAAACCAACTCTTAAAAATAATTTATCCTAGAGCAGTCTTAAACCTAAAGTATAACGATGAAGTCGTTCAGGAAAAGTTAATTGCCTCAATTATATCTTTTATTTTTTTATATATAATCTTATTCTTTTTAATATCTGCCCTTTTAACTTTGACAGGTTTAAACTTTATTACTGCAATATCTGGTGCAGCGTCATCAATTTCCAATGTGGGACCAGGCCTTGGGAGTGAAATCGGGCCAAATAGCAATTATGCAAATTTACCCGCTTCATCAAAATGGATTTTGTCTGCTGCAATGATTTTAGGTCGTTTAGAAATTTTTGCAATTTTAGTAATTTTCTTACCATCATTTTGGAGGAACTAATTGACTAATAATTTTAATTACTTCTTAGAAGAAAAGTCGTTAAAGATGCTTTTATTTGGTTTTTCCTCTGGCTTACCAATATTATTAGTGTTTTCGACTTTATCAGTTTGGTTATCTAAAGCTGGTATAGAAAGAAGTACAATAACTCTATTTAGTTGGGCAGGCTTCGCATATGCCTTTAAGTATCTATGGTCTCCGATAGTAGATAAATTCAATTTACCAATATTTAAAAAATTTGGACATAGGCGAAGCTGGCTTTTATTAGTTCAGCTTTTAATAATTTTATCTTTGATAATGACTTCATTTACAGATCCACAAAAGAATATATATGCAACAGCATTTTTTATTGTTCTTTTGGCTTTTTTTAGCGCATCTCAAGATATTATAATTGACGCCTTTAGGATTGAGTCAGTTTCCCAAAATAAACAGGGATATTTATCTTCGATGTATATAGCGGGATACAGGGTTGGGATGCTAGTAAGTGGAGCTGGAAGTTTATGGTTGGCATCTTATTTTGGATCTGAAAGCTACGATCAAATCGTATGGCAAAAAGTTTATTGTATAATGGCCTTATTTATGGCGGTTGGTATATTCGCAAATCTTACATCAAATGAACCAAAAGTAAAAAAAAATATTTTCAAGAGAACAAATAGCCATTTGATTTTCTTTTTGTCTATATTATTCACTATCGCAATTTTTATATATTTATACTCAAACATAAATTTTTCTGTAAAAGAAAATAATCTTTTAGTTTTTATAATAACTTGTTTAAAGTTATTTTTTTGTTTTTTGGTTTCAGGTATTTTATTGGTATTGATGACAAAACTTAAAATAGTTGAAAAAAAAATGGTAGCCGAAAGTTATATTGCCCCGATAACAAATTTTATAAGAAAGTACGGAAGATTCGCTTTAGTTATTCTAGCCCTCATTTCTCTATATAGAATTGCAGATGTAGTCATGGGAGTAATGGCTAACATATTTTATTTAGAGAAAGGTTACTCAATAAAAGATATTGCAACTTACTCAAAATTTTTTGGAGTTTTTGCTACTATCGTTGGGGGATTATTAGGAGGGTATTTTGCTTCAAAAAAAGGCACAATGGCAGCTCTATTTTTAGGCGCCTTAATTGCATCTTTGAGTAACCTTCTATTTGCTTGGCTAGCGACGGTTGATGCAAATATTAATTATTTAATAATGGTAATTACAGCAGATAATGTATCAAGTGGCTTTGCTGGTGCAGCTTTTGTGATTTATTTATCTGGATTAACCTCAATTAAGTTTACAGCTACGCAATATGCTTTGTTTAGTTCAATTATGTTATTTTTACCAAAACTTATAGCTGGATATTCTGGTGCATGGGTTGATGTAATGGGATATAATAATTATTTCATACTTACCGCTTTGTTGGGAATGCCAGTATTATTCTTGATATATTGGATAGGTATCATTGCACCAATAAAAGATAAATGATTAATAATTATTCCTGTATAAATATATATGAAAATAGAAAGAAAAATTCAAAACTTTCTTCTCAAATTCTTTATGGAGAGAAATTTACAATTATTAAAAAATATAAAGATTGTTACAAAATTAAAACAAACTATGACAAATATGTGGGTTTTATAAAAAAGAGAAAATTTAGAAAATCAATTCATAAACCTACTCATAAAGTGTCCTCTTTAAAAGCAAATGTTTTTTCAAAACCAGATAATAATTCTCGCATTAGGATGAAATTAAGTTTCGCCTCCTTACTTCAAGTAAAATCAAAAAATAAAGATTTTTTTAATTTTGAAAGTTATTGGATAAAAAAATCTGATGTTGTGCCTATAAATTACAAAGAAGAAATTTTTTCTAGAATAAAAATTTTTAAGAACGTTAAATATAAATGGGGAGGTAAAAAATTCGATGGGATTGATTGTTCTGGATTGGTTCAAATATTTTTTAAATTTAACAATCTTTATTGTCCGAGGGATACAGGGCCTCAGTTTAAATATTTCAAAAAACTTAAATCAATTAAAAAAAATGCCATCATTTTTTGGAAAGGACATGTTGCTATATGTTTGTCAAAGAGAAGACTGATACATGCATACGGCCCTAAGAAAAAAGTGATTATTATGGATATTAAAAAAACAATAAATTTAATTAAAAAAACTGCTAGACTTGAAGTTATTGGAATTAAATGAATACAATATCTGATGAAATATTAAAAAAAGAATACGACAAACTTTACAAAAAATTCGTTAAAGGCAACTTCTCAGAAGTTATTAAAGGATGCAATAAAATAATAAAAAAAAGAAAACATCAATTATTTTTTAATTTATTGAGTGTTGCTTACCAAAAAAATGGAGAAATTGAAAAATCAATCGATGTTATGAGAGAAGCATTGGTTTTGAATCCAAATCATCCAAATTTTTTAAATAATATTGGTACATGTTTCTATATGCTACATAAATACTCAGAAGCAGAAAAATATTTTAAAAAAGGTCTGGAAATAGACAATCAACATCTTCATATTTTGAATAATTTGGGAAATATAAAAAGGGAAACTTATAAGATTGAGGAGTCAATAGAGTATTATAAAAAAGTTTTAAACATACAAAAAGATGCAGTTCCAGCGCTATTCAACCTGGTTGGTATTTATAGAATTACAAACCAGAAAGAAAATTCAAAACTTTATTGTAAAAAAATATTAGAGTTAAATAAAAAATTAACAGATGCAGATCGTCAATATTCTCTTGTGCATAAGTATACAGAAAACGACCCTCACTTAAATGAAATGTTAAAAAAAATAAGTGATGATGATTTAAATAATTTAGAAAAAATCCATCTTTATTATGGTGTTCATAAAGCTTATGAAGATATTCAGGATTACAAAAATGCTTTTAAATTTTTAAAAAAAGGGAATGAATTGTTGAAGAAAGAGACAAAATATAATTTTAAACAAGATGAAAAAAAAATTAAAAGTTACATAAATTTATATAAGAAAATAAAAAGTATTAAAACTTCTGGGGTTCATAGAGATTTAATATTCATTGTGGGTATGCCACGTTCAGGTTCTTCATTGATTGAACAAATACTTGCATCTCATAAAAAAGTATTTGGTGGCGGTGAAATACCATATATTCAAAAAATCGCTATCAAAATGATTAATGAAAAAAGAATTGATGCTTCTTTGATCGATATTTATAAAAATGATTATCTTGATTTAATAGCGGAATTGAATGACTCTGATCCAGTTTTTACAGATAAAGAACTATTAAATTTTTTTAATATAGGTTTGATCTTAAGTTTGTTCCCAAAAGCCAAAATAATAAACTGCACCAGAGACCCTATAGATAACTGTTGGTCAATTTATAAAAATTACTTTCCAATTAAAACACAGTTTGTAAATGATTTCAAAGATATCACCAAATTTTATAAACTTTATCTAAACACTATGGCTTTTTGGCAAAAGGAATTCCCTAAGAATATTTTCAATATTAACTACGAGACATTGGTGGAAAATCCAAAAGATCAAATTAAGAAAATTTTAAATTTTTGTAATTTGGAATGGGACGAAAATGTCATGAGCCACCATAAAAATTCACGTATAATAAGAACATTAAGTTTTGATCAAGCAAATAAACCTATAAGCAAGAAAGTTTCTAACACTATCAAAAATTACAAGAGCATGATTGGAGATTTAATAAAAGAGTTTTAAATTTATATTCTTCCAAAATCTGGTTTTGAAGTATCTTGTTTCAAGAGAATAATCTTTTGTCTTACTTTTTTTAAATTTTTTAATTTAACCTCTAAATTTTTTCTATTTGATTTAATGTCTTGTTTAAATATTTTTAAATTTTTTATAAAAAGATCAATAACTTTAAGCATATTTTTTTTATTATTAAAAAAGATATCTCTCCACATGATTTCATTCGAGGCAGCAATTCTAGAAAAATCTCTTAATCCTCCAGCACTAAATCTAAGAATATTATTTTTGTTTGAAATTCTAAAATTTGTTGCTGTCAAAATTAAATTATAAGCGATCAAATGTGGCAAATGACTTGTTATCGCAAATATCTTGTCATGTTGATCTGCATCCATGGTTACGGTTTTTGAGCCTAGCAACTTCCAAAATTTCAGTATTTTCTTCATTTCTTTGGTTTTAGAGTTTTTTTGTTTTATTATTACTGACCATTTATTAACAAATAGGTTTTCACTACCGTTTAATGGTCCTGATACCTCAGAACCTGCTATTGGATGACTTGAAATCCAGTTAATATCTTTTCTTTTTATTCTGTTCACTTTTGTAATTGTGTCTTTCTTTGCAGATCCAACATCAGTAATCAAAATATTTTTTTTTGAATATTTATTAAATGCTAGAAAAATTTTTTCATATTCGCTTAGTGGAGCACAGATTATAATTAAATCACATTCAGATATTTTTTTATCCATACTTCTAATTAATTCAAATTTGAGCTTAAATCTCTTTAAGGCTCTTTGATTTTTTTTTGACTTTTCAAAAACTAATATTTTTTTTGCAATTTTTTTTTTACAAACCTTTTTTAATATCGATGAACCTATTAAACCACAGCCGACAATTAATAACTTATTAATCATTTTTTAAATATTTTTTCTAGAGTTTTAAGAAGAAGAGTATTTTCTCTGGTATTTCCAATAGTTAACCTTAATTTATTTTTTAGCCTATATGCCTCTAAACTTCTTAAAAGTATTCCTTTTTTTTCAAGTAATTTTTTTAATCTAATAGCAGAGTATTTGCAATAATCAAAATCCAATAAAAGAAAATTTGCTGAAACTTTATTGGTTTTAATTTTATAATTTTCTAAAGTTTTTTTAATTTTAATAGCCCATCTTAAATTATGTTTGACAGATTTTGAAACAAAAGACTTGTCCTTTAAAGCTTCAACAGCTGCCATTTCTGCAATTTTGTTTATGTTAAATGGTGGTTTGATTTTAAGAAGTTCCTTTACAATTTCTTTAGAGCCATAACCCCATCCTATTCTTAATGAAGCTAAGCCATATATTTTTGAAAATGTTCTTAAAATAAATACATTTTTTTTATTCTTAAATAATTCTAACCCAGATTTATAATCTATATTTACCATATATTCATAGTAAGCATCATCAATTACTAAAAGAATATTTTGTCTAAGTTTTTTTCTTAATTCAAGAATCTCTTTTTTTGTTAAATAAGTCCCTGTTGGATTATTAGGATTAGCTAAAAAAACAATTTTTGTTTTATTCGAAACTTTATCCAAAATTCCCTTGACTGAAACTTTAAATTTATTTTCCTTCGAAAAAATTACTTTTGAGCCAATTATGCTGCTGTAAATCCTATACATTAAAAAACTGTACTGAGGAACAATAACTTCATCTTTTTTTTGTAAAAATAATTGACACAATAATTGTATGACTTCGTCGGATCCTGACCCACAAATAATTTGATCAAAATTGCATTTGAATTTTTGTGAGATTTCCCTCCTTAAAGTTCTTGTTTTGCTATCTGGATATTTATCCAGCTTTTTAATGCTTGAAATTATCTTTCTGGATTTAGGTGATTGGCCAAGTGCAGATTCATTTGCAGATAGTTTAATAATATTTTTTTTTCTTAAAATATTTGACTTACCTGGCACATAACTTTGCACATTTATTTTTCTGAAGTTTAATTTTTGCATAATGATATATATAAATAATATACTGGTTATTTAAATAAAATTAACCCTCTGCGGGATATAATTGACATAAATAGTAACATGTTATAAAAGAATTTTGCGCTGATTTAACTGAATTGCGAGCGCTATAAAAAAACCGCTAAATAAGTTTTTTTTTCTCACAATTCACAAAAAATTATGAGTGAAAAAGATAAAATAAAAACATTATTTGTTAAAAAACCGTTAAAACTAGATTGTGGTCAGACAATTAGTGATTTTCCATTGGCTTATGAAACATATGGAAAATTAAATAATAAAAAAGATAATGCTATATTAGTTTTTCATGCCCTTACTGGAGATCAGTTTGCTTCAGGAACAAATCCAATTACAAAGAAAGACGGTTGGTGGAACTATGCCCTTGGACCTGGTAAAGCTATTGATACTGATAAATACTTTGTAATTGCAGCTAACGTTATAGGCGGTTGCATGGGTTCTTTCGGACCAAGTAATATAAATCCGGAAACAAAAAAACCTTATGGAACTAATTTTCCTGTAATCACAATAAACGATATGGTTAATGCACAGTATAACCTCTTAGAATATTTTAAAATTGAAAAATTATTCAGTGTTGTTGGTGGATCAATGGGGGGGATGCAAGTCCTTCAGTTTGTATCTAATTTTCCAAATAAGGCTCACACCGCTATTCCAATAGCATGTACAGCAAGTCATTCAGCTCAAAATATTGCTCTTAATGAACTTGGTAGACAATCAATAATGGCGGATAGCAACTGGCATGATGGCTTTTATGAGAAGCAAAATAAACAGCCAGATAAGGGGCTTGCTGTTGCAAGAATGGCAGCACATATAACTTATTTGTCTAAAGCGGGTCTTCAAGAAAAGTTTGGTAGAAAGTTACAAGAAAGGGATGATTTAAAATTTAGTTTCGATGCTGACTTTCAAATAGAAAGTTATCTGAGATATCAAGGCTCAGTTTTTGTAGATAGGTTTGATGCAAATAGCTATTTATATATTACAAGAGCGATGGATTATTTTGACTTAACAGAGAAGTTTGGAGGCAATTTATCAAAAGCTTTTGAGAAAAGTGATACAAAATTTTTTATCATATCTTTTACATCAGACTGGCTTTATCCAACATCTGAAAACAGGGAAATAGTAATAGCACTTAATGCAATTGGTAAAAATGTTGGATTTGTTGAAATTACATCTGACAAGGGTCATGACTCATTTTTACTTGATGTTCCAGACTTCCTAAATACTGTAAGGAATTTTTTAAACAAATCTTATGAAAAAATTTAATGAAGAAAGAATTTTATAATATCGCAAAATTAGTCACAACAAACGCTAAGATTTTAGATGTGGGATGTGGGAATGGTGAATTAATGAAATATATTAATGAAAACATCAGTAAAGATATAAGAGGAATTGAATTGTCAAAATCCAATGTTCAAAAATGTGTTGAAAAAGGTTTAACCGTTATTGAGGGTGACGCAGAAAAAGATTTGAAGCAATTTCCAGATAACTCTTTTGATTTTGTAATTCTTAGTCAAACTTTACAAGCTTTCTTAGATCCAGAAAATGTATTGAATGAATTACTAAGAATTGGCAAAAAAGCAATTGTATCAATCCCAAATTTTGGACACTGGAAAGTAAGACTTCATTTACTTTTAAAGGGTACAATGCCAGTTACAGAAAATTTACCTAATGAATGGTATAATACTCCAAACTTGCACATGTGTACAATTAAAGATTTTGAAAATTATTGCAAGCAAAGAAATATTAAGATTAACTTAAAAAATTTAAAATTTCAAAATTTGTTTTCTGAATTAGGAATTTTTATACTAGAAAAATAAAATGAAAATTGAAATAATAAAATGTCTTACCGACAATTTTTCTTATTTGTTAATCAATGAAAAAAATCAAGATGCTTGTGTGGTAGATCCTGGTGAGGCAAAACCAGTATTAGAGTATATCAATAAAAATAGTTTAAATTTAAAATATATTCTAAATACTCATCATCATGGTGATCATATTAATGGAAACAATATCCTCAAAAGTAAGTTTGACGCAAAAATCCTGGCCTTTGAAGATGATAAAGATAGAATTCCTATGATTGATATTCCCTTAAAAGATAATCAGATTTGGAAGGATGATATATTTGAATTTAAAGTAATTCATGTACCTGGGCACACTTCTGGACATATATGCTTTCATTTTTTTAACGAAAAAACAGTTTTTACTGGAGATACATTATTTTCTTTGGGGTGTGGAAAAATTTTTGAGGGTAGCTACGAAGACATGTTTAATTCATTATTAAGATTAAAAGTTTTACCTCCTGAAACAAACGTATACTTTGGACACGAATATACATTAAATAATGCAATTTTTTGTCAAAGGTTTGATCAAAATAATTCTGAACTTAATAAAAAGATTCTTAATATAAAAAAAAAGTTGGATAGTGGCTTTCCTTCTGTGCCATCTACAATAAAAGATGAATTGAATTGTAACATTTTTTTAAGGGCAAAAAATCAGGAAGAATTTTCAAAATTACGTGATTTAAAGGATAATTTTTAATCGATATAACTTGACTATAAATACCTTAGAACTATATTGCAGCATAATTTAGAAAATATTTTATGTCATTTGCAGTCATACAAACGGGTGGAAAACAGTACAAAGTCAAGGCTGGAGAAATTTTGAAAATTGAAAAATTTTCAGATGGTAAGCCAAACAGTAAAATAGAATTCAAGGAGATTTTGGCTTACGGAGATGATAAAAATATTGAATTAGGTAACCCTGTTGTTTCTGGTGCAAAAGTTGAGGCTGAACTATTAAAGAATTCTAAAAATAGAACTGTTTTAATATTTAAAAAACGTAGACGTAAAAATTCAAGAAGAAAAAACGGTCACAGGCAACAATTCTCATTAATTAGAGTAAACAGAATTATGTCAAAAGACGGAAAGATCTTGTCTGAGGCAGAGAAAATTACTAAAGTAAGCAAAAAAAAAGAAGAGAAAAAAACAACAACTAAAGTTAAATAATGGCAACAAAAAAAGCAGGTGGATCGTCAAGGAACGGAAGAGATAGTGCGGGCAGACGTCTAGGAGTCAAAAAATATGGGGGTCAGTTTGTAGTGCCTGGAAATATTATTGTTAGACAAAGGGGAACAAAAATTTTCCCTGGACAAAATGTTGGTATGGGGAAAGATCATTCAATCTTTTCGGTGATAAAAGGGAAAGTAATTTTCAAAAAATCAAAGTCTGATAGGACTTACGTTTCAGTTAAACCCAATTAATATACAAACAACTTACCCTGTTGTTTTATGAAATTTTTAGATCAAGTAAAGATATATATTAAAGCTGGCGACGGTGGATCTGGATCTCCAAGTTTTAGGAGAGAAAAATTTATAGAATTTGGTGGCCCTGATGGAGGCGACGGTGGAAAAGGTGGATCAGTAGTACTTGTCTCTGAGAGAAACTTAAATACTTTGATAGATTATAGATATCAACAACATTTCAAAGCTGAGAGAGGTGGTGATGGAAAAGGAAAAAATCAAACTGGAAAAGGTGGAGATAATTTATACTTAAAAGTTCCGATAGGAACACAGGTATTCGAAGAGGATAATAAAACTTTAATTTTCGATTTTAAAAAAGAAAAAGATGAATATACAGCCGCAATAGGTGGAAAGGGTGGTTTCGGGAATACGAGATTTAAATCTTCAACAAATAGAGCGCCACGTAAATTTACTAAAGGGCTTAAGGGGGAAAATTTTTGGATATGGTTACAATTAAAAACTATTGCAGACATAGGAATTATAGGATTACCTAATGCAGGTAAATCAAGTTTATTAGCATCAATAACAAGCGCAAACCCAAAAATCGCAAATTATAAATTTACAACCCTTAACCCTAATTTGGGTGTTGCAGTATATGACGATAAAGAAATTACTTTAGCAGATATCCCTGGATTAATAGAAGGCGCTCACAAAGGTGTGGGTTTAGGAACAAAATTTTTAAAACATATTGAAAGGTGTAAAACCTTACTTCATTTAATTGATGTAACAGAAAAAGATTTAATCAGATCGTATAAACAAATAAGAGCTGAGTTAGGTAAATATAGTAAATCTCTTTTAAAAAAAAACGAGATAATTGTGCTTAATAAAATTGATCTTATTGATAAAAAAAATTTAGATTCAAAAAAGAAAATTTTAAGTGGCAGAATCAAGAAAAAAATTTATGATTTATCTACCTTAGATAAATCAAAAATTTCGAAGATTAAATCGAAACTTTTAGAATATGTATTTTGATAAATTAAACACAATAGTTATTAAAATTGGATCATCATTAATAATTGATGAGAAAAAAAAGATTAGAAGTAAATGGCTAGATAGTTTTGTAAAGGATATCCAGGGTTTCAAAAAAGCAGGTAAAAGAATTATAATTGTAAGTTCAGGAGCGATAGCTTTAGGATGTAAAAAACTTAATCTTGATAAAAAAAATCTTAAAATTGATAAGAGCCAAGCCGTCGCATCAATAGGTCAAATAGAATTAATGAATCTATTGAAAAAAAACTTCTCTAAAAAGAAAATGGATATATCTCAAATATTAATTACTCTTGAGGACACTGAAGTAAGAAGAAGAGCCATAAATGCAAGAAGAACATTAGACAATCTTTTTGATATTGGTTTTATACCGGTGGTAAACGAAAATGATAGTATCGCTACATCAGAAATAAAATATGGTGATAATGACAGACTTGCTTCAAGGGTTGCCCAAATATCTAACGCTGATTGTCTTATTCTACTTTCAGATGTTGGGGGGCTTTATAATAAAAATCCTAAAGTTCATAAAGATGCAAAATTAATTAAAGAGGTGAAAAAAATTGATGAGAATGTATTTAAAATCGCAAATAAAACAACTGGTGAATACGGATCAGGAGGTATGTTAACTAAAATTGAAGCAGCAAAAATATGTGGTTTAGCAGGATGTAAAATGGTGATCTCAAGTGGTTTAATATTAAACCCATTAAAACATATTAATTTATCCAAAGTGTGCACATGGTTTTTGCCAGAAATTTCAAAATTAGATGCAAGGAAGAAGTGGATAGCAAGCTCTGTCTCACCAAAAGGTGAGTTGATGATAGACAATGGAGCTATTATAGCTCTTAAAAAAGGAAAAAGTCTTCTTGCAGCTGGAATTAAAAATATAAAAGGTAACTTTGATAAAGGGGATCATATAAAAATTGTAGATGAGAAAAATTTTGAATTAGGTAGAGGTTTAAGCTCTTTCTCATCTGAAGAGATAAGCAAGATTAAAGGGCAACATTCTGACAAGATTAATAAAATATTAGGGTATAAAACTAAGTCTGAAGTAGTTCATAAAGATGATATGGTGGGATTTAGTAAATGAAAAATTATTTAAATAGAATTGGAACAAACGCAGTTAAGGCAGGATTAAAAATTATTAATAAAGAAAAAAAAAATAAAATTTTAAAAGATTATGTTAGCTTATTAACTAAATATAATGACAAAATTTTAAAAGAAAATTTAAAGGACCTGAAGATAGCTAGACAAAAAAAACTTGATATTAATTTAATAAATAGATTAGAGCTTAATGATAAAAAAATTGGAGGTATCAGGAAATCTGTATTAGAAATAATTAAACTCAAAGACCCAGTAAATAGAGTAGTTTCTAAATGGAGTCGACCTAACAAATTGAAGGTTAAAAAAGTTACTATTCCTATTGGGGTAATTGGAGTTATTTATGAAAGTAGACCAAACGTAACTTCAGACGTCTCTTCCTTATGTTTTAAATCTGGAAATAGTGTAATATTAAAAGGAGGTTCAGAGGCTTTTAATTCTAATAAGATTATCTCAAACTTATTCAGAAAAGCTCTTAAGAAAAATAAGGTAGATGTAAATTTTGTTTTAAAATTTTGTCATTATATTTAGTTAATAAGCTAACATAATCTTTTAAAAT
>NZ_CVSO01000035.1 GCF_001180105.1 Candidatus Pelagibacter communis
AATAAATTGCCTTTAATCCAGCTTTTGCGTGTTGCACTGCGTGATTGCCCGATAGAGAGCCAAGTGTATTAACGTAAGACTCGGTGTTTAATAAATTCCATAATTTTGTAGATTGTTGTTTGCATATTGAATATTCAATCTTAATCGAGCCTCTTAACCTATCAACTTCGTCTTGATTGTAATCTCTTTTAATTCCTGCAAATCTTTTTAAATCGTAAGAAACCTTTTTTTCAGCACCCATTTTATAATCCTTTGTTGATGTGTTGTGATTTAAGCGAAACTAGTTATTTTCACCAAATTCTTGGGTGAATTCATTCATCCCGCTAGAACCCCAATCACAGTGATCATCTCTTAAATAAATACCTGAGCTGCTGTTAGATGGCATGTTCTCTGACGTATTTTCTTGGTTTTTTAAGTAGTTTTTTTTGTTTTTGTTGTCCATAAGAAGCTTATAATTTACAAAATTTACAAAATCTACTAAATTCAATAAAATGCTTGTAAAATGGGATAATTTGTTGTAAATAATAATTTACAAAGTTTACAAATAGAAAACATGAGTCAAATTGATCTTAAGATAGGACCAAAAATCAAGTCATTTAGACGTCAATTAGGGATTCAAGCAAATAAACTAGCTGAACAATTAGGAATTTCAGCGAGCTATCTTAATTTAATTGAGAGTGGAAAAAGAAAAATCGACGGAGATTTACTATTAAAAGTTTGCGAGGAATTAAAAATTGAACTTTCAGATTTAACTAATAAATCTGATTTAAACCTCGTTAACGACATATCTGAATTACTCGATGATCAGTTGTTTGAGGATTTAGACATTGTGGGACCAGAAGTTAAAGATCTTGTGAATACAAACCCAAAAATTGCAAAAGCTTTAATAAAATTAGGAGATAATTTTAAACAAAAAGATCATGAAATAATTAATAAAGTAGAAAATTTATCTGGAAAGATTATTGATAGCAGAAAGACTGCATTTCCCGGAGAAGTAATTTCTGATTTTTTACAAGAAAAAAAAAATTATTTTCCAAAGTTAGAGGAATTCGCGAATAATATTTTTGAAAAAGTTCAAAAAAATAATCGAACAAGATATATAGCATTATGTGAATTTTTAAAAACAGAATATTCAATTACAGTGAAAGATGTAATTCCTGATGAAGGTAAGCCATTTTCAAAAATTTTCGATAAAAATAAAAAAGAACTTTTATTAAGTGATTATAATTCTCTTGAAACTAAAAAATTACATGCGGCAGCTCAAATAGCTCAAGAAGGGGCCATGGGGGAAATAAATAATTATTTGTCTGAATTTAAATTTCCAACAGAAGAGTCCAAAAGACTTACCCAAATTGCGTTATTGAATTATTGTGGTGCAGCAATTTTGATGCCTTACAAATTATTTCATTCTGAATGTAAAAAACTGAAATACGACTTAGAACTACTTCAAAATACTTTTGCAACTTCGTTTGAACAAGT
>NZ_CVSO01000036.1 GCF_001180105.1 Candidatus Pelagibacter communis
AGACAAAGGTATTATAGATTTTGCCATATAAATTTGTATTTGTGCTGGACTATTCCAGCTAGTTTCTTTTATTTTCCAAGCCAATGCTGCGTATTCATATCCGTAAAATACTAAAGCTAAAATACCTGGAAAGAAAAAAATAAAATATAAAACTAAATCAATCCAACCTTGAACTCTTGTTGGAAATAATCTGTAAATAACATCTCCTCTAACGTGCGCTTCAGTTGATAAACAATAAGCGCCTGCCATCATGAAAATTGCTCCATACATTTGCAAACTAAAATCAAAATTCCATAAAGTTGGGCTGTTAAAAGCATAGGCCATTATTACTTCATAACACGTTCCACCCATTAAAATTACTATGCACCATGAAAAAGCTTTTCCCATTGATGCACTTAAAGTGTCTGCAAATTTTATGAAAGATTTCATAGTACTACTTTATGTTAAATTCTACCTATTAATCAAACAAAAAAAAGGGGGCCTAAGGGCCCCCTTAATGTAATTAAGATAAATCTTTAGATTTTAACTTTTCCTAA
>NZ_CVSO01000037.1 GCF_001180105.1 Candidatus Pelagibacter communis
ATGAACTATAGTCAGAATAATTTGCATTATTGTTTCTTTCTAATAGGTATCTCCACATTGTGAAATCATAAATTGACTTATCTTTTGCACGAGAAGCGATTTTGATCGCACTTTGCCACTTTTTTCTCTTAATTAAATCTAAAGATTGTTGAGCTATTTTTACGTCTTTTTTACTATAGTATTTTGATTTTTTAACTTTCTCCTTTTTTGGTTCTGTCTTTTTAACAATTATTGTTGGTTTCTTTTTAGGTAGCAAAATCCCTATATTTTGAAAATCCTTATCGGTTTCTGCTTTTTCAACTTTTTCTTTTTTTTCTTCTTGAATTTCATTCTCTTTCTTAACTGTAGGTTTTATTGGAGGTATAATATTCTTTTTTGATATAATCTTTTTTTTAACCTCAGCAGATAATGTTGGTTTTTTTGGTGGAATAATTAACTCACTTGAAAATGAATATGAGCCTAAAATTAACAGAAAGATTAAAATAAATTTGATAAATATTTTAAAAAAGATCAT
>NZ_CVSO01000038.1 GCF_001180105.1 Candidatus Pelagibacter communis
CACGAAGTCGGTAGGGTTAAAAAAATTTTTAGAAATAAAAAAAAACCACTATTTATTGTTGCGGGTTGTGTTGCTCAAGCAGAAAATGAGGAAATGTTAAAAAGGGAACCTTATATTGATATAGTTATAGGTCCTCAATCCTATCACCAAATAAATTCATTAATCTCAAATTATAAAAAAATTCGGAAAGAACTTACAGAATTTGAAACTGAAGATAAGTTTGATTATTTAGATAAAATTAAGAATACATCTAGTAAAATTTCATCATTTCTCACAATTCAAGAAGGATGTGATAAGTTTTGTAGTTTTTGTGTAGTTCCTTACACACGTGGCTCTGAATACTCAAGACCTTTTGAAAAAATTATTTTAGAAGCACAGGATTTAGTTAAAAGTGGAGCAAAAGAAATAATTTTACTTGGACAAAATGTAAATGCATATTCATTCAAGTGTAAAACAAAAGAATACAGATTGTCAGATTTAATAAATGAGTTAGAAAAGTTTACAGAAATAAAGAGAATTAGGTATACTACGTCACATCCAAGAGACATGACCGATGATTTAATTGACTGTTATTCAAGCTCAAAAAAATTACAACCATTTGTTCATTTACCAATTCAAAGTGGTTCAAACAAAGTTTTAAAATTGATGAACAGGGGCCACAAAGTTGAAAAATATTTTAATATCTATGAAAAACTAAAAAAGATAAATCCAAAAATTGAATTTTCAAGTGATTTCATCATTGGTCACCCAGGAGAAACTGATGCAGATTTTAAGGATACATTAAATTTTTTAAATAAAATTAAATTCATAAATTCCTATTCATTTATATTTAGCCCCAGACCTGGAACACCTGCATCTAATTTAGATTTAATTGATAATGAAGTTGCAAAAGAAAGACTTATAAAAGTTCAAAAAATTCTTTTTCAATATCAATTAAAACACAATGAATCTTTCTTGGGAAAAAAAATTGAAGTACTTGTCGAAAATAAAATGAAAAAGAATCAAATGTATTTTGGCAGAAATGAGTATTTAAATGGTGTGATATTTGATGGAAATGAAAGGCTGGTAGGGAAGAATGTAAAAGTAAAAATTGACAAAGTAAACCAAAACAATTTATTTGGTAAAATAGACACCAACTCAGATATGAAGGCTGCTTAATCTTGAATAATCCTTTATTAAACAAATTAAATAAAGATCTTAAGTTCGTCTATTCCGACAACGATACATTAAGCATCATATTTAATAATAATGAAATATTAATGGGTGTAGTGGGCGAATTTAACAACAACTTAAAGGAATTAGAAAAAATAACAGAGACAAAAATATACTCTAGGGGAAATTCAATATTAGTTAAAAGTACTAACACGAAAAATGAATTAGTCAAAAATGCTATAATTTTCCTTACAGATCAGTTAATTTTAAATGGAACGATTGAAAAAAAAGATATAATTTCCTCAATTAATAAATTTATGATTGACGAAAAAACAGATAAAAAAATTGAATACATTATAAAAACTCCAAAAAAATCAGTTATTCCAAGATCAGAGAAACAAAAAAATTATGTAAGAGCACTCAGAGAGAGTGATATTATTATTTCATGCGGTCCCGCGGGAACAGGAAAAACTTTTTTGGCAGTTGCTGTTGCTTTAACTATGTTGCTGGATAAAAAGATTGAAAGAATAATTTTATCAAGACCAGCGGTAGAGGCGGGTGAAAGATTGGGTTTTCTACCTGGAGATATGAGAGAAAAAGTAGATCCTTATCTAAGACCTTTATATGACTCACTCTATGACTTGTTAGATTTCGAGAAGATTCAAAAAAGAATTGAAATAGGTGATATTGAAATAGCCCCATTAGCATTTATGAGAGGAAGAACACTAAAAAATTCATTTGCAATTTTAGATGAAGCACAAAACGCAACTGATACACAAATCAAAATGTTTTTAACTAGGATTGGAGAGAATTCTAAAATTGTGATTAATGGTGATCCGTCGCAAATTGACTTACCAAATAAATCTCTTTCAGGATTGAATAAGTCGAAAAAACTACTTGGACATTTAAATGAAATTTCCGTAGTAGATTTTGACCACTCAGATGTTGTAAGACACCCATTAGTTTCTAAAATAGTGAAGGCTTACTCTGATCAAAATAAAGATTAATGATTAAAGCTGAAATAGTTGTTGATTCCTTAAAGTGGAGAACAAAAATTAAAAATCCAAATCTTTATTTTAAAAAAAAAATAAAAAAACTTTCCACAATAAAATCGTTCAAAAAAAAAAATTTTCATTTCACATTATTATTAACTAATAAAATCGTCATAAAGAAACTTAATAAAAAATTTCGAAAAAAAAATAAAGAAACTGATGTTTTGTCTTTTCCCATAAGAAGTCATTTTAATGAAAATTACAAAGGAGATATAGCCATTTGCTATGAGATTATAAATTTAAGATCAAAAAAAACTAACTTTAATATTGAATTTGATAAAATGTGGATCCACGGTCTTCTTCACTTACTCGGTTATAATCATACAAAATTAAAAGATTACAAACAAATGTTAAGAAAAGAGCAAGACATTTTAAAAAGAGTAAATTAAAATTGACAAGAAATTATTTCAAGAATATTCCCTTTTATTTATTACCATTTATTTGTGGTTTAATTTCTACATTTAGTTTACCGCCGTACAATTTCTTTTATCTTAATTTCATTTCTTTCCCATTATTACTTTTTTTCTATTTAAGTTTTAAAATTAAAAAAAATTTCTCATCTTTCGTTTATGGATGGATATTTGGTTTTGCGTATTTTATTTCAAATATTTATTGGATTGCAAACTCATTGACTGTAGAAGAAGTATTCAAACCTTTAATTCCATTTGCGATTACAATAATTCCTCTTTTTCTTGGAGTTTTTTATGGAGCATCTTTTCTAATTTTTTCTTATTTTAAACCCAAAAAAAAAATTGAGAGTATTTTCTTATTTGCCTTAGTATTTTCATTCATAGAATATTTTAGGGGTCACGTGCTTGGAGGTTTTCCCTGGAACTTAATCTCTTTTAGTTTAGTTGAAATAAATCAATTTATACAAATCTTGTCATACGTTGGAACATATTCTTTTAACTTGATAGTTCTGACTATTTTTTTGGTACCTGTGGTCATTTTATTTGACGAATCTTCAAGAGCAAAATTATTAACTGTTTTATTTGTAGTAACTTTAATAATATCAAACTTAATTTTTGGTAACTTAATTTTAAATAAACACAATAATACACCAAACAAGCCAATGAAGTTTATTGTAAAAATTATTTCTCCTAAAATTGATTTAAAAAGATTTTTTGATGGTACAGATCCCTCTTTAGTAATAAAAGACTTGGCAGAATTAGGAAATATTGACAATAGAGATGCGGTTTATATTTATCCAGAGGGAATACTTCCCTCAATCAATCTTAACGAAATTCAAAATTACTCTTCAATATTTAAAAATTATTTTCGGAGTAACCATAAAATTATAGTTGGTATCACTAGATATAAAGAAACAGAAATCTTTAATTCAATGGCCCTACTTGATAACGATTTAAAATTGATAAGTGTCTACGATAAGAATAAACTCGTTCCTTTTGGTGAGTACTTGCCGTTTGAAAATTTTTTAAAGAATTATGGTTTTAAAAAAATTACTCAAGGATACCAATCTTTTAGTTCTGCAAGTGAGAGAGATTTAATAAACGTGGACGATACAAAATTCCTTCCTCTTATTTGTTATGAAATAATTTATTCAGGAAGTCTTTTTAAAGACCCTGAAAATTATGATTTTATCATTAATATTTCAGAAGACGGATGGTTTGGAGAGTCGATTGGTATAGATCAACATTTTTTTCATTCTATTTTTAGATCTATAGAAGAGGGAAAAAATATAATCAGATCAGCTAATAATGGGACTTCAGCCTATATTGATAGTAAAGGACAAATTATAAAAAAGATTGAATCAACTCAAAAGGGAGTAATAGAAATTGATTCTTATAAAAAAGGATCAAAAACAATCTTTAGTTCTTATGGAAATAAGATTTTCTTTTATTTCCTTATTTTTTATATTACGGTTATTTTTTTATTAAAAAAAAGGGAGAGACAATGAAAAAAAATTATTTATTTACCAGTGAATCCGTCTCCGAAGGTCATCCAGACAAAGTTTGCGATAGAATCTCTGACATGGTTGTAGATACGTATTTAGGTGCTGAGCCTCAGTCAAGAGTAGCCTGTGAGACTTTGACAACAACAAATAAGGTAGTACTTGCAGGAGAAGTTAGAGGTCCAGAAATTAAAAAGAATGATTTGATAGAAAAAGTAAGACACTGCATTAAAGATATTGGATATGATCAGGATGGTTTTACATGGAAAGAAGCAACTAAAATTGAAAGCCATCTTCACGCTCAATCAGCAGACATAGCAATGGGTGTTGACTCATCTGGCAATAAAGATGAGGGAGCTGGGGATCAAGGGATTATGTTTGGCTATGCATGTAATGAAACAGATGTTTTAATGCCTGCACCTATTCATTATTCTCACAAGATTTTAAGATTGATGGCCGCAGATAGAAAATCTGGAAAATTAAAAAATATTGAGCCAGACTCTAAAAGCCAGATAACCATTGAATATAAAGATGGCAAACCTACAAATGTTAAGTCTGTAGTCATATCTACCCAACATTCTGCAGATGTTGATCAAGCTCAAGTTAGAAAGTTAGTAATGCCATACATTGAAAAATCTATACCAAAAAATCTTCTTAATAATTTAGATGAAAAGGAAATTTATATAAATCCAACAGGAAATTTTGTAATTGGAGGACCCGATGGTGATAGCGGCTTAACAGGAAGAAAAATAATTGTTGACACGTATGGTGGGGCAGCTCCCCATGGTGGAGGTGCTTTTTCAGGAAAAGATCCAACAAAAGTTGATAGAAGTGCAGCATATGCTTCAAGGTATTTAGCAAAAAATGTTGTTGCGTCCAAGATTGCAGATAAATGTTTAATACAACTTGCTTATGCAATTGGTGTTTCAAAACCATTATCAATCTACGTTGATTTATTTGATAATGATGAGGAAAAGAATAAACACGTTGAAGATTTAATAAGTAAGAATTTTGACCTTAGTCCAAGAGGTATAAGAGAGATGTTAGGTTTGAATAAACCAATCTATGAAAAATCGGCAGCTTATGGGCATTTTGGTAGAGAACCTGAAAAAGATGGTTCTTTTTCTTGGGAAAAAACAGACAAATCTTCAATATTTTCTAAGTAAGAGTTGAAAAAATAGAAAAAAAAAACTATATATTTCCTAACATTGTTGAAATTTCAAAATGGGCTTCGGCCCATTTTTTTTTGGAGAAAAAATGCTTAATAAAAGAGCTGACAAATTAGAATTACTTAGAATTGCTGAAGCAGTTGCTTTAGAAAAATCTATTGACAAAGATTTAATAATAAATTCCATGGAAACAGGAATAGCTAAAGCGGCAAAGTCAAAATTTGGAAATGATAACGAAATAAAGGTTTCTATTAATAGAGATAGTGGTGATATTGAACTCTTTAGAAAACTAATTGTTGTTGAAATACCAGAAAACACTAACACTGAGATAAGTGTAAAAGATGCCAAAAAATATGGTGAAAAAAAAATTGGAGATGAAGTTTTACAGCCACTACCATCATTTGATTTCGGGAGAATTGCTGCACAAACCGCAAAACAAGTAATAAGTTTTAACGTTAGAGAAGCAGAAAGAGAAAGACAATTTAATGATTTTATAGACAAAAAAGATAGTATTTTAAGTGGAATTGTAAAACGCTTGGAATTTGGGAATGTTATTGTTGACCTTGGAAGAACAGAGGCAATAATTCAAAAAAATGAAATGATACCAAGAGAAAATATCAAGGCGGGAGATAGAGTAAAAGCTTATTGTTATGATGTAAGACGTGAGCAAAGGGGACAACAAATCTTCCTTTCAAGAGCACATCCAAAGTTTATGGAAAAACTGTTTATACAAGAAGTGCCTGAGATTTATGATGGTCTTATTGAAATTAAATCATCAGCCAGAGATCCTGGGAGTAGAGCTAAGATTTGTGTTCAAGCTGTAGATACGTCACTTGATCCTGTTGGAGCTTGTGTAGGAATGAGAGGGAGCAGAGTCCAAGCGGTTGTTAATGAACTTCAAGGTGAAAAAATTGATATTGTTAATTGGTCAGAAGATCCTGCCTTAGTTGTGTCAAACGCATTATCTCCAGCAGAAGTTCAAAAAGTAATAGTGGATTCAGAACAGAAAAAAATGGACGTTATTTTGACAGAAGAAAATTTGAGTAAGGCTATTGGTAGAAGAGGACAAAATGTAAGACTTGCAACAAAGCTTTTGAACTACGAAATAAATATTATGACTGATAAAGAAGAATCTGAAAGGAGACAAATAGAATTTAAAGAAAAAACAGATAATTTAATGAAAAATCTTGAAGTAGATGAAACATTGGGACAGTTGCTTGTAGCGGAGGGTTTTTCAACAATTGAGGAAATAAAAGATTGCGATATAGATAATTTAGCTAAGATCGAGGGTATTGAGGAAGAAACAGCCAAAGAATTAGTTCAGCGAGCAAAAGAATTCTTCAAAAAAGATCAAGAAGAAATTCAACGAAAGATTAAAGATTTAGGAATTCAAGTTGATTTAACAAAACACGAAGGACTTACCCCAGGAATGTTGTTAACCCTTGGAGAACAAAAAATTTTATCTTTAAATGATTTTGCAGACCTAGCTTCAGATGAATTAATAGGTGGTTATGATATTATCAAAGGAGAGAGAATAAAAATCAAAGGTTATTTAGAGGACTTTGCTCTTTCTAAAAAAGAGGCAGATGATTTAATCATGACAGCACGAAACAAAGTTTATAAAAACTAGAAATGAGAGAAGATGGAAACAAAAAAAACAAAATTAACCATTTCAGGAAAGCCCAGAAAAAACTTATATGATAATCGGGGACTAACAAACGATAGAAAAAAGAAGGCTGTTACAGAGAAGAAATTCTCTAAACCATTTAGTAAATACAATCCTGGATCTTCGAAGTTTCCAAAAAAATCTTTTTCAGGCAAGCCGTCATTCCCTCACAAAACAGCAAAAACATCTTTTCCCTCAAAAATAAGTGATTATGAAAGAAGAAAACTTGCAGAACAAAGAGCGACTAAAAAAATTAATAATGATACCAAAGATAAAGATAATAAGAATAAATTTTCAACTAAAAAAAGAGAGCTTAAATTAACTGTGTCCCGAGCATTGAGTGAAGATATAGAATTTAGGTCACGAAGTTTAGCTTCTATTAAGAGAGCGAGAGAAAAAGAACTTAGAGAAAATAAAAATTTGAATAATGACGAAAATTCAAAAAATGTGAAAAGAGAAGTCAGTATACCAGAACTTATAACAATAAGAGATCTAGCAAACAGAATGGCAGAACAGTCATCTAGTATTATAAAACATTTAATGGGAATGGGTGTTACTGTAACAATAAATCATACTATCGACTCTGATACTGCTGAGTACCTAGTTAAAGAATTTGGACATATTCCTTTAATGGAAAAAAAAGCAGAGGAAATAGTTAGCAAAATAAAACAGACAAAATCTGAAAACCTTCAAAATCGACCTCCAATTATAACTGTTATGGGTCATGTAGATCATGGAAAAACCTCTGTCTTAGATGTATTAAGAAAAACGAATGTTGTCTCAGGAGAACATGGCGGAATAACTCAGCATGTTGGCGCATATCAAATAATTCATAACAATGAAAAAATTACTTTTATTGATACGCCTGGTCATGCTGCATTTACAGAAATGAGGGCAAGAGGTTCGAAGTTAACTGATATTGTTGTTTTAGTTGTTGCCGCAAATGATGGAGTGAAACCCCAGACTATTGAGTCAATCAAACATGCTAAAGCTGCAAAGGTCCCAATCGTTGTCGCAATCAATAAATGTGATCTACCAGATGCTGACCCGAAAAAGGTAAAAAACCAGTTACTCGAATATGAGTTAATTTCTGAAGATTTGTCAGGAGATACTCTTATGGTAGAAATTTCAGCAAAAACAAAAAAGAATATTGATAAACTTTTAGAGACCATAACCTTGCAAGCTGAACTTTTAGATTTGAAAACAGATTACGACAACAAGGCTACAGGTATTGTTTTAGAATCAAAAATCGATATCGGGAGAGGTCCAATTGCAAATATAATTGTAACATCTGGAAAATTAAAAAAAGGAGACCATTTTGTATGTGGACCACAATGGGGGAAAGTAAGAGCAATAATTGATGATAACGGAAAGTCTGTCGACGAAGCATTACCATCAACTCCCGTAGAAATATTAGGCATAAGTGGAGCCTCAAAATCTGGAGACGATTTTCTAGTTTTGGACACAGATAAAGAGGCTAAAGTTTTAAGTGAAGCAAGAATAAATGAAGCACAATCGAAAAAGGGTCAAGTATCTCTTATAACCCAAGACTCTGCTTTTAAAGACCAAACTAGTGAAGAGTTGAATATTATTATAAAATCAGATGTTCATGGTTCATCTGAAGCGATAAAAAATGCAGTCAATTTGATAAAACATGATGAGGTAAAACCAAAAATAATTTTATCAGATGTTGGAATGGTTACTGAAACAGACGTTAATTTAGCAAAAGCTTCAAATGCTGTTTTAATTGCTTTTAATGTAAAGCCTAGTAAAGAAGCAAAAAAAATCGCTGAGCAAAGCGCAGTAAAGATATCTTCATTTAATATTATCTATGAATTAATTGACTTCGTGAAAATCAAGATGTCAGGTCTATTATCACCCGATGTAGAAGAAAGTATAACTGGTTCTGCTGAAATTTTAGAGATTTTTAAAGTATCAAAAGTTGGTAAAGTTGCTGGTTCAAAAGTAACCATGGGTGAAATAAGTCAAGATTCTCTAGCAAGAGTTATTAGAGATGGAACGGTTGTTTTTACGGGAAAAATAGGATCAATTTTTAGGGAAAAAAATCAAACAAAACAAGTTACAGAGGGCCTTGAATGTGGGATAACCCTTAAAAATTTTAATGATTTTCAAAAGAGAGATATTATTGAAGCGTACAACTCAAAAACAACAGAGAGATCAGTATAATGGGGAAATTAGGGAAACCAGTGACTCAAAGACAGCTAAGAGTTGGTGAAATGATTAAGCAAGCTTTAAGTATGATATTTTTAAAGGATGAAGCAAAACTTCCAAATGTGCAAACCAAAGGAATTACAGTAACTGAAGTTAGAATGAGCCCAGATCTTAAAACTGCAAAAACTTTTGTTTTACCTCTTGGTGGAATAAATTCCGATGAAACCGTAGAAAGTCTTAAGGAATTTTCTTTTGTAATAAGAAAGACTTTATCAAAAAAAATTAATATGAAGTTTTTACCAAAACTTCTATTTGTTAAAGATGAGTCTTTCGACTATGCTGAGAAAATTGAGAATTTAATTAAACAAACAAATAAATAGGAATAAAATGAACAAAAAATTAAAAGAAGTTGCTTTACATGAAAAGGATACCGGATCATCAGAAGCGCAAATTGCTTTTCTAACTGATAAAATAGAAAATTTGTCAGCTCACATGAAGAAATTTAAAAAAGATAAACACTCATCTGTGGGACTATTAAAAGCAGTCAATAGAAGAAAGAAGTTATTAGACTATCTTAAGAAAAATAAATCTGATGCTTATAAAAATATATTAACCAAATTAAATTTAAGGAAATAAATGTTTAAAGTTTTTAAAAAAGAAATAGATTTAGGGGGAAAGAAAGTCACCCTTGAAACAGGAAAGGTTGCACGTCAAGCAGATGGAGCAATAATTGCTACTTGTGGTGAGACTGTAGTTTTGGCGACAGCCGTAGGTGCGAAAAAAGTTAATCCAGATGTGGATTACTTCCCTTTATCCGTAAATTATCAAGAAAAATATTATGCTGCAGGTAAAATACCTGGAGGATATTTTAAAAGGGAAGCAAGACCTACAGAGAGCGAAACTCTTATCTCTAGATTAATTGACAGACCAATAAGACCTTTGTTTCCAGATGAATTCAAAAATGAAGTACAAGTATTACCTACAGTTATTTCTTATGATAAAGAAAATGAAGCTGATATTTTATCAATCATTGCCTCATCAGCCGCTCTTGCAATTTCTGGAATGCCTTTTATGGGTCCTGTTGGTGCATCTAGAGTTGGTTTTATCGAGGGAAAATATGTTTTAAATCCATCCAAAACAGAACTAGAAAATTCAAAGTTAGATTTAGTCGTAGCAGGCACAAAAGATGCTGTTCTAATGGTAGAGTCAGAGGCTAGTGGATTAACAGAACAACAAATGTTAGATGCAGTAAAATTTGGTCATGAAGGATTTGTGCCTGTAATCAAAATGATCGAGGACCTAGCTAAGGAATGTAAAAAACCTGACTGGGTTGTTGAGAAAAAAGATTTGTCATCTGTAAAGAAAAAACTTGAAGGCGAATTTACTAAGGACTTGAAAAAAGCCTTCTCAATTAAAGACAAACAAGAGAGATCAAATTTAATATCTGAGGTTACAGAGAAAGCAAAAAAACTTTATGAAGAGGATGAAAACTTTACAGAGTTAGATGTTATGCACGAGCTTAAAGATATTGAAAAAGGAATTGTAAGAACTGATATTTTAAAAAATAAAAACAGAATTGATGGAAGAGGACTTGCAGATGTGAGGCCAATAATGTGTGAGGTTGGAATACTTCCAAGAGTTCATGGATCTGCATTATTTACCAGAGGAGAAACACAAGCTATTGTCACAACAACTTTAGGAACTTCAGATGATGAACAAAGAATTGAAAGTTTAGATGGTCTTAAAAGAGAAAGATTCATGCTTCACTATAATTTCCCCCCATTTTCAGTTGGAGAAACAGGAAGAATTGGAACTGGAAGAAGAGAAATAGGCCATGGAAAATTAGCATGGAGAGCTATCAATTCTTCATTACCCTCTAAAGAAAACTTTCCATATACTTTTAGAATAGTTTCTGAAATTACCGAGTCGAATGGATCCTCTTCAATGGCAACAGTTTGTGGTTCATCTCTAGCTTTAATGGATGCAGGAGTTCCAATTAAGGAACCTGTTGCTGGGATAGCCATGGGACTTATAAAAGAAGGAGACGATTTTAGCGTACTTTCAGATATTCTTGGAGATGAAGATCATTTGGGTGATATGGACTTTAAAGTGGCAGGAACTAAAGATGGAATTACTTCTCTTCAAATGGATATAAAAATTACAGGTATTACTTTTGAAATTATGGAGCAAGCATTAAACCAGGCTAAAGATGGTAGAGTTCATATTTTAGGAGAGATGAATAAAGCTTTAGCAAAATCAAGAAGTGGTGTTGGTAAACACACTCCAAAAATGGAAAAAATAACAGTTGATAAAAAAGATATAGCAACTGTTATTGGTAAGGGCGGAGCCACAATTAGAGAAATTGTTGAAAAATCTGGAGCAAAAGTAGATGTCAATGATGAAGGAGTAGTCACAGTAGCAGCACCGGATGAAGATTCTAGAAACATAGCTATGCAAATGATAAAAGACTTAACAGCAAAAGCTGAACTTAACAAAATTTATAATGGTAAAGTTATGAAGATTATGGAATTCGGAGCCTTTGTAAATTTCTTAGGAAAACAAGATGGTCTTGTGCATATTTCAGAGCTTGCAGACAAAAGGGTGGCTAAAGTAACAGATGTTGTAAAAGAAGGTGACGAAGTAAAAGTAAAAGTTATTGGTTTTGACAGAGGAAAGGTCAAACTGTCAATCAAACAAGCGGTTGCCTAAAATTTAGTTAAACAGATTATTTTTTAAAAAATCTAAATGCAAATATACTTACCAGATGAATTAAATAAGTATGATAAAATTGTTTATGAGCCTTTTTGCATATTTGAGAAAAATAATTTTTTAGAAAATTCACTTTACCAAAAATTAAAAGAAAATTTCCCGGAGGAAAAAGAGTTTGTAGGTATTCACAAAAATGGAAAAAAAATCTTTCTAAACAACAAGCAAGATGAATTTTATAAATTTATAAAAAATAATATTTGGGGTGAATTTTATAATCAATTTAATAGTAAGGATTTACTAAATTCTTTAATTCAAGTAATTAAACCAGAGTTAAAAAAAATTAAAGACAGATCTAATTTTAAGAATTATTATTTTAATAAAAGACATTCAATAAGTTTTTACAATAAATTTTATAAAAAAATTCTTAAATTAATAAATTATAACTCAATAAGATTAGGATTTGAGTTTTCAATTATCAAGAAGGATTGTTTTATTCCACCCCATTGTGACACAGAAAACAAATTATTATCTCTGATGATATATTTCCCACTCAATGAATCATATGAGAATTTGGGAACAAATTTTTACTCTAAAAAAGAAGACTCAAAATTAAACCTTGATACTTGGGAAAGTAAATATCTAGAAAAAGAAAATTTTAAAGAGTTTTATGACAATTATGAAATATTTTATAAATCAAAATTTGAAGAAAATAAGCTTGTAGGATTTATTAAAAACGATAAATCTTGGCATGATGTTTCAGAATTTCAAAAAAATCTAACAAGAAAATCTCTAAACATAAATCTTTATATTGAATAATAAAAAAAGTTAAAAATTACCTAACAAATACATAATTATAAGTTTTATTAAATTTGCTATCCTTTGAAAAATTATTTTCATTATTTTTTTTGTGGAGAATTTTAAAGTTGTTTTCTTTCATAATCTTTAAAACCTCTTCATATTGTTCAACAAAATTTTCGTTTATTTCTATAGATAAACTTTTGATTTTCTCACTTTTAAGATACTTGTTACTTCCCTTTAAAATTAAATGTTCAATTCCATCTACATCGATTTTAATATAATCGGGTATTTCCAAAATTTGGTTTTCTATAAGATAATTTACTGATGTGCCTAATAAGTTATATTTCATTTCAGGTTCAAACTTTTTACCTTCAAAATCAAAATCTACCCCAAAAGAGTTCATCGCACCACCTTCAACAAATTCCCTCTCTTTCATAATTTGAAAATCTTTATCTGTTGACGTTAGAGGCATTGAAATAACTTTTATTTTGTTTTCTAAATTGTTAATTGATATATTTCTAGTTAAAACTCTTAAATTTGAACTTGAAGGTTCAAATGCGTAAGTAATGGATGATTTATTTTTTAATGCATTATAAATTGAGTATAAACCAATATTGGCTCCAATATCCCAAAATATCAAGTCATCTTTCTTTTCAAAATTGTCAATCCATTCCAAAGTTTCTGGTTCTTTGCTAAAATATTTTTTTACTCTCCAATCTATGAGATTATTTGGAGTAAAAAATTTAATGTTTTCATTTAGAATTAAAACTTTTTGGTATGAGTCGTTTTCAAAAAAGTATCTAAACCATGTCAAAAATCTTTTTTTAGTAATTATAAAAAAAAATTTATCTGCATAAAAAATCGTTTTATAAATAAAATATGAAAAAATTCTAATCACTAAGATTGATGATAATTTTAAAAAATATTAAAATCCACCCCTCCAATTATTTTTGTCATTGAAATGATCTTTTTCATTTTTGGAAGTTGGTCTGAATAAATACATCAAAACAACTAGTAAAACAAAAATTGATAGAAGTATTTCTACCATAATTTATGACATATTTTTTGGATCAGGCATTCCGACTTTATTATAACCAGCGTCCACATAATGAATTTCACCAGTCACACCCCCACCAAGATCACTTAATAAATATAAGGCTGAATTTCCTACATCATGAATATCAACGTTTCTTTTCAAAAAAGAATGATCTTCATTCCACTTGTATAGGAACTTTGCATCACCAATTGCAGATGCAGCGAGTGTTTTAATCGGACCAGCACTAATTGCATTAACCCTTATTTTCTTTGAACCTAAATCTCTTGCAAGATATTTTACACTAGCCTCTAATGCAGATTTACAAACACCCATAACATTGTAATTTGGAATTGCCTTCGTAGACTCATAGGTTAAAGTAAGCATACTTCCCCCATCTTTCATTATTTTAGAGGCTTCCTTTGCAACTTCTGTAAATGAAAAACATGAAATTAACATACTTCTTAAAAAATTCTCTCTTGTTGTGTTGAGATACTCACCTGATAATTCTGATTTATCAGAAAATGCTACTGCATGAACAACAAAATCAATTTGACCCCATTGTTTTTTTATATCTTCAAATAATTTTACTACTTCTTCTTTTTTTTCAACATCGCAACTAAATGTAACTTTAGAATTTAATTTTTCTGCTAAAGGTATAACTCTTTTTTTAAGAGCATCCCCAAGGTATGTGAATGCTAATTCCGCGCCTGCTTCTGCTAATTTTTGTGAAATTCCCCACGCAATAGATCTTTCATTTGCAACACCCATAATCAGCCCTTTTTTTCCTTTCATTAGATCCATAATTAAACCTTTTCAAAAACTAGTGTTGCGTTAGTTCCACCAAAACCAAAACTATTGGACATTACAGAGTTTAAATTAACATCTTTTTCAACTTTGGTAACTATCGGATATTTTTTAGCCTCATCATCCATATCAGTAATATTTGCAGACGCAGCTATAAAACTATTTTTCATCATTATTAAACTGTAAATTGCTTCATGAACTGAAGTGGCCCCCAATGAGTGACCAGCCAATGATTTTGTGGAACTAATTTTTGGTTTATAATCTTTAAAAGTTTCACCAACAGCTTTTAGTTCAGTAATATCACCAACAGGCGTAGATGTTCCATGTGTATTTATGTAATCAATTTTATTTTTTGCAGTGCTTAAAGCCATTTTCATACATCTAACAGCTCCCTCACCAGATGGTGCAACCATATCATAACCATCAGAGGTAGCTCCATAACCAGTTAATTCTGCATAAATTCTTGCTCCTCTTGCTTTTGCATGTTCATATTCCTCTAAAACTAATACTCCGCCACCACCAGCTATTACAAACCCATCTCTAGTTTTGTCATAAGGTCTCGAAGCCTTTTCTGGTGTGTCATTATACTTTGAAGATAACGCAGTCATTGCATCAAACATAGCGGTCATAGCAAAATGAACTTCGTCACTTCCACCAGCAAAAATAATTTTTTGTTTACCTAACTGAATTAATTCCATCGCATTACCGATACAGTGTCCGCTAGTTGCACATGCTGAACTTATAGTATAATTAACGCCTTTAATTTTAAATGGAACTGCCAACGTTGCAGAAGCAGTGCTTGACATAGTTCTTGGCACTACAAATGGGCCCATTCTCTTCGGACTTTTTGCTCTAGTTTTGTCAGCTGCTAAAATTACATTTTCAATTGATGGTCCTCCTGAACCCATTATCATTCCTGTTGATATATTGCTTACATCTTTATCTTCTAAACCAGAGTCTTTAACTGCCTCTGCCATTGATATATAATTATAAGCTGAGCCAGGTCCCATAAACCTTATAAATTTTCTATCAACGTGGTCTTCAAGATTAATTTTTGGTTTTCCATGTATGTGGCTTTTTAGATTGTACTCCTTGTATTCATCAGAAAAAGAAATTCCTGATTTAGAATTTAATAGAGACTGATAGACTTCATCTTGATTGTTTCCTAAACAAGAAACTACTCCAATTCCAGTTACAACAACTCTTTTCATTATTTGAATAAACCTACTTTTAAATTTTCTGTTGTATAAATTTGTTTTCCATCAGCTAATAGTATACCATTAGCCAAACCAACAGTTGCTCCTTCTTTTTTAAGAATTTTTTTCATATTTATTTCATAAATTGCTTTTTTAACATTTTTTAGAACTTCGCCAGTAAACTTTACGGTGTTTACTCCCAAAGCCCTTCCTCTTCCTGGATTTCCAAGCCAACCTAAATAAAATCCAACTAACTGCCACATCGCATCTAAACCTAAGCACCCTGGCATCACCGGATCTTTTTTAAAGTGACAATCAAAAAACCAAAGACTATCTTTAATGTCTAGTTCAGCAATTATTAATCCTTTACTAAACGTTCCCTTATTCTCGCTAATTTCAGTGATCCTGTCAAACATTAGCATAGGTGGTAAGGGAAGTTTTGCGTTACCTGGTCCAAAAAGATCTCCATTTCCGCAACTAATTAAATCCTCATATGTGTATGAGTTTTTTTTCATTTTTTGATAACCTTAATACTTGATTTAAACTAAATATAATATAGGTTTAGTTTAGAATTATTATAAATAACAATGCTTAATAATAGCCATTATATTGATAAATTAAGAAGCTCTGGCTTAAGACCTACCAAACAAAGAATTAAAATTTGTGAAATCTTATTTAATACTGAAAAGACTTTTCATTTTACAATAAATGATTTGGTTAAAAAAATTAGTAAAGCAACAAACGATAAAATTTCTTTAGCAACAGTTTACAACACGGTCCATGCTTTTAAAAAGAAAGGTTACTTAAAAGAAATACCGATAAATTCTGATCAAAGCTATTTTGATACCAATACGTCGCATCACCACCACTTTTATGATGAAAATCAAAAAGACTTAATAGACATAGATGATGCAGATGTAGAGCCAGTTAAAATCAATACAAGAATTCCTGGCAAAAAAATTAAGTCTGTTGAAGTCTTAGTAAAAGTCGAAGACGCAGAATAATAATCAAAATTCTACATTATAATAGTTCTAAATTGTTGACAAATTTATTTAGAATAATTATAAATTAATAAAGGAGATTGAATGAGCACTGAATTTAAAGACGGAAACTTCAAATCAAATGAATTAAGCAAATGTCCATTTACTGGGGCAGGTACATCAGCAAAATTTTCAGCTGGAAGAGGTCAAACAAACAGAGACTTTTGGCCAAATAGTTTAAACTTAAAAATATTAAGTCAACACTCCAATTTGACTAATCCCATGGATAAGAAGTTTAACTATTCAAAAGAATTCAAAAAATTAAATTACAAAGCACTTAAAAAAGATCTTAAAAAATTAATGACAGACTCTCAAGAATGGTGGCCAGCAGATTATGGTCATTATGGACCATTCTTTATCAGACTAGCTTGGCATGCTGCTGGAACTTACAGAACAGGCGATGGAAGAGGTGGTGCTGGAACAGGCAATCAACGTTTTGCACCTCTTAATGCTTGGCCGGATAATGTAAATTTAGATAAAGCAAGATTATTATTATGGCCAATCAAACAAAAATATGGAAAACAAATTTCATGGGCTGACTTATTTATTTTGGTTGGAAACGTTGCTTTAGAGTCAATGGGATTTAAAACTTTTGGTTTTGGAGCAGGAAGAGTTGATATTTGGGAGCCAGAGGATGATATCTACTGGGGATCCGAGAAAGAAATGTTAGGTGTAGAAAGATATAGTGGAAAAAGAGATTTAGAACAACCACTTGGAGCTTCTCACATGGGATTAATATATGTAAATCCACAAGGACCAGATGCAAATCCTGATCCATTACTTGCTGCTCATGATATTAGAGAAACTTTTGGAAGAATGGCGATGAATGACTATGAAACTGTTGCTTTAGTTGCTGGAGGTCATACATTCGGAAAATCACATGGAGCTGCATCAGAGTCACACAAAGGTCCGGACCCAGAGGCATCAAGAATTCAAGATCAAGCAACTGGTTGGAATAGTAATTACAAATCAGGAAAAGGCGTTGATACTATAAGTAGTGGAATTGAAGGCGCTTGGACTCAGTCCCCGATTAAATGGGATATGGGTTATTTTGATTGTTTGTTCAATCACGAATGGGAACTTACAAAAAGTCCTGCAGGAGCTCATCAATGGACACCTAAACAGAATGGCCAAAAAATTAAGATGGTTCCTGACGCACATGACAAAAACAAAATGCATCCACCAATGATGCAAACAACTGACCTTTCACTAAGAATGGACCCGTCATATGGACCGATTTCAAAACACTTCTTTAACAATCCCGAAGAATTTGCAGATGCGTTTGCAAGAGCATGGTTTAAATTAACTCATAGAGATATGGGTCCAAGAGCATGTTATTTAGGCAGCGAAGTTCCAAAAGAAGAATTAATTTGGCAAGATCCTGTAAAAAAACCAAAATACAAACTAAAAGCAAAAGATATAAAAGATCTAGCATCTCAAATATCAAAATCAAAACTATCAGTATCTGAATTAGTAAGTACCGCATGGGCATCTGCTTCAACTTATAGAGGTTCTGATAAAAGAGGTGGAGCAAATGGTGCTAGAATAAGATTAGAACCACAAATTAACTGGGAAGTTAATAACAATGGTAAGACAATAAAAGTAATTAGTGCACTTGAAAAAATCCAAAACAAATTCAACACTAAGAAAAAATCAGTTTCATTAGCAGATTTAATAGTGCTTGGTGGAAACGTTGGAATAGAGATGGCTGCTAAAAAGGCCGGTAAGAAAATTGAAGTTCCATTTTCTCCAGGAAGAGGCGATGCTACTCAAGAGCAAACCGATGTTCACTCTTTTGGTTTATTGGAACCACAAGCTGATGGATTTAGAAACTACAATAAGGATGAAAAAACTAAAGTTTCGGCCGAGGAAAAATTAATTGATAAATCTCAGCTAATGGGTCTTACAGCACCAGAGATGACTGTTTTGATAGGCGGAATGAGAGTACTTGATACAAACTTTGATAACTCTAAAAATGGTGTTTTCACAAAAAAACCTGGAACATTAACTAATGACTATTTCGTAAATCTTTTAGATATGAATACTACTTGGAAAGAAACTGACAGTTCAGAACAGTTATTTGAAGGTAAAGACAGGAAAACAAATAAAGTTAAATGGCATGGCACAAGAGTAGACTTGATATTTGGCTCAAATTCTCAATTGAGAGCATTAGCAGAAGTTTATGCATGCAACGATTCATCTGATAAATTTATCAATGATTTTGTTTCAGCATGGACAAAAGTCATGAATTCTGACAGATTTGATCTTAAATTAAATTAATAAAATGGAAACTGCAGTTAACACATCTAAGGTATCTTTTGAGGACTTTTATGAGGTCCCTGATCTCAAATTTGACATAAATAGATTAAGGAAAGACTTAAAATTAATTTTAAAAGATAAAAAATTTAATACACCTGGTGTTACACATTTTGGTGCTATCCCACTTAATCAGATACCAAACGATATGGACTCGATTAATGGAAGTAAAATTAGAGGTAAGTACTGGACTATTGCAGATGAAAGTGGAAAAGAGGTTTCAAGAGACGTTGATATAGATGAGTCAAAATATACGCAACTTTTACCAGAGTTTGAAAAAACTTATTTCAAAGAAGTTTATGAAACTTTAAGTAAAAAATTTAAGCTTGGAAGAGTAAGACTTTTGCTAAAGGAACCAAGGTCAACTCTCAGCTGGCATAAAGACCCTGAATGTAGATTACACGTACCAATAGTTACCAATCAAGGGTGTTCTATGGTAATTGAGAACGTTGCAAAACATTTACCAGCTGATGGAAAAGTTTGGATAACAAACAATACCAAATATCATAATTTTTTTAATGGAGGAGAACAATCTAGAATACATTTAGTAGCATGTGTTTTAGAAAGTCCTTTTAAATAAATGGTTGAAGTTACAAAAGGTATATTTGAAGCAAGTAAAGAAATATACAGCAATAACAGAGGCTCAATATTAAGAACGATCGTTTATACGATTGGCCATTTTGCAATAGCAATTACAGTTTTAATGTTAGTTGCAGATGTTTCTTTTATGATTGCTCTCACTGACGCTATAGTTGAACCTATCGCAAACTCTGTTTGGTATTTTGTTTTAGATAAATGGTGGGCTAGCAAATCAAAAAAATAATCATTGAGAATGATTATTATTCAAATCAAATAATCCCATAAAAAAAATTTTTTTTGCAAACAATTATCATTATCACAATATTTTCTTGAAAATATTTCTACACCAACTATTTTTGTTTTATGGAATTACAAAACTATAACTGTAAAAAATGTGGACTAACAATTTCTTCTACATGCTCTAAGTGTGATAGAAAAGTTGATGTAAAAGTTCTAGATGATGGATGCATAGTTCAATTAACTAAATGTGCTGATTGTGCTAATGTGCCGGTTATCAAAGACGTTTGTTCACAACAAAAATAAAAACCTCTAAAGCTTAGATAAAACGTTATCTGCAGCTGATAGGTCACAGATTCCTGTTTCCTTTTCTATGGCTACGTATTTTATAACTTTATTTTCAATAATCATCGTATAACGACTGGATCTCATACCCAAACCTTTTGCATCCTTGTTTACTAATACTCCTAATTTGTTGGCAAAATCTCCAAAAGGATCTGCTAACATTATTATCTCATTCTCAACTTTTGAAACTTTGGCCCAAGCATCCATAACATATGGGTCATTTACACTGATACAAAAAACTTTATCAACACCTTTGGATCTGATCTTATCAATGTTGTCTTTATAATTTGGTAAGTGCTTATTTGAGCACACAGATGTAAATGCTCCAGGCATTCCCAATAGAATTGATTTATTATCTTTAAAAAAGTGGTTTATTTGAAATTTTTTTGGATTTCCATCAATTAATTGGAAAACTTCACTATCAGGAATTTGATCATTAATTTTATATTTCATTTTAATTTAACCCCCAAAGACTCTCTTTTAAAACCCATCCTTTATATTCTCCAGTTTCAACTTTACACCAATTTAAATTACACTTTTTTTTATTTAAAA
>NZ_CVSO01000039.1 GCF_001180105.1 Candidatus Pelagibacter communis
ATGATAGGTGAACCTGCTAAAAATTTATTTAAAATATTTAAAAGATTTATATTCTTTATAATTAAAAACAAGAAAATGACTTTTGATTTTAAAAAATTATTTCCACCTGACAAAACTCAAGGGGATCATATTCATCGTTTAGCAGATTATTATATAATGTCGAAAGCAGAGGGATTTTCTTGCAATACAGAGAAACTACCTAGTGGAAATTATATGTTTATCTTAAAAAAAAATAGTTTTTTTACAAGTCATAAAAATTTGTAATTCTTGATAGTTCTTATTAGATATAAATAAAGAAAATTATCTTTTAGGACGTTTTTTTTTATTAATAAAACTTGACGTAATGGTACTAAAAGATATAAAAAACAATGTTCTTGGTATGGGCGGTTAGCTCAGTTGGTAGAGCATCTCGTTTACACCGAGGGGGTCAAAGGTTCGAGTCCTTTACCGCCCACCAAAACTTTAAAAAAAGGGGGTGTAGCTCAGTTGGTTAGAGCGATC
>NZ_CVSO01000040.1:0-77500 GCF_001180105.1 Candidatus Pelagibacter communis
GAGATGTATGTGAAAAATTAAAAGATTTAATACCGCGGCATAATTTTATGATTCCAGTTCAAGCAGCAATAGGTGGTAAAATTATTGCTAGAGAAACAATCAAAGGGTTCAAGAAGGATGTTCTAACTAAGATACATGGTGGTGGTGCTAGAGACAGAAAAAGAAAACTTTTGGATAAACAAAAAAAAGGTAAGGTCAGATCAAAACAATTTGGTAGAGTAGAAATACCACAAGAAGCTTTTATAGGAGTTTTAAAAATAAACAAAGAGAGATAGATGATTTATGATTGTTTTTCTTACTGGGATGAGGATTTATTATTAGACTTGAGATTAAATATTTTAAACGAATACGTTGATTTTTTTGTAGTAGTTGAAGGTAATAGGACATGGCAAAATAATCCTAAAAAATTAAAGTTTGATAAAGGTAAATTCTCAAAATTTAAAAAAAAAATTATTTATGTCCCTGTAGAGGATTTTCCTGATGGCAAAGACCCTTACGATCGTGAAAATCATCAAAGAAACGCAATATCTAGGGGCCTAGTTAACGCTAAAGATGATGATTTTGTAATAATTTCAGACTTAGATGAAATACCTAATCCAAATGTAATTAAAAATTTTCAAAAGGTAATGCGTTTTGCAGCTTTTAAGCAAAAACATTATTATTATAAATTTAATCTCAGAAGTGAAAAAAATCCTTTTTGGCATGGATCTCGAATCTGTGTAAAAAAATACTTGAAATCGCCTCAGTGGCTAAGAGATTTAAAGTTCAAAAAAAGACCCTTTTGGAGATTAGATAAGTTTAGATTAAATAATATATTGGAGGATGGAGGGTGGCATTTCTGTAATCTAAAAAAACCAATTGATTTATTATATAAATACCAAAACCTTTGTGAAACAAACGATCCAGTTAATTTTAAAGAAAAAATAGACCAAAAATATTTAAGTTTGGATGAAATTACAAATAGAGTAAGTAAAGGTGACGATATAATTGGCAGAGATGATAGATTTAGTAAAACTGATATAGACACAACTTTCCCAGAATATTTAATAGAAAATAAAAAAAAGTATTTAGAGTGGATAGCTTAATTTTGAAAAATTTATGAAATGGTCAATCATTGGGTGTGGAAATATTTCTAACAAATTTTGTGATGATTTATTACATGTAAAAAATGCAAAAATATCTGCAATTGCCTCAAATAACATCAAAAGATTAAAAATTTTCGGTGACAAATATAAAATACATGAAAAAAGTATGTTCCAAGGGTATGAAGAAATTTTGGATACAGAATTTGATATTGCATATATAGGACTGATAAATTCATTACATAAAAATATTGTAAAGACATTTGCAACAAAAGGAAAAAACATTTTAATAGAAAAACCTTGCTTTTTAAGTTTAAAGGATTTCAATGAATGCGAGGAACTCATAAAGAAAAACAAAATTTTATTTGTTGAGTCGATGATGAACTTGCATCACCCACAATCAAACTTAATATTTAATCTAATTAAAAATGAAGAAATTGGAGATATTTTTGGATTTGAGCATAATTTTGGATTTGATATCCGCCAAAAAATTTTATTGATTTTTAAAAAAAAAATAGATTTCCTAAACAGACTAACAGATCCACTATTGGGAGGAGGTGCGATTAATGATCTTGGTTGTTATGGTGTAGCCTTTTCTAACAAAATTTCAAAATTACTTAATAAAGGACCTGTAAGTTCATTGAAAAAAAAAAATATTATCGGACCGACTGGAGTAGATATAAATTCAACAATTGAAATAAATTACAGTAATAATTTTAAATCAACAATTAAGGTTTGCTTTGATGAAAAATTGGGTTGTTCGGCAAGAATATTAGGTTCAAAAGGAGAAATATTTATACCAAATTTAGTAACCCCAGAGAGAAAATTTAAAATTATACTAAAAAAGAGTTCTTTAAAAGAATATCAGGAAGAGTCCAAAGGACTTTATTCTTATGTTGCTAGCGATGTCCAAAGATATTTAGAAAAAAAAATTCAAGAACCAGATAACTATGGTTTAAAATTAAAAGAGATAAAACAAAATTTAAAAATTTTAGATGAATGGAAATCTTATGAAGATATTTAAAAATTTGTTAAAAAAATTTTATAGATTAGTTGTAAAATATATCTTTTATTTTTTATATGGAAAAATAAATATTTCAAGGTCGGGCCTCACGAATGTAAAAAAAAGATATCTTAAAAATAAAAACATAAAAAAAAAAGATCTTTACCAATATTCTATTTATACTATCAAAAATGGAAGAGTGTGCACAGATAGCGTTGAACAAGTAGCATATATCTCTCAAAACTACCTTTTAAAAGATATAGCTTACACTCAGATTAAAGGAAAGTTATCAAGCCCAAAAAATAATTTTGTTTTAAGTAGAGGCACACCTTATTTACAAAAAAAAATAAACGGAACTATCGTATCACTTGCTCAAGGCGCTAGTGGCAATAAGAACTATTTCCATTGGTTATTTGATATTTTACCAAGACTTCATATAACACTTAATTATATTGACTATGAAAAGATTAATTATTTTTACATGCCAAAGTTGAAAAAATTTCAAATAAAAACGTTAAGATGCCTTGGTATTAAAAATTTAAAAGTACTAGACTCTGAAAAATATAAACATGTTAAAGCCAAAGAAATAATTGTATCAGAGCATCCATGGTATCATAAAGGAACTATATTTGCAGAGTCTGACAACATACCTAAATGGATAATCTATTGGTTAAAAGAATCATTTGCACATCTAAAAAAAAACAAGAAAAAAGATAAGAAAATTTTTATTGATAGGTCGGAATCTGAATTTAAACACTGTAAATTTATTAATAATAAAGAAATTAAAAAGATACTCAAAAAAAAAGGTTTTGAGATTGTTAAAACAGGTCAATTAGATTTTATAAGCCAAATTAATTTATTTAGTAACGCAAAAATGGTAGTGGGCCCTCATGGTGCAGCTTTTTCCAATTTAATTTTTTGTGAAAAAAAGACCAAAGTTTTAGAAATTAAACCCTTTGCGCAGCCGAATAACTACAAAATGATATCGAAAATAAATAAATTAAAATATAGTCAAATTAATTTACCATCATTAGGAAGCAAATATGATAATGGTGATATGTATATTGAACCAAAAATACTCTTGAAAAAGATAAAGATGTTAGAAAAAAATGTCTAAAATTAAAATTTTTTGTGTAACGAACCAAAAAAAAAAATATCTTGAAAATCTTGGATTAGAATTAGTTGGTGTAGGACGAAATAATTTTTCAAAAAAGTACATTAATTGTTTATCAGGTAAAAATATTCAATATAAAGAAAAAAATTATTCAGAATTAACTTTTCATTACTGGTTTTGGAAAAATAAACTTAAAAAACACAAAGAAGACGAGTGGATTGGATTTTGTCAAAAAAGAAGGTTTTTTGTTAAAAAAAAGATAAGAATAAAGAACTTAAAAATGCTTAAAGACAATCTATTAAAAGAAATACCAAAAAAATGGAAAAATTATGAGAGCTTGATTTGTAAACCAATTAACATTGACAATCCAAAAAGAATGAAATTGATAAAAAGAGGCTGGAAAAATATTTTAAAAGATCCCACCATTTTCGTTGATAAAAAAAAACAAAATATCCTTTTAAATTTTGACATGAACCATGGTTTTGGGGTGTTGGATAAAGCAATAAATGTTTTAGGCAAAGAGGACAGAGAGGACTTCAGAAAGTTTGTTTCCAAAAGAACAAGGTTTAATCCTCACATAATGATGATATCCAAAAAAAAAATTCTCAGTCGATGGTTTAAAAACGTATTTGACTGGTTATTTAAATGTGAGAAAATTTTTGGACTTAAGCAATTAAAAGGTTATGATCAACAACGTCTCTATGCATATCTTGCTGAGAGATATTTATCATTCTGGTTTTCAAAATATACGAAACATCATGAGTGTGACTGGGTTTTTTTTGAAGAAAAATGATCAAAAATTTATTTGAAAACAATACGCTATATTTGTGTCAAGTTTCGTTGAAAGGAAATATACCAATCATAATCGAAAACTATGAAAATTTTAGAAAATTTTATAAAAAAGTAAAAATCTTTGTGATTTGTCCAAAAAAAGAAATAAACACTTTTAAAAGAAAAATTAATAGAAAAGACATAACAATACTTAGTGAGGATAAAATTTTAACTTTTTTTAATTTTAAGAAAATATTTCAAAAATATTCTTTTAAGTATCCTCATAAAACTTTATTTAATTCAAGATTAAAATGGTATTATCAACAAATACTTAAATTAAGCTTCACAATATATTTTATTGGAAAATTTAAAAAAGATATGGTCATTTGGGATGCTGATACGCTTTTAATAAAAAAAATAGATTTTTTTAAGGATAGCTATTCTATCAAATATGGAACGCCATTTGAATTTCATAAGTCATATTTTGAAACAAATGAAAAAATAATTCAAACTAAGCCAAAAAATTTTCTCTCCTTTTTAACTCAATTTTCTGCAATTTCTTATAATGAGTTTTTAAATATAAAAAAAAAATTAAAAATATCCTCAACATCATTAAAATATATATCTAATAAGTTGTCCAAAAAAATATTGCACGCAATCTTAAAAATCAATAGAGCATACAATGGTTCGCTATTTTCTGAATACGAGTTGATAGGAACAATAAACTATAGTTTAAGACCGTGTATGCAAAAGTCTTTAATGACTCTAAGAAAGGGACTTAGTGGAAAACTAACGAAAAAACAAATTTTTTTTCTGAGTTTAATAGATATTATTCATGTCACATATGAGCATACATATAATAATAAAAATTCAAGAGGTATGCTAAATAGAAAACATAAATGGCATAAGTTGTTAAAATTGGTGATAAAAAAATATTTTAGGTATTTTGTAAAAACTTTTAAATATTATCTAATTTTTAAATTAAAGAATATTTATAGTTTTTTATAATTGGAGAGATGGCCGAGTGGTTTAAGGCGCACGCTTGGAAAGCGTGTTTAGGGGAAACTCTTTCGTGGGTTCGAATCCCACTCTCTCCGCCATTTATTTGATCTTTTATAATTTTTAAAATAACGTTAAAATACTTTGGTCGTCATGTGGACGTCAATAATTATGAATAACCAAATTACAATTGTAATCATACTTTATGAAGAATCAGAAAGTATGGTCTTTAAATGCTTAGACAATTTACAAAATTTTAAGATTATAATTGTAGATAATGCTGGTAATGATTTATTAAAAAAAAAAATTGAGAAAAAATACGATATATATAGATATGTCCTTAATCCAAAAAATTATGGTTATTCAAAAGCGGCCAATCAAGCAATAAAAATTTCTAATACAGATTTTATTTTGATGTTTCAGGCAGATGGCATTATTAAACAAGGAGATATTTTTGAACTTTTAGAAGCTCATAAAAAGTATGAAAATACTTTTATTACTTCACCAACATATTATGATCACAATAAAGATTTAAGTTATAATGCAGGACATTTCCCAGAAAAAAATATAAAGAAAAACATTTTAAATTTTAATGGTGACACATGTGTTGAAACTGTTCTTGGATCTATAATTATGTTCAAAAAAAAGGATATGATAGATATTGGGTTATATGACGAAAATTTTTTTCTTTATTTTCTTGATTTTGATCTCTGCAGAAGGGCTAGAAAAATGAAGAGGTCTATTATACAAGTATCAAAAGCTAAAGTTGTTCATGCCCATGGCCAAATAAAAGTCAAAAATCAGCTAAAAAAAATATATATTAGACATTTTCATCTTACATTTGATGAACTTTATTATTTTTTTAAAGTTAAAAAACACGAGCAAATATTCCAAGATCTCAAAAAAAAAGTACCTAAATATATAATTAAAATGATATTTAACTTAATAATTTTAAGATTTAGTCGAGTCGTATATTTTGTATCCAAAATAATGGCTTTTTACAAATTTAATGAGTTGTTCAATAAAAAAAAAATTTTGAACGAATAAACCAACAAATTCAACCCTTTTTTGACTATAAACAGAATTGGTGTTTTATAAAATTTTCTAAAAATGTTATAATAACGAACTTCCAAAAAAATGACAAAAACGCAAAATACCACAAACTACAAAGCAGACTCTATAAAAGTTTTAAAAGGTCTTGAGGCAGTTAGAAAAAGACCTGGAATGTACATTGGTGACACTGATGATGGAACAGGATTACATCACATGGTTTATGAGGTTGTGGATAATTCTATTGATGAGGCGTTAGCTGGATTTTGTGAAAATATTACAGTAGAAATAAACGCAAATGGATCAATTACTGTTTTTGATGATGGTCGAGGTATACCTGTTGATTTTCATAAGGGTGAAAAAAAGTCTGCAGCTGAAGTTATTATGACTCAACTTCATGCCGGAGGAAAATTTGATCATGATTCTTATAAAGTTTCAGGTGGTCTGCATGGTGTTGGAGTATCTGTAGTAAACGCACTTTCAGAGAAACTTGAACTTGAAATTCACAGAGATGGAAAAAAATATTTTGTTGAATTTAAGAATGGAGATCCCAAATCCCCTTTGAAGCAAATAGGAAGTTCGAAGTTAAGCGGCACAAAAATAACTTTTTTACCTTCAAAGGAAATTTTTTCTTCTACAAAGTTTAGTACTGCAATTATTCAAAAAAGAATGCGTGAATTGGCTTTTTTAAATAAGGGCGTGAAGTTAATCGTAAAAGATAAAACTTTAAAAAAAGAAAAAGAAATAGAATTTAAGTATGATGGTGGTTTAATTGAATTTGTAACATTTTTAAACAACAAAAAAGAGAAACTTCAAAATAAAAATGGCAACGATTTGTTTAAAAAGCCTATTTATCTTGAGGGTGATAAGGAGAGTATAAATATTGAATGTTCCTTAGAATGGAATTCTGGATATTCAGAGGATGTGTATGCTTACACAAATAATATTTATCAAAAAGATGGAGGTACACACCTTTTGGGATTTAGGAGTTCTTTAACAAGAATAGTAAATAAGTATGTAAGTGATAACAACATTCTCAAGAAAAATAAAATTTCGATTTCAGGGGACGATATTAAAGAAGGACTATGTGCTGTGCTTTCGATTAAAATGCCTGACCCGAAATTTTCATCCCAAACAAAAGACAAATTAGTTTCATCAGAGATAAGAAATATTGTTGAAAATTTTATTAATGAAAAACTTTCTATTTGGTTCGATCAAAACCCTGCGATAACAAAGACAGTCCTTTTAAAGATAATTCAGGCTGCACAAGCAAGGGACGTTGCTAGAAAAGCCAGAGAGAGTGTAAGAAGAAAAGGAGCTCTTGAATTAACAGGTTTGCCTGGAAAACTAGCAGACTGTCAAAATTCTCAAAGAGACGGAACTGAACTTTTTATTGTTGAAGGAGATTCTGCTGGTGGATCTGCAAAGCAGGGTAGAAACAGGGAGTTTCAAGCAGTATTACCTTTACGTGGTAAAATACTGAATACATATGTTGAAGATACAGGATCTAAAAAAAATGGAAGTTCAAATGATAATCGAACTAAAACACTTTCAAAAATGATTTCTTCAAATGAGATAGTGACTTTAATAAATGCACTTGGTTTAGATCCAAAGGTCGAGGATATTGACCTTCATGATTTAAGATATGGAAAAATTATAATAATGACTGACGCAGACGTGGATGGATCTCATATTAGAGCTCTACTCCTAACATTTTTTAATAACAAACCTTTTAACAAACTCATAGAGAATGGGCATATTTTTTTAGCTCAACCACCTTTATTTAAGATTAACAAAGCAGGAAAAACTTTTTATATTAAGGATGAAAAAAACCTGGATGAATTTATATTAAGTAATTCTAAAAGCTTAAAAAAAATTAAAAAAGGCACAAAAGAATTTGAAAAAATAATTTTAGAAGAAAAATCAAAACTTAATATTCAAAGATTTAAAGGTCTTGGAGAAATGAATCCCGAAGAATTATGGGATACAACTTTAAATCCGGAAAAAAGAAATTTATTGAAGGTAAAATACTCTAGTGATCAGAAAAAAGATCAAAAAATTATACACACTCTAATGGGCAATGATGTTTCAATCAGGAAAGATTTTATTATCTCTAATGCTTTAGAAATAAACAATTTAGATGTTTAATGGTATCTAAATCTGCATCGAATATTTATACATTAAATAAACTTACATATATTAACCTTAGATGGATTGCTATTTTTGGACAATTCGTAACAGTGAATGTTGCAAAATATGTATTTAATTTTGAATTAGACATTTTAACTATAAACCTCGTTATTTTGTTAGGAGTTATTTCAAATTTATTTTTGATGTATTTTTATGAAAAGAATATTCTTTCAAACAGAGCTTCATTTATCTTTTTGCTTATAGATATCATACAATTAAGTGGTATTTTGTATTATTCAGGCGGTATATTAAATCCGTTCTCAATATTTATTTTAATCCCAAGTGTTTTTTCTTCTTCTAATTTGAGCCTAAAAACAAGTCTTTTACTAATATTTATAACAATTTTGTGTATTATATTTCTTACAGTTGACCACCGACAGCTAATCTACCCTCTTGGAAAAGAAATTTCATTTAATGAATTTTATTATTATGGCGTTCCTATTTCATTAGTGATTGCGTTAATTTTCCTCAATTATTTTGCAATTCTTTTTGGTAGAGAATCCAACTTAAGGAAAGAGGCTTTTAATAAAATTGAGGAGTTTATAGCAAAAGAACATGAGTTGGTTTCATTAGGAGGTCAAGCCGCAGCTGCAGCTCACTCATTAAATACTCCTCTATCTACTATTAAAATTATATCACAGGATTTATCTAAACAATTTAAAGACAAACAAGACTTGAAAAAAGATATTGAATTATTAGTAAATCAAGTAGATAGATGTAGTCAAATTCTTAAGAAACTAACTTTAAACCCTGGAATTGAAGATGATTTTATTGATGTAGAATGTGCTTTAAAGGATTATGTTACTGAAATAATTAAATCTTTTCAGGAAATTTCAGAAAAAGAATTTATTTTTAATGACGATCAAGATGATAACTCTTTTAAAATACCAAAATTAATAGAATTGGTTTATGGAATTAGAAATTTCATTGGAAATGCAAATAAGTTTGCCAATAATAAGGTTTATATTTCTGTTAAAAGTGATAATGAAATTTCTGAAATTTCAATTGAAGATGATGGACCAGGTTACCCGAAAGAAATATTAAATAAAATTGGTGAACCATATATTAAATCAACTTCATCATTTGTAAAATCAAAAACAGGGTTAGGACTAGGAATATTTATAGGTAAGACACTTTTGGAAAGACATAATGCATCAATAATTTGTAGAAATTCCAAAACTAGATCTGGGGCTGAAGTTTTAATATCGTGGAAAAACAAAGATTTAAAAAACCTCTAATTTAATTTCTTTTTGCTAATTTTTTTTTTGAATAAGTCACTTAGTTGGGAAATCATTACATCTCCTAATTCTTGAACATCTGATATTTTAATCGCCTTTTTGTAGTATCTTGAAACATCATGCCCTATTCCAATTGCTAAAATTTCAACAGTGGAGCTAGTTTCTATAAATTTTACAGTTTTTTTTAAATGTTTTTCTAAGTAATCACCAGAATTAACCGAGAGAGTGGAGTCATCAACTGGTGCACCATCAGATATGACCATTAAAATTTTTCTCTCTTCTCTTCTTTTATTAATTCTGTCGAATGCCCAAACTATTGCTTCACCATCAATATTTTCTTTTAACAAACCCTCTTTTAACATTAATCCTAGATTTTTTTTCGACTGACGCCAATGAGTATCAGCTCCTTTATAAATGATATGTCTCAGGTCATTCAGTCTTCCTGGATTTTTAGGTTTTCCATTTTTGCTCCAATTTTCTCTAGAATTTCCTCCCTTCCAATTTTTCGTTGTAAATCCTAATATTTCGACTTTAACGTTGCATCTTTCAAGTGTTCTCGAAAGAATATCAGCACATAATGCTGCAATTGTTATTGGTCTACCTCTCATTGAACCAGAATTATCGATTAAAAGAGTAACTATCGTGTCTTTAAATTCGAAATCTTTTTCTTTTTTAAAAGATAAAGAGTTTTGTGGATCAATTATTATTCTACTGAGCTTTGAACTATCCAACAATCCTTCCTCTAAATCATATTCCCATGAACGATTTTGTTTAGCTAGCAATTGTCTTTGTAACTTATTTGCAAGTTTAGTCACTAAGTCTTGAAGATTAGTTAATTGTTGGTCTAAATTTTTTCTTAACTTTATTATCTCCTCTTCTTTTTCTAAGTTTTCAGCCTTAGCTATTTCGTCAAATTTTTTTGTATAAATAGAGTAATCAATATCTTTTTTTAAAGTATTCAATTTTTGTATAACATTTTCCTTTCCTTCAACCTCGCTTCCGTCTTCTGTTAATTCTTCCTCCATTCTAAATTCGTCTAGACCATCAGAGGTCTGAATTTCGTTTTCAGCACTAGTTTGCTGTTCATTGCTATTTTCATTGTTTTTCTCACTTTTATTATCATCCTTATTTTGTGGATTTTCTTCATTCGATTTATTTTCCTCTTTTAAATCTTTTTCAGAGTCGAAAATTTTCATATTTTTTAAAATTTCTGAAAATTTTTCGTTATATTTATCTTGGTCTTCTATATTTTTTGATAAAAAGTGAATATGTTTTTTAATTGTTAAATCAAATTCTTTCTCCCAAAAACTCAATTTCTTTTTTGAAAGAGCATTGAGATCAATATTCATAAATTTACTTATTAAATATAATTCAAATGCTTCAATTGCACTTACATCATCTTTTTTTCTTATTTCCCTTTGATCTTTCTTTATGTTTTTAAGAAAATAATTTTCTGAAATATTTTTTTTTATACCTTGAAGAATTCTAAAACCTAATAATTCGCACCTTATTTTCTCTGAAAGCTCATAAAAACTTTTGTAAGATGAGTTTTGTGGAGCGTATTTATTATAAACATTAGAGTTTGAAAATTTTAATTTTAATGCATTGGAGTCTGTCTCTGCTCTTAATTTCGTAAAGTCGTTTTTAGTATCTAAACTATTAATCTTAATTTGATCAAAATATTCGTTCTTTTTTATTTCAGACTTTTTTTCAGTTTTAATTCCTAAGTCTGATAAAACTTTATATGTTGAATTTAAGGCTTGTTTAAATTGATCTTTAATGAACTCTTCTTTTTTACTCATTAGATTGAATATTAATCAAAGACTCAGGTAAATCCTCGCCAAAACATCTCTGATAATACTCAGCGATAATGTTTTTTTCGGTCTCATCGCATTTATTTAAAAATGTTACTCTGAATGAGTAACCAAGATCATTGAAAATTTGATTATTTTCAGCCCAATGCAAAACTGTTCTTGGGCTCATGACTGTAGAAATATCACCCGACACAAAACCTTTCCTAGTCAAGGATGCCACTTTAATCATGTTAGCAACTTTTTCTTTACCTTTGGGGTTATTATATGATTTATTCTTCGCTAGTATAATTTCCATTTCTCTTTCTAGACTTAAATAATTTAAAGTTGTAACTATATTCCATCTATCCATTTGACCTTGATTTATTTGTTGGGTACCGTGATATAACCCTGTAGTGTCACCTAAACCAACAGTATTTGAAGTGGCAAATAACCTAAAATATTTGTGTTGTTTTAAAACTTTATTTTTATCTAAAAGAGTAAAGTTACCTTCTGCTTCCAGTATTCTTTGGATAACAAACATTACGTCAGGCCTACCAGCGTCGTATTCATCAAAAACGAGGGCAACTGGATTTTGGATTGTCCATGGAAGAATTCCTTCTTGAAATTCTGTTATTTGTTTTCCATCCTTAATTTTGATTGCATCTTTGCCAATTAAATCAATTCTACTAATGTGACTATCAAGATTAACCCTAACACAAGGCCAATTAAGTCTGGCCGCAATCTGCTCTATATGAGTTGATTTTCCAGTTCCATGATATCCTTGAATTAATACTCTTTTATTATAAGAAAAACCCGAGAGAACCGCCAAGGTTGTATCTTTGTCAAACTTATAATTTTTATCGATTTCGGGAACAAACTCATTCTTTTTTGAAAAGGCATCCACCTCAATATCTGTTTCAAAACCAAAGGTTTGTTTTACTGAAATTTTGATATCAGGAATTAAATTTAGATTTTCATTCATCGCCTGTAACTCCTTCTAAGTTGAGTATATGCCAACGTTATTATTTTCAATTTTTCCTCGTATTTTTTGTTTCCTGAATTCTTATCAGGGTGAAATTTTTTGACAAGTTTTTTAAATTTATCTCTTATTTTTGACCAGTCAACGCCTATTTTTAAACTCAATATATTAAAAGCTTTAATATCATCATCTGAATAAGTAAAACGTTTAATTTGTTCAGCTTTATTTGGATCTTTGATTTCATCTAAGTTTTCCTTCAGAGTGTTGTTCCATAAAATCTTAAAAAAATTGTCTTGCGCACTGAAATTTTGTGTTGGCTTATGCCATGTCATATCTGACTTAATGAATTCATTGACCTGTTGATCAGTCATATTTGCGAAATAATTCCAATTCTTATTGAATTCTTTAATATGCTCGTAGCAGAGAAGGCGATAATTTTTGCTATTATCCTTCTCAATAGGTGCCTTATATTCACCCAATTTGTCACAATTATTCCAATCGCAAATTATTTTCATTGTAGTATTATTATAACAATTATTATGGAAATAAATAAATTAATCGAACTCGTTGAAAAAAAAATCTTAGATCAAATTAAAATTGATGGAATTAAAATTGAGGATAAATCTTTTCTTCATCAGGGTCATAAAGAAAATAGTAAAAATAAATTCCATTTAAAAATATCTATATTTTCAAAAGAATTAATGAACAAAAGCAAGGTAGAAGTTACAAAAAAAATTTATAAAATTTTACAAATTGAAATGAAAGAGTATATTCACTCTCTTCAACTAATTATAAATTAAGCGATCGAAAAATTTCTTTATTTCTATTTTAGAAAAATTTTTATTAATAATTGGCCTTGAAATTTTCTGTAACAAAATCAAATTGATCAAATTATTTTGATTTTTCTTATCTTGTTTCATGTATTCAATGATCTTCGGAATATCTTTAATTTTAAAATATCTGTTTAAATTATCATAATTTAATTTTTTGAGATGTTCCATTATTAGATTAAATTCATTATCTTTTAATAAATTTTTCTTATGACTAAATTTTGATGCTGACATAATACCTAATAAAACTGCTTCACCATGATTTAGTTTTTTTGTATATCCCTTTGAAGCTTCAAAGGCGTGTGCAAATGTATGTCCAAGATTTAGTGTTTTTCTAAGGTTTTTCTCTTTTTCATCTTTTTCGACAATTCTTTTTTTAATATTACAACTTTTAAAAATTGCTATTTTTAAATGTTTGGAATCTTTTTGAATTATTTTTTTAAAATTTTTTCTCAGATAATCAAAAAACTTTCTGTTGCTTATTAAAGAGTGTTTTAATATCTCAGCATAACCACAAATCATTTCCTTTTTAGGTAAACTTTTTAGAAAAATTGTATCGGAAATTACGATAGATGGTTGATAAAAAGTACCGATCATATTTTTTCCAGTTTCTGAATTTACACCAGTTTTACCTCCTATAGATGAGTCAACTTGACTTAAAAAGGTTGAAGGAACATTTACAAAAGCTAAACCCCTTTTAAATATACTTGAGGCAAATCCACAAATATCACCACATATACCGCCACCTACTGAAATCAAACAATCATTTCTATTAAAATTATTTTTTTGTAATTTTTTTAAAATTTTAGATATTGTTTTAAATGTTTTATTTTTTTCATTAAAAACGATTTCAATTTTATATACTGATTTGTTACTTAACTTTTTAAGAATTTTTTTAATTAAAATTTTTGGAACATTACTATCGTAAACAACTAATATTTTACTCGGGTTGATTTTAGTCCTTCTTAAAAGTTTATTAATATTTAAAAATATATTTTTTCCTATATAAATCGGATACGAACCATCATTTGTGTTAATTTGAATTTTCATTTTTTTCTAAAATGTTTTTTATTATATCAACAATTTCGTTTTTTTTATGATTTTCACAAAATATCCTAAAGTCTGATTTAATGTAAATTTTGTTTCTTTCTTTAATAATTTTTCGAATTTCGCTTTTATTTAAGCCATTTATTAAAGGTCTTTTTTTGTTGTTAATTGTTCGTTTTACCAATGTCTCTGCATCCCAGTCTAGCCAGAAAGATAAAGAATTATCTTTTATACTTTTTCTAATTTTTTCATTCAAAAAAGCACCTCCACCTATTGAAATAACAATGTCTTTTTTTTGTTCTAAAAAAGATAAAGTAAAATCTTGCTCAAGTTCTCTAAAAAAAACTTCCCCCTTGTCTTTAAAAATTTGATGTATTTTTTTCTTTTGAAAAATCTCTATTTTTTTATCTATATCCACGAATGATTTATTTAATTTTTTTGATAATATTGCTCCAATTGTCGATTTTCCTGAACCCATCATACCTAATAAAACAATTTTTTTTTTTGTTTTCATAAATTTCTACATTGAAAAAACACAAATATGTCTTAATTTGAAATTATTAAAAAATATATGCAATTTTATAAAAAAACAAGTATTGGTAGTTCATCAAACCCCTTAAAAATCATTATTAAAGTAGTATTAGTTATAGTAGTAATTTTTGGAATGATAGTGTTTGTAGGCAAGATTAATTTTCCATCACCAAATAAACTAATTGAAAAAAAAATCCCACAAGAAAACTTAAAAATTGTTAAATAATCTCTCTATAATTTTTTTATTAATTTTTTTTTTCACAAGTAAAACTTTTTCCAATGAACCAACAGACATTTGGAAACTTGAAAAGGAAGAAGAAAAAACGCTTGAGATTAAAAGTAAAGATAAACCAAAAAGCATTAAAATCGAAACTCAAAATAGCGCAACAAGTAATAAAAGTGAAATTATCACTCAAGAAAATTTTACCAACACAAACGATATGATTGTTGGGATTTATGATCCGAATGAAAACGGATTGACAATTGATATGTGGCAAAATTCAAATGAAGAAAAAGTTTATGGAATCAAAAAAAAAATTAATAGAATGAATTTATCTGATGATGCTAATCGTTTGTATCAAAAAATTTTGTTAACCAACGCATATCCCCCGAATGGCAACAAAGAGAAAAAAATTTTTTTTGATTTAAAAGAAGAGTGGTTAATAAAAAATGGAGATTTAGAATTAATAGAAAACTACGTGACTAAAAATCTCAATATTATATCAAATGAAAATTTAATTAAATTTGTTTTAGATGAGTATTTATCCAAGGCAGAAATTAAAGATGCATGTAATCTATTTGAAAAAATAAATCAAAATTTTAACGATTACTATTTGAAAAACTTTTCAATATATTGCTTGATACATAATAAAAAAAATGATCTTGCAACAATGCGTTTTGATTTAGAAAAAGAATCTGGTTATTCAGATCCTTTTTTTGAGAAAAAGTTTAATTCATTGATGGGACTTTCAAAAGATGATAATACTTCATCAGATAAAAATCTTTTAAATTTACACCTTTCATTTAAAACAATTAAAGATTTTAAATATGTGCCCACAAAAAAAACATCAAAGTTATTTTGGACATATTTAAGGTCTAATAATTTACTAGATAGCACCAGTGATATCGATACAACTGATGAGAAAAAAATCTCATTGTTAGAAAAGGCTACACATGAGAGAAATTATAATGAGAAAGATTTATTTAATGTATATAAAAAATTTCAATTCTCTATAGACCAGCTTCTTAACGTAGAAACAGAAAAAGAGAATTTATCAAATATAAAATCTAGAGCTTTGATGTATCAAGGAATTTTATTGAATGATGATCCCAACAAAGTAACACAACTTTCCAAAGATCTTAAATTATCCTTTATTAAAGATGGTTTAGAAAATGCTTTTAAAGATGAATTAAGATTTATTCTTAAAGGATTTAAAGAAAGTGAATTAAATTCAGATTTAACAGATTTTTATGTTTTAAATTCTAAAACAGAAAATCCAAATAAAAAAATTAAATACAATAATAAAATTTTGCATCAATCAAAAATTATAAATTATTTCATACAAGAAAAACCTTCAAAAAAAAAAGCTGAGAAAGATCTCAATAATTTTTTAAAAAAAATTAAAAAAAGTAAAAAAAATTATTTAATTACAAAAGATGTAATTGTTATAGAGTCATTAAAATTTGATGGAATTGAAGTAAACGAGGAATATAAAGACCTTTATACAATTAACGAAAATATTATGCCCATAGACATACAGGTTTTGATTAATGACGGAGAAATTGGTTTAGCAATGTTAAGAATTATAGAAATAATTGGTGAAGACGAACTTAAAAATCTTGGTTCAGAAACTCTATATTTTTTAGTAAATGCATTAAATCAAATGGACGTAGATTTAATAAGAAATGAAATTCTCTCTATAATCTTACCAGTTAGAATATAGACTTAGTTATGGCAAAAAAAAACATCATACTGGTTCCAGATGAAATACTCAAAAAAAAATCTGAAAAAATTGAGAAAATAACTAACAGAGAAAAACAGTTAGCAGATGATTTATTTGAAACAATGTACAAAAATAATGGCATAGGACTTGCTGCTGTTCAAGTTGGTGTTTTGAGAAGAATGATTGTAATTGATGTTTCAAAGAAAGATGAAAAAAAAAAACCTTTATGTTTAATAAATCCAGTCATAAAATCTTTTGGTAAAGAAAGATCAATATATGAAGAAGGTTGTTTATCGATACCTGAAACATTTATTGAAATTGAAAGGCCAAAAACCTGTATTGTTGAATACATTGATATCTCAGGGAACAAAATAAATATGAAATGTGATGATTTACTATCAACATGTATCCAGCACGAAATTAATCACTTAGATGGAAAGCTGATAATTGATTTTTTATCAAAACTGAAAAAAGATATTCTAATAAAAAAATTATCTAAAAATAAAAATACATCTAGTAGAGTTATTGTGTAAATGTCAGATAATATCATTTTTATGGGTACTTCAAAATTTGCTGTACCTATTCTTGAAAAGATAAGTGAAAGTAAACTCAATATTTCTGTTGTTTATACACAACCGCCAAAAAAATCTAGCAGGGGAATGAAAATTCAAAAAACTCCAATTCATGCTAAATCTGAATTACTTGGTTTACCAATTAGAACTCCAAATAGTCTTAAAAATAATATTGATGAGTATAACTTTATAAAAAAAACAAAACCTTCAATTGTTGTAGTAATTTCATATGGTCAAATTATACCGAAGGAATTTTTGGACCTTTCCAAAAATGGTTTTTTGAATATTCATGCATCCATCTTGCCCAAATTTAGGGGTGCTGCACCAATACAGAGAGCAATAATGAGTCAGGATATTGAAACAGGAATTAGTTTTATGAAAATTAATGAACACTTAGATGCTGGTCCCGTTCTTGAGACTTATAAAATAAAAATTGACTTACATTTAAATGCAACTGAGCTCCAAGAAAAATTATCTCAATTAGCAGCGTTAAAAATTATTGAAAACATAGATAGAATTATAAGTGGTAAAGCGAATTTTAAAGAACAAGACCATTCTAAGGCAACATATGCTGAAAAAATAAATAAAGCAGAGGGAAAGATAATTTGGAATGATACTGCCAAAAAAATCATTGGAAAAATAAATGGTTTGCACCCTAATCCAGGAGCGTATTTTATGTTTAAAGGAGATAGATATAAAATATTAAAAGCTGAAATTGGAAATGGAACAGGACCCTCCGGTAAAGTTATTAATGACAAACTTGAGATAGCATGCTCAAATAATGAAAGCATAAAGGTTATTGAAATTCAAAAAGAGGGAAAAAAAATTCAAGAAATAAGTGAATTTTTGCATGGTTCAAAAATAAGTAAAGGCTGCATTCTTAATGAATAGATATCAAATTCTTATTGAATATGTCGGCACTAATTATAATGGATGGCAGGTACAGAGAAAAGGGAAAACAATTCAAGGGAGAATTCAAAATACTATTTCAAAAATTTTTAAAGAAAAGATAAATATAATAGGATCAGGCAGAACTGACTCCGGAGTACATGCTCTAGAACAATCAGCTCATTTTGATACAAGCACAAAAATAAAAGATAGCTATAAATTTTTAAAATCAGTTAATCATTTTTTATCCAGATACGGCATTAGTATTTTAAACTTAAAAAAAAGGAAGCTCACTTTTCATGCTCGATATTCTGCAAAAGCGAGAATATATAAATATGTAATTTTAAATCGTAAATCTGGTTCAGTGTTAAAAAATAAAAGGTGTTGGCACATAATAAAAAAACTTAATCTAGAAATGATGAAAAAAGGAGCAAAAAAATTAATTGGTACAAAAGATTTTTCAACATTTAGATCATCAAGTTGTTCAGCGAAAACTCCAGTTAGAACGATTAAATCAATTAAATTTTTAACTAAAAAAGATATTATTGAGATTGAAATAAAAGCTCAGTCATTCCTTCAAAATCAGGTAAGGTCGATGGTTGGTTGTTTGAAGTATGTTGGTGAAGACAGGTGGAGCATTCAAAAATTTGACAAGATAATCAAATCAAAAAAAAGAATTAATTGTGCACCTCCTGCTCCAGCAGAAGGACTATATTTAACTAAAGTAATTTATTAGTTTTTTTTTTACTAATAGCAAATTTTTTATTTATCCTAAACCTTGAACCTGCTCTTACAATATATCCACAACAATTTTTTGCACCACATTTACAAGGGAATTGTTTATAGTCTTTATCAAATGCAAAACCATAATCGCAAGTAAGTTCTTCTCCTTTTTTAATATCTCTTATTGCTGTTACCCAGACCTTAAAACCTTTTCCCTCATAGTCACAATTATTATTACATGAATGATTAATCAAACCTGCAGTATTCCAATGAAAGTCTCCGTCTAAGGTATATCTATTATTAAGTGTGAATAAATAGATTGGTTTATTATTATCAAATTTTGCTGACTCCTCGACTTTTCTATTGGTAATGATTTTTCCAATGTAATTAATTATTTTTGTTCCTTCTTTAATTTCTTTTGTTGCATATAAACCTCGCTTGTTGTCTATTTTAGACTTTTTGATCTTATACAGTTTCATTAATTATTTTCTACGAGAGCATTTACATGATTAAATGCACTATCTGCAAGGGCATTAAGGTCGTACCCTCCTTCTAACACTGATACAACTTTTCCATTAGTGAATTCGCTTGTTGCTTTGAGAGTTCTTCTTGTAATCTCATAAAAATCTTCAGATTTTAATTCAAACTGCGCTAGAGGATCAGCAATGTTAGCATCGAAACCCATGCTTAAAATCAAAAATTCAGGTTTAAATTCAAATAGTTTATCTAAAATTCTATCCAAAGCATTCATATATTTTTCTGATGTTGTCCCAGCAGGAAGAGGCACATTGAAAATGTTATTGTGTTTACCTTTTTCTTTTTCACTTCCAGTCCCTGGATAAAATGGATATTGGTGAGTAGATAAATACAAAACGTTTTTATTATCATAAAAAATATCTTGTGTACCATTTCCATGATGGACATCTGGATCGAATATTGCAATTTTTTTGTATTTATACTTTTCAATAAGATAATGAGCGGCAACTGCACAATTATTATAGATGCAAAAACCCATCGCTTTATTTTTTTCTGCATGGTGTCCAGGAGGTCTTACTACACAAAAAGCATTTCTAAATTTCTTCTGTTCAACACCATCTACTGCTTTAATTACTGATCCCACCGCATCTATTGTGGCATCTTTGCTTCCAGGTGAAATAATAGTGTCGCCATCTAAAAATCTTAATCCTTGATTAGGAAAACTTTTTTTAACCATGCTAACATAATCTTCACCATGTGCTTTTTTTAGTATATTTTCATCAAAGGAGATTGGCTTATCCCAAATTAAACTTTTATTTTTTTTAAGTCTTTCAGTTATCACAGTAACTCTTTTAGGTTGTTCAGGGTGACCATCACCTGTTAAATGATTAACCGAAGTTTTTGAAGATATTATCGCAGTTTTCACAAAAAATAGTTATTAAGAATGTTAGCATAAATTTTTGTTAATTTTTTAAGATCATTTAGGGATACTGCTTCATCAACTTTATGCATTGTCTTACCTACAAGGCCAAATTCTAAACATGGAGAAATATTTTTTATAAATCTAGCGTCAGATGTTCCTCCGGTTGTCGAAAGTTTTGGTTTAATTTTTGTAATTTTTTTTACAACATTCTGAATCATATTTGTCGTTGCATTTTGTTTTGTTAAAAATGCTTCACCAGACACTCTGTAATCTATTTTAAATTTTGATTTATTTTTTGTACTAATTTTACTTAAAATTTTATTAATTTTTTTTTTGATAGAGCCTGATGAGTGCTTGTTATTAAATCTTATATTAAAAGTTGCATTAGCAACTCTTGGGATAATATTATCAGCTTTATTATCAATATTTATTTTCGTAATCTCTAAGTTTGTTGGCTGAAAGTTTTTGGCACCTTTATCAAACTTTATATTTTTTAATTCATTTAAAACTTTAATAATTATCGTTGAGGGATTATTTGCTCTATGAGGATAGGCAACATGCCCTTGCATACCAATTATTTCTATTTTTCCAGTTAAACTTCCTCTTCGACCAATTTTTATCATTTCTCCTAATTTATTTGGATTCGTTGGTTCACCTACCAAACAAAAATTAATTTTTTCCTTTTTCTTTTTTAAATAATCTACGACTTTTTTTGTGCCGTTTACCGCATCTCCTTCTTCATCACCTGTTATTAATAAACTAATTGATCCATTAAAACTTTTATTATTATTCAAAAAAATACTTACGGCTGAAACAAAAGCAGCTACTGAGCCTTTCATATCATTCGCACCTCTACCAATTAAATGACCTTTTTTAACAGAAGGTCTGAAAGGATTAACTGTCCAGTCTTTAATATCTCCAGGGGGTACAACATCTAAGTGGCCCGCAAAACAAAAATTAGGCCCTTTACTTCCTAGTCTAGCATATAAATTTTTTACTGGTTGAAAATTTTTTTCTTTGAAATTTAAAATTTTAGTTTTGAAACCCATTTTTTTTAATTTTTTTTCTAAAAATTTCATTACACCAGCGTCTCTAGGTGTTATTGATGGAAACTTCATTAGCTCTTTAGCTAATTGTAATTCATTTATTTTTTGCATAATTAGTCTCTTAAAAGATCGTTAATTGATGTCTTTGACCTTGTCTTTGAGTCTACAGTTTTTATTATATGAACAGCATAAAGATCTTTATGAGTACCAGGTACCACGACCGAATAAGGTGGAACATGCCCTTTTGTAACCTCGCCATTTGATCTATTTACAATTTTTGTACTTTGACCAATGTAACATCCCATTGAAAGAACGCTTCCTTCTCCCACTATAACACCCTCTACAACTTCTGACATTGCTCCAACGAATACGTTATCCTCAATTATAGTTGGGAGTGCTTGAGCTGGTTCTAACACTCCACCAATACCTGAACCAGCAGATATATGACAATTTTCTCCAATTTGACAGCAGCTACCAGCTCTACTAAAAGTATCCATCATTGTTCCAGCACCGATGTACGCTCCTATGTTTACATAACAAGGCATGAGCACGGCATTTTTTCCAATGAAAGATCCTGGTCTTACTGGACTGTTTGGTGTCATTCGAAATCCAGCAGCCTCATGTTGTTCCTTTGTCCAATTAGCTGTTTTACCTTTTAATAAGTGAGCTTTATCGTACCAGCTACTATACGGACCGCTTAAATTATCCATAGGGTAAATTCTAAAGCTAAGCATGATAGCCTTTTTAAGATATTGGTGAGTTTTCCATTCTCCATTAATTTTTTCTGCTACTCGAGACTTACCACTATCTAAATCTTTAATTACTTGGTTTATTGCATCCTTCAAAGATTGATCTGAATCTTGATTTATTTGGTCTTTTTTTTCCCAGGCATCATTAATCATTTTTTCTAAGGACATAATTTATTTACTTTTTAATAACCTTATTTCTTTAAGAAATAAAGATAGATTTTCAATTTTATGAGAAATATAATCTTTATCAGAGTCAATTTTTCCAAAATGTTCATCATTGATTAACCAAACAGTTGTACAGCCTTTTTCAAAACCGATACTTAAATTTTTAGCTATATCCTCAATATAAATTGTTTCTTTGGGTTTAATACCAAATTTTTTGACCATTAAATCAAAGGTCTGGGCCTCTGGTTTAGGAACATATCCAGCATCTTTTATATCGAACACTTTTTCTTTTCCAAAAAGATCGTATATACCTAATCGTGTTAAAATATTTTTAGCATGTTCAGCGCTACCATTTGTAAAAATAAATTTTTCCATATCTAAATTCTCTAGTTCACTTCTCAATATTTTGTCTTCTTTCATAAATGAAATGTCAATATCATGTACATATTTAAGAAATTCATCCCCAATAACATTATGATGTAACATTAGACCATTAAGACTGGTATTGTATTTATAAAAATAATTAGTTTGAAGTTCTTTTGCCTTTTTTTCATCTAAACCAAGTTTTTCCTGAATAAAAAGAGTCATTCTTTTTGATACAAGACCAAAGACTTTTTCTAAAGGATAACCATTATGAGAACCATAGCAAACTCCATCAAGGTCCAAAAGAAGGTATTTCATTTCTTTCAAATTTTTCATTTTCTTATTAATGTTCCCGATCCTTTATCGGAAAATAATTCAAATAAAACTGAACGAGGTTTACGACCGTCAATTATACCAACTGCAGTTACATCGTTTTTCACAGCATCAAGACAAGTATTTATTTTTGGGATCATACCCTCAGTAATTGTTTTATCCTCTATCATTTCAATTATTTTTGAAGAATTGATTTCCGAAATAAGTTTCTTCTCTCTATTCAAAACGCCCTCAACATTTGTCATTAAAAGAAGTCTTCTTGATTTAAGAGATTTCGCAACTGCTCCAGCTGCATGATCTCCATTAATATTGTAGGTCTGTTTATTTTCTCCAAGTCCTAAAGGGGAGATAATAGGTATAATATTATTTTTTAATTTTCCAAAAATAGTCTCTGTAATAATTTTATCAGGAACTCCTACAAAACCAAGTTCCTTTTGTTCAGGTATAATTTCTATAACATTGTCTTTTTTTGTATGCAGTGAGGCTGCCTGGGATCCAATTTTTTTTAGAGAATTTACAATATCCTCATTAAAGTCAATAAGCACTGTCTCAACGATATTAATAATTTTTTCATCAGTAACTCTAAGACCTCTTACAAATTTTGACTCAATATTTTGTTTAGATAATTCCCTTTTTATTCTTGGCCCTCCCCCGTGCACAACAACCACTTGTAAACCAAGCTTGTTAAGTACACTTAAATCTTTGATAAAATTATCGAAAATTTCTCTATCAATAAATACATTGCCCCCATACTTTATAACTATTATTTCATTTTTGTATTTCTCAACATATTTCAAAACTTCTTCGACTGGCGGTCCGTCTGTAGGTAAGATCTTTTTTAAATCCATTATTGAGAGGTTTTCACAGTAGTTCTCTTCATAATGACGTACTGTTGAGCCATTGTAAGAATATTGTTGGCCGTCCAATACAGAACTAATCCCGAAGGGAAAGGTGCAAGTATTACAGTTAAGAAGACAGGAAAAAACATAAAAATTTTCTTTTGTATATCATCTTGTGGAGCTGGATTAAGTTTCTGTTGCGCCCACATTGTTAGGCCCATTAGCACGGGTAACGCACCGATGATCAAAAAGTCAGGTGGTGACCATGGTATCAGTCCAAATAAATTAAAAATTGATGTGGGGTCTTTTTCAGAAAGATCTTTTATCCATCCAAAAAAGGGCTGATGTCTCATTTCAATTGTTACAAACAACATTTTATAAATAGCGAAAAAAAATGGTATAGAAATTAAAATTGGCACACAACCACTTACAGGATTAACTCCTTCTTTCTTATAAAGCTGCATAATTGCTTGCTGAAGTTTCATCTTATCATCTTTATGCACTTCTTTAAGACGAGCCATTTCGGGTTGCAAAATTTTCATACGACTCATCGATCTAAATGCATAATTATTTAGTGGAAAGAACAATAATCTCAAACAAACAGTTATTAATATAATTGCTAATCCATAATTTCCTGCAAGTTTAAAAAAGTAATCATTTAAAAAGAACAAAGGTTTTACAATCCAATAAAACCAACCCCAGTCGATAACCAGATCAAATTTTGATAATCCTAACTTCTCATTGTACTCATCAATTACATCTACCTCTTTTGCAGCTATAACAATATCAACTTTATTACTAATTTGCTTATTTGGCTCTGCCTCTAAAGGCTCAGTTTCTATATAACTAATTTTGAATTTTTCACTATACTCAAAGTCTGCTCTAAAATTTTTATTCTTTTCTGGTATTAAGCTTGTTAGCCAATATTTATCAGTGATACCTAGAAAACCTTCTTCAGCATTGATTGAATATTTTTTGTCTATTACGTCATCATAATCTTTCTCCACTAACTGGTCATCAAACACTCCAAGCGGCCCCTCATGTAAAATAAAAAAATTGACTATGTCTTTAGGAATATTTTTTCTAATAATTTGGCTATAGGGATAAAAATTATATATTTTATTTGTATTATTTTTTATTTTTTGGTTAATAGTAAATAAAAATTTATTATCAATGCTAATAATCTTTTCAAAAGTTAGTCCTTGATCGTTTTTCCATTTTAACTTAACGTCATTACCTGGAGAAAGTTTTGTGTTTCCCTCTACTTTCCATTTTGATTTATTATCTGGTAAACCAATATTTTTGTTGTTAGTAACCCAGCCTGTTTCAAGGTAATATGTATCAGAAGCGTTTCTTGGATTTAGTAGTACTACCTTTTTTGTGCCCTCAAGTTTTTCATTGTAATTTTTAAAAAGCAAATCATCTATAATTGCGCCTTTTAAAGAAATTGAACCTTTTACGTTATCGTTTTCAAATATAATTCTTTTATCTTTATTTAGAGCCTCTGTTCTTGAAAGAAGTTTGTTAGATTCAGAATTTTCTATTTCTGGAGCATCTAAACTTTTAACCGAATCTATTCTTTTCTGTTTTATTTTTTCTCGATCTTCTGGTGAAGGTGAAAAAAATAAAGCCCATAAAACAATTATTGCTGCACTAAGCGATATAGCCGCGATTATATTTTTATTAGAGTCCATTTTTAATTTTTATTTTTTTTAACTGGTTCAAATCCTTCACCACCACCAAGGAATTTTATAGGATGACAACTTAAAACTCTTTTGGTGCCTTTGAAAAAACCTTTAATCAAACCATACTCTTTTAAAGAGTCTATAAAATATTCTGAACAAGTTGGTAAATATCTACAGTTATTACCCAGCAAAGGTGAGATTAAGTACTGATAAAAATTTATTATCTTGATTATAATCTTTGTTAAAATCTTCATTAACTTATTTTTTCAAAACTTTTTTGTAATGCCTCTTTAATTTCATCGTATTTTTCCTCTAAAACACTTTTTTTTGCAAGAACTAAATAAGAAAAGTTAAGATTTAATTTAGCTATTTTAGTTATTGCATATGTCATATTTTTGAGCCTTCTTTTTATCTTATTTCGATCAATAGCTTTACCCATTTTTTTTTTTGCTACAAAACTAATATTGAGACATGTATTTTTTTTATCAGGAATCTTTTTAAAAAAAATTGTTAGATATGAATTAGAAATTTTTTTTCCATGAAGGAGTTTTTTAAAGTCCTCATTTTTTGAGAGACTTTTAATTTTAATATTCATTAAACAGTAAGTTTTTTTCGACCTTTTTTTCTTCTTCTGGCAAGAAGTTTTTTTCCACCTTTTGTTCTCATTTTTGATCTAAATCCGTGGCGTCTTTTTCTGACGAGTTTACTTGGTTGATAAGTTCTTTTCATAAGATTTTAATTATGTAGTATTAAAAATTTAAGTACTTATAATGTAAAATCTATAATATGCAAACTATGAAAAACGTAAAAATATGGTTAGGTTTAGCCTATATTTTATTCCTGGGATTGTTTTTATACTTCTTATTAACTTACACAAGTATTGAGGAATTAACTTCATATAGTTTTCTCAAATTAAATAGTGAATATCTAATTAATTTTAAAAAAAATAATATAATGTTCTCATCTTTTGTATTTATTATATTTGGAATTGTTTGGATTTCTTTACTTCAAGGATTTGGGTCTCCATTAGGGTTGATTTGTGGATATATTTTCGGACCTTACTTCGGAACTTTAATTTTTTCATTAACTTTTGCTTTAGGATCTAGTGTAACCTTTATCGTTGCTAATTATTTTTTTAAAAACTACATCATTGAAAAAATACAAAATAAGTATCAATATCTTAATGACAAAATAAGAAATAATCAGCTTTTAGCGGTTGGCCTCCTTAGATTTCTTGGTGGTATTCCGATACAGATACAAAATCTAATTCCCGTATTATTTGATGTAAAATTAAAAAACTATTTTTTTGGAACCTTACTTGGAGTTATTATTCAAGCATTTATTGTTTGTTCACTAGGATCAGCTTTAGAAAAGAAAATATATGAAAATGACGAATTACCTAAAATATTAGATCTTTTAAAAACTCAAGAAATTTATGTACCAATATCAGCTATAATATTTTTGTTCGTTCTGACATTCGTTTTAAGAAAATTTTTCTTTAAAAAGTAATGGTGCCCTCGATGAGAATCTAACTCATGACTGACCCTTACCAAGGGCCTGTTTTAACACTAAAACTACAAGGGCGAATAAATAAAAATAGTGTAAAAATCAATAAAATTCAAATTTTTGACTTAATTTTTTATTTTATTAAGTCTATAATAATTTTTGGTAATTTTATGGGAATTCACTACGATTATAAATCTACAAGAGGCGCTAAAGCAATGGAGAAGCAAGCTAAAAGAGAAAAGAAATTAGCTGAGAGAAGAGCCAAAAAACAATCTAAGCAGGGAACAAATAAATCTGAAGATAAGACAATACCAATTGATCAGGTTGTAACTTTGGAGCATCTTACCAATCCTGAGAAAAAATAATCTTTTTAATGAATTCTAAAAGAAAGCCTTCTAAGCTCGATCTCGAGAAAGCCCTTAGAAAAAATTTAAGAAAAAGAAAAATTCACAAACAAAAAAACCAAAAAAATGATTCTAAACGATAAACAAATTAAGAAACTTGCAGAAAAAGAGGAGATGATAAGTCCATTTGTAAGTGAAAGTATATCTAAAGGCATTAGTCATGGACTTAACTCATTTGGCTACGACTTAAGATGCGGCTCTGAATTCAAAATTTTTACAAATATAAAAGGAGCAACTGCTGATCCAAAAAATTTTAGCGAGGATAATTTTATTACTATTAAAGGTGAAGATTCTGTTTTAATTCCTCCGAATTCTTTCGCATTAGCAAGCAGTCTTGAGTATTTTAAAATGCCAAGAAACGTGACCGGTTTAGTAACTGCTAAGAGCACTTACGCAAGATGCGGACTTGGAACTCCTCCCACAGTTCTAGAAGCAGGTTGGCATGGCAACTTAGTTTTAGAATTTTCAAATCATACAAGCAACTCAATAAAATTATATGCAAATAGTGGAGCAGCTCAGATTTTGTTCTTTAGTGGAGATCAACCAGAGGTATCCTATTCTGATAGAAAAGGAAAATATCAAGGTCAAGTTGGCATAACCTTAGCAAAATCAAAATAGTATGAAAAGATTTATAATTACTGGCCCGAGCAAAGCCATAAATGGATCGGTAGACATAAGTGGTGCAAAAAATTCATGCCTTCCCCTTATGGCAGCATCTATTCTTTTTAAAAAAGAGGTAATTTTAAGAAATGTTCCTTTGGTTCAAGACGTTCTTACAATGAAAGATCTTTTAATTTCCTTAGGTTCTAAAGTTAAAATTTTAGAGAAAAAAAAGATTATGATTATTACAAATAAAAAGGATCATAAATTAACTGTTCCCTATAAATTGGTATCTACAATGCGAGCAGGAGTTTTAACCATGGGCTCCTTACTTGGAAGATATCCAAAGAAAAACATAAGAGTTGCTCAAGGGGGAGGTTGTGCATTAGGAATTCGTGATACATCTTGGCATCTCGAAGGTTTCAAAAGTTTAGGGGCTGAACACGTTTTGGAAAAGGGATATGTGAAAATATCTTCAAAGAATGGTTTGGTAGGTAAGAGCTATAAGTTTCCAAAAATTACAGTAACAGGTACGTCAAATTTAATCATGTCTTCAGTTTTTGTAAGAGGTTCCCACGTTTTAAAAAATATATCTTTAGAACCTGAGGTAACAGATCTTATAAAATTCCTAAATAACTCAGGCGCAAATATAAAGTTTATTGGCAAAAGATCTTTAAGAATAAAAGGTGTTAAAGAGTTATTAAGTGGCAATCATAAAATTATTGGTGACAGGATAGAAGCATTTAGTTATCTATGTGTAGGAGCAATTACAAAGGGCAGTGTAAAAGTGGCGAATATAAATCCTAAATTTTTACCCTCAGAATTAAAGTTATTGAAAAAAATAGGTTTTAAAATTGGCGTAAGTAAAAATTCTATAAAATTAAATACTATAAAAAAATTAAAACCTATAAACGTTAAAACTGGACCATGGCCTGGATTTGCAACAGATTGTTTGCCTATTTTAATACCTGTTTTGACCAAAATTTTTGGGCAAAGTAAAATTGAGGAAACGATTTTTACAAATAGATTTATGGCTGTGCCCGAACTTAATAGAATGGGAGCAGATATAAAAATTAAAAAAAATTTTGCAGTAATTAATGGAGAAAAAAAGTTGAATTCTGCCGATTGTATTTCATCTGACCTTAGAACTACCTTCTCAATAATATTGGGTGCAATCGCAGCAAAGGGATCATCAACAATATCAAGAGTTTATCATGGATTGAGAGGGTACTCAAATCTTCAACTTAAATTAAGAAAACTTGGTGTTAAAGTAAAAATGAAAATATAATGGTAAAAAATTTCTTATCCAAGATATTAGCAAGAGATCTCAATGGTTTAAATATAATTTCTACATATTGCGAGGACTCAACCACCAGTGTTTCAGAGATTAAATATCTAAAAAAAAATAAAATATTTTTACTGTCTCTAACTCGAAAATCTCTCAAAGATAACAAAAAAAGCAACATTATGAGTGTTTGTAAATTTGAATTTATAGAAAATGTAGTAGCAAAAAATATAGATCAAAAAGACAGTAAACTAAAATTAAAGTTGATGGGAATAGATATAACGAAAATAGATGAACAATATGAAATTAATTTGTTATTTTCAGATAATCGCTTTATAACCCTATATTCTGAAATTATAGAGGTAACATTGGAGGATTTAAAAAAGAAATAAAATGAAAGTAATTTCTGCTAAAAATAAGAATTTTGATAAATTATTGGATACTCTTCTTTCTAAAAGAAAAAATAAGCTTCGATCAGATTATATTTCAGTAAAAAATATAATTAAAGATGTAAGAAAAAATGGAGATAAAGCCCTAGTAAAATACGAGAAAAAATTTAATAAAAATAAAACCATTATTCCGAACTTAAAAAAAATTAAAGACTCAATTAAATCCTTAGACCAAAAAGTAAAAAAAGCGATAGATGCAGCTTACAACAGAATTTATAAATTCCATTCACTTCAAAAGTTTAAAGATTTTTCATATACTGATAAGTATGAAAATAAAGTGAAATATCAATATGTCCCACTTGAGTCAGTTGCAATTTACGTGCCAGGCTCAAAAGTTTCTTATCCATCTAGTGTCTTAATGAATACAATTCCTGCAATCGTAGCAGGAGTTAAAAGAATTGTGATGCTGAATCCTTGCTACAAAGGAAATCAAAACGCTGCAGTTTTGTATGCTGCAAGAAAATGTAAAATTAAAGAAATTTATTCTATTGGCGGCCCTTCAGCAATTGCAGCTGCCGCGTATGGAACTAAATCAATTAAACCTGTAAATAAAATTGTAGGACCAGGAAATTCATATGTTGCCTCAGCAAAAAAAGAGGTCTTTGGGGATATAGGTATTGAGTCAATGACAGCTGGACCTTCAGAGGTTTTAGTTGTTTGTGACAACAAATCGAATCCAGAATGGTTGGCAAGTGATTTAATTGCTCAAGCTGAACATGATTCTCTCGCCCAGTGTGTTTTAATTTCAAAAGATAAAAACATTCTAAAAAAAACTAAGATTGAAATAATAAATCAACTTAAAAGCATTTCGAGGAGCTCAGTTGCAAAAAAAAGTTTAATGATGAATGGTATACTAATCTTCGAAAATTCAGAAAATAAAATAGCAGAAATAATAAACAAAATTGGACCAGAGCACTTAGAACTAAATATAAGGAACTACAAATCTTTAGCGTCAAAGATTAAGAATGCAGGCTCTATATGTTTAGGAAAATATGCTGTGATGGCTATGACAGATTATGGAGTGCCAGGCACCAATCATGTGTTACCAACCAATATGACTAGCAAATACGCAAGCGGGTTAAGTGTTTCAGAGTTTATTAAAAAAATTTCATACATAAATTTATCAAAAAAGGGTATTGAAACTCTTGGTCCATCAGTTATAACTCTTGCAACTAATGAAGGTTTAGATGGACATGCTAAATCAATTAAAAAAAGATTAGGAGAATTATAAATTTGTCAAAACAAGATTCTTTAGAATTTAAAGGAAAGGTAATAGACCTTTTACCCAATGCAATGTTTAGAGTAAAATTAGAAAATAATCACATTGTTACTGCACATACAGCAGGCAAATTAAAAAAAAACAGAATTAGAGTTTTGCAGGGAGATAATGTTACTGTAGAAGTAACTCCGTATGATCTTACAAAGGGTCGTATTATATTTAGATTTTAAATGGCCTTGTAGCTCAGTAGTAGAGCAGTACCCTGAAAAGGTATGTGTCGTAAGTGCGATTCTTACCAAGGCCACCACCAAAAAAACTGAATATTAGACAATAAATTCACTTGCATCTAATTTAGAAATCTAATAACTAAACATGATCTTTGTATAAGCAAAGACAAATTAATAAAGAAAGAGTAAAATGAGTAAAAAAGGTAAAGTGAAATGGTTCAACGGCAAAAAAGGTTATGGATTTTTGGAGCTAGTTGGAGAAGAAGGTAAAGACGTATTCGTTCACGCTTCTGCTGTAAGAGAAGCTGGTTTAAGATTCTTAAATGAGGGCGATGAAATTACATTCGAAATTGAAGATGGAGAAAAAGGTCCTTCCGCAGTAAAACTGCAAAAAACCTCTTAATTCTAATTCATCATTATTGTATAGGAGTATGAAGATCATTAGGTCGGCTATTCCTATACAATTCATTCTTGTATTTTAGGAATTAGATGCTATTTAAATACTATGATTATATTAAATAATAAGTTTAACTCTCTTCACAGACATCATACACATGCTGGCTGCACGCTAGCTATTTGATTATTTAATAAATTTAAATTTAACAACAATTAATATAAAATAAATATACGCCCTGGTGGTGAAATGGTTATCACGGAAGTTTGTGGAACTTCAGTTTTTGGTTCGATCCCAAGCCAGGGTACCAAAAAAATGAGTAAAGAAAATAAATTAAGTCCTGGCTTACCCCAGGGATTTGAAGATAGGTGGAATAAAAAATTACTTCTTAAAAAGAAACTTTTAAAAGTTATAGAGAATAATTTTATAAAATACGGGTTCGACCCTTTGGAAACTCCATCGTTTGAAATTGCAGAAAATATCGGATCCTTTCTCGCAGAGGACGAGAATAATCCCATGTCTGATGTATTCTCCTTTAAAGATGGAGTAAAAGATATTACTCTTCGTTATGATCTATCAAGTCCATTGGCGAGATTTGTTGCTCAAAACAACCAAGACCTTCCATCAATATTCAAAAGATATGCAATCCAAAATGTTTTTAGAAATGAGAAAGCTGGTAACGCGCGTTATAGAGAATTTACACAAGCAGATTGTGATATTGTAGGGAATGTTAATCCCGCTCAAGCGAATGCAGAATTATGTAATTTAATTTCAAGCACATTGTTGGAATGTGGTCTAAAAACTGATCAATTTATCATTAACGTCAGCAACAGAAAAATAATTCAAGGTCTAATCAAAGATCTAAAAATTCCAGATACTAAACAGGTCAAGGTTATGAGAGCAATTGACAAGCTTGATAAACCTGATTTTGGATTAAGAGGTGTTGAAGATTTATTAAAAAAAGAGAGAAAAGATAAAAGTGGTGCAATTACAAAAGGCGCTAATCTGAATGATGAGCAAGTATCTAAAATTTTAAATTTTTTAAAAATTAATGATTTAAATGAACTCAAACAAAATTTCAAAAATCCTTTAACGCAGGAAGGAATTAAAGAATTAGAAGATCTTCTAGAAATTTTAAAGTTTGGAAATTGTTTTGATCAAATAAAAACTAATTTTACAATTGTAAGAGGTCTTGCATATTATGATGGTTTTTGTGTTGAAACTAATCTTAATTTTAAAGTAAAAAATAACAAAGGCAAAGAGGTAGATATTGGAAGCATTTGCTCTGGGGGACAATACAATAAGTTAATATCTAGATTTAAAGGAGTAGATATACCTGGTACTGGCGTGAGTATTGGTGTTGATAGATTGTTATTTGCGATGATGCAATTAAACCCAGAAATAGATGAACAAAAGCCAGTTATAATTTGTGTGATGGATGAAAAATATTTGAAAAATTATTACGAAATTTTGGAAACTTTGAGAAAAAATAATATCAATTCAGAAATCTTTTTAAATAGTAAAAAAAATCTTGGGAAACAATTAACTTATGCCAATAAAAAAGGGTGCCCTGTTGCAGTAATTTGTGGGGAGAATGAATTTAAAGATAATAAAATTACCTTAAAAAATCTTCTTGGTGTTAAAGGAGAAAATAATCAAGCTACATTTTCAAAAGAAAATTTAATTAATGAAATCAAAAAATTTATCTGAAAAAATTCTTAGATCTGTAAAATCTAAAGGATTTAAATACATTGATTTGCCATCTGTAATTGAAGCTAATCATATAGTGCAAAGATCAGGTGAAAATTTTAGAAAGTTTATCTTTTCATTTATCGATCAAAATGGAAGCGAGTTATGTTTAAGACCTGATTTAACAATAGTCTCATGTCTTAGATACCTTGAAAACAATCTTAAAACTAAAGAAAAAATATTTTATAGTGGTCAGGCATATAGAAAATCCAATAATAAAAAAGACTCAATTATTAGAGACCAAATTGGATTTGAAATTATTGGTTCAAAAGATGAGAAAAAAGATGATAAAGAAATAATTGATACTTCTCTAAAATCAATAAAAAATTTAAATTATTCTACAGGCACATTGACAATCGGCAACGTAGAGATATTTAATCTTTTAATTTCAAAATTAGATATCCCTAAAAGATGGAAATTAAGACTTTCAAGGCATTTTTGGAGAGAAAGTTATTTCAACGACTTACTTAAAAGATTAGAGACAAACTCAGATGTTGATCCAACAATTGTCGAGATTGATAAAAGACGTTATTTAAAAATGACTAGAGAAAATAAGTCATCAATAATTGCTGGTAGATCCATTGATGAAATTTTAAAGAGGTTTGATAAAAAGATTAAAGACCCAAGACGCCCAAGTAAAGGTAGAAATGTTTCTAAAATTATTAGAGGGTTTCTAAAGATCAAATGTCCAATTGATAAAGCAGCTCAGGAATTAAATAAATTTTTTAAAAAAAATAAAGTTAATCTAGCAGTCGATCAAAAATATTTTCCATTATCAAATAAAAAAGTTTCAAAGCTTAATGTAATTTTTTCAACTGCATTTGGAAGACAGCTTGAATATTACACAGGTATGGTGTTCAAAATTGACATTAAATCAAAAAATAAAATTAAAAATATATTTAATGGTGGAAGATATGATCAATTAATTTCTGATTTAGGATCGAAAAAAAAGGTGCCAGCTGTTGGTGCAGCAATAAACTTAAAGTAAATTATGAAAAATACAATTAACATAGGTATACCAAGCAAAGGCAGATTAAGGAAAGACGTTTTAAAGATTTTTAAAAGAAAAAAACTAAAACTTGTTTCAGAAAGAGGGGAAAGGGATCTCATTGGATCAATTAAAAATAAAAAAAATTTAAAAATATTATATTTACATGCTAGAGAGATTATAGAAAGACTAGGGGATGGTTCTCTAGATATAGGTTTTTCTGGTTTTGACTTATTTAAAGAAAGTGAATTTAATACACAAAAAAAAATAAACCTTGTTAAAAAATACGATTTTGGAAAAGCAAATCTGGTTGTTGCTATTCCTGATCCATGGATTGATGTTCAAACAGTTGCAGACTTAGAGGAAATTGCGTTTGAATTTAGAGATAAAAAAAAGAAAAGACTTAGAGTTGCAACTAAATATCCAAATCTGACTAGAGACTTCTTATTTTCAAAAGGTGTAACTCAATTTCAAATTGTCGAAAGTTTGGGCGCTACGGAAGTTTATCCTTTTACTGGTTCAGCAAATTTGATTTCTGACATCACCTCTACTGGGAAAACGATTAAAAGTAATAACTTACGCATACTTAAAGACGGTGAAATTTTGAAATCTCAGGCGTGTGTTTTTTCATCAAAAAAAAGTTTTTCAAAAAAAGGTTTAAAAAATATTATTAAGTTATTTTCTTAGTAATAAGTCCTTAAGATAGATAAGAATAATTTTAATTACATCTAAATTTCTTAAAGTTGCATAAACAGCTATTAAAACGCTTACTAAAATTATTATTTTAAAGGTTAATTGAAATTCCATTATTTTAATTAATATATTACAATTTCATTTGTTTTTTTTATCTTTTTACTTGTATACTTTGATAAAATAGGAATATTCATAATTGATAGCATGCAAGATTCGATATTATATTTAATTTTAGTTTTAATGGTAATAATAATTTACCTATTAATTACTCAGAGGAGAAATAAATCGGAACCAAAAGATAATTCTCAAGAAATTAACAATTTAAGGGATAGTATTAATAGTTCATTTAATACAATGAGTGCATCTTTTAACAGTTTATCTAAAGATGTCACAAGAGACATGACTCAGACACTAACATCAGTAAATCAAAAAGTTGAAGCATTTAACATGCAGGTAAAAGATTTAAATGAAAGCCAGAGAGGCATAAATAAGATACTTGCAGGGGTGAAAAAATTTGGAACATTAGCTGAATTCAGTTTAGGATCTTTATTAGAGGATTTGTTACCAGCTTCACAATATTTGTCTAATGTTAAAATGAAAGAAGATACGAGTGAAAATGTTGAGTTTGCTATCAAACTTAAAGAGGATGTGCTTGTACCAGTAGATAGTCATTTTCCTGTAGATAAATTTAAAGCCATAGAGGATGCATTTAAAGATGAGGATAAAAAGGCCGCTGCTGATGCAAGAAAAAATTTAGCAAAAGCTTTTAGGGACAAAGCAAAATCAGTTAATGATAAATATATAAACCCTCCTAAAACTACAGACTTCGCAATTGTTTATGCTCCGACAGAAAGTTTATTTTCAGAATTAAGCTCTTACCAAGACCCTGTTAATAAAGAGCTGTTGACGCAAGAAATAATGAAAAAGTATAAAGTTGTAATTTTAGGACCAAATACACTCTCAGCTTATTTGCAATCTCTTCATATGGGATTTCAAACTTTGAAAGTTCAAAAGCACGCAACAGAAATCTATGATCATTTAAAAACAATCAGCACTAGATTTTCAACTCATTTCGATAATATTTATAAATTAAGAAAAAAATTAGAGGAGGCTATGACAGTCGTTGACAGTTTTGGAAAAGATGCCAGATCAATTACCCGGACACTAGAAAATATAAAAGATCCAGAGCAGATTGAAAGAGCTATCAATACAGAGAATGTAGAAAAGCTAGGTAAACAACCCAAACAAGCCAAAAACTAATTCATTTCAAATTAAAAAACAAATATAACGGTTCAAATGGAATGGAATAAAAAATTTAATTATCCAAGTTCTACTCGAGCATTAATTCAAGGAAAAAGGCATTACGCTTTAGATGGATCTAACTTACCTTCTGTTACCACCATACTTTCAGCAACAAAAAGTGAAGAGGACAAAGCTGCATTAGCTGCATGGAAGGAAAGAGTCGGAAAGCTTGAGGCAGATAGAATCAAAAAAGAAGCATCAAGTAGAGGTAGTTCAATTCACAAGTTTATTGAAGAGTTTCTACATGGAAAGCTCAATCAAGATTTAATTGATGATAACAATCACTCAAAAAAAATGGCAGAAGAAATTATAGATAATGGTCTAAAAAATAAACTAACAGAAGTTTGGGGCGCTGAAGCAACACTATATTATCCTAACAAATATGCTGGCACAGCTGACTGTATAGGTGTTTATGAAGGTAGAGAGACAATTTTAGATTTTAAACAAAGTAATAAACCAAAAAAGAAAGAGTATATTGAAGACTATTTTTTACAAATAGGGGCATATTCATTAGCGCATAACACAGTTTATAACTCCAACATCACTCAGGGAGTTGTTTTGATGTGTACGGTAGATAGACTATTTCAAGATTTTAAAATTGAAGGCAATGAACTTTTAGATTATCAAAATAAATTTCTTGAGAGAGTTGAAAAATTTTACAACCTTTTTGTCAAATGAAATTGACAAATTATTAAATTAATATAATAACAAATTTACTTGCTACTTGTTTAGATGCGAGATCACATCCTCTTCACAAAAAGCATTAAATAAAAGGAAAAAAATTGAATATTGTTATTTGGGATATTGAATCATCAAGTTCTTCTACTGATTTTGGCAGCATAATTGAAATTGGAGGAATATTGGTTGATGAAAACTTTAAAGAAAAAGACAGATTCAATTTAAGATGTAGACTACCCGAAGGTGAAATACCTCAGTGTATGGCGCTGCTCGTTAATAAAACAAATGTAGATTTGCTTACAAAAACGAACCTAAGTCATTATCAGATGTTAAATCAAGTTGAAGCAATTTTTAAAAAGTGGAGTCCCGCAATCTTTATGGGATGGTCAAATATAGGTTTTGATGATGAAATGATTAGAAAAGAGTTTTTTAAGGGAATTAGATACCCCTACATTACCAACGCATCACCTAACAAAAGACACGATGGACTAAATATAGCAAGAGGTGCTTTTGCTATTGATAATAAAATATTAAATACTGAGATTAACGAGAGGGGTAATGCAATAATGAAATTAGAGTCTTTAGCAAGGATGAATGGTTTTGAATCTGGCGGTGCTCATAGTGCAATTTTTGATGCTGAGCTCACACTTAAAGTACTAGGCTTAATTAAGAAAAAACAGCCAGAAACTTGGAACGATTTTTTAAAAACTGCAAATAAGCTTGACACAGAAACAATTATTAAAAAAGAAAAGATTATTACCTTAAATGAGTATTTTTATGGAAAATCAAGGCTTTATCTCTGTGCTCCTCTTCATCCTAAATTTTGCACCCATCCGATATATCAGTGGGGTCAAGCGGTCGACTTAAGGGTTGATGTAGAGCCCCTTCTTAAAATGTCGATCAATGATTTAAAAGCTGAGATGAAAAAATCACCCAAATTTTTAAGAACTATCCGATCAAATAAAGCACCTATAATTTTGGATAAAAAATTTGGTATGGATGTTGAGCCGTATAACGCAATAGATAAAAATATACTAATAAAAAGAGCTGAATTTATAAATAGTAACGAAAAATTTTCAGAAAATATATTAACCGCTTTAAGAGAAATTGCTGAAGAAAAAGAACAATCAAAATCTCAAGAGGATATACTTCCAGAAGAGAGTATATATAAAAAGTTCACTCCAAATAAAGATACAAATTTATTTTCAAAATGGCATGAGGCATCTTGGTCAGATAAACTAAGATTGCTTGATAAGTTTGAGGATGAAAGACTTGTTGGATTTGGCAAAAAGATAATATTTCAAGAAGCTCCACATGTTCTGCCCGAATCTATTTTAAAAAAGGTGAAGCAAGATATAGCTAAGAGAATTCTTAGTGATAAAAAAGAGAAGTGGTGGACTTGCAAAGAATTTTATTTTGAGTGCGACAATTTAAGAGATAAGTTTACTAATGAAAATGATGAGAAAAATCTCAAATTTTTAGACCAATTAAATAATTTTGTAATGTCTATTGAGAAGAAATATCAAAATGTTTAATGTGGATAAAATAAATTTTAAACATTTTGGGCTTGAATATAAATCTAATCTTTATATATAAATACTATGGCTACTGTAAACGTAACAGATGAAAACTTTGAAGCTGAAGTTATTAAGGCTGGCAAACCAGTTATAGTTGACTTCTGGGCAGAGTGGTGTGGACCTTGCAAACAAATCGGACCAATCTTAGAAGAAATTTCTAATGAGATGTCTGATATTGTAATTGCAAAACATAATATCGATAACGAACCTAACACTCCAACAAAATACGGAATCAGAGGTATACCAACTATGCTCTTATTTTCTGGAGGAGAATTAAAGGCAACAAAAGTTGGAGCGACCACTAAATCTAATATTGTTTCTTGGATTAAAGAAAATACTTAATTTAAATTTAAGACTTCCCCAATTAAATAAAGCGATCCATACACTAAGGTGATAGTATTCATGTCTTTTGAGTTTGAGCGAATTGCACTATCGATACTATCAGATATTTTTAATGTAAAATTGAAATTGCTTATTTTTTCTTTTAATTCTTTTTTGGAAATTCCTCCAACCTGATTAGGAATATCAATTAAAGTAACTGAATTAACTAGACCCTCAAAAGATTTCATAAATTCTTGATGCTCCTTATCTTTCATCATAGCTACGACGAGATTAACTTTTTGATTTTGGTTTTTAATCCAGTTTGCAATAACATAACTACTTGAAATATTATGACCTCCATCAACTACTAATCTATTATTACCCATAATCTTTTTGAGTTTTCCCGACTTTATTTCCTGCAATCTTCCTCTTAGAGAGATGTTTTGAATACCTGATTTGATATCTTGATCTTTAACGTTAAATATTTTTCTAGACGCTGCAATTGAAGTACTAATATTATAAAGTTGATGATCTCCTAAAATATTCGGTTCTGGCAGTATCAATTCACCAATATCATCTTGGTATTGAATGAAGCTATTATCTGATCTCGAGATATTGAAGTTTTTTCCAAAAAAATATTTATTTGATGTATTTTCATTTAAAGATTCTTCCACTTTTTTACCTATCTCATCATTCACCTGTTTGTTTACAAAAATATTAGAGTTTAAAAGCTTAGAAGTTTTTTCATGTATAACTCCATCAATACTCTTATTTTCTAACCATTGAAAATGATCGTTATGTATTACACCAATTAATGTCATTAAATTTTTTTTAAAAACATTGGTACTATCGAATTGGTGAAATAATCCAGCTTCAATTATATTGACATTGTTTTTGAAGCTTTCTGCATATTTTAAAAAAGCACATGTAAGTATTTCAAAAACAGTTGCATTATCATCTCCTAAGACTTTTTCTGTATCCTCTAACAACTTAAAAAGATTTTCTTCATCAATTTCAGTATCATTAAATACAAAACGTTCAGTATAGGATTGAAGATGTGGAGAGGTGTACATATTACACTTTAATCCCGCTTGATTAAGGATTGCCTTAAGACTATATGACATACTTGCCTTAGCATTCGTTCCTACTACTGTGACTATATTTTTAAGTTTGTCTTGAGGGTTTCCAAGTTTTTCTAAAAGATTAAAAGTTCGACCTAAAGAAAGATCTAATTTCTTTTTATGATGCTTCTCTAGTTCCGATATTAAATTCTGGAGTTTGTTCATTATTCTCTGAATTTACTTCAGAATTTTTCTTTAGCAATATAGATAATACCTGGCTAATTTTTTTTGATAAATCTTTACGCGGAATTATGTTATCTACAAATCCACAATCAAGAACATGCTCAGCTTTTTGAAAATTTTCAGGCAATTCTTCTTTTACTGTTCCTTCTATAACTCTTCTTCCTGCAAATGCAATTAGGGCTCCAGGCTCAGATATTTGAATGTCTCCAAGCATCGCAAAAGAAGCAGTGATCCCTCCAGCAGTTGGATCTGTGAGACACACTATGTAAGGTAATTTATTTTCTTTTAAATCATTAATAGCCATAGTTGTTCTCGTCATTTGTGCAAGGGCTAGGGGACTTTCATGCATTCTTTGACCACCACCACAAGTGAAAATCACAAAAGGTTTTTTTTCCTCAACAGCTTTTTGAATACCAAAAATAATTGCTTCACCTTCACTTGTTGCAATTGAACCACCCATGAAAGCAAAGTTAATTGCACCAACTACAGCATCTATGTTTCCAATTTTACCTTTAGCAATCATGACTGCACAATCTTGATTTGTTTTTTTTCTCGCAGAATTTAATTTCTTAATATATGGAGAAGAATCTTCAAATTCCAAAGGATCGTCGGCAGGTATCGGAGTTTTTAATACTTCATAATTATTTTTACCAAAAATTATATCAAATCTTTGAATACAATTTATACGATGATGTTTTCCACATGCATTACAGACCCATAAATTTTCCTCTAAATCTTTTTTCAGAACTGGTCCTTTACAGCAAGAAGTCCAATCACTATTTTCTATATCACTCTTTGATGGTCTTTTTTTTAATAACTGCTTTATCTTTTCACCGAATCTAAGAGTTTTTTTTAACCAATTCATATAATTTTATTTTTTAATTTCCTTACTAATTTACTTACATTTGTGACGGGATTTTGTCTATCTTTTAAACTTCTTGTTATTTCTCGACAAATTGCACTACCAACAACTAGACCATCAGCAGATCTTAGATTTGAAATAGTTTTTTCGGTTATACCAAAACCTATTACAACATTTTTTGATGGTTTGATTCTTTTTATAACATTATAATTTTTAATAATTCTTTTTATACTATATTTTAATGCAGATCCTGTAGTTGATATAGTTGAAATCATATAAATCATTTCATGTGAACTCTTGATTATCTCTTTCATTCTTTTCACAGTTGTAGTTGGTGCTATTAATTGAACGAAACAAATAGAATTTTTTTTACACAATTTGGCAAAATTTTTATTATCTGGAAATGAGAGATCAACAACAATTAGTCCATCAACACCAGATGCTTTGCATTTTTGGATAAATTTTTTTTCTCCAAAATTAAATATCATTTGGTAGTAACCCATCAATATTATTGGTTTAGAAGGTTTTGTTTTCTTAAATTTTTTAACAAGACTAAAAATATCACTTAATCTAATACCATTTTGTAAAGCTCTGTAAGAACTATTTTGGATATCTTTACCATCGGCAGTTGGGCAATTGTGAGGTATTCCCCATTCTGCAATATCCAAATCCTCTGACATTGAATTTAGTATTTGTAGTGATTTGTCCTTAGTATTATCACCACAAACTGTATAGGATATCAGCGCAGGTCTGTTTTCACTTTTCGCAATTTTAAAGGCATTGTTAATAGAGTTTTTCATTTTGGGTAGTATCCTAATTGTTCAATATAAATCTTTTTATCTTTGTAACCTTTTCCACAATTGTTGACTACAAGCACATCACTTTTTTTCAATTTTGGAGCTAAACGAATGCATTCACTCCATGCATGCGCTGGTTCCAAACTTGGCCGGATATCTTCTAACTTAGTAATTAATTTGAAAGCAGCTAATGCTTCTTTATCTGAAGCATTCGTATATCGTGCTCTTCCAGAGTCTTTTAATAATCCGTGTAATGGACTCGAACCTGGATAATCTAAACCTGCACTCAATGAATGGGTCTCTGCTATTTGACCTTCTTTATCAGTCAAACAATATTGTGCAGCTCCATGTAAAATAGCAACTTTTGCGTTTGTAGATAAAGGGGCAGCATACTTTGCCTCAACACCAATTAGTTCAACATGTTTTTTATCGTAGTCAATGAACTCATTCCAAAATCCTAGCGCGCTACTTCCCCCACCTATGACATTGATTAATTTAAGTTTCGGTATTTCACCAAACTCTTTAATTAATTGTTTTTTTAATTCTCTAGAAATTTGAGAAGTTGACCATGCACAAATCTTTAAAAAAATATTGCAGCCAATTGCTGAGCCCACCGCTAGATGTGTATTATCACAGTTTGAAACATAGTGGCGCATGCACTCAGAAACAGCATCGACTAAAGTTTTTGAGCCTGAGTTAACAGGCACAACCTCAGCTCCTGCATTACGCATAAATTTTACATTTGGCGCTTGTCTAGAAATGTCTTTTGTTCCCATAAAAATTTTGCATTTGAGGTTCATTTTTTTTGCTGCCATTGCAAGATTTTTTCCAAACATTCCGGCACCTGTATCGCCTGCTATGTAGCGTTTACCACTCTCTTTACAAATTAATGCGTTTACAGTTGCGTGATACGCCTTATGCGCATCACCGTTTATAGCTGACACGTCTTTACACCAAATTTGAGCTCCACCTAAATGTTTGGTCAAATTTTCTAATTTAAAAAAGGGCGTTTCCCCTCCAAGATAATGTTTAAAATAATGATCTCTTTTTTTAAGAAATTTTCTATCTTTTCTTAATTTTTCAAAAAGCTTAGATAGATCCTCAATTGGTTTTCGCATTGTTTCTGCACAATAGTTTCCACCAAATTTATTTCCATAAAATCCAAACTTATTGTGTTGGTCAATAAGAGGAGTTTTTTTCTTCAATTTAATCATTTAATTTTTTTACGTTGTCTAAGAAAATTTTTACTTTAGAAATATCTTTTAATCCAGATGTCTCTACACCCCCAGATATATCAATATAATTACAAATTTTCATAAACTTATCAAGATTATCGTTGTGTTTAATATTTCCAGCGATCATGCTATTTACACTTACTGGCACATTTTCCATCAACGTGTGGTCAAATTCTAATGATTTTTCATATCCTTTACTGTCAAATAATATTATATCAGAACAATCTTCATATTTTTTATATTTGAGAATATCCTCTTTAGTCTCAACGGTAATTGCAGTAATAATCTTTTTATTATATTTTTTTTTTATTGATTTTATTTCATCAGGCGCACAATCATAAATTTGAAAATACTCAAAATTTAGTTTTTGCATTTCATTCAATATAAATTCATCGGGTTTAACTAACACAGATACAAATTGAGATTTTTTATTGTCAACCTTTAGTAGCTTCTGAAGAGTATTTATAGTTACAAATCTTTTAGATTTTGGATAATTACATATAAAACCGATTAATTCAGGGGGATATCTATAATTTATTAAAAAGTTTAACGTATCACTATCCCTGACTCCACAAATCTTAGATTGCATCAATCCTCTAAAATTTTCAATAAATTCTTAAAATTCTTTTTAATATCTCCGCTCGTAATTGATCTACCAATTACTAACCAATCGCTGCCAGCAACAAAAGCATCTTTAGGTTTCATAAATCTTTTTTGATCATTTTGAAAATTCTGTATTTTTATTCCGGGTGTAATTATTTCTTTTTTAAATACCTTCTTCACCGATCTTATTTCATGTCCACTACAGACTATTGCATCTAAATTCGCTCTTTCCGCAAGTTTTGCTTGATGTTTTACTAAATCATTTACCTTTTTATTATATCCAATCTCTTTTAAATCTTTATTATTCAATGACGTTAAAGTTGTGACGCCAACAATTTTTGTATTTTTACTTTCTTTCTTCAAAATTTTCAAAGCACTAAAACCTGAGCTTAGATGAACAGTCAAATAAGAGATTTTCAAATTTTTCAATGATTTTAAAGCTGACACAACTGTATTTGGAATATCATTAAGCTTTAAATCTAAAAAAATTGTTTGATTTTTTAAGCTCGAAAGAAATTTTCTACCATCTTTTGAATAAAAAAACTCAAGACCAAACTTGTAACCGACATCAATCTTATTTGTTTGTGTATCTCTTATTATTTTTTTTGCTCTGGAGATTTTACTTGTATCAATAGCAACAAAAATTCTTTTTTTATTTTTCATTTAACTTATTAAAAAGTTCTTTTGACATTTTAAAGTGTATACTTTTTTTTTCCATAGTGATGATTTCTTCTCCTGTTCTTGGATTTCTTGACTTTCTGCTTTTTTGTTTTTTAGAAGAAAAAATACCCCAACCTCTTAATTCAACTCTTTCATCATTTTTTAATGCTGTCTTAATTTCATTTAAAAAAATATCTAGAAACTTCTCCAAATCTTTTTTATATATATTTGGATAGGATCTGGACAACGCTCTAATCAAATCTGACTTAGATTTTGGCAAAATTTCAATTACCTATTTTTTTTCTTTATCTTTCTTTTTAAGTTTATCAGATAGTGTTGAAAAAGGTAAGTTTTTTCCAGATAATGGAGAACTGAATTTAGAAACAGCCTCTTTATTTTGAATTTCTTCAAGAAGCTTAATACTTAGCGAAACTTTTCGCTTTTCAAAATTAAGTTCCGATATTGCCGAGTCTATTCGTTCTCCGCCCACGAATCTTGATGGACGTGCATCTGAAGAACTTACAGCTATTTGGGATTTTTTTATTACAATATTCATTAGTGATCCCTCTGGCTGGACTATAAGACCTTTGTTGTCTGAAGAAATAATTTTTACTGTTATTGTATCATTAATTTTTTTATCTTTAAAATAATCAAATGGATCTTTTTCTGTTTGTTTTAACCCAACTCTTACTTTTAGTTGATCTTCTTTTATTTCAAGAATTTTAACTTTTATCTTTTTACCAATTTTGTAATTTTTCAATTCTGTTTCAGGGTCACCAGTATATGAAAGGTCGTTGCAATGTAAAAATGCATCAATATCGTACTTATCGAGTTTGACATATAGGGCGTACTCATTCGAACTACTTACCACACAGTCTATTGTGCTGCCTACTGGATGGTTTTTAACTAACTGCTTATAAGGGTTTTCTGTTGTAAGTTTGTGAGAAATTGCTATTCTTCTTTTTTCTTTATCTATTTCAGTAATTACACACATTATTTTATCACCTACCTTAAAACTTTTTTTCGGTGAAGCATTTTTTCTTGTCCACGAAATTTCTGAAGAATGTAATAAAGTACTTAGACCAGGCTCTAATTCACAGAATGCACCAAAATCCATAAGCTTGATAACTTTAACCTCATATTTTTTATTGAGTTCATAATTTGAAATTTTTTCAAAAGGGTCGGGAGACAATTGTTTGATTGAACAACCAACTTGCAGTTTTTCTTTATCAATAGATATAACAAGCAAATCATGCTTGTCTCCAATAGTAAAGATTTCTTCGCAATGATTAACTCTAGAATAACTCACTTCCTGAATATGAACCAAGCAGTCAAGCTCATTATTAACATTAAAAAAACACCCAAAACTTGAATATCCTTTAACAACAGCATTTTTTATAATGTCACCTACTTTATATTTCTCAATTATTTTCGCTTTATCTTCTTTTTTGCTTGATGAAATTATCTGTCTTCTAGAAACGCACGCATTACCTCTGACCTTGTCCATTTTAATAAGCGCAAACTTCTGTGGTTCGTTCATTAAGTGTGAAATATCTTTAAGTGGAGTATCAGAAATTTGAGAACCTGGGCAAAACATTAGTGAACCTGTATCTAGATGCTCTACTATTACGCCTCCTTTACATTTACTAATTATCTTGCCAGTTATTGGTTCATTTTTTTCAAAATGGTCGATTAATATGTCCCATCCTTTTATTTTTTGGGCTTTACTAGCTGAAACTAAAATTTCACCATTTCTATCTTCTAATCTTTCAAGTAGCACAGGAATTTTTTCGCCAGTTTTAATTTTTTTTTCTAAACCAATAGTTTTTAACTCGTTAATATCTACGATAGGTTCTGATTTTAATCCACAATCTAAAAAAACATATTTATCACTTATTTTTGTGACAGTACCCTCTATTATTTTACCTTCTACTAAATTTTGGGTTTTAGATAATTGGGTGTTAAGTAGTTTTTCAAACTCTTTTGCTTCGGGCGAATCTGAATTTTTGTATAATTCCATATAATTTAAAAAAAGTGTGTTCTTTTAGATAAAAATATCGAAATAATCAAGATACAAATAGTTTAATAATTAAATAAAAAACATCATGATTTTGTGCAATAATCTTTAATTTATCATGATAATTTAAACTTAATCCCTAGATTTTTTATTATTTTTAAAAAAGATGGAAACGAACTTTTAAAACTTTCGACATCCTTTATAATCCAATTTCCACCAAAAACAAGACCAGCAACAACTGATGTCATAAAAACTCTATGGTCCTTGTGATAATCTTCTATTACTATTTTTTTTTTAATTTTAAGATCTGAGTTTCCATAAATTTTTATCGAATTCGAAGTTAATTTTGTTTTAACTCCCATCAAATTTAGAATTTTTGATCCTAACTTAAGCCTAGGACTTTCTTTTTTATTAAGTTCATCCAAATTTCTAAAAATTGAAACACCTTTTGCTTTTGCAGCAACTAAAAAAAGTATTAAAAATTCGTCAATTAAATTACTATTGAGTTTCGGAGGGCAATTGATCTTTTTTAAATTTTTTTGACTCTTTACAAGAATATCACCAATTTTTTCCTCATATCTTTTTTTTAAATTTCTAATTTTTATCTTCGCACCCATCTTATTCAAAATTTTTATATAACCAATACGTGAGTCATTTAAATTGACATTTTTTAAAATCAAAGATGAATTTTTTGAGAGTAAAGTCAATACAATAAAAAAAGCACATGAACTTGGATCTGATGGAATTTTGTAATGAAAAGATTTAAAATTTTTTTGCCCTGATATAAAAATCTTGTCGGTTTCATTATTTTTTTTTATTCTAATTGGTATTCCTAAATATTTAAAAAACCGTTCACTATGGTCTCTGGATTTTTTTGCTTTAATAATAGTTTCACCTGGAGTGTTTAAAGATGCCAACATCACTGAGCTTTTACATTGAGCTGATCCTTTATTTTCACTATAAATAATTGGATTTACAAATTGTGAACCTAAAATCATTAACGGTAAACCTTTTTTTTTGTTGAACTTAAAAGTTGCACCTATTTTTTGCAAAGGCTCTATGATCCTTCCAAAGTCTCTTCTAGATAAACTTTTGTCACCTATCAACTTTATAGGATAAGGAGTTTTAATTAAAAGCCCTAAAATTAGCCGAGCAAAAGTTCCAGAATTTCCTGCGTCTAAATGAATTTTTTTTTTAAATTTAAAACCATTTATTCCTAAACCATATATTGTACATTTTTTTCCTTTTAAAAGAATCTTTATACCTAATTTTTTCAAACATTTAATTGAGTTAAATATATCATCTGATAGCAAGATGTTATCAATAATGCTCTTCCCGAATGCTTGTGAACCTAATAGGAGAGCTCTTATTGATATACTTTTATCTCCATCTATTTGAATTTTTTTGTTAAATTTATTTATATTTTTATTAATATAAATCCTTTGTGCCATAAAAGCTTAATTAAATTTAAAGGAATCTCCAAAGTATGCATTTTGTGCATTAGGATTTTTTACCAGTTCTGAAGGAGTTCCTTTTGCAACTACTTTTCCATCCGACAAGACGACTGCAACATCAACACATGTTAAAAGATCTCTTGCTTGGTGATCACAAATACATATAGTAATCTTATTTTCAGATTGTAAATTGACAATAATTTGTTGTAACATTTTTATTGTCATGACATCTAATGCTGCAAAACACTCATCAAGTAAAAGCAATTCGGGATTTCCAAGTAAAGCCATTGCAATTACTAATTTTTTCTTTTGACCACCTGATAGAAACTTTGCTTTTATATCTCTGATGGACTCTAAATCGAATTTAGAGGTTAAATAATTTATTTTTTCCATTCTATCTCTTGGATTTTTTATTAAAATTTCGCCAACAGCTTTTAAGTTTTCAAATAAAGTTAAATCATAAAAATAACCCCCGTATTGAGGTACATATCCAATATTAAATTTGGTTGTTCTAAGGAAAATCGGAAAATCATTCACTTTTTCACCCTTGATATAAATTGATCCGCTATCTGGAGATATCAGTCCTGTTATTAAATTAAAAATTGTTGATTTTCCAACCCCGTTTGGGCCTAACATGCCAAAAATCTCACCTTTGTTAATATCAAAGCTAATATTTTGCAAAATTTGTCTATTTACAAAAGATAAGCTTACATTCTCTAGTTTAAGAATTGGTTTTTTTTGTTTGAAGCTTTTAATTCTAAATTTTTTAATTATTGCCATTATTAGAGATACTCTTAATTAGTATTTTATTTTTTGAGTCGTTCATAAAAATCTTTGTTTTTTTTTTTAAAATATCGATTTCAGCTCTATCTGCTTTTAAAGTTGAAATGTTACTGAAATAAAGAACATTATCATATATGGAAACAAGATTATTTTCAAAGGATAAATCAAGAAAATCACTTCTAAGACTATGTTCATTAAATTGCACTGTCACCTCACCATTAAAAATTGTGTCATAACTTTTGGAATTGTATTTAGCATTATTCGATTTGATAAAAACTTTCTCAGTACTCTTTAATTCAATCATTGCTTCAACATTTTCCATCAGAATTATGTCGTGGTTTGTTCTGTCAATTATGCCCTTTTTTGCAACTATCTCATAAATATTTCCTGTATCATCTACCGAAAAATATTTAAGATTTTCTATTAAGTTCTCATCAATAATTTGTGTTTGATTTCTTTTATTAATGACTTCTTTATTACCTTTGTTTTCGTAAAAATATTTGAAATAAATAAAAACTGAAACGATTACCAGAAACATTAATAAAAATAACTGAAATAGAACACCTTTTTTCATTTATTGGATATTACTCGCTAAAATATTGTGAATGTGAACTACGCCAATAGTCTGTCTATTTTTTTTTGTTTTATGTACACACAATAAAGTGATTTTATTTGAATTCATCAAAGATAAAGCTTTTGCAGCAAGCATGTCAGAGTTAACAGAAATTGGATTTTTAGTCATTACATCTTTTACTTTCAGTTTTTGTAAATCCCCTTTTTTTTCGTTAAATCGTCTAATTTGACCATCAGTAACTATTCCAGTCGTATTTTTTTTAGAATTTCTCACTACCAGTACACCCAATTTTTTTTTTGATATAAATCTAAGTGCAGACTTCATATTTGAGTTTTCATTTATAAAAGGTATCTTTCCTCCAGTCAGCATCAAGTCCTCAACTGTTTTTAGTTTTGATCCCAAACTCCCAGAGGGATGAAATTTTTTAAAGTCTTTTTGGCCAAATTTCTTCTGTTTCATTGTAGCTATTGCTATTGCATCCCCAATAGCTAACTGAACAATGGTTGATGAAGTTGGTACAATTCCACCTGGCCCAGCTTCTTTAACTTCTGGCAATAAAATCTTTATGTCAGAAGCTTTATAAAGAAGAGAATTTTTTTTTGAAACAATTCCAATTAAAGTTATATTTTTATTTCTGTTTGAAAATTGAATAATATTTTTAAGTTCTGAAGACTCACCACTATTACTGATTAATATAAGTATATCATTTGAGCTAATTTGTCCAAGATCCCCATGCGAACAAGAGCTTGCGTCTACAAAAAAAGACGGCGTTCCCACTGAAGCCAAAGTTGAGGAAATTTTTTTTGCTATTATTCCTGATTTTCCAACACCAGATAAAATAACTTTTCCTCTTTTACAATTTAGAATAGCTTCAACTGCCTTTTTAAAATTAACATCCAAAACGTTAGTCAATTTTTTTAATGAAATTATTTCTGTTTTAATAACTTCTTTAGCGATTTTTTTATAAATATCTTTACTCATATTAATGTGACCATATATCTTCAGAAAAAGATGCTAAATCTAGATTCACTCGTGTATTCACAAACTTTAAACACTCCTCATAAAGTTGATATCTTTTTTCCCTTATCAAAATTTTGTTAAGTGCATCATTAATTTTATGAAGATAAAGAACATCATTTGCACAATATTTAATCTGCGCCTGAGATAATTGCCCACCAAAATCTGAACTTTGAAATTGTTTACTTATATCGATACCAATAAATTCTTTAATTAAATCTTTTAACCCATGCTTATCAGTATATGATCTAGCTAATTTTGATTGGAGTTTTGTGTCCTCAATATTTGTAACATCAATTGAAAGATATTTTTTTATAAAAGTTAAATCTGCTCTTGCAAAGTGAAAAATTTTTTTGACTTTTTTATCTGACAAAACTTTTTTTAAAACTGGTGAATTGTAATTATCTCTATCAAGTTGAATAATGTGTGCATCTGAATTTCCAGTGGAAATTTGTACTAAACATAATTTGTCTCTTTGAAAATTTAAACCCATAAATTCACAATCTACTGCAATTTTATTGCCTATTTCTAAATCTTCTGGTAAATCTGATTTGTGAACTTTTATATCCATAAATATTTTTAAATAGTATTATGAAACCAAAAAATTGTCTAATTTTTGGCGCCTCTGGTCAAATTGGGAGAAATTTAATTAGAAGCTTAACCAAAAACGATATTAAAGTAACTGCTTTTACGCGCAATATTCATCAAAAAGGATATAACCTAAAAACTCAGGCAAATCCCGGATATCTAGATGTTGTTGAGGGTAGTATTTTTGATTATGAGTTACTTAAAAATTTATTTAAGGATGCAGATTTATGCATTAATTTAGTTGGCATCCTTTATGAGAAAGGCCAAAATAATTTTGAAAATATTCATATAAAATTCCCAAAAATTATTTCACAACTTTCTTCCAAATTTAAACTCAAAAAACTAGTCCATTTGTCTGCTTTAGGCGTAGAGGATGCAGTAGACTCCTCTTATGCAAAAAGCAAACTATTAGGCGAAAAAGAAATTAATAATAATTTTGGAGATTTTGCTACCATTATTAGACCTTCAATTGTTTACTCAGTGGATGACAATTTTACAACTCAATTAATGACGTTATTAAATCTTTTACCAGTTTTCCCAATATATTATAATGGAAAAACAAAATTTAGACCTATTTACTGTCCTGACTTGACTAAATCAATAACAGAAATAATTGTTAAAGATTGTAAAGAAAATATAATAGAATTTGTAGGACCTGAGGAGATGACATTTAAAGAAATTTTAAAAAAATTACTTTATTCAATCGATAAAAAAAGACTTTTATTTCCCATGCCAATACCTCTTGCTAAATTGACTGCTAATTTATTTCAATTATTGCCTAAACCCTTAATTACAATCGACCAATTAAGATTATTAAAATATGATAATATTCTCTCTGGTTGCTATAAAAGTAATATAGACCTTAACTTTAGTTGTAATTCAAAATTTCAAACGGAAATTAATAAATATTCATATATGTGGAAAAAAGATGGAGAATACTCTAAAGAAAGAGACAAAGTAAATTTATGATAGTTTTGACAATCTACGTTGTTATAGCTCTAATCCTGTGTTTTGTATTGTTTATAGCTTTTAAAGCAATCAATACTGGCATGGAAGCAAAAAAAGCAAAAAAAAAAATTTATGAAAATGAGTTGAAGTCTCCTACTCAAAGTGATGATTTGTTAAGCAAGTTGAACAATTTGAACGAACTTTATGAAAAAGGCGCTTTGAGCGAGGAGGAATTTAGAGCCGCAAAAGAAAAAATTTTAAATAATTAAACTAAGCAGTTTTAATTTTTCGTCTTATAAACTTAGGAACTTCATTTTCATTTTCCTTATCAAAAGTTTCTTCTTTTCTATTTTTAGGCTGAAATGCATAAAGTAGATGAAGTTTACAATACGAGAAATCTTTAAGAGATTTTCTTCCACAAAAGTAAAAGTCTTTTTCATTTGGATGTCCAATCGGCCATTTACATGAATTTTCATCAAGTTCCTCTAACTGTTTTGGATTTTCTGGTTCAAAATCCTTTTCTATAATTAATGATTTAAATTTTCCTCTTCTGAAGTTTCTTTTAAGTTCCTTGTTTTGATTTACATTAGAAGAACTTAAATTTGTATTTTTTTTAGTCTTTATTTTTCCTGATAAATTTAATCGATGAGCTTTCCCGATGACGGCATTTCTGGTTACACCGCCGAGCACAATAGCAATTTCACTTGCTGTATTGCCTTTACCCCAGAGTTCTTTCAATTTTTCAACTTTTTCAGGTGTCCAGCTCATTACAATATTTTGATTTAAGTTTTATCATATATACTATATATAGTAGCAATATAATATTTAATATTACAAGCATTTTCTTTAATTTCTTAACAACTTATTACTTATTAAATACTTATGGTTGAATTAAATAAAAAATACACAATTGGGGTTAGACGCTTTGGTCTTGTTAATTGGATTGGTTTTTTTTCTCTGTATAAAAAGGAGACCCTACGTTTTCTAATTGTGTCTGGTCAAACACTTTTTGGTCCAGTCGTAACTGCAGTTTTGTTTTTAATGGTAATTTCTCTTGCTTTAGGTGAAAACAGAGGGATAGTTCTGGGTGTTCCGTTTGTTGAATTTTTAGCACCAGGGTTGATTAGTATGCAAATAATCCAACAATCTTTTGCACACTCCTCATCTTCAATATTATCTGGAAAAATGATGGGAAATATCGTTGATTTGATAGGAAGCCCACTTTCTGCACTTGAGGTGACACTTGCTGTAATTTTTGCGTCAATTACAAGATCTTTATTAATAAGCTTTCTTTCAATTATCGTCTTTAGTTTTTTTACCGAAATTCACCTAGAAAATTTTCAACATTTTTTGGTTTTTTTATTTTTGTCATCCTTTTCTATGGGAGCCATGGGTTTTATAGCAGGTATGTGGTCTGACAAGTGGGAAAATATGGCTACAGTAACGAATTTTGTAATTGTTCCAATGTCATTTTTATCTGGTACTTTTTACTCAATAAATAGACTACCTGAAGTTTTACAAAAAATAAGTTTTTTAAATCCTTTTTTTCATATGATCGACGGGTTGAGATTTTCTTTTATAGGAAATAGCGATGGATCAATTAAATTTGGTCTTATATATTTATTTTTGTTAAGTTTAATTATATGGTCCATATCATTTCTCCTTTATAAAAAAGGTTATAAAATAAGAAATTAAATGTCATTTTTAGCAAATAATTATAATAGAAAAAAAATCTCTTTCAAAAAAGGCATAGGTAGCTACTTGATTGCTAAAAATGGTAAGAAGTACTTAGATTTTTGTTCGGGTATAGCAGTAAATAGCTTAGGTCATGCAAATCCAAGATTAGTAAAAGCACTAAATAAACAAGCAAAAAAAGTCTGGCATGTATCAAATGCTTTCATAATTCCTGAAGGAGAAGAATTGGCAAAAAAATTAGTAAAAAAAACCTTTGCAGACTCAGTGATATTTCAAAATTCTGGCACTGAAGCAACAGAAGTTGCTATAAAAGTAGCTAGAAGATACTTTTATTCAATCGGGAAACCAAAAAAAAATAGAATTCTTTGCGTTAAAAATTCTTTTCATGGTCGGACTATAGCTGCTATTTTTGCTAGTGGATCAAAGAAAATGACTGAGGGATTTGGTCCTAAAGTAAGTGGTTTTGATCATTTTACTTTTGGGGATCACGAGTCTTTAAAAAAAAAAATAACTAAAAATACCGCAGCTATAATGGTTGAAACAATTATGGGTGAGGGAGGGATAAAAGTAATTCCAGACTGGTGTTTAAAAGATTTAAGAAAATTGTGCAACAAGAAAAAAATATTACTTATACTTGATGAAGTACAATGTGGAATTGGAAGATCGGGAGATTTTTTTGCTTTTGAAAATTCAAAAGTAAAACCAGATATTGTACCTATCGCAAAGGGAATAGGAGGAGGTTTTCCAATGGGTGCAGTATTGATGAATAAAAAGGTAAGTAAAGTGATGGTGCCTGGAACTCATGGATCAACATTTGGAGGCAACCCACTAGCCATGTCTGTTGGAAATGAAGTAATGAACATAGTTTCAAATAAAAAATTTTTGAATAATGTTAAAAATTTATCTAAATATTTTTTGAAAAATTTAAACAATTTAAAGGAAAAATACCCAAATATAATTAAACAAATAAGAGGAAAAGGTTTGTTGATAGGAATCCAAATTTACAAAGATCAGAATCTATTTATAAAAAAACTTATGGAAAATAAGCTACTGACAATTAAAGCAGCTGAAAATGTAATTCGTATTTTGCCACCCTTAAATGTTAAAAAGAAAGAAATAGAAATAGCATTAAAAATTATTGATAAAGTTTGCTCAACATTCTGATAAATAAAATGAATCATTTCATAAATCTAAAAGACATATCAACTAAAGATCTTAGAAAAATTATTGATGACGCAAAAAAAAGAAAAAAGTTTAGAAAAAAACTTAGCACACTTGAAGTTGATAAGGGATCTCCCCTTAAAGGAAAAATATTGATACAGATGTTTGAAAAACCAAGTTCAAGAACAAGAATAAGTTTTTTTCTTGCAATTAGGCAGTTAGGAGGGGGGACTTTGACATTAAGGTCTAATGAGCTTCACTTAGGTCAAGGAGGAGAAAGTATTTCTGACACCGGTAAAATTCTTTCCACCTACGGTGATGGCTTCATGCTGAGAACTGATAGTGAAAAAAAAATGGAAGATTTTAAAAAATATTTATCAATACCTATAATAAATGGTTTAAGCCCTTTATCTCACCCAACTCAGGTATTATCTGATATTTTCACAGTTGAAGAAATTAAAAAAAAACCTATTTCAAAATTGAATATTTGTTGGATTGGTGACTCAAATAATGTTTTGAATAGTTTAATTGCCGCCTCAGTGAAATTTTCTTTTAAGCTAAGCATTGGCTGTCCAAAAAAATTTGAACCCGGAAAAGAAGTTAGAAACTGGGTCAAAAAAAATAATAAGAAAATTTTTATTTATAATGATCCAAAAAAAGCAGTTTCTGGTGCTGACGTAATATTTTCAGATAAAGTAATTTCACTCAACGATAAAGGGAATAAGAAAGAAAAGATTTATGCGTTTAAAAATTTTAAGATAGATAAAAAGTTGACCAGATTTGCAAAAAAGGATTTTATATTTTTACATTGTTTGCCAAGAGGAAATGAAGTTTCGGAGGATGTTTTTTTGAGTAAAAACTCACATGTCTGGCAACAAGCACTTAATAGGGTTCATGTTCAAAAAAGTATTTTGTTATACTGTTTTGGAAAATTAAGGTAACGGCAAAGGGCTATTCGAATTTTTGTTTAAGTATAAAATTACTGATGCCCTATCTTTTTCTTTTCTTAAACCTGCGAATGCCATTTTTGTACCTTTTATCCAAGCTTGAGGTTTGATTAAATAACCATTTAACTCTTCAAAAGTCCAATTTTTTTTGTAGGCAACCAGTGCTTTTGAATATTTGTAATCTTCAACGACAGCAACTTTTCTTCCCACAACATTGTATAAAGCTGGTCCAATTTTGTTTCCCCCACCCGCTCGTATCGAGTGACATGCAGAACATTTTTTAAAGATTTTTTCGCCATGCGCGAGGTCAGCTTGTGCCATTAAAGCCGATATATCAACTTCGACCTTTTCCTCTTTTTGAGCCACAGTCTTTTTGGTAACATCTTCAGTTACCTCAACTTTATAACCAGAAACTTCTGGCTTTTCCACATTGAATAATAAGTTTGAGATTTTTCCAATACCAATGACTAAGAGCGCAACTAACAATACAGCTGCAACTATTTTATTTATTTCAAAAGAATCCATTATTTTTTCTCAAGAACTCATATAACATGTTAATATTAAAATAAACTAATTAAAAAATTATTTGCGTCTGTAAGACGCATTAAACTTTAAAATGAATAACACAATTATCTTGATACCGTCTAGAATGAGCGCATCAAGGCTTCCTGGAAAACCTTTATTAAAAATAAATGGGATAAGCATCATTCAGCACGTATACAACAAAGCTAAGGCGACAAATTTGGGCAAAGTTTATGTTGCAACAGAGGATGTTGAAATTCAGACTGAAATTGAAAAAAATGGTGGTAATTCAATAATGACTAGTAAAAATCATCAAACAGGCACTGATAGAATTTTTGAAGTAGTAGAAAAAATTAAAAAAGTAGAAAATATCAAATATGTCATTAATTTACAGGGAGACGAACCTCAAATATCGACAGAGGATATAATAAATCTTGATAAAAATGTTAGAAAACTAAATTCTAAAATTGGTACGCTTTGCACAGATATTAAAAACAAAAAAATATTTAGTAATAAGAATATTGTAAAAGTCTCCGTAAATGAAAATTTTCGAAAAAATAATTATTCACCAGCTTTGACTTTTTTTAGAAATGCAGAACAATTTGATGAAAAAAATACCTATCACCATATTGGAATTTATCAGTATGAAATTTTGACTTTAAAGAAATTTATTAATTTAAAACAGACAGAAAATGAAAAAAAATTTAGATTAGAGCAACTACGTGCTTTAGATAATGATATACCTATAGATGTTATGTATACGCAAAATTCTCCAATAGGCGTTGATACCATGGATGATTTTATGGAAATTAAAAAAATAATGGAATATAAAAAAGGTTAAATTTATGAAAATTGTATATCAAGGTTCACCCGGAGCATACTCACACCTAGCAGCAAAAAAAATGTATCCAAAATTTGACACTATATCTTGTAAAACTTTCGAGGAGTGTTTTAAATTATGCGCTGAAAATGAAAATTATAAGACAATAATTCCAGTTGAAAACTCAATTGCGGGAAGGGTTGCGGATATACAATATCTTATTAATAAATATAAACTTCAAATTTATGCCGAACATTTTGAACCAATAATGCACAGCTTAATGATACTGCCCGAAACAAGTATGAAAGAAGTAAATTCTGTAAGATCTCATTCTCAAGCAATTTCTCAATGCCAAAAAATTATTAATGAAAATAATTTAGAACCTATAATTGCAGCGGATACAGCAGGTAGTGCAAAATATATAAGTGAAAACAAAATCAAAAATGAAGCAGCGATTGCATCAGAACTTGCAGCGGAAATTTATAAATTAAAAATAATAAAAAAAAATATTGAAGACAACAGTGGTAATATTACTCGATTCTTGATTATGGGAAATAAAGCAGACCATCCTGAATTTAAAAAAAAAAATTACATCACAAGTTGTATATTTAAGGTCAAAAATAAACCAGCTGCACTTTATAAGTGTTTAGGTGGATTTGCTACAAACAACGTTAACTTAAGTAAATTAGAGAGTTTTTCAGATCAAAATAGTTTTGAACAATATTTATTTATTTGTGATATTTACGGTCATATAGAGGACCCGAAAATTCAAAAATCTTTGGAAGAACTCGGTTTTCATACGGTTAGTTTGGATATATTGGGCGTTTATGAGGCCAGTGAATTTAGAAAAATTTAAAAAATTTAAAACTTTTATTGTAGACTAGAAAATATTACTGTTATAATAAATGGGGGCCAATCAGGTGGTGTTACCATAAATCCCCCCAGGCTTGAAAAAGAGCAAGGGTAATGAGTATTTTCCAGGTTGATTGGTCTCCTTAAAAATACATGACTAATAATTCAAAAGTCCTAGCCTTAAAGTACAGACCTCAGGTCTTTGACGATTTAATTGGACAAGAAATTATTGTTGATACTTTAAAGAAATCAATAAGCTTTAACAAAATTCCTAATGCTTTTTTATTTACAGGAATTAGAGGGATAGGAAAAACAACAATCGCAAGAGTTTTAGCGAAATCTTTAAATTGTTCTAAAGGCCAAAATTTTTCTTGTAATAATGATTGTTGTAACAACGGTGTAGAAATATCAGAGTCAAGAAATATAGATGTTTTAGAAATTGACGCTGCTAGCAGAACTGGCGTAGATGATGTTAGAGAGCTTATTGAATTTTCCAGATATGGTCCAACTTCATCAAAATACAAAATATTTATTATTGATGAAGTTCACATGTTAAGCAAACAAGCATTTAATGCTTTACTAAAAACTCTTGAGGAACCACCAAATTATTTAAAGTTTATATTTGCAACTACTGAGGTGAACAAAATTCCAATTACTGTTTTGTCAAGATGCCAGAGGTTTGACTTATCCAGAATTAAATCTCAAGATATGTTACAATTTTTGATAAAGGTCTCTGGTAAAGAGAGGATTTTGGCAAATACTGAAGTGCTTAAATTAATATCAAAAATTTCTGAAGGCTCAGTAAGAGACGCTTTATCACTGCTTGATAGAATTTCATTGAGCAGACTAGATAGTAATGAAAAAGAATTCACACTGGAAGATGCCCAAAAAATTTTTGGGTATTTTGATAAAAGTATCTTAATTGATCTAATTGAAAGTATTTTTAATGGTGATGAAAAAAAATCGCTAGATATTTATAGAAATATTTATTCTCAAGGTGTCGATCCAAAAGTTTTTCTAAATAATTTCATAGAGATAATTTACTATATAAAAAATTTTGAAAATCTCAGAAATATCGACTCTTCAATTAATCTAAATGAGGATAGTATCAATAAATTAGAAAATTTATTTAAAAAAGTAGATCCGAAAACTTTGATAATGTTCTGGCAATTTTCGATTGAAATAATGGATGAAATTAATATTGTTTTTGATCAAAATTTATCAGTTGAAATGTTTTTAATAAGACTTCTTTATTTAAATGGAATGATAGACGAACAAACTGAAAACCGAAAACCTGTCAATCAACCTTTTTCCAAAGATCAAACAAAAGATAATAAAGAGAATATTAAAAATAGTATTGTCAATCAGTTAAAATCATCTACACAAAAAAAAAAAGAAAATAAATTTGAACAAGATCAAAATTTAAATGACCTAAATATTAACTCATTTGCAGATTTAGTAGAAATCTGCACAGTTAAGAAAGAAGCCGAATTAAAGTATGAACTTGAAAATAATGTGAATTTAGTAAGTTTTAAAAAAGGATATATTGAAATTAGTTTTAACAATAATTTAAAGAAAGAATTTGTAAAGACCTTGTCCTCAAAACTTTATGATTGGACGAAGGAGAGGTGGATACTCACTTTATCGCAAAAAAAAGGTCAAGATACTTTAAAAAAGAATAGAGCAATTAAAAAAGAAATGGATTTTGAAAAACTTAAAAAAAGCGAAATATACGATACTATTAAAAAGTCGTTTTCTGATGCTGAACTTATAGACATAAAGAGTGAAAAAAATGAATGATTTTAGTAAAATTCTTGATCAAGCTAAAGAAATAGAAAAAAAAGTAAAAGAGAGCCAGGAAAAAATTAAAAATATTGAGGCTGAAGGCTCTTCAGGAGGAGGCTTAATAAAAATTTTACTAAATGGAGATGGAGAAATATTAAAAGTTGATATATCTCCAAAAGTCTTATCAGAGGAAAAAACAATGTTAGAAGATTTGATTATTGCTGCACATAACGATGCAAAAAATAAGTTAAAAACTAAAACAACTGAGGAAATATCTAAGGCTACAGGAAATTTTGGTATCCCGGGCTTTAAATGGCCTTTCTGAGCATGAATAATCTCACTGAAATAGAGGAACTGATAAAAATAATTTCCAAACTTCCAGGACTTGGTCCAAAATCTGCAAAAAGAATAGTGCTTAAATTAATTAGTAATAGAGACGAACTCATTAAACCTTTGGCTCACGTGCTGGCTCAAGTTTATAAAAATGTATCACGATGTACATCTTGTGGATCTTTAAAGTCAAATTTAAATGGCTGCATTAATTGTGGCAACATAAAAGAAAAACATAATAAAATTTGTGTTGTTGAAGATATTAGCGATCAGTGGTCTATAGAAAACTCAAATATTTATAAAGGTTATTTTCATATACTTGGAGGAAATTTAAGCTCAGTCGGTCAGAGAAAAGAAGAACTTTTAATAAACTCATTAAGAGAAAGAGTAAAAAGAGATAATATCGAGGAAGTAATTTTAGCATGTTCTAATACAGTAGAAGGCCAAACTACTGCATTTTATATTCAAGATAGTTTAAAAAATTTAAATATTAAAATAACTAAGTTGGCACAAGGTTTACCTGTGGGTGGTGAAATAGAAAGTTTGGATGATGGCACCCTAAATTCCGCCTTCAAAAATAGGACAACTATCTAGAGGTTATTAATTTTTTTTTATAGATCTATTCAAGTGCAACAAAGGTTCCGTATAACCTGATGGTTGGTCCTTACCTTTAAAAACCAAGTCACAAGCAGTTTTAAAGGCAATAGAATTATCAAAATTATCAGACATATTTTTATATTCAGGATCATTTTTGTTTTGATCATCTACAATTTTTGCCATTTTTTTTAATGTCTCTAGTACCTGATTAGGAGTACATATATTATGGTGTAACCAGTTAGCAATATGCTGAGAAGAAATTCTTAAAGTTGCACGATCCTCCATGAGACCGATATTGTTTATGTCCGGAACTTTTGAACAACCTACACCACTATCTATCCATCTTACAACGTATCCCAATATCCCTTGACAATTATTTTCAAGTTCGGTTTTAATTTCATCAATTGACCAGTTTGGAGCTCTAATGATTGGTAATTTTAAAAGATTGTCTAAGTCAAATTTTCTTTTATTAGATAGTTTTTTATGAACTTTGAAAACGTTCACCTTGTGATAATGAGTTGCATGTAAAGTTGCTGCGGTCGGTGAAGGAGTCCAGGCACAATTCGCTCCAGAAGAGGGATGTCCTATTTTTTCATTTAACATGTCTGCCATTCTATCTGGTGCAGCCCACATTCCTTTTCCAATTTGTGCTTTACCAGAAAAACCACATTCTAATCCAACAACAACATTATTGTTCTCATATGCTTTAATCCAATCAGAATTTTTTATATCGCCTTTCTTAATCACTGGACCCGATTCCATAGATGTATGTATCTCGTCACCAGTTCTATCTAAAAATCCAGTATTAATAAAGACAACTCTTCTTTTTACATTTCTAATACACTCTTTTAAATTAGCACTTGTTCGTCTTTCTTCATCCATTATTCCAATTTTGATTGTATTTTTTTTCATTTTTAAAACATTTTCAACATGAGTAAAAATTTCATCAGCAAATGCGACCTCATCTGGTCCATGCATCTTTGGTTTAACAATATAAATTGAATTTTTTCTTGAGTTCCCTTTTTTAATAAAGTCATGCAAACATGCTGCAGAAATAATAAAGGCGTCCATAATACCTTCAGGAACTTCTGATTTATCTGATAATAAAATTGAGGGGTTTTTCATTAAGTGCCCAACATTTCTATTCAATAAAAGAGCTCTTCCATGTAATTTAAATTTTTTTCCAGTTTGAGAAATGTAATTTCTATCTGAGTTTAAGACTCTTTTATATTTTTTTCCTAATTTTTCAAATTTGACTTGTAAGTTTCCTTTCATTAGTCCCAACCAGTTTCTGTAGCCCAGTACTTTGTCACTTGCATCTACTGCAGCAACACTATCTTCATGATCTATAATTGTTGAGACAGCTGACTCTATTACTAGATCACTAAGCCCAATGGGATCGTTGTTTGCATGGAAAGCGTAAGGATTAATAATTAATTCTACATGAAGCCCATTATTAATAAGCAAAACACCTTTAAGACCTTTTTTATCTTGTCGATATCCTTTAAACTGCTTTTTATCTTTCAAAGATATAGTTTTTTTACCAATTTTTAAAATTAATTTATGTTTTAAAATTTTTAATTCACTTAGTTTTTTCCATGAAGCATTTTTTAATGGAAAAATTTCATCTAAGAAATCTCTACAATAATTTATGACTTTTCCTCCACGGACAGGATTGTATCTGTTGTCAAGTTTTTCAGAACCGATTGCATCTGTTCCATATAAAGCATCATATAAACTTCCCCATCTCGCATTTGCTGCATTTAAAGCGTATCTTGCATTTGAAATTGGAACAACCAATTGGGGACCTGGTGTTTTTGATATTTCTTCATCAACATTTTCTGTTTGGATTTTGAAGTTTTTTCCCCCTTTTTTTAGATATTTAATAGAATACAAAAATTTTTTATATTCTACTAAATTGAACTCATTATCTTTGTTTTGTATATGCCAATCATTAATTTTTTTTTGAATACTTTCTCTTATATCAATCAACTTTTCATTTTTTGGTTTTAAAATGTGTAAAGATTTTTCAAACCCACTCCAAAAATTTTTTGGCTTTATCTTTGTGCCCTTAAGAACCTCATCGTTTACAAACTTTAATAGCTCTTTTGATACATAAAGACTTCCAACATTTGTATATTCTTTTAAATTTTTGATTTTCATAGTTAAAAATTATCTTAGAAATTAATAAATTAACATATATAATAATTACACACTAATAAAAGTAATCATTTTATTGCCATTTTTAAATATTAGTGGATATTTAATTATGAAAAATTATTTAAATTTTGAAAAAGATATAAAATCCTTAGAAAATGAGATTGAAAAACTTCAAGATCCATTCGCTAAAGATGGTATCACACAAGTTGAAACTGGAAAATTGGCAAAACTTCAGAATGATTTAAGTTCTAAACTTAATGAAATTTATTCAAACCTTAATCCATGGCAAACAACAATGGTCGCTCGTCATGAGGACCGCCCTAAATCAAAATTTTTTATTGATAATCTTTTTGAGGATTTCTTTCCCATTCATGGTGATAGGTTATTTGGGGAGGATAAATCTTTGATTTCTGGATTAGCGACTTTTAAAAATAAATCTGTAATGGTAATTGGACAAGAAAAAGGTGAGGATCTTGACACTAGAATTGAAAGAAATTTTGGAATGATGAAACCAGAGGGATATCGAAAATCAATTAGACTAATGAAGTTGGCTGATAAATTTAACTTACCAATTATTTTATTTATAGATACTCCCGGCGCTTATCCTGGAGTTGGAGCAGAGGAGAGGGGTCAAGCTGAAGCAATAGCAAGATCAATAGAATGCTCAATGTCGGTTGGTGTGCCTACAATTTCAATCATTATTGGTGAGGGAGGATCTGGTGGCGCAATAGCTTTAGCTTCCTCAAATAAAATTATAATGTTAGAAAATGCAATTTATTCAGTAATATCCCCAGAGGGATGTGCATCTATTTTATGGAGAGATCCAACAAAAACTCTAGAAGCCGCAAAAGCAATGAAACTAACCTCTAAAGATCTTTTGAATTTAAAAATTATTGATGAAATAATTTCTGAACCAACTGGTGGAGCTCACAGAGATAAAAACCTAATTTTAGAAAATGTAAAAATGTCTATTGATAAAAATTTAAATGAGTTAAGCAATCTTTCTAGAGCTGAAATTAAATCTCATAAAAAAGAAAAATTTTTAGAAATCGGTAGGGATAGAGGTTTAACAGAGGGAGTTTCTATTTCTAATAGATTGCCAATTAATTTTACAAATATGAATAAATTTATAAAAGTTTTATTCAAATATAAATATTTTTTTATAGGATCGATATTTATTTTAGCAGCTTTAATTTTTCTCTTAAAATAATACTGAAACTTATTGGAATTTTATCCTCTTTTTTCTACGATTTTTAAATTTAGCAAAATCATCACTATATCTTGCCTAATTTTATTTAGCAGTGTCTCAAAAGAATGAAACGCCTCCTTTTTGTACTCAACTAATGGATCCCTTTGACCATAAGACCTTAAACCTATAACCTGACGTAATTGTTCTAAATACTGAATATGATTTTTCCAGTTTAAATCAATTAATTGCAAAAAGATTTTTTTTTCGATTTCTTTAGAAGCATCCTCACCTAAATAAGTGCTTCTTTCGTCTCTCTTTTTTTTAAAATTTGAATTAATTAAGCTAGTAATTTCTGTGTCATTCAGACTTCTTAATTTCTCATTTAAATTTTTCTCATTTTCACCAAAAAGAGTTTTAACCCTGTTAATCTGAGATTTATTTTCTAAAATATTAGGAGATTTCTCTCTTTGTTTAATCACATCCTCTATTTCGTCATTTAAAAAGTTATCGATAGTTTCAAATATATTTTGTTTTTCCAAAACAGCTTTCCTTTGACTAAATATTACATGTCTCTGATCATTAAGCACATCGTCAAATTTTAATAAAGTTTTTCTTATATCAAAGTTTCTAGCCTCAACTTTTTGCTGCGCTCTCTCTAAAGCCTTGTTTATCCAGGGATGGTCAATACTTTCTCCATCTTTTAATCCGAGTTTTTCCAATATTTTGTTAATAGACTCTGATCCAAAAATTCTCATTAAATCATCTTCTAAGCTTACATAAAAAATTGAATTACCTTCATCACCCTGTCTTCCAGCTCTTCCTCTAGCTTGATTATCAACTCTTCTGGACTCCATCCTCTCTGTACCAATAACAAAAAGCCCTCCTAAGGATTTAATTTTCTCTTTATTATCTTTTAAATTATCTGAGTCTTTTCCACCTAATTTGATATCTACACCTCTACCAGAAATACTGGTTGTAATTATCACTGAATTTAATTTACCTGCATTGGCAATAATCTCAGCCTCTTTCTCATGATTTTTTGCGTTTAATACTGTGTGAGAAATTTTATTTTTTTTAAATAAATCTGAGTAAATTTCAGACTTGTCAACACTAGATGTAAAAACGAGTAATGGTTGCCCTTTTGAATTTAGCATTTTTACTTTAGAAATAATTGCATCTTGTTTTTCTTTTTCTGTTCTAAAAATTTGATCATTCCAATCTTTTCTAATCATTTCTTTGTTTGTTGGAATAACAATAACACTGAGATTATAAATTTCATAAAATTCCTGGCTTTCTGTAATTGCTGTACCAGTACATCCTGCGAGTTTTTTATATAACTTGAAATAATTTTGATAAGTAATTGATGCAAGTGTCTGATTTTCCATTTGAACTTCTAAATTTTCTTTTGCCTCTAAAGCCTGATGTAGTCCATCACCATACCTTCTACCTTCAAGAATTCTTCCAGTAAGCTCATCAACAATTTTGATCTTTCCGTCTACTTCGACATAATCTTTATCTTTCGAAAAAAGATGATTTGCTTTTAAGGCTTGATTAACGTGATGTACAAGATTTAAATTAGCAGGATCATAAAAATTATTATTTTTAAGTATCCCAATATCTTTCAGTAATTTTTCTATAGAATCTATCCCTTCATTTGTTAAAGTGACATTCTTATCTTTTTCATCTATTTCATACTCATTGGATTTTAATCTTGTAACAAGTTTGTTAATAGCTTTATATTGATTACTCGTTTCATCTGATTGTCCAGAAATAACCAATGGTGTCCTAGCCTCATCTATTAGACAAGAATCGATTTCATCTACAATAGCAAAACTATGTTCTCTTTGTGATAATTTATTTGAAGAATATTTCATATTATCTTTCAAATAATCGAAACCAAGTTCACTATTAGTAGCGTAAGTAATATCCTTCAAATAATTTTCTCTTCTCTCATCATCAGATTGATCATTATTGATGTAACCTGCACTTAGACCAAGAAAGTTATAAATTTTTGACATGTTTTCACAATCTCTCTTTGCTAAATAATCATTTACTGTAACCACATGAACACCTTTTCCAGAAAGAGCATTTAAATAAGCTGCTAATGCAATTGTAATTGTTTTTCCTTCCCCTGTTCTCATTTCTGCTATTTTGCCCTGATGTAATGCAATACCTCCTAACAACTGAACGTCAAAGTGTCTCTCATTTCTTGATCTATTAGATGCCTCTCTTACATACGCAAAAGCTTCTGGCAAAATTTCATCGAGGTTTTTTCCACTTTTGATTTGATTTTTAAGTTCATTAGTTTTATTTGGAAAATCACTATCTTTTATCTTAACCACATCATTTTCGAGTGAATTAATTTTTTCTAGAATTTTTCTGAACTTAGCAAGCTCGATATCATTGCTACTCTTAAATATTTTACTGATAAAGCTTAATGGATTTAACATTTTTTTTTGATATATAATTAATTATTAATTGATTATATAGTTATAAATTAATTTTTTTAAATAGAATGCCTCTAAATTTAAGCAATTTTTTGTTATCTAAAAAGGAAAAGTCAAAAATGGCTGACTTCCAGGACCTGGACCATATTGATGGTGTTTCTGTATCTACGACTTCAGCTAATTTATATAATAATGACAGAGATGACTTAGTTCTTTTCTATTTTAGACATGGTGCTGAACATGCATCAGTTTATACTCAATCGCAGGTCGTTTCGGAAAATATCAAATGGAATAAGAAGTTAAAAACAAAAAAAATTCGCGCTCTTTTAGTTAATACAAGAAACGCAAATGCTCTAACAGGAAAAAAAGGGTATGAAGCTCTTACAGAGATTTCTGAGGAAATAGCATCAAATTTAACAAAGAAACAAAAAGAAGACGAAGAATATCCAAAAAAAGTAAAACCAAACGAGGTTTTGTTTGGTTGCACCGGAACAATCGGAGAAGTATTTCCTAAAGAGAAAATTAAGTCTTCAATTAGAAATTTAGTAGATAAAATTAAATACACTCAAAATAAGTATTTATGGATCAAAGCTGCAATGGGAATTTTAACAACTGATCTTAAACCAAAGCTTGCTATGGAAGAATGTAATATTGGAAATACAAAAGTAAAAATTTATGGTCTCGCCAAAGGATCTGGAATGATTTTTCCAAATATGGGTACCACACTCGCCTATATTTTTACTGATGCAGATCTTAACTCGAATGTACTAAAAAAGATTTTAAAGAAGAATATCCAAAACACTTTTAATGCAATTAGTTGTGATGGTGATACTAGTACAAATGATATGGTTACAATTTTTTCAACAGGAAAGGCAAAAAATAAATCTATAAATAATACAAATGATATAAAATTGAAAGATTTTGACTTAGCTCTTAACAATGTTTTATTAAACTTAGCAAAAAGAGTTGTAAGCGATGGTGAAGGAGCCACAAAGTTTATAAAGATTAATTCATTAAAGTGTTCGAGTGAAAGTGATGCGAAAAAAATATCATTTTCAATTGCTAATTCGCCATTAGTAAAAACAGCTATTACAGGAGAAGATCCTAATTGGGGAAGAATATTAATGGCAGCAGGAAAAGCAGGTGTTGAGTTTGAAATAGATCGGGTAAATTTATTTATAGGAGAGTTTAAAATTTTGGACAAAGGACAGCTAATTAAAAATTATATTGAAAAAGATGTTGCTGATTACATGAAGCAAGCCAATTTAGAAATCTCAATTGAGATTAATAATGGCAATAAAAGTTTCACTTGTTACACAATGGACTTCACTCAAAAATACATATCTATTAATTCAGATTATAGAAGCTAAAGGTTGAAAAAAATTAGAGAGTTACTATTTAAATTATATGATTAAATACAAACTAATTTGTAAAGATTGTAATAACATTTTTGATAGTTGGTTTTCTAATTCGAAGGAATACGAGAAATTAAAAAAAAGAAAATATTTGAATTGTCATTTTTGCGATTCTAAGAAAGTTGAAAAAACACTAATGGCACCAAATGTATTAAATAGTTCGGACTTTAAGAAAAAAGATATAAATAAAATTAAAGAGATTAAATCAAAGTTAAGAGAATTTAAAAAGTTCATTAAAGATAACTTTCAATACGTAGGAGACAACTTTGCTCATGAGGCAAGATCAATACATTATGACCCAAAAAAGAAAAACAAAGCAATTTATGGAAAAGCTTCACAAAAGGAAATTGAAGATCTCAAACAAGAGGGTATTAAAACTGAGGAATTTCCCTGGATAGAGGATAAAGAAAATTAAGTTTTAGAAAATTGCGCAAGATAATTTACAGAGCTATCTTCAGATACAATCCACTCATTTTTTAGAATATCAAACTTTACACCTATTAATTCATTCAAATTTAACGAATTATTTTTACAAATATTGGTTAAATCTCCAGGTGTTAAAAATTTGTTCCAGTCATGAGTACCTATTGGCAACCATTTCAAGATATATTCAGCACCTATAATTGCAAATACATACGACTTTAATGTTTTATTTAAAGTTGCAATAAACATTAAACCGTTTTTCCTCAAAAGTTCAGAGCTTTTTAATAAAAAAAAATCAACATTATCAACATGTTCAACTATCTCCATATTTAATACTACATCAAATTTTTCTTTTGCAACAAATTTATCTGGAGATGAACAATAATAATCAACATGTAATTTACTTTTTTTCAAATGCATTTTAGCAATTTTGATATTTCTGTCCGAGGCATCTATACCTGTAACTGTTGCGCCTAATCTTGAAAGAGGTTCACTTAAAAGACCTCCACCACATCCAATATCTAATATCTTAATATCTTTTAAAGGTAATTTTTCTGATTTATTTCCAAATTTTTTAGTAATTGTATTTTTAATATATCTTAGTCTTACAGGATTAAAATTGTGTAGTGGTTTAAATTTACCTTCGGGGTCCCACCATTCATCAGCTAACTTTGAAAATTTATCAATTTCCTTTTTATTAATAGTATCTTTTTTCATTGGTTGTTGACTTTACAATTTAGATGTATTTTATCTAAATATAAAAATTTAAATATAAAATATCAATGAAAATAATTGTTTTAAAATTTGGTGGAACATCTGTTGGTACGTTAGATAGAATTGTAAAAATATCTAAGATAATTATCTCTTATATAAAAAAAAAATACAAAGTTATTGTTGTGACTTCTGCAATGAGTGGCGTTACAAATGAACTAATAAAAAAAGCTGGAAAAATTTCTAAGAATTTTCCAAACTCTGAGAGAGATGTGCTGTTATCAACTGGAGAACAAATGGCTAGTGCCTTAATAGCTGGAAAGTTGTGTGACTTAGGTTTTAATTCTAGATCTTGGATGTCATGGCAGATCCCTATTATAACAAAAGGTAATTATAGCTCTGCAAGAATTATTAAGATTGGAACAGACCAATTAAAAAGATATTTAAAAAAAGGTGGAACCCCAATAATAACTGGTTTTCAGGGCTTAAACAAAGAAAGCAGACTTACAACTTTAGAAAGAGGCGGCAGTGATGCAAGTGCAATTATGCTCGCTAAATTTTTTAAAGCCAAAAGATGTATAATTTATACTGATGTTGATGGGGTGTATACGACTGATCCTAATTTAACGAAAAAAGCAAAAAAAATTAAAGCATTATCTTATGAAGAGATGCTCGAAATGTCCTCGCTTGGGGCTAAAGTAATGCAGCCTGCTTCAATCCAGGATGCAAAATTAAATAAAGTAAAAATTGATGTTAAATCATCATTTACAAACAAAGCAGGAACGCAAATAATTGGTAGAAAAAAGATTAAAGACACAAATATAATCAGGGGTGTATCTTTTACAAAAAATGATGCAAAAATAAGTTTACTTGGTGTTAAGGATAAACCAGGGGTAGCTGCAGCAATATTTGAGCCGTTATATAAAAATTCTATAAATGTTGACATGGTTGTTCAAAATATTTCCTCAGATGGTAAAGAAACAGATTTAACATTTACCATTAAATCTGATGATCTTCTTAAAACCAAAAAACTTATTTCTAGAAATAAAAAAATTAAATTTAAAAAGCTTATTGTGGATAAGAATGTTTCTAAAGTTTCCATTGTAGGGGTTGGAATGATTACAACTCCAGGGGTTACTTATCGAATGTTCCAAGCATTAGCAAATAAGAAAATAAATATTCTTGTTATTTCTACTTCTGAAATAAAAATATCTGTTTTAATTAAAAGTAAAAATTTAAAAAAATCAGTTGAATTATTACATAAAGAATTTAATTTAAATAAATGAGTTATAAAGAATTTAGAGATATAAAAAGAAAACAAACAAAAGAGATAAATGTCGGCGATGTAAAAATTGGAGGGAACAACCCTATCACAGTCCAGTCAATGACAAATACTTTAACCACCGATGTTAAAGATACAATTAAACAAATTAATGATTGTGCTGAAGAAGGCGCAGAACTTGTAAGAGTTTCATGTCCCGATGAGGAGTCAACAAAGTGTTTAAAAGAAATAGTAAAAAACAGTAATGTTCCAATTATTGCAGATATTCACTTTCATTACAAAAGAGCTATAGAGGCAGCTCAGAGTGGTGCAAAATGTTTAAGGATAAATCCAGGTAACATTGGCAATAAAGAAAAAATTAAACAAGTAATAGCAGCAGCTAAGGATTATAATTGCGCATTAAGAATAGGAGTGAATGCTGGTTCTTTGGAAAAAGATATCTTAGAAAAATATAAAGGCCCTTGTCCAGATGCTTTAGTTGAAAGTGCAATAAGGAATATCAAACTTATAGAGGACGAAGATTTTTTTAATTTTAAGGTTAGTGTTAAATCATCAGACGTGTTTTTATCAGTAGCATCATACAGACTCCTTTCATCTAAAACAGATTACCCTTTGCATTTAGGGGTGACAGAATCAGGTAGTTATATTCCAGGAAGTGTAAAAACTTCAATAGGTCTTGGCTCTCTTTTAATGGAAGGTATTGGTGATACAATAAGGGTTTCTCTTTCTGACGATCCTATTAAAGAGGTTAAGATAGGCAATGAAATTTTAAAATCTTTAAATTTAAGAAATAGAGGTGTAAAAATAATTTCATGTCCTTCTTGTGCACGACAAGGGTTTGAAGTAATCGATGTAGTAAAAAAACTAGAAGAAAGATTATCTCATATTAAAGCACCTTTAACTTTGTCAATAATCGGATGTGTTGTTAACGGCCCGGGAGAGGCAGCTTCAACCGACATAGGTATTACTGGAGGAGGAAAAGATAGTAATATGCTTTATCTCAAAGGTGTTCAGCAGGAAAAATTATCAAACGATGAAATAATTTCTAAAGTAGTTTCCTTAGTTGAACAAAAAGAAAAAGAAATAATTAAATAAATATTAATGATCCCAAAAGAAAAGGTAAAAGATATCATTACCAAACATGGAGTTTTAGAAAAAGAACTTTCATCAGTTTCAATAAACAAAAAATTATTTGCACAAAAATCAAAGGAATACTCTGATCTTAATGGAATTATTGAATATGCGAAAGAATATTTATCTTTTGAAAATACTAAAACTGATTTAGAAAAAATTATTGTTGACCATAATAGTGATAAAGAAATGATAGAACTTGCAAAAATTGAGTTAAATCAATTAGAGACCAAAAATAACAATAATGAAAAAAAACTTAAAGTATTTTTAATACCCAAGGATGAGGCAGACAAAAAAAATGCCATAATCGAAATCAGGGCTGGAACTGGTGGTTTAGAGGCAAGTTTATTTGCTTCAGATTTATTTAAGATGTATGAAAAAGTTAGTAATAAAAAAAAATGGGAACTAGAACTCATCAGTATTTCCAAGAGTGACGCAGGAGGCCTTAAAGAGGTAATTGCTTCTATCAAAGGAAGAAATATTTATTCATCACTTAAATATGAAAGTGGTGTACACAGAGTTCAAAGAGTCCCAGACACAGAAACACAAGGAAGAGTCCATACTTCAGCAGCTACGGTTGCTGTTTTACCTGAAGCTGAAGAAGTTGATATAAAGATTGAGGATAAAGATTTAAGAATAGATGTTTTTAGAAGTAGTGGACCAGGAGGCCAAAGTGTCAATACAACTGATTCTGCAGTTAGAATTACCCATATTCCAACTGGAATCGTAGTTAGTCAACAAGATGAAAAATCTCAGATAAGAAATAAAGAGAAAGGATTAAAAATTTTGAGATCAAGGATTTACGAATTTGAGAGACAAAAAAGGGATGAAGAAAGATCAAAGGATAGAAAAAGTAAAATTGGCACAGGTGATAGATCTGAAAGAATTAGGACATATAATTTTCCCCAAGGAAGGGTAACGGATCATAGAATAAACCTTACACTTCATAAATTAGAGGAGTTTATGGAGGGAGAGATATTTGATGAAATGATCGAAAATTTAAGTTTAATGGCACAAGAGGAAGAATTAAAAAAACTAAAATAATGAATATTCTTACCTCATTAGAAATTGGTTATAAAAAGCTTAAAAAAATACACTCTTCATACAAAATTGATAGTGAAATTCTACTTTCAAAGACACTTAATATCTCAAGAGAGGAAATGCTTTTAAATTTGAATAAAAAAATTGATCAAGAAAGCCAAATTAGATATCTAAATTTTATTGAACAAAGAGTTAAGAGAGTGCCAGTCGCATATATCACTAAAGATAAAGAATTCTGGAAGAACAAGTTCGCTATAGATAAAAATGTTTTGGTCCCGAGGCCCGATACAGAGATTTTAGTTGATGAAATCTTGAAACTTTTAAAAAAAAATGACTCAAAATGTTTGCTCGATATTGGTGTTGGCTCAGGATGTATTTCAATTTCGATTTTAAAAGAGAGAAAATTATGTAAGTTCATAGCAATAGATACATCCGGCAATGCTTTAAAAGTAGCGAAATTTAATGCAAAATTGCATCAATTATCAAATAGAATTAAATTTTTTAAAAGAGGTGTTGACAATTTTTATTACGGTAAATATGATTTGGTTGTAAGTAACCCCCCATATATTTCAAAGCATAAGATTAAGTATTTGGGTGATGTAATTCATGAGCCTAAAATTGCTCTTGACGGTGGTTGTGATGGTCTGGAAACAATAAAAAAAGTGATTTCAAGATCAAAATATTTATTAAAAAATAATGGTAAACTAGTTCTTGAAATTGGCTTTAATCAGAAATACAAAGTGATTGAATTCTTAAAAAAAAAAAATTTTTTAATAAATAGAATAATCAAAGATTATGGAAATAATGTAAGATGTATTATATCTACAAAGATAAAATGAGAAATAATGAGACAATTCAAAAATAACCTGAAAAGAAACCGGGGTAGAAATCATTCTGACAGACCCTTTAAAAGGAACGGCGAAGTAGACAGATTAAACGGAAATTTTATTAACAATGAAAATTCTTACAGAAGAAAACATAATAGAAATAATGGAAATGTTCAGAAACTCATTATTAAGTATAAGGATTTAGCTAGAGAAGCATTGTCAAATGGTGATAAAATTTTGTCCGAAAATTATTTTCAATATGCAGATCACTTTCTCAGAGTTTCTCTGGAAGAAAAAGAAAAAGAATCAACAGTAAAATAAATTTCAATTAACTTTATAGATTAATTCAGACTTAAGCACGTCTGTTTTAATTCTTACTATCTCAAAATCTTCTCTACTTTTGCCTTTAAGAGATTTACCAGGAGGTAATTTTAGTGTCTGAGAATTTACCTTCTTCCCATTCTCTATCACTTCATAGTGAAGGTGGGGACCAGTAGACATTCCAGTTGAACCAACATAACCAATTACTTGACCTTGTTTTACTCTTGTGCCTGGAACTGAAAGATTTGAAAATTTTTGCATGTGAGCATAAATAGTTTGGTAAGTTGTGTTATGTTTTATCTTTACACAGTTTCCGCCTCCCCCGCACCAACCTGCTTTAATAATTATTCCATCACCTGACGCCATTATTGGTGTACCAAGGGGTGCAGCAAAGTCTGTCCCTCGGTGCATTTTATTAAAACCGAGGATAGGGTGCTTTCTCATTCCAAAAGGCGATGATAATCTAGCTCCATTAATTGGAGTTTTCATTAATGCTTTTTTTATACTTTTTCCGTTTTCATCATAGTGACCAGTGAAATTTTTTTTTGGATAAAAGTATAATTGATTTGTTTGACCTCTAAGAACTAAATTTGCATAAACTATATTTCCAGTATTAAATACTTCTCCATTTTCATCTATAAATGTCTCATATAAAATTTGGAATGAGTCATTTTTTCTAATATCCCTTTGAAAGTCTACCTGAAATCCATAAAGTCTTGCAAACTCAATAATTATACTTGGGCCAATGCCTTGGGTAGTAGCTGATTTATATAAACTTGATTTTATAACACCCTCTTTAAGAATTAATCTTTTAGTCAAATTAGTTACAATTTCTGACTTTGTTAATTTCTCATTTTCTATGCTTCTTTGCACTTGAATTTTTCTTGTTTTTGATATTGGGATTAGTAAGCTCAAAATCTTTTTGTTTTGCTTGTCTGAGTTATCTAAAATAATGTTAATAGTTTCATTCGCTCTAATTCTATTCGCGTCTTTTTTATCAATGACACCAAAAATTTTATTTATCTCAACATTTGTAACGGATAATTCTTTAAGAATAGTTTTTAAACTTTGTCCTTGTTTAACAACATAGTCAATTTCTTCATATCTTGGTGTTAAGCTAAATAGTAAATGATTTAATGTCTTTTTAAAGTAAGTGTTCCTCAGCACTTTGAGATATTCTTCATCAACTTTTTTACTTTGATTGTTGTAAAGCTGAATAATCATTGAGGAAATTACTAATAGTAATATTAAAAGAAAAACCTCAGTGTTCTTTTTAAAAAACGATGTAACTTTTAGTTGAATTTGTTTCATGCTTTAAGCATTTACCAGATCATAAATTTATTTGAAGGTTAAAAAACTTGAATTTTATTGGGTTTTTTGAGGTTTTTTTTATCATAATCCCTTGATTTACTGCTATTTTGTACTATAAGCGTCCATTCCAAACAACGATATAGTTGTTATTTATTAGGATTTTGTCCTAATTAGCTATTTGAATAGTAAAATTTTAAGAAGAGAAGTGTGGACGGTTAAGGTTACCAAAATTTGTCGTACACACTTCAACATTATATAAATTTATTCTTAGATTTATATAGAAGCTAGTGTGCGCCGTTTTTAAACTTGAGAGTTTGATCATGGCTCAGAACGTACGCTGGCGGCACGCCTAATACATGCAAGTCGAACGAAGTAGCAATACTTAGTGGCAGACGGGTGAGTAACATGTAGGTATCTTCCCATTGGTGAGGAATAACACGAGGAAACTTGTGCTAATACCTCATAAGTCTTTACGGAGAAAGCTTTATGCGCCGATGGATGAGCCTGCACTTGATTAGTTTGTTGGTAGGGTAATGGCCTACCAAGACAATGATCAATAGCTGATTTGAGAGGATGATCAGCCACATTGGGACTGAGACACGGCCCAAACTCCTACGGGAGGCAGCAGTAGGGAATCTTGCACAATGGGGGAAACCCTGATGCAGCGATGCCGCGTGAGTGAAGAAGGCCTTTGGGTTGTAAAGCTCTTTCGTCGGGGAAGAAAATGACTGTACCCGAATAAGAAGGTCCGGCTAACTTCGTGCCAGCAGCCGCGGTAATACGAAGGGACCTAGCGTAGTTCGGAATTACTGGGCTTAAAGAGTTCGTAGGTGGTTAAAAAAGTTGGTGGTGAAATCCCAGAGCTTAACTCTGGAACTGCCATCAAAACTTTTTAGCTAGAGTATGATAGAGGAAAGCAGAATTTCTAGTGTAGAGGTGAAATTCGTAGATATTAGAAAGAATACCAATTGCGAAGGCAGCTTTCTGGATCATTACTGACACTGAGGAACGAAAGCATGGGTAGCGAAGAGGATTAGATACCCTCGTAGTCCATGCCGTAAACGATGTGTGTTAGACGTTGGAAATTTATTTTCTGTGTCGCAGCGAAAGCAATAAACACACCGCCTGGGGAGTACGACCGCAAGGTTAAAACTCAAATGAATTGACGGGGACCCGCACAAGTAGTGGAGCATGTGGTTTAATTCGAAGATACGCGCAGAACCTTACCAACACTTGACATGTTCGTCGCGACTTTAAGAGATTAAAGTTTTCGGTTCGGCCGGACGAAACACAGGTGCTGCATGGCTGTCGTCAGCTCGTGTCGTGAGATGTTGGGTTAAGTCCCGCAACGAGCGCAACCCTCACTTTTAGTTGCCATCATTTAGTTGGGCACTCTGAAAGAACTGCCAGTGATAAGCTGGAGGAAGGTGGGGATGACGTCAAGTCCTCATGGCCCTTACGTGTTGGGCTACACACGTGCTACAATGGCATTTACAATAGGAAGCAAAACGGCGACGTTAAGCAAATCCTAAAAAAATGCCTCAGTTCGGATTGTACTCTGCAACTCGAGTACATGAAGCTGGAATTACTAGTAATCGCGGATCAGCGCGCCGCGGTGAATACGTTCCCGGGTCTTGTACACACCGCCCGTCACACCATGGGAGTTGGTTCTACCTTAAGGCAAAGCTTAAAACCTTTGACCACGGTATAGTCAGCGACTGGGGTGAAGTCGTAACAAGGTAGCCGTAGGGGAACCTGCGGCTGGATTACCTCCTTTCTAAGGATGAAAAGAATTTTTAAAATTCTTTTCTAAATATTAAACAGGTTAATGTTGACCGTCCGCACTTCTCTTTTTAATTTTTTTTGTTTTTCTCTTGAAAACAATGAGGGCCGGTAGCTCAGTTGGTTAGAGCACACCCTTGATAAGGGTGGGGTCGATAGTTCGAGTCTATCTCGGCCCACCAAATTTATCTGGGGGATTAGCTCAGCTGGGAGAGCGCCTGATTTGCATTCAGGAGGTCAGCGGTTCGATCCCGCTATCCTCCACCAAGAGAAAACTAGTTATTTTTTTCGTGAATATTTTTTAAATTATCAATATCTATATCCGATTGTTCGAATAGATGAACAATCAAGAATGTTCGAATAGATGAACATTCCAACAAAATTTGATTCAACACAGAATTTTTTTCTGTGCATAAATCAAGCGTTTAAGGGCGTGTGGCGGATGCCTTGGCACTAAAAGACGATGAAGGACGTGGTATACTGCGATAAGTTTCGGGGAGCTGTATGCAAGCTTTGATCCGAAAATTTCCGAATGGGGAAACCCTACACTTTATGTGTAACTTTAAATTGAATACATAGATTTAAAGAGAGAACCTGGAGAACTGAAACATCTAAGTAACCAGAGGAAAAGAAATCAATTGAGATTCCGTGAGTAGTGGCGAGCGAAAGCGGATCAGGCCTGTAATTTATTTAAGAAAATTTGAATAGTATGGAAACACTAACCAAAGAGGGTGACAGTCCCGTAAAAGTAATGCTTAAATGAATTCTTGAGTAAAGCGGGACACGTGAAATCTTGCTCGAATTTAGGGGGACCACCCTCTAAGCCTAAATACTCTTTAGTGACCGATAGTGAACTAGTACCGTGAGGGAAAGGTGAAAAGAACCCCTATTAGGGGAGTGAAATAGAACCTGAAACCGCATGCCTACAATCAGTCGAAGCTCTTTTTAGAGTGACGGCGTACCTTTTGTATAATGGGTCAGTGACTTAATTTATTAAGCAAGCTTAAGCCATCTAGGTGTAGGCGTAGCGAAAGCAAGTCTTAATAGGGCGATTAGTTTAATGAATTAGACCCGAAAACGAATGAGCTTACCATGAGCAGGTTGAATGCAAGGTAACACTTGCTGGAGGACCGAACCAGTTGACGTTGAAAAGTCTTTGGATGACTTGTGGTAAGGGGTGAAAGG
>NZ_CVSO01000040.1:80000-177678 GCF_001180105.1 Candidatus Pelagibacter communis
CAATTACACCAGGTAGTTATATAAGCCTAACTAGAGAAAAACTTTTTGATTTTTTAAAGAATTACGTAAAAAAAAATAATTTAGAAATTAAAAATAAAAAACTTAATTATATTCTTACTCAGACTGATCACACGAAATTAAATTTACTACCTTACTCATTAGGAAATTTAGACCTTTACAACATTAAAGTTTTGAAAAAAAAAAAGTTTATAGAATTCATTAAAAAGGTAAATAGAATTGGCGGTGTATATAAATATAGGTGGGCAGACTATGATTTAATTAACCTTTTTCTTTATATCCATTTTGAAAAACCTATCTACGATTTTGCCCTTAAAAAAAATTTTTACGAGGCATCTCATCCATCAGCAAAAAGAATAACAAGTTTAAAAAACCACAAAACTAGAGATTCAATTTTAAACATTTTAAAATTATTTGTTTACCTAATTGAAAAAAGACTATTCAAATTGAAGAGAATTTTTACTTGACTGTTCAATAAATGAACATTATAAATGTTCAAAAATTGAACATGAATAGAAATAATCGAATAGATCAAGATGAGTTTGAGATTTTAAGAAAAATCCAAAAAAAACCTAGAACTAATCAGCGGGAATTAGCAGAAGAACTAGGTTTTAGTTTAGGAAAACTAAACTACTGCTTAAAGGCCCTTAAATCAAAAGGATTAATAAAACTCAAAAATTTTAAAAAAAATCCAAAAAAATTAAATTATTTTTATGTGTTGACCCCAAAGGGACTGTCAGAAAAAACAAATTTAACAATAAATTTTATGAAGAGAAAAATGAAAGAGTACGATGAATTAAAAAAAGAATTGGAGATAAATGACTAGTTCCTCAAATAAGCTAAGCTACTATCTATCTATAAAACAAAAATTTTATTTTTTTGTTTTATTAATTTTGTTTGTTACCAACTCTTTTTTGGAAATAGTAAGTTTGAGTTCAATCCCGGTGTTGATAGGTTATCTTCTTGCCCCAAACGAGTTTTTACAAAAAATACCTTTTGAAAATGTAAAAATTTTTCTTAGTTTTTTTTTAGAAAACAGGTCAAAAAATGAAATTACTGGAATAGCTTGTTTTTTTATATTTCTTATCTTTGTAATTAAAAACTTTTATAGTTTGATTTCTTATTATATCGAACTTAAGTTCCATAAAAGTGTCAATTTAAGTATTAATTTCAGATTATTTAAAAGTTATTTGTATGCTCCTTACGAGACGCATCTTCTTACAAATCCCTCGTTTACAACAAGAAATTTAATTTTTTCATCAACAGCTTCAAATCAAATTATATCATTCGTAAGACTAATAAAAGAAATTTTGTTAATATCAGGAATAACGCTACTAATTATTTTGTTTAGTTTTGATAAATCTTTAATCGTAATCTTTTTTATAATATCAATATTGTTTGGATCTTTTTTTTTTATAAGTGAAGTTGTTAAAAAAAAAGGTATTAAAAATGCAATAAATCAAAACGAAGTTTTAAAGACTATTAATCAGTTTATAGGGTCAATAATTGAAATTAAAACTAAAGGAAAGGAAGAGTTCTTTTTTAAAAAATATGCTTCAAGAGTTTTTGATTTTGAGAGTAATAATTTATTTGTAAAATTTGTAAAATCTTCTCCAAAAATGATTATAGAAATTATTGCAGGAGGTGGTCTTTTGTTAATAGTTTTTTTACTGACAAAAAACTATGAGTTAAGCACCATAATACCTTATCTAGCTTTGTTAACACTGGCCGTTGTAAGATTATTGCCCTCAGTTAATTCAATAATGACATGTATAACAGATATTAAGCAGCAAAAGGTCTATTTTGATTTAATTTACAATGAATTAAAAAAGTATGAATTTAAAAAAAATAGCATTTCTAAAGAAAATAAAGAGCTTAAAAATATAAGAGAGTCAATAGAATTAAAAGATATTAGCTTCAAATATGATAGTAGTTTAGAAAAATCAATTTCATCAATAAATTTAAAAATAAAAAAAGGTAAAAGAATTGGTATTTCTGGAGAATCTGGCTCTGGCAAAAGTACGTTGTTGAAAATAATTTTAGGACTTCTGAAGCCCCAAGAAGGTGAAATATTAATTGATGGAGAAAAAATATCGTATAGCTCGAAAATATTGTGGGAGAATATTTCTTATGTACCTCAGGACTCTTACATTTTAGATGAAACAATTGAAAACAATATTGCCTTTGGATCCCTAAATGAAAGTTTAAAAAATGATAAAATATCAAAGATTATTAAATGTACTGAACTAAGTGAACTTATTGAAAGTTCTAAAAATGGAATTAAAACATTAGTGGGTGAAAGGGGCATCAGAATATCTGGAGGCCAAAAACAAAGAATTGCCATTGCTAGGGCATTGTACTCTGAACCAGATTTACTTTTTCTAGATGAGTCAACAAGCAATCTAGATTTAGAAACAGAGAGAAAAATTTATCAAAACCTTAAAAAAGACTATCCACAAATGACAATAATATCAATCTCGCACAGAAAGGACGCTTTTATTGAATATGATAGCGTTTATTTCTTAGATAAAGGAAAGTTGTTAAAAAATTAATTTATGAGTTTTAGAAAAATTTTTAAAAAAAAGGGCCCAATAATAATTGCAGAAGTTGGAAATAATCATGGAGGAAATCTTAATAAGGCTATCAAATACATTCATCAAGCCTCAGAAGCAGGAGCGGATGGTGTTAAATTTCAGACTTTTAAAACAGAAAATTATTACAATCGAAAATTTACACCCAAAAAAAGATACGATAAGTTAAGGAAATTTGAATTTTCTTTTGAACAAATTTACAAACTTTCACAATACGCAAAAAAAAAGAAAATTGTTTTCTTTTCAACACCCTTTGATCTAGAAAGTGCTGAATTTCTGAATAAAATTCAGCCGTTATTCAAAATATCTTCAGGTGACAATAATAATGATCAATTAATTGATAAAATAAAAAAATTTAAGAAACCCACAATTATTTCCTCGGGTTTGATAAACATTGAGGGAATAAAAAAACTAACTAGCAAATTTAAGGAATTCACCAATCAAAACAAACTGGCTATCTTGCACTGTATTTCTGAGTATCCTGCAGATCGGAAAAATTTAAATTTAAAATCTATTACATACTTAAAAAATAAATTTCCTAAAATTTGTATTGGTTATTCAGATCACTCAATTGGTATAGAAAATTGCAAAATTGCGCTAAGTCTTGGGGCTGAAATAATTGAGACTCATTTTTCCTTAAATAAAAAAAATAAATCTATTAGGGACCATATGCTTTCAGCTAATCAAACAGAATTGACCAGTTTAGTAAATTTTTCAAATGAAATAAATTTTATTTTAGGTAAACCGGGAAAATTTAGTTCACGAGGTGAAAAAAAAAATGAAAAATTAATGCGTAGATCTCCTTATTTAAAAAATAATTTAGATATAAACCAAGTAATTTTTAAAAAAGATATAATTTGGCTTCGTCCTATGATGGGCGAGGAAATAGATATAGATGATGTTATTGGAAAAACCTCCAAAAAAAAACAAATTAAAGGAGATTTAATTAAGTTAAAAAATTTTAAAAAATAAATTATGTGTGGGATAGCAGGCTTTATAGGAGAAAAAAGATTGGATCAAAGTCAAATAAAAAGAACTTTGTCCTCTTTGAATTTAAGAGGACCCGATGTTCAGAATAAAAAAATATTTAGTTTTAAAAAAAAAAAAAATATAAAAGCAATTTTTTTTCATAGTAGACTGAGTATTATTGATTTAAATAAAAGATCTAATCAACCATTTCAAAAACACAATCTTACGATTTCATTTAATGGAGAGATTTACAACTATAATGAATTGAGAAGAGAGTTAATTACAAAGGGATATAAATTTAGAACTAAATCAGACACTGAAGTTATTTTGTCAGGATACAAAGAGTATAAGGAAAGTTTCTTTAAAAAAATGAGGGGAATGTGGGCTCTAGCAATTATGGACCAAAATAAAGAGGAATTGATTTTGTCAAGAGATAGATTTGGTGAAAAGCCCCTTTATTATTTTATGGATAAAAAAAATTTTTATTTTGGATCTCAAATAAATCAGATACATATGCTTTCTGAGAAAAAATTTGAAGTTAATGAAAAACAAATACTAAATTATCTTTGTCTCGGATATAGATCTATTGATAAGTATGGTTATGAATTTTTTAAAAAGATAAAAAAATTAGAACCAGGGACAATACTCAAGTATAATTTAATAAAAATTAAAAAAAAAAAATTTTGGTACCTAAATTATAGACCAAATTTCAATATTTCAAGATTAAATGCCATTAAACAGACCAGAGATAAAGTTATAAAAGCAATTACAAGAAATGTTGTATCAGATGTACCGATCAGCGTATTACTTAGTGGCGGGATTGACTCGAATATAATTATTGCTGTGATAAATAAAATTTTAAAAAAAAAGGTTAGTACATTTTCAATAATCGATAATGATCAAAAATATAATGAAATAAAATTAATAAATAAAGCAGCCAAACATAACAAAGTTAAAAATTATAAGATTTTCTTAAAAAAACAAAAAATGACAAGATTTATTCAAGATATTGAAAAATACATTGACTATAATTCAAAACCTCTTTTTACCACAACATCTTACGTTAGCAGCAAATTGCATAAAAAAATACATGAACAGAGCATAAAGGTTAGTTTGACTGGAATTGGCGCAGATGAACTTTTCGCTGGCTACTACGCCCATGGTCTGCATTATTTACAAGGATTAAAAAAAAAGAGTGCTTTTAAAAAAGAATTAGAGTCTTGGAAAGAAAATATACTTAGTCATGTAAGAAACCCACATTTTATAAATTTTAAAAAATTTTTAAAGAGTACCTATTATACAAAATACATATTATTTACTAACGAAAATTTAAAAAAGATGATTAAGATTAAACGATATTCAAGATTTAAAGATAAAAAATTCTGCAAAGATAATTTAAGAAATAGAATGTTAAATGAACTTTTCTACGAAACAATTCCTCCAATTTTAAATGAAGATGATCAAAATCACATGAAATCCTCTGTAGAGAATAGATCACCTTTTTTAGATGCTGATTTAGTTGAATACGCTTATAATATACCAAGCATTCACTTGATTAAGAATGCTCAAAATAAATATATTCTTCGTGAGGCGTTTAAGGATATTTTACCAAAAAAAATTTATTCTAATAAGATAAAAAAAGGTTTTAATGTATCAATAGACTCTTTAGTTCAAAGAAACGAAAAATCTTTTAAAAATATTTTCTCAGATAGAAATAAAAAAATATATAAATTTGTAAGATACGAAAAATTAAAAGATCTTTTTTCCAAAAAAAAATTAAATAATTCAGAACAAATGTTTTTATTCAGATTTATTAATTGCTCAATATTTTTAGAGAGGTTTGCATGATACAAAAATGGTGCAAAAGCTGTCTTTTATCAAATACCCGTCCAAATATATATATTATGGGTGATGGAGAATGTAACGCTTGTAAAAATCATAGAAATAATAAAAATAATAACAGAGCACACGGTAAGAAAAAATTATTAAAGTTATTTAGTCAAATTAAACGTAAAAAAAAGGCAGGCTATGATTGCTTAGTACCAGTTTCGGGCGGAAAAGATAGCACATGGCAGGTATTGACCTGTTTAAATAATGGCCTTAAGGTATTGGCTGTAACTTACAAAAGTCCAGGAAGAAATAGCTTAGGTTCACAAAACTTAAAAAATTTAGTTTCACTTGGTGTAGACCATATCGATTTTACACTTAATCCAAAAGTTGAAAAATATTTTATGCTTAAAACATTTAAAAAAAAAGGATCTACAGCTATACCGATGCACTTCTCTATTTATAATCTCCCCTATAAATTTGCAGAACTATTCGGCATACCTTTAATTGTTTGGGGTGAAAATCCAGCGGAAGAGTATGGCTATCTAAATAAAAATGATCTTAATCTTAAGGGTGGTAGGTGGTGGCAAAAGCATGGCGCTCTCTCAAACACTAGTATAAGTAGCTGGAAAGATAAAGTTATTAACAAAAAGAATTTATTCCCGTTAACTTTGAATTCAAAAATTAGAGTAAAGTCTATTTTTTTAAGTGATTTTATAGAATGGGATCCAGTAAAGATTAAAAAGATTGTGAAAAAAAAAGGTTTTAAATTTTCAGAAAATGTCAAAACTGGTATTTATAATTTTGCAGATATTGATTGTGATTTTATCTCTATTCACCATTATCTTAAATGGTACAAATTCGGCCTAACCAGAGCTTTTGACAATCTATCAATTGAAATTAGAAATAAAAGAGTATCGAGGAAAAAAGCAATATCAATGCTAAAAATGTCGTTGAAAAAAATAAGACCCAAAGATGATATAAAAAAATTTTGTAAATTTGTAGGAATTAGTATTAGGGAATTTAATCTTATATGTGAAAAATTTAGAAATAAGAAAATCTGGGAAAAAAGGGGAAAAAACTGGAAAATTAAAAATTTTTTAATAAAAAATTTTATTTGGCAATGAAAATAAAAAAAAGAAATAGAAAATTTAAAGTTGGTAGAAAAAAAAACATTATTTTAAAAGATGTTGGATCTATCAAATTAAATGATAATGAGAATATAACATTTATAGATACAAATTTAAGAGAATATGACGTATGTAAAAAAAATTGGGGTTATTATGCAACACCTTCTCTTAATAAAAGAGTTAAAAAATACGGATATATTGCTGGCTTAGTATATAATAAAAAATTTAAAACATTTTTTATTCACTTGGTAGATACCCGCAAAAAAAAAATTTTTAAGTCATATTTAAAAAAGGAAAACATGAAACTTATTTGTTGGTTGAATTCTAAAAATTTGGAAAGGATAAAAGTTAGTTTTAAATAATGTCTACTGTAATTTTACAAGCTAGGTCATCATCAAAAAGATTTAAAAATAAAGTATTGGCACAAATCAATGGAAAACCTATGATCTATTATGTTTATAAAAGAATTTTAAAATCAGAAAAAGTAAAAAAGATCATAATTGCATGTTCTAATCATCGTTCAGATGATCAATTATTTTGGTATTGTAAGTCAAAAGGTTTTTTAGTTGAAAGGGGGAGTCTAAATAATCTTGTTCAAAGATTTAACAAAGTAATAAAAAAATACAAATTAAAATATTTCATACGTATTAGTGGTGATAGCCCTTGTATGGACTTTAATGTAATTAACAAGGTGTATAAAGTTTTTAGAAAAAATAATTGTGATATTGCGACCAATGTTTATCCACGGTCATTTCCAAAAGGTATTTCGGTAGAAGTTATCAAAACAAAAATCTTTAAAAAACTATTAACTAAAAAATTATCTTTATATAACAAAGAACATGTTACCAGTTATTTTTATGAAAATGCTAAAGATTATAGAATATATAATTTGAAGAACAGCATTAACCGAAGCAGAAAAAGTTTAGCACTTGATACAAAAAACGACTTTAAAAAACTCAAGCCAATTATTAAACAAAAAGATTTTTTTAACCTTAATTGGCAAAACATATTAAATAAAAAAAACAGATTATGGAAATAAAAGCTGCAGTGATTGGATCTGGAATTGGTGAAAAACATATTCAAGCTATTGATGAATTAAAATTTTCTAATGTAAAAATAATTTGCGAGACAGATCCAAAAAAAATCAAAATTTTAAAAAAAAAGTATAGGAATAAGGTTGTTACTCATAGAGAAAACGATATTTTTAAAGATAGTTCCATTAACTTAGTCTCAATCGCAAGCTACGATGATTTCCACTATAAACAAATTTTAAAGTGTATCAGGTACAACAAACACATAATAGTTGAAAAACCAATGTGTTTAAAATTAAGTCAACTTAAAGAAATTAAAAAAAGATTAAGCAAAAAGAAAAAAATAAAATTATTTTCTAATCTTGTATTAAGAGTCAATAATTTGTTTTTAGACCTAAAGAAAAAGATTAAATCAAAAGATATTTATTTTATTGAGGCTGATTATATTTGGGGTAGAAAAAATAAATTATTTGGATGGAGAGCAAAAACAAAAAATTATTCTATTACACTAGGAGCAGGGATTCATATGATAGATCTCGTTAACTGGTTAATTGACTTAAAACCTATGTACGCAAATGCTTTTGGTAGTAACAAAATGACAAAAAACACAACTTTTAAGAAAAATAGCTTTAATGTTGTAATACTTGAATACCCAAAAAAAATTTTGACTAAAATTTCATCAAATTGTGTTGCCCATTATGATCATTTCCATGAATTAAAAATTTTTACAAAAAATGCAACGTATATTAACAATCTACAAGGTAAATTTATTTATAAAGATAAAAAGGTCATTCCTTTAACTCGGAATTACCCAGATAAAAAAAATAGAAAAAAACTAATTCAAAATTTTATAGAATGTATTGTTAAAAACAGTAAAAAACCAATTATGCAACTTAAAGAGCAGTTTGATTTAATGAGCATTTGCTTTGCAATAGAAGAATCTTTATCTAAAAAGAGGAAGGTAAAAATTAATTATATTTAAATTATGAAAAAAATAAAGTTTTCAATTCCAAATATAAAAAACTCACATTTAAACGATGTAAAGAGAGTCTTAAAAAGTGGATGGCTAACTCACGGAAAATATACAGAATTATTTGAAAACCAATTTAAAAAATTCACAAAATCACGATTTGCGCTGACAGTCTCAAGCTGTACAGCTGGCTTACATTTGATATGTTTGGCAAGTGGATTTAAAAAAGGTGATGAAGTAATTGTGCCAGCAATGTCCCATACCGCAACTTCACATGCAATAGAGTATACAGGAGCTAAGGCAGTATTTTGTGATGTAAATTATCCATCTGGTAATATTTCTGTTGAAATGATTAAAAGAAAAATAACAAAAAAAACTAAAGGAGTTATAGTTGTTCACATGGCTGGACACCCTTGTGATTTAGAAAATATACTCAATTTTTGTAAAAAAAAGAGATTAACTTTAATTGAAGATTGTGCACATGCAATTGGCACATTGCACAAAAAGAAACATGCAGGAAATTATGGTGTTGCAGGAAGTTTTTCTTTTTATCCCACTAAGCAGATCACAACCGGCGAAGGTGGAATGGTAATTGTTAATAACAAAAAATTATTTCTTAAATTAAAGATGTTAAAACAATTTGGTATCGATAAGGATATTAAGGATAGGAAAAAGCAAGGTGAATACAACGTAAAAGACCTAGGATACAACTACAGAATGACCGACTTTCAATCTTCACTTGGATACAACCAAATGCTTAATTATAAGAAAAACTTGAGCATCAGACATTTAATTGCAAAGCGGTACATCAAAAATTTTAAAAATTCTGAAAATATCGATCACATGGAATATTCAAAGGATTGTTCCTTTTTTGTTTTTCAAATATTTTGTAAGAAAAGAGACTTACTTCTTAAACATTTAAAAAAAAGGGGAATTGGGGTGAGTGTTCACTACATTAACCCTCTTCCAAAAATGGAATATTATAAAAAGAAATATGATTTAAAAATTTCAGATTTTAAAATTGCTAAGATGTATGCAGATAGAAATATATCATTGCCAATTTATCCAAAACTTTCACTTCACAATGTTGACTTTATATCTAACGTAATTAAAAGGTTTATAGATGAAAAATAAAAAAATTCTTCTTATAGGTGGATCTGGTTTCATCGGCCACAATCTTGCTATCAAATTGAAACAAGCGGGAGCTGAACCGATCATAGTCGATAGTTTATCAGTAAATAATATCTTGTCTTTTACAGATAGCGAAGTCGAAAACAAAAAATTATATAATTCTATTCTTCAAAATAGATTAGATCTAATAAATAAAAATAACATTAAATTGATAATACAAGATGCGAGAGATTACCATGCAGTTTCAAGAATATATGGAGAAATAAATCCAGATATCATTATTCACTTAGCTGCAGTTTCCCATGCAAACAAATCAAATAAAGATCCACATAGTACTTTTGATCATAGTTTAAGGACTTTAGAAAATACTTTGGATTTTGCCAGAAAGGATAAGGTTCACGTTATTTATATGTCATCAAGTATGGTATATGGTGATTTCAATTCTGAAACTGTAAATGAGGAAAAAAATTGCAAACCAATTGGTATATACGGAACACTAAAATATTCTGGTGAATTACTCGTAAAATCTTACAATCAAATCTTTGATCTACCGTATACAATAATCAGACCATCCGCCTTGTATGGTGAAAGATGTGTAAGTAGAAGAGTTGGTCAAATATTTATTGAGAATGCTATACAAAATAAAGAGATTACAATAAATGGTGATGGGAGCGATAAATTAGATTTTACTTATATAGAGGATTTAGTTGAAGGTATTTACTTATGCTGCTTAAAAAAGGACTCAAATAACCAAACCTTTAACTTAACTTTTGGCTCCTCAAAAAAAATAAATGAATTAATGGAAATTTTAAAAAGTGAATTTCCCAAAGTAAAAATAGATTACAAAGAGAGAGAGAAGTTTATGCCTGAGAGAGGTACATTGGATATTTCAAAAGCAAAAAAACTATTAAACTATAGTCCTTCATTTTCTATAGAAAGAGGATATCTAAAATATATAAAATGGTACAAAGATTTTTGGGCTGGCCACCAAAAATAAAGCTAATGAATAAAAATTATAATTTTATAATAGATGAAAGTCTAAATGATCCATCATTAGACAATAAAATTTATTCTCATAATTTTTTTTTGGAATTACATAAAAAGACAAATCTCCCAGAAAACACGTGTTTTCATCCTTGGAGCATTCCAAAAAATTTTCATGAAGATTATGAATATCTCAAAGATTTGAAAAAAAAAATTATTTATCCATTGACAGATACTCTTAATGATTACCACAAAAAAAATTTTTCAACTAATTATTGGGAAATTATTTTAGGTTATTGGATACATTCATTTCTAATGATGATGTTAGAAAGGTGGAGAATATTGGAGAATTTGCCTTACAAAGATGTTCATTACACTTTAAAAACAAAAAACATTGAAGATGTGGACTTTATTCCTCAAACATTAGATGAATATAATAATATTTTTTGGCTAAGTGAATATAGCTCATCTCTTTACGAAAAAATTATTAAATATAAGTACTCAAACAACTTTACTATTGTAAAAATTAACTCAAAAAAAAAAATAGATATTGTGAGAAAGAAATTTTTATCAAAAAATATTGATTTTAAAAATATTTTTCTTAAAACATATTTTTTAATTTTTGGATGGGTATTAAAAAATCAGAAGAATGCTGTTATTAGAACTTATCTAGGTACCTTTGAGGAAATTAAACTCAATTTTCATCTTAGTCAGTTACCTACATTTGTTAAAAATAACTATCATTTGTGCAGGCCTCAAATTCAACTTAGATCAAAAATGAGGCTAAATTTTAATCCCACTAACGATTTTGAAAAATTAGTTCTAAAAAATATTTTTAATTTTATTCCTGTAAGTAATCTTGAAGGGTTCCAGAAAGAGAAAAAAATTTTAAACAAAATACCTTTGCCAAAGAAACCGTCTTCGATTTTTTCTTCAAATATTTTGTTTAAATCTTTGTTAAGCAGATACTGTGCGGAAAAAAAAGAACAAGGGTCAAAATTAATTCTTGGTTGTCATGGGGGAAGTTATGGCCATTATAAAGATCATTTTTGTGAGCAACAAGAACTTCTTATTTCTGATAAGTATTTAAGTTGGGGATGGGCTAACAAAAACAGTAAAAAAATAGTTAAGTTTGGAATTTTGAGACCTAAAATAAAAATAAAAAATTTAAAAAAAAGTTTTTTGACAATAATTTTTCCATGTAATGCTCCGTTAGAAAAATCAATTGAGTCATCTGTACAAGCGTCAATTCAAGGAGAGTATATATTTGCACCAGTTTTTAATATAATAAATAAGTTTTCGGAAGAAGTATCAAAAAATCTTTTACTTAAGTTTTATCCAAGAAACTTTGGTAAGAATGAGATAGAAATTTTTAAAAACTTCAATTCAAAAATAAAAATTGATATAACAGGCACAAAAATAGAAAATGTTTTATCTAATACGAAAATATTTTTATCACCTTATCTGGGTACTGGATATTTGGAAACTCTGTCTATGAATATACCGACTTTAATATTTGTTTCTAAAAAGTTAGATTGTATTAGAGAAGATGCTAAACCTTTTTATAATCTATTAAAAGACGTAAATATTTTTTTTGATGATGAGACAGAGCTTTCAAATCACATAAATAATGTGTGGAATAACCATCAAGATTGGTGGTATTCGAGAAAATTACAAGAAAATCGTCAAAAATTTTGTAATAATTTTGCACTTATTAACCCAAAAAAGTTAGATAATTTAAGAAATATAATTTTGAGCGAACAAACATGATATATTTAGTGACTGGTTCAGCAGGTTTTATTGGTTTCCACACTGCGAAAAGACTCCTTGAAAAAAAAAATATCGTTATAGGAGTTGATAATCTTAATAGGTATTATGATCCAAAGCTGAAATTAGCGAGAAACAAGATTCTGAAAAAATACAAGAAGTATAAGTTTCACAAAATTGATATAAGTAATAAAAAAAAAATAGACAAATTATTCAAAAAAGAAAAAGTAGATGTAGTTATAAACTTAGCTGCTCAAGCAGGAGTACGTTATAGCATTATAAATCCTTCAACTTATATAAAATCAAATCTTAATGGATTTTTTAATATAATTCAAAATTGTGTAGAATATAAGGTTAAAAAATTAATTTTTGCAAGTTCAAGCAGTATATACGGTGTAAATAAAAATCCTAAATTTAAAGAAAGTTTTATTACTGATAGCCCAATACAACTTTATGCAGCAACAAAAAAATCTAACGAATTAATAGCTCATTCATATAGTTCGCTCTTTGATTTAAAGTGTATTGGTTTAAGGTTTTTTACAGTTTATGGTCCATGGGGTCGGCCAGATATGTCATTATTTAAATTTGTAAAAAATATTAAAAAAAAAAAACATATTGAAATTTATAATCAAGGAAACCACCTAAGAGATTTCACTTATATTGATGACTGTGTATCGGGTATAATAAATACGCTAAACTATAAAATGAAAAAAAAATTTGAAATATTTAATATTGGCAGTGAAAAACCCATAAAACTTATTAATTTTATTAAAATTATTGAAGATTATCTTAAGATAAAAGCAAAAAAAAAATTCTTAGGTCTACAAATGGGGGACACAATAAGAACTTCAGCCTCGATATCAAAAATTTCAAAAGCCACAGGATATAAACCAAAGACATCAATTAAGAAAGGTGTTCACAATTTTATAAATTGGTACAACGATTTTTATAGATGAAAAAATTGTTAGAAAATATCGATAAAAAAAAATTTAAAGTTGGTATAGTAGGACTAGGTTATGTCGGCTTACCCCTTGTAAATTTATTTGTAAAAAAAAGAATTGAAGTTATAGGAGTGGACACAGATACAAAAAAAATAAATAAACTTAAAGCAGGAAACAGTTATATCTCCTCTAAAAATTTGAAAAACTTTAAATATTTTCAAAATAAGAAGGCAAATCTAAGTAATAATTATAAAGTACTAGAAAAGGCAGACGTTATAATCATTTGTCTTCCAACTCCATTAAAAAAATTCAAACCAGATATGAGATATATTTTTAAATGTGCAAAAAAACTTTCATCAATGAATCTGGAGAATAAAGTAATTATTTTAGAAAGTACAGTTTTCCCAGGGGCAACAAATTTATTTTTCAAAAAAGTTTTTAGTAAAAAAAGTTTACTTTTAGGAAAAAATATTTTTCTCGGCTACTCACCAGAAAGAGAAAACCCAGGTGATCCAAATTTTTCTTATAAAGTTACTCCGAAAGTTATAAGTGGAAAAACTAAAAACTGCCTTAAGATTTTAGAAAAAATATATTCAAACATAATAACTAAACTAGTCAAAGCCAAAAATATTGAGTCTGCCGAAACCTCAAAACTTCTTGAAAATTTGTATAGATCTGTAAATATTGGTCTTGTTAATGAAATGAAAATAATTTGTGATAAGCTAAGTTTAGATATTTTTGAGATTATAAATTTAGCTTCAACTAAAAATTTTGGATTTCAAAAGTTTTTGCCTGGACCAGGCTTAGGAGGCCATTGTATTCCAATAGATCCTTATTATTTATCTTGGATATCAAAAAAGCATGGCTATGATCCAAAATTCATAAGGTTATCAGGGATAATTAATCAATTGATGCCCAGATGGGTTGTAAACAAATTGCTAAGTTATTTCGTAAAAAAACCAAAAGTTTTAATTCTAGGAGTTTCGTATAAAAAAAACGTAGATGATGATAGAGAGTCTCCAGCATTTGAAATTATGAAAATTCTTAGAAAAAAAAGAGTTTCTTTTGACTATAATGATCCATATTTTTCGAAGATAAGAAAAGGAAGACAAATAAAATTTTCAAAAAAATCAATAAAATTAACTAAAGAAAAAATCAATAATTATGATGCCGTTTTATTGGTGACAGATCATGATATTTATAATTATAAGTTCATTTATCAGAGCGCTAAAAAAATTTTTGACTGTAGAGGAGTTTATAAAAAGTTTGGATATAAAGAAATAGTATATTGCTAAAACCATTTTTTGTATTTTTTCTTAATTTTATCTCTCTTAAAATTTCTTAAAGCATTTTGATAATCCTCTAAAATATCAATTGAAAATGAGTCTGATTTAATTTTATTTGAACCCATAGAGATACCATTTTCTAAAGCTCTTAATAATTCAATAGACTCAATTTTCTCATGATAGCTAGGTTTTAATTTGTTGTATTTCTGAAGGGACTTAAATGTAAAAATAATTATTGATAAATGTTTTTTTAAATTTGTTTTTTTTAAATATTCAAATGGGGTATCTGATCTTGTCATCCATTTTATTTCATTTTGATCATTCACAATTAGCTTAACAATATTCTGTTTGTTTTTTTTTGAAAAAATTATATGTGGAACAACAATTTCGAAATTATTTTTTAAAAAAAAATTCGCTGTCTTATCTATAGATATTGGATCTATCAAAGGTTCGTCACCCTGTACGTCTATTATGATATCATTATTTTTTAATTTAAGTTTTTTGGCTGCTTCAAAGATTCTTTCAGTCCCGTTCTTGTGTTTTTTTTTAGTTAAAATACTTTTAGCATCAAACTTTTTACATACATCTTGAATAAGTTTAGAGTCGGTACAAACAAAAACATCATCAGCAAATTTTGATAACTTTGCACGCATATAAGTATGAATGATAATTGGGATACTGTCTATTTCTAAAAGAGCCTTAGATGGAAGCCTTGAAGATTTAAGCCTTGATGGAATTAAAATGATTTTTTTCATATTATATATAATTTAAGAAGTCTTTTTTTAAAGGATTATTTTTCCTATCTAATTTATTGGGAATTTCAAGATCTGAGCTAATTTTTTCTGGCTCTCTTTCAAAAGTTAATTCTATTACAGTGGGGTTGCCATTTTTATCGGGAATGGCAAAGTTGTTAGCATGAATATGTGTAAGTTTGAGTTCAAATGCATTAATAAAATTCAGTATTTTTTTTTCGTGTAGATCTATATCGTGAAATTCTATGATTAAACCACTCAATTTTGATTGATTTTTTAGCAGACAATCTATTAATCTATACTCAGAATTTTCAATATCAATTTTAAGTAATACATTTTTATTTTCCTTTAATGCATTAATTATCTCGGTCAATGAGTTATAAGTAATTGTCTTTACATTAAATGTATTATTTTTAACAAACTTTTTAATTTTTAAAAATTTTTTAATTGAATTGATTGTTTTTGAAAAATCTAGTCTCCTTAAATTGTTTAAAGACAAAAAGAATTCATCCCTAAAGTAATATTTAAAATGCAATTTATCATAAAGATAAACTTTTTTTCCTGTGAGATTATTAAAATTCTCCTCGAAACTTATATCAAGCGCCACACCAAATGAAACCAGGCACTCTGAATTTCTTAAAGTAGACTCTCCTATTAAATACCCACCATCATATTGGTTACCCAATCTTATTAATGAGTAAGCGCTGTCAGGCTTAAAAATTTCTGGTAATTTTTTCATCGATCAAATAATTTATTATAAACATTTATTGTTTCAGATGCACACTTTTTCCAAGAAAACTGACTTAATCTATTCAAACCCTTTTGAATGCAATTATCTCTTACTTTTTTATCCGAAGTAATTACTGAAATTTTTTCCAAAATTGACTCTTCGTCATTTGGATCAAAATATAATGCAGCATCCCCAGCTACCTCTGGTAAAGAGGATGTATCACTACAAATGACGGGGCAATTTTGAGAAAAGCTTTCTAAAATCGGTATACCAAACCCCTCGTATTTTGATGGATATATAAAGAACTGTGCAAACTTATAAAGATTTTTTAACAAGTTTTCATCTCCAGAAAGGTGTACGATTTTATCTAAATCAACATTAAAATTTTTGATTTCTTTAATTTCCTCATTAGTAATCTTTCCACCACCAAATAATACTAATTTATGATCATTAAGAATTTTTTTATTTTTATTTAAGGCTTTCAATAATTTTGAAAAATTTTTATATTTCCATCTAGAACCGACGTATAAAAAATATTTTTCTTTCAAGATTTTAAGGTTCAATTCTTTAATATCATTATTTGAATTTTCAAATGGGGAAGAGTGATAAATTACTGTAATTTTATCCTCTGCAACACTATAATATCTCATCAAGTCTTTTTTTGTAGAGTTCGATACACATATGATTTGATCAGCTCTTTGAATTGCTTTTTCTTTAGGAAAATAATTTTCTGGAAATCCATAGTCTTTTCTAAAAATTTCGTGTATTAGATCGTGTACTGTCAACACTGTTTTTTTGTTTTCGGGAAAAAAAAAATTATCATAATAAGTTGTGTGAAATATGTCAGGACTAAATTTGTTAAACAAATGATTGTTAATTTTATCATTTAGTCGCATCAATCCTTTTTTTAACCTTATATATTTATTTATATTGTTTGAAAAAGGCAATTTGTAACCAAATTTAAATTTTTTATTATTCAGAGTTGATAAATAACCATTAATATGAAAGGGTGCAAAAATCTTTGCAGAAACATCTTTTTCATAATTTAGATAATTTACCAAACTAGCGATATATCTTGAGGGTCCCCCATAATTTTGATTTACAAATATTTTATGATCAAAAAAAATTTTCATAGCAATCTTATTTTTTATTTTAAATTATTACTTAATACCTAAAAAAAGATATATAAAGAAAATTAAAGAAAATCATTATATAATAGCTTAATAATTAGACTTAAATAGACACATTTTAATCTTAATTGTAAGATTAAAAGATCTAATATAAATAAATTTCAACTATATGAATAAAATAATTACACACTTAAAAGATATAGAAAAAAACTACAAGTTTGGAATTGAAAGTTACAATCAAGAATTTAAAAGTGATCATTGGCGATATATTAATAAAAAAAAAACTTCTTTATATGAGATAAAAAAATTAAAAAATTTTAGGAACAATGACTTATCTTTTGGATTAGATGACCAGTTTTATTCGAATAAGCAGTTTGAAAATTTTTTTTTAGATTTACTTAAAGAATGTGGAGAAAAGTACGTTCTAAAATTCTTATCCAAAAAAAACATAGGGAATGTTCGAAATTTCAAGATTTATAAAAAACATTTTGTTGATAGACATGAAATTTTTTTTATTAAATATTTAAAAGACTTAGAAAGAAATATAAATCTAAAAAAAGTAAAATGGGTTTGTGAAATTGGATCTGGATATGGGGGTTTTTTATCAAAATTGTTAAAATTTAAAAATTTTAAGGTTGTAGCAATTGATTTACCAGAGTCTCATTTTTTAACAGGGTTTTTTTTAAGAAAACATTTTCCTAAAAAAAAAATTTACTATTCTTTCCAATCTAAAAATAAAAAGATTGAAAAAAAAGATTTGTCTAAATATGATATCTTTTTATTGTATCCCTGGGATTTGTTTCCAAACATCAAAATTGATTTATTTGTAAATACAAGATCAATGATGGAAATGGATTATAAAACCATCAACAACTACTTTGATCTAATTCACAAAAAAAGTAAAATAGGCTCCTACTTCTATAATATTAACAGATACTACAAAGATACAACAGGATATCCTATTGAATTCCACAGATATCCCTATGACGGTAAGTGGAAGGTAATTTTTTCAAGGTCATCTTGGAAACAAAACCATACTCACTGCCTTTTAACGAAAAGGATAAACACATTTAGCGATGATGTAAAATGTGAAATGAAAGTAATTAAAAAAAAAATGTACAAAGAAATAAAAAAAGATAGTCGGTTTATAAGGAGGTCAATGCCAGATTTTTTGTACAAAATATATAAATCAATTAAAAGACTAGTTAAATAGTTATTTAATGAAAAAAAGAAAACTTATTATTGTTGACCTGAATGAAGATATAAATCAAAAAAAAAGTGACTGTAGTTATATCAATTTATCATCGGGCTCAATAGAATTCAAAAATTCAAAACAAATTTTACTCAAGGAATACCAAAAAAAATATTATCATTACTTCAAAAAAATTTTTCAACAAAATCTTAAAAATAAATTAGATCCTAATAATCCTATCTTGGCTGAAACTGAAATATTTAATTTACGTAACGATAAAATCTCTTTTTTTGACAAAATTATAAACATACTCATGATTAATGATAAGATTATTAGGTCGAATGATGATGTGTTAGTAATTACAGATAGTTATTTTACATTTAAAATTTTTAATGATGCAAATTTTAAAGTTGATTACATAAGAAAAAAAAAGAGAAATCATTTTTTAGCTTTTTTTCAAATTCTTAGATTTTATCTAAAAGCATTTTTTGTGGTGATTTTTCTTAAATTTAAAAAAAGAGAAAAAAGAACAAATACAAAAAATTTGTATTTTTCTATTTATCCAAATTTTTATAATGGTAAAAAAGAAAATTTTTTTGATAAAAACAAAGATTTGAAACTAAATTTTTTATTAACAGATGAGTCCCATGTCAATCTTTCTTTAAAACAAATCTTTAATAGTTGTTTTATGAATTTAAAATTGGAAAATTCAACAAACATGGAGGAATATATTTCCTTATTTGATATACTTAAACTAATAATTTTACTCCCTTTTAATTTTTATAATAAATTTATAAATTTAAACAAAAAGTTTGAAATAAACGGTTTAAATTTTTCTTCATTTTATAAGTACTATCTTAATGCTTCTTTAATAAACAGATTAAAGCTTGAAATTTACAATAAATCTTTTTCGAGATTTTTTAGAAAATTTGAAAAAATTAAAAGTTTTCACTATTATTTATTTGAATATAGTTTTGGTTTCTATCTTACAAACAAGATCAAAAATACAAATAAAAAAATTAAATTAATAGGTTATCAGCACGGCATATTTTCAGATAATTTGATGTGGCTTGATTTAGTGAAATTTTTTAAAAAAAAGAGTCAATATTTGCCAGATCTAATTGTATCTTTAAATAATACATGCGCGATAGATTATAAAAAAAAATTAGATACAAATAAAATCAAAATTAATAAAAAAAAAAAAACAAACAATTTAGTTTTAAATACCAAAATTAATAAAAAAAAAGGAAAAAAGAATATTCTAGTACTTCCAGGAACTCATGACATTAATGAAATATATAATTCATTAATGAGAAGATCAAAGAATAGTGGAGATGAATTTTTTTATTTCAAATTACACCCAAGAAGCCAAATTAACCTCGTAGAAAATAAAAATTTAATACTTATAAAAAATGTTAATAAAAAAGAATTTGCTAATGTTTTAATCTCACAAACTTCGACGCTTGTTTATGATTTTTATCTATCTAAAAAAAAGGATTTTTTTAAAGTAATAACGTTTGATTACAAGGAAAGTCAATTACCATCACATATAAGAAAAAAAAAGAGATATAATTTTTTGGTTTGAATTAAAGATTTTTATAAATATCTATTGTTCGTTTTGAAATCAAATCTAAATCAAAGTTTTTAACAGAAGAAAGTGTATTTCTCTTATGCTTTAAATACATTTGATAATCATTTTGATAATCAATTATTTGCCTCACCATTTCTTCAACTGAATTGTTGGGAATAATTTTGCCATTAAAATTATCCTTAATTAATTCATTTCCACCCTTAGTGTTGAAAGTGATAACAGGCACCTCAGCAGACAAACTCTCTATAATAGTTACACCAAATGACTCTATTCTAGCAGTATTGATATAAAGATCAGACTTTTTAAATATTTCTATTAATTTAGTACTCGGATAAAACTCTTCATTTAAGTTTTGGACATTTTCTATAAAATCGAAATATCTTAAATTTTTTTTTATAAACTGATTATAAATTAAATTTTTTGAATTTTTTCCAACTATAATCCACTTAAAACTAATTTTCTTTAATATAAGTATCTCAGCAATTTTAGGTATTAAATCAAGCCCCTTTTTTTTCTCTGCAAACCTCGCAATAGTTAAAAGTTTTATTTGATCCATATTTAAATCGACTTTGTTTCTAGACTCTAGAAATTTTTGAATAGCTACAGAATTTGGAATTATTGAAATCTTATTCTTATTAATACCTAAATCAAGAAGATCATTTTCTATATTTTTTGATATTGCAAAAAAGAAATCAATATTTTTTAAATTTTTTTTAAGTATGTTATCATATTTTTTATTTAATCTATAGCCGTAGTTAATTTCTTTATCTATCTGAATATCAGCACCATGAAAAGTAGCTACTATTTTTTTTTTATAATGCTTCACTAGTTCCAATAAAAAAAACATTTTTGGATTTAAAAATTGAAAATGAAAAATATCATAATCTTTATTTTTAAATAATTTGTCTAAATAAATTTTAAAAATAAATGTCAAATCAATGAAAAGGAAATGTTTAATATAAAAAAAAATGCTTATAAAAATTTTATTTATAACAATTATGTTATATAAATTATTTTTAATATTTGTTTCATTTAGGATAATTACATCAACTTTGTAGCCCTTTTTTACAAGTTTATTAGCCAAATTATGGGTTTGAATTTGTGCACCACCCGGCAAAGGAAAGAAAACACCACAAAAAAAAGCAATTCTCATTTTAATCTTAAAGAGTAAAAAATTTTATAAATTATGTTTAAAAAGAACAAAACAGTAACAAAAAAAATATTCTGTTTATTTTTTAATCTTATTCTTGTTTCTTCCACAAGTCTTTCCATAAAACTTAGTTTAGATGATATTCCATGCAAATCAAATTTTGCTACTATTTCATTTCTTTTTGTATGAGTGCCTTTTAACTTATGATGAACAATCATTCGATATATGAAATCCCTATCTGAAGAATATTTAAACCTTAAATCATATAATCCTACTTTAAATTGTGCTTTTTTAGTTATAAAAAAACCTCCAGAATGTGCGCTGTAAATGTTAAATTTCCATGAAATTTTTTCAGGTCGAAAACCGCAAAGAATTTTTTCTTTTTTTACAGTTCCAAATAAAAAATCTATTCTGTTTTGATCAAAATATTTTTTTACTATTTTGAGTGCATTTTTATAGTAAATATCATCTGCATTTAAAATGCCAATAATTTTTCCTTTAGCTTTTTTGATTCCTTTATTCATTGCATCGTAGATGCCTTTATCTTTTTGGGAGATCCAAAAATCGATAGATTTTGAGTTTTTTTTAATTATATCTAGAGTTTCATCTTTGGATCCACCATCTATGATGATGTGCTCAAAATTCTTATAAGTCTGGTTTTGTAAAGATTTAATATTATTTTGGATTTTTTTTTGATTTAAGCACACAGTGATGATTGAAAATAAAATTTTTTTATTGTTGGAACCTTTTCTTTTATTTTTTATAATTTTCATGAGTTATTACAGAATTTTTTCTAATTCCTTAAAATGTGAAAATTTTGTATAATTTTTTATTTCACAAAATGCTTTAAAAATTTTTTGATTTATTTTTTTTTTATCTGATGAATGATCTTTCATAAACTCTTCGAATGTCAAAATAAAGTTTTCTAAATCGAAATTTTGATATAAGTAACCTCTTTCATTATTACCTATAAATTCTTTTGGACCATTCATACAATTGCTTGAAATTATTGGTGTCTTGCATGCTGCGGCTTCAATCATAACGAAGCCTGGATCCTCCCACTCAGAGGTAATGATAAAGCATAATGCTTTTTTGTAATATTTAAAGACATTTTTTTTATAGCCTAAAAAAATCACCTCATTTTTAAGTTCTAGATTGTCTACCTGTTGTTTTAATATTTCCTCTAACTCACCCTCACCTAAAATAACAAGTTTTAAATCTTTAAACTTTTTTTTTAAAGTTTTGAACCCATTAATCAAAAATTTATGATTTTTTTGTTTTGTAAGTCTGCCAACTGAAAGAATATAATTTGTGTTTTCAATATCTTTAATTCTGTTATTTAAAAATGCATTTATTTCTTTAATGTCTATTATTGGATCTCTTAATAAAAATATTTTTTCCTTAAAAAATATTTTTCTTTTAATTAACATTTTTTTGGTATCTAAAGTTGGAGTCGTAATTTTGTGAAGTTTATTTCCACATGATTTCCAAAGAAATTTCCTGAACATATTTAGTTTTGGAAGACCCGATACTCTTAATATAAATTTGCATTTAAAATTAAAAAACAACAAGAGCAATAGTGGTAAAGACGTAATCAAATGTATTATTATATAATCGTTTTCCTTTTTACTAGATAAAAACTTATACAACTGAAAAATTGAAAGTAATGATATGAGTATATAAGTAAACCTGCTTTTTAAAAAACCAAATCTTGGCAAATTCTTGTAAATTTTTTCATTATTGCCAAAAGTTATAATCGGTATTTCGTTTGCTTTTATTTTTTCTTCAAAATCATTCCATTCCCCAATTACATTGATTATATGTGGACATATTTTTTTGGAAAATTTTTTTATGCTAATTGTTGAATTTAACACTGCTCTAGTCGTTGCAACATTCGAAATAAAAGGAGCCCAATAGTAGAAATTCATTTTTCTTATATTTTTAGTTTTTTATACTAATTTTATTAATAATTTATACAAAATAAATTTATAATTTTTTTTCTTCAAAATTTCACCAATGTTGATATTAAAAAGTATTATGCAAGATGTCGAAAAATTACCACAGTTTAGATATACCAATCAAAAAAAAATTATTTAATGATAGATTTAAAATCACTAAGAACTCATCAACTTAAACACAAAGAAATTAGAAATATATGTAAATTGAAAAATTTACACTGGAAATCCTCTATGTTATCTCAATTGGATTATTTTAGATCTAATATAAAAACAAAAGACATTCACAATTTGCTCTTTCTAAATAATAAGATCATTGGTTATACTGCATTGAGGAAAAGGAAGTTTATAATTAACAAAAAAAAAAAGAATTATTTGTTATTTGATACTTTAATTTTAGAAAAGAATCATAGAGGAAAGAAATTGTCAAGACTGATGATGTTGTTTAATAATTATATTATTCAAAAAAATGACAATATTTCTTTTTTACTATGTAATAAGAACTTAATTAAATTTTATAAAAATTTCGGATGGAAAATATTTTCGAGAAAAAATGATAAATTTAAGACACATAGTAAAACCAAAACAATAATGGTATTTAATAATAAAAAAAAAGAAAAATATTTGAATTTTGAATAAAAACATTAAACTAATAATTTTTGACCTCGACGGCGTCTTGATCAATTCTTTTACAAATATGAGAATTGCTCTAAAAAGGTTAAGCTTTTATCTTAAAGAGAAGATTGATTTTAATATTTATAAAGAAAATATTGGCTTACCTTTTGAGAAAATAATGCAGAATATGAAAATTAAAGGAGATCATAAGAAGATCAAAGAAAGATATATTAAATTTTCAGAACAGAACTTAAAAAAAATCAAAATCTCAAAAAACAACTTAAAAATATTAAGAAGAATAAGAAAATATCATAAATTAGCTATATTTACTTCCAAAGATAGAAAGAGAACTTTAAAAATTTTAAAAAGATATAATTTATTTAATACCTATATCACTGCTGACGACGTTATTAATGGAAAACCAAATCCTGAGGGATTACTTAAGATAATTAAAAAGTTCAAAGTAGAAAAAAAAAACTGCTATTATGTTGGCGACACAATCTACGATTTTTATGCAGCAAAAAATGCAAAAATAAATTATTTACATGCAAGTTGGGGCCTCACAAAAAAAATTAAGATAAGAAGAATTAGATATATAAAAACCTTAGCTGAAATAAAAAAGATTGTAGAGAAAATCAATTCAGTTTGATTTTTTTATTTTGTCTGTTAATCTTTTTAAATCATCTTTGAGATAAAAAAAAATGAAAAAAGAATTAAAAAAATCAAGTAATAGAAGTTTTGGGATATTATTTTTTGTAGTTTTTTTAATAATTGGAATTTTTCCAATTTTGGATGGAGAAAAAATCAGAAATTGGTCAATTGTAATATCTATATTGTTTTTATTGTTGGGAGTTTTCAACTCAGGTGTCTTAACCCCATTGAATAATTTTTGGGTTAAGATTGGCATAGTTTTGGGAAAATTAATTTCACCAATAATAATGGGTATTATTTTTTTTATTGTTGTTACTCCAATTGGAATATTTATGAGATTAATTAGCAAAGATTTAATCAAAATTAAGAAATCTAAAAAACCAACTTTTTGGGTTGAAAAAAAAAATTATAACAGCACAATGAAAGACCAGTTTTAATGTCATTTATAATTGAACTTTGGAATTTTTTAAAAGCTAGAAAAAAATATTGGTTATTACCCATCATATTAGTTTTATTTTTATTTGGTGGACTTATTGTTCTGACCCAAGGAACGGCAATAGCACCATTTATTTATACAATTTTTTAAGTGAAAACTATTTTAGGAATATCTGCATTTTATCATGATAGTGCGGCTGCAATTATAAAAAATGGTAAAGTTGTTGCCGCCGCCCAAGAAGAAAGATTTTCAAGAATAAAACATGATCCAAACTTTCCAAAGAAAGCCATTGAATTCGTATTAAGTTGTGAAAAAAAAGAGGTTTCAGAACTTGACGCAATAGTATTTTATGAAAAACCCTTTTTAAAATTTGAAAGATTGTTAGAAACATATGTTGCATGCGCACCAAAGGGGTTCATGCAGTTCTCAAAAGCTATGCCAATATGGATTAAAGAAAAATTATTTCAAAAAAAATTAATAATTGATAGTTTAAAGGAAATAGATCCAAAATTTAATTCTCTTGGTAAAATTTTTTTTACTGAGCATCATTTTAGTCACGCTGCAAGCGCATTCTATCCATCCCCGTTTTCAGAAGCCATAGTTCTTACAGCCGATGGAGTTGGCGAATGGGCAACTACTACGATTTCGTTGGGAACAGGTAAAAAACTGGAAATTTTGAAAGAGATAAATTTTCCACATTCACTAGGTTTGCTTTACTCAGCTTTCACATACTATGTTGGATTTAAAGTTAATAGTGGAGAATATAAATTAATGGGGTTAGCCCCTTATGGAAAACCGATCTTTACAGAAACTATAAAAAATAATTTAGTAAAAATCAGTTCTGACGGATCTTTTTGGTTAAACCAAAAGTATTTTAATTATATGACTGGTTTTACAATGATCAATAAAAATTTTGAAAAATTGTTTGGTGAAAAAAAAAGAAATCCCAAAACAGACCCAATTAGCCAGTTTCACATGGATATAGCTGCTTCAATACAGAAGGTAACTGAGGATGTTATGATTAAGATACTAAAAAAAATAAAAACTGAGTATCAAATTGATAATTTATGTTTGGCAGGTGGTGTCGCTTTAAATTGCGTTGCTAATGGCAAAATATTAAAAAAAAGAATATTCAAAAATATCTGGATACAACCAGCAGCTGGTGACGCTGGAGGATCTATTGGTGCAGCCTTAGCATTATGGAATCAAGAAACCATAAATGAAAAAAGACTTATTGAACCAGAGGATTCAATGAGTGGCTCACTTCTAGGTCCAGAATTTAAAAATGATCACATTGAAAATTTATTAAATGAAAAAGGTGTTATTTTCGAAAGAGTAGAGGATCAGGAATTACTCATTAAAACTGCTCAATTTATTGCTAATGGAGATGTAGTAGGTTGGTTTCAAGGCAAAATGGAGTTTGGACCGAGGGCTCTTGGTTGTAGGTCAATTCTTGGCGACCCAAGATCTATAGAAATGCAAAAAAAAATAAATTTAAATATCAAGTTTCGAGAGAGTTTTAGACCTTTTGCTCCAGCAGTTTTAGAGGAGGAATTGTCAAACTGGTTTGATATTGAATTGCCAAGTCCTTATATGTTGTTCGTTGGAAGTATAAAAGATAATTTGAAGTTAAACATAGATAAGAATTCCAAAGTGAGTGGAATAGAAAAACTAAACATTAAAAGATCTGAAGTTCCAGCGGTTACTCATGTCGATTTTTCTGCTAGATTACAAACAGTCAATAAAAATCAGAATTTAAAATTTTATAATCTAATAAAAGAATTTAAAAATTTAACTGGATGTCCTATGGTGATAAATACATCTTTTAATGTGAGAGGAGAGCCTATAGTTTGTACTCCTAATGACGCTTTAAGATGTTTTATGGGCACACATATGGATCGATTAGTAATTGGAAACTTTTTAATTGATAAAAAAAAACAAAAAGTTCAACTAAAAACTGAGCACCATAAAAAATTTGAATTAGACTAATTACTATGTTTAGCAGAAATGATAATAAATTTTCAGACTTGTTTTTAAAAATTTATGCTTCAGTTTTTTTGATTATTATTTTTTATACTTTATACAGAATAATACTTTTTTATCTTGAAGGCGTTGATATAGAAATTATTTTTGATAAATATTTTAAATACCTCATTATCTCCACAATATTTATTTTGTTTTTTTTAGTATCTTTAAAATTAAATAATAATATTAAACAAAATATTGTACTAATTTTTACTAGTACAACTATTATTTTATATGTTATTGAGTTTTTTTTAGCTTTATACTTTCCAGAATTAAGAGATAATGAGATAAGAAAAATCAATCAAGATAAGAAAATTGAAAAATATAATAATTTCATTAACAAAAATATTTTTCCCTTTGAAGTAATTAAGAAAGAATTTAACTTTAATGACAAGAAAATTTTTCCATTAACCTATATTCCTAATGTAAATACCTTCTTGTGCAATGAAACAGGAAAAGATATTTTCTATCAATCTGACAAGCACGGATTTAGAAATGAGAATAGTCAGTGGGAAAACAAAAAGGTTGATATTTTACTGATCGGAGATTCTTTTGTTCATGGCGCTTGCGAGGAAAATGACAAAACTATAGCAAGTTTTCTTAAACAAAACGGAAAAAATGTAATTAATTTAGGAATGGGTGGGGCGGGACCATTAAAAGAATTTGCAATTTTTAGAGAATATGCTCAATTCGTAAAGCCACAAAATGTAGTTTGGTTTTTTTTCTGAAGGCACAGATTTGACCAAAGATCTTAGAGGAGAGAAAAAAAAATAAGATCCTAATTAAATATATTAAAGAAGAATATTCTCAAAATTTAATAAATGACTATATTTATCTTAAACCCCTTTTAGAAGATCACATAAAAAAAAGAATTTCGAATAAATCAAATGAAAAAAAAGAACCTAGACGCACAAAAACTAATAAAATTATTTCACATTATTTAGATAAAACTAAACCACTAAGACTCTGGAATCTACGAAAACTCACATCAAGTTTTACAAAAGTTGAAATTAAAAAAATTGACCCATTATTTTTCGAAATACTTCAAAAAGTTGATCTAGAAGTTAAAAAGTGGAATGGCAAATTGTTTTTTGTTTATATGCCTGAAGCCAGAAGGTATGATAATAATTTGAATAGGTTTATATTAAAAGGAAGGTTTAGAGGAAAAGATTATATTCTGGAAAATATGAATAAATTAAATATTGATATTATTGATGTAGATAAAGAAATTTTTTCCAATGAAATTGATCCATTGAAATTTTTCAATGAAATCAATGTTCATTATAATGAAAAAGGTTATAAATCAATTGCATTTGAAATAATCGACAAACTTCAAAATTAGTATTAATAAATAATAAATTTTTTAATGATTAAAAAAATATCTATAAACTTACTTATAATAATTTTCTCATTTATTTTTGCATTTTTTGTTTGTGAAATTATCTTAAGGTTCAAACATAATATTTCATATGACTACGATATTGAGCAATGGAAATATGCTAAAAAATTAAAAACCAAACACGTTAATCCAAAAATTGGTCATACCCACTTAAAAAATAGTAGTGCTTTCCTTCAAGGTGTAGAAATTAAAACTAATAAATATGGCCAACGAGATAAAAATTATAATAATGAAGACTTGAATAAGTTTGATAGAAGCTTTCTGTTTATTGGAAGTTCTATTACTCTAGGATGGGGCGTCGAGTACGAAAGAACTTTTATACAGCGGTTAAACAAACTATCCGATGAAGATGGAAAAAAGTGGATTTATATCAATGGAGGCATTGGCAACTATAATACAGAAAGATATGTAAATAACTATTTCGATAATTGGAAAGATTTAGACTTTAGTGATATTGCAATAAATTTCTTTGTAAATGATACTGAAATAATTAATCAAGATAATTCAAATTTTTTCACAAGGCATTTTCAAACAGGAGTTATTTTATGGAAATATATTAATAGTTTAAAGTTCCAGTACAGTGAGCAAAATTTATCCAATTACTATAGAATGAAATATATGAACGATTTCAAAGGATTTAAAGTCGCGAAAATGGAATTAAAAAAAATAAGTGATCATTGCAAAAGAGAAAAAAAAAATTGTCATCTTATTTTAATGCCAGATATTCATCAATTGAATCCTTACAAATTACATTTTATAAATGAGAAAATGAAAAAAATTTCTCAGGATTTAAATTTTAACTATCATGATCTTCTTCCAGCATTAGAGGATATAAGGCCATCAAATCTGTTGTGGAATAAATATAACGATCCTCATCCAAACATTCTCGCTCATGAGTTAATTAGCGAAAGTTTAAACAATTTTTTTAAATGATTTTTTCTTCAATTGAATTCTTAATTTTCTTCTTAATATTTCTTGTACTGCTTAAGTTCTTTAGAAGTTATCAAAACATTCTTATAATTTTTCTAAGCTTATTTTTTTACAGTTTTTGGGATGCAAAATTTACCATTTTGATTTTATATCTTCTTTTTACTACCTATTTCTTTATTAAAAGGTCAATTAATCTTAAGATTTCAATTGTTTTAATTTTATTACCTTTATTTTATTTCAAATACTCAATTTTTTTTTTTGAATTAACTGGTATAAATCATCCTGAAAACTTTGCTTACTCAGGAAATTTACCTTTGGGTATTTCTTTTATATCCTTTACTTGTTTAGCAGCAATAATAGATGTCAAATCAAAAAATTTTGATTTTGATAAAATAGAATTAAATAGTTTTTCACAATTTATTTTGTATTTCCCTCAATTAATTGCTGGTCCAATTTTAAGATTGAAGGATTTGATCCATGTATTCAATGACAAAATAGTTTTTGAAAATTCTAATATAAAGTTCGGAATATTTTTATTTTTGATTGGGTTTATAAAAAAAATATATTTTGCTGACAATATTGGAAGTTATATAGATCCAATTTTTTCAAATATTAACAATGTAGATCCTGTAGAACTTCATAAAGCTTTTTTATTATTTCCCATACAAATTTATTTCGATTTTAGCGGATATGTTGATATGGCCCTAGGTATTTCAAATTGTTTGTCTATAAAATTACCAATTAATTTTAACAAGCCGTATTTAACAAATTCGATAACCGAGTTTTGGAGATGTTGGCATATTACATTATCGAACTGGTTTAGAGATTATATATATATTCCTTTAGGTGGTTCAAAAAAGGGAAGCTTAAAAAGAAATTTCAATTTATTATTAACTATGTCTATTGCTGGTTTATGGCATGGCGCAAGTCTCAACTTTCTTTTATGGGGTTTGCTTAATGGAATTTTTTTATCAATCGAGAAGTATTTTGATTTCTTCAATAAAAAAAGTCTTTTAAGAGTAATTTTGAATTGTTTTTTAATTTTCAACTTATGGATAATCTTTAGAATTCAAGATTTTAATCAAATTTTTGATTTTTTTAAAATTTTATACACTAATTCGTTTTTATTTCTTCATTATTCAAATTTGATTGTATTAATGATTACTTTTATATTTATATTTCTTCAGAAGTTTGAAGACATCCATAAAATTAAAAATTTTGCTCAAAAAATGAGCTATTCGTATTTACTGCCTTTTTTCATAGTTATAGTTTTAATAGGATTTGCAATGAATGCTGGTCAATCGGATAAATTTATTTATTTTGATTTTTAATTTAAGACATGTATGAATTTTAATTATAATGTATAAAATATAAAACTAATATGGATAGAGATACTTTAAATCTATTGGCATCACAAAATATAGAAGTGAATATTCAAAGCTTTGTTATAGGTATAATTCTATCAGTTTTTTTGGCATTTTTAGTTCAGCAAACTTATATTAAATTGTCTACAACTTTATCTAATAAGAGAGAATTTTCAAAAACATTTTTAGTTTTAGCAGCCACTACAACTATAATTATAACAATTGTTAAATCATCTTTAGCTCTATCTTTGGGGCTAGTGGGCGCACTATCTATTGTTAGATTTAGAGCTGCTATTAAAGAACCAGAGGAATTAGTTTATCTATTTTTACTGATCGGAATAGGATTGGGATGTGGAGCCGGTCAATTTATTATTGTTTCTATCGGTGTTATAATAATATTAATTCTGATATTTATTTATTCGAAGATTAATTTTAAAGAAAATTTAAAAAGTTTTAATAAATTAAATCTTTCAATAATATATAATTTTAATACTAGTGAAGACGATATAAATAAACTTAAAGATCTACTTGTCGAAAATACAAATTTTGCTAAACTAATTTCATTATCCAAGACTGAGAGTGAAACTACTATTAATTTCCAAATTCAAATTAACGATTTTGAAAAATTTAATAAAGTTATAAATTTGATTCAAAACAAAGATACGAAAGTATTTGTTTCCGAGGATAATATTCTTACAACATAACTCTAATCAAATGTTAATAAAATTTGAAAAGAATAATAAAAAAAAGATTAAAAAAGATTTTTCAAAAAGTTTTTTAAAATATTATTTTTTAATTACATCATCAGCATTAATAGTTTTAATTTTTTTAATTCTTCAAACTGGTTATTGGGGAAATTATAAAAAAACTTTTTTGGATCGTTTTTACAAAAGTTCGTTTAATAACTATTTAAAATTACCAATAATTTTTCCACAAATAATATATGGTTTTTTTGTTGATGTACCAGTTGTTAATCTAAACATCTCATTAAATAAATTATTAATTTTAGATGATGACAGAAATAAAGCTCTAGAAAATAACAACGCTTTCAAATTTGAATTTCGAAAAGTACCTGCTTCTATAAATTTCGGGAATTCTGAATACAAAATTGATGTAAGGTTAAAGGGTGATAGGGACATTCATTACAAGGACATCGATAAAAGTTCTTACAAAATCGAGTTAGAAAATAACGAAACTATAATTGGAATGAACAAATTTTCTTTAATGAAACCGAGGGCAAGGAATTATATTCACGAATGGATTTATCACCAACTTATGGCCGAAGGTGGCTTAATAAGTTTAAAATACGAATTTATAAATTTGAAGATTAATGGTGAGAGTAAAGGCTTATATGTAATTGAGGAAGGTTTTGATAAAATTTTAATTGAGAGGAATCAACGAAGAAATGGACCAATTTTTGCACTTAAAGAAGAGTGGGCGTACCAATTAAATAATGATGAAAATAAAGATCCTATATTTCAAGTTTATAATAAAAGGAATTGGTTAAAAGATGAAAATTTACAATTAACTTTATATGCAAATAAGTTACTTAACGATTTTTTTAAAAAAAAAAAAAAACTTGAAGAAATTTTTGATGTAGAAAAATGGGCCTGGTTTATGGCTGTATCGGATTTAAATTATTATGCGCATGGTAGTGACATTAAAAGTGTAAAATTTTATTTTAATCCTTTATCAAAAAAATTTGAACCAGTTCCCTTTGATGGTCATCGAGTGGTTGTAGATCTAAATAAAAATATTATTGGATGGCAAAATTATAGGAATAGCAAACCATCGTTTAAATCAGCTATTTCATGTATTGAAAACTTTGAGACATGCCCAAATCCATTTTCTTTATACTTTTTTTTTAATGTAGATGGAAGTTTAAATAAGGTCTTTTTTGATAAATATCGTCAAAATTTAGAAAAAATTACCTCTTCAAAATATTTAGATAATTTTTTTCAAGAAAGATCTCAGGAGATATTCAGATACAACTCAAAAATTTACAGTGATTATTTTTATGTTGATAATACTTACTATTATGGACCTGGACTTTACTATTTTGATAAAAATGAAATTTACAAAAGAGCTAAAAGATTAAAATCTCAGATCAATTCGATACCATCAAATATAATAGTCTCACAACAAAATGACAAAATTTATGTAAAAAATTGGAACATATCTAATAATACAATTTTCAATAATCATAACTTAGTTATTAAAAAGGTAAATTGTATTAACAAATTGACGGGAAAGGAGGACATATTTGAAATGAATCTTGGGATGGAAAGTTTTGAAAATATAATTTATTTAAAAAAAAATGATTTAAAATGTAATAGTATTAATATATATGACGAAATTTCAGATGAAAATTTTAATGTAAAAACTGACTTTCTTTATAAAGAATACAAAGGTAAAAAAAAATTTTCAAATGGTAATTACTTGGATTATTTTGTAATTGAAAATGATAAACTATTCTTAAAGCACGATGAAATAAAGATTAGAGAAAATTTGTATATTCCAAAAGGATTTAAAGTTTCAATTAAACCTAGCCAAAAAATTTATTTATTAGATAACGCTTTTTTAATCTCCGAGTCCCCGTTCATTGCAAATGGAGGAGATAAAGACAATAAAACTAAAATTGAAATAGGTGGAACAGAAAAAAATACAGGTGGTGGAATTTACATTAAAGATACAAATCATAATAATTTTTTCCAAAATGTAGTATTCAAAAATCTTAATGGAAATAGAGACTTTATTCCAGAGGGATATGTTATTTATGGAGCAGTAAATTTTTTTAATTCGACTGTAAGTATAAATAATTTTAGTTTTGAAAATATTAATTCAGAAGATGCTATAAATTTTGTGAGTTCTAATATAGCTGTAACAAACGGAGTTTTTAAAAACATTAAATCTGACGCGATTGATGTGGATCATGGAAATGGTATAATTAACAAACTGAAAATCCAAAACGTATTAAATGACGGTATTGACTTTTCTGAAAGCAGGGTAAAAGTTTCAGAAGTTTACTTTGAAAATATAGGAGATAAATCAGTAAGCGTCGGTGAAAACTCAGAAATAGAAATTAACAATATCAATATTTCGGATTCTTATTTGGGAGTTGTTAGCAAGGATGGATCTACTGTTAATGGCAAAAACATAAAGAATTTTAATGTAACTGTGCCTTACGCTTCTTATATAAAGAAAAAAGAATATAAGGGACCAATTTTAAAAATAGTTGGTGCGCAACATGAAGGACATAAAAAACTATATCTTAAAGATAAATTTGCAAACATTACCATCGATAAAGAAAAGAAGATTAAAACTACAAAAAATATATTGGAGTTGATTTATAATCCAGATAAAAGATTAAGATGAGTGATAAATTCACAAGACTTGAAAAAAAATGGGTTTTTAAAAATAAAGATAAAGAAACTTTAACACAAAACTTAATAAGTCATAATTTGTATTTCAGGCCTCATTTTCAAGAAAGATTTGTGAATAGTATTTATTTTGACAACTTAGATTTAAAATTTGCTGAAGATAATCTTGCGGGAGTAAGTAACAGAAAAAAAATAAGACTTAGATGGTATAGCCCAAATTCCAATACCTTAATTAATCCAACATTGGAAGTAAAAGTTAAAAAAAATTTTCAAGGTTTTAAAAAATTATTTGCCTTTAAAGAATTTAATAATTTTAAGGTAAATGAAAAAAATTTGAAAAAGATATCCGAAAAAATAAACAATACATTAGTTTCAGAAAATTTAATACCAATTACACAAGTTTTTTACAAAAGAAACTATTTTATATCATGTGACAAAAGAGTAAGAGCGACTTTAGATGTAGATCTTAAATATAGAAAAATTAAAAACTTTATACAAAGTTTTTTTGTAAGATCTAATGATATTGTTTTAGAATTTAAATACTCGAATAACTTTGATAGTTATTTGCGAAACAACATTACAGGTATCACAAGAGTATCTAGGAACTCAAAATATATAAATTCTTTAGAAAAAAATAACTTTTTCCAATAATTGAATAAAGACTGGAATTTGACACAAAGCTTTATCTTATTTCTTTTAATATCTGATTTACGATAAGCTCAGAGCCAGCAGAGGATATATGATCATCATCAAGATAAAACAATTTTTCATTGTCATGTGTTATGCATCTATCTTTAATTAAACTATCACAAAACAACTTATGTGGAAAAATTCTTATAAGATTTTTATTTTTTATAGAATCAAGAAGAGCGAAACTTGAGCTAGTTCTATCTTTAAAAACTTTATATGATGTAGTCAAATAATTTTTTTTATCAAATTTTTCTTCATAATATTTATTTATTTCAAAAATATTCTTTGGAAATTTACTATATAATTTTCTAGGGACATGCCATCCAACTTCAGGAATTGGATAAATTAATACCACCTTATTGTTTAGTTCTAATAGTTTTTCAATGGTAAGCTTGTAGTTTTCAAATATAAAGTTGTTTCTTTCTTTTAACGTTTTCAAAGATTTTTCATTATTTTGAATGTAATCTAACATTTTACCTTCTTTACCACCTTCTAGATTGTCAAACTTTTCCTCATTCAAAATAAGGGGAAGTCTGCCACCAATTATAACTATTGAATTTTGATATTTCTTTAAATATTCCAGTCTTTCGGCTTGGGCTTTCGATGTACAATATTGAAGTTCTAGTGGACCTTTTTTTTGGACACGATTTGTATTTAATATAAACTGACATCCATTTCTTAAACTCATAATAAAATTAAAATCTAAACTTGTTTTATTGAATAAATTAAAAGCTAAACCTCTCATATGGCTATCACCAACTAAAATAAGATTTTTTTTCTCTTTTAAGTTATTGAAATTACAGTCTGTAAAGCTTTTACATTTATACTTTTTTATTAAATCATTTAACTTGTCTTTAGTGTCATAATTCATGAAAATAGATGATACTCTTTTTTTAAATCCCTCTGTTTTAATTGATAAGAAAGAAAAGGAGAAAATTATTAAAGTACCTAAAATTAAAAAAAAAGATAATTTTTTAAATGAGTATTTATCGTTTCTTGCTGGTAACTCAACGAACCTATAACTAAAAATAGACAATCCGGATGACAGTACAATTAAAAAAATTTTGATTAAATTGTTTGATTTATCTACTTCGATTATTTCTGCGAATGAAAACAAAGGATAGTGCCACAAATATAATGAGTAAGAAACTAGACCAATAGAAACCAAGTATTTATGTGATAAAATTTTTGTAATAATTTCATCTTCTGAAGAAAAAGCTATTATCAAAACACAACCTAAAACAGGAATTATTGTAATCAATGATGGGTGTAAAGTTTCGTTGTCAAATAAATAAAAAGACAGAAAAATAAAAAAAATACCAACTTTTGGTAAATAATTTTTAAACTTTATATTTTTAAAATTTATGTCAAACCTTTCAAGGTAAGCTAACAAACCTCCAGCAAGCAATTCCCACCCTCTCGTGGGTAACAAGTAAAAATTAAATAGCGAATAAGAATTACTAGCCCAGTAAGCTAAAGATAAACTTAAAATAAAAAATAATACAAGTATCTGAAATAAATAATTTTTCAAATATTTAAATACAAGAATTATTGTTATTGGAAATATGATATAAAATTGCTCCTCTACAGAAAGCGACCAAGTATGAAGAAGTGGCCAAGCCATGCTATTTTCTGCCTCGTAAGCTAAATAGGATAAAGAAAAATAGATATTTGAACTAAACAATGAAGAAAAAAAAAGTGAATTTGAAAAAGATAAAAAATCTTTGGGAAGAATAAAAATGTACGCAAAAGGTATTACAGATAAAGATACAAATATTAGAGCAGGCAAAATTCTTCTTACCCTTCTTTTATAAAAATTTAAAAAAGAAAAGCCATTTCGAGTTTGCCACTCCTTAAAAATTATTGAAGAAATGAGATATCCTGAGACAACAAAAAAAATATCTACACCTATATATCCCCCTTCAAAATAGAGATTTTGAAAAAAAGAAAATTTTGCGTGATACAAAATTACAAAAATTACAGCTAATGCTCTTAATCCATCAATTTCAGGTCTGTAACTTATTTTCATTTTACATTAAATCTTTAATTTATACTTTAATTAAGTCAAATTAAATATATATACTTCAATAAAATATTTTAAATTTAAAAAAAATATGAAATTAAAAAGTCACCCAAGTGATTATCATCGTAAATTAATTGATGCCATTAATTATTATTTAAAAGATTTTAAAAAACCAAATATACTTGAATTTGGAGTTAAAACTGGGATTTCTACAAGATACTTTTTAGATTTATGTAAAAAAAAAAATGGAAAGCTTGTATCAGTAGATATAGATAATTACGAAAATTTATTTAAAAGTAAGAGATGGAAGTTTATTCATACTAGTGATGATAATTATGATTTGATAAAAAAATACTTACCCAAAAAAATTGATATAATTCACTTAGATAGTTTTCATCAAGCAGATCATGTGGCAAAAATATTTTATCTTTATTATCACAAACTTAAACCTGGAGGTATATTCTTGATAGACGATATTAGTTGTCTACCCTACATAAAAGGTATGAAAAAAAACAGTTTTGGAAATGAAATTGCTAATCAAGAAACTTTTGAAATCATTTTAGATATTTATTTTCATAATAAAAGCAATTTTGATTTAAGTTTTTCCTTTACTAACACAGGGTTAGCGATTATTAGAAAATTAAGAAGTAATCAACTTAATAGTTTCAGAAAGATAAATTACAGAAAAAATTCTTTAAAAAATTTTGGAAGGAAGTTTGTAAAACCATTTAGGAATTGAATTTAATGATTGCAAAACCTACAAAAGGTATTTAATGAAACTTATTTCAGTCATTATTCCTTATTACAAAAAGAAAGATTTTATAAAAAAAACACTATTATCTGTAATAAATCAAAGTTATAAAAATTTTGAAATATTATTAGTTTATGACGATGAAACTAAAGAAGATCTTTCATACATAAAAAACATCAGCAAAATGGACACTAGAATTAAATTAATCGTAAATAAAAAAAACTTAGGAGCAGGTATGTCTCGAAATAAAGCTATAAAGTTTTCCAAGGGAGAGTTTTTGGCATTTATAGATGCTGACGATATTTGGAAAAAAAAAAAATTAGAGAAACAAATAAACTTTATGATTAAAAAAAAGGCCGCTATTTCTCACACATCATATGTTATTATTAACAATAAAAATAAAATTTTAAAAGTAAGAAAAGCAAAAAAAATCTCAACACATCAAAACCTTCTTGAAGATTGTGATATTGGCTGTTCAACAGTAATTTTGAAAAAAAAAATTATTTCAAAAAAAATTAAATTTCCCAATCTTAAAACAAAGGAAGATTTTGTTCTGTGGCTTAATCTTTCTAAGAAGTATACTATTTATGGTCTAGATAAAAAACTTACTATGTGGAGAAATTTAGATAACTCATTATCAAAAAATGTTTCTCAAAAAATTTTTGACGGTTACAAGGTTTATAGGAACTACATGGGATTTGGTATTTTTAAGTCAATAAAATATCTATATCTGTTATCATTTAATTTTTTAAAAAAAAACTATTTATATACATGATTACAACTTTATTAATACTATATCTCTCAAGTTTTATTTTACTTTTTTACATAAAAAAAAAAAAAATTCTTACAAATAAAACTGGTGACTTGCATCAGACCTATACAAGCAAGAAGGAAATACCTTTATTCGGAGGAATATTTTTGTATCTTTTTATGTTGGTAAGTACTCAACAAGAAAATTTAATTTTTTTTACTTTTTGTTTTATTTTATTAATTTTAGGAATTTTATCGGATATGAAAAAAATAATTTCTCCTCAAATAAGATTATTTTTACAATTTTTACTTATCTTTTCTTTTGTTTACCTTTTCAATCTAGAAATTCAAACTATCAGAATTCAAGTCTTCGACCAATTACTTGATAATGTTTTGTTTAACATTTTATTTACCTCATTCTGTATTTTGATTATAGTAAATGGATCAAATTTTATAGATGGCGTAAATACACTTACAATCGGATACTTTCTAATAGTAATAATTGCACTTATAAAACTAGATAATTCAGGTTTAAATATTTACTCAATTATTAATATCAATTACTTTCTTTATTCTTTAATTTTTCTCTTTTTTTTGAATTTATTTAACCAAATATATTTAGGGGATCACGGAGCTTATCTACTGGGTTTTGTATCATCTGTTCTTCTTGTAAATTTTTATTATTACAATCAAAATGTTTCACCATTCTTCATAGTTCTGTTACTTTGGTACCCTGCTTTCGAAACTTTATTTTCTATAATTAGAAAAATAAAATTCAAGAGAACACCAATTGATCCAGATATATTTCATTTACATCATTTAATTTTTAATTTTATAAAACAAAAATATCAAATAAATAAAAATTCTCTTTGTAATTCTTTGACAGGTTGTTTGATAAACTTATACAACTTTGCAATTATTTTTTTCTCTCTTAGAGATATAAACAACTCTCAATATCAAATCATGTTGATTTTATTTAATATATTAATTTATAGTTTTTTATATCTAAGATTTTTTAAAAAGAAGTTCGATCATACAAGTTAATATCATAAAACCATCCTTTAAAGCGTTTACTTTTTTCTTGCCCGCTATTCTTTTTCTTTCATATGATGCTATAGATTTTAATTCCATTTTATTCTTTTTTGCCTTGATTGGTAATTCAACACACAACCTAAAATCTTGTGAAACTAAATTGAGTTTATTTACTGACTCGGTTTTTCCAACTATGTAAGTATATAAAATATCTGAAATATTTAGTTTAAAAAATAAATTACCTAAAAATGTGAATATGAAATTTCCAATTAAAGTTACAATCGTGTCATCATCACTACCAGCATTTTTTTCATACCTAGACCCAAAAATGAAGTCTTTATTTCCCTTTTCAATTGTTTCAATCATTTTTTTCAGTTCATTTGGATTGAATGAGCCATCAGCATTAAAAATACAAAAATATTTAGTTTTTGTTCTCCTCATGCCTTCAATTAATGCATTCCCATAACCTTTTCCTGTTTGATATATTATTTGACAATCAAATTCTTTAATTGCATTAATAGTTTCTACATCACTTTCTTCAAGCACTATAAGCTTTTTTGAGTCAATAAATTTTAATTCTTCTATTACTTGTGGAAGGGACTCTTTCTCTTTTTTAGCAGGAATTATCAATGTAAGTTCAGTCATTGTAAAATTCAGATAAATTTTAATAAAAAGAATGTTATTTGTTTGCTAATTTTAATGTAATTATGAATTTTTTTCATTAAATAATATGATCTATACATTATATATAGTTAGATGGTTATCAATTATTTAATTTTTATCCTTTTCTACTTTTTGATAGTATTCTCAGTCTTAGGCCACGGACTTTTAACATCAAAATTAGTTAAACTTGATACTTCACCTAATGAAATCGGGTTCATTGGTTTGACTGGAATATTTTCATTAATCACTTATTCATATATTACGCATTTCTTTTTTCAGCACAATTACCTACATAACTCTATTTTCTTGATTATAGGGATAATTTCTTTTTTCATATATGGAATTAAAGTTTTCCAGAAACGAAATCTAAAAATTTTAATTGCTGTATTTGCAATTCTTTTTGTTGCTTTTTTAATTTACAAAACGCATGATGATTTTGGATATTATCATTTTCCTTACACATATTATCTCAATAAATTTTCAATGATAGTTGGCATAGGTCCATTAAATCATGGATTTAGAACTCCATCCTCAATTTTTTATTTAAACTCATTATTTTATTTACCATATGTTGAGTATTATCTTTTTCATATGGGTGCTGTATTAATTTTAGGATTTTCTAATATTATTTTAATAACAAATATTGAAAGAAATTTAGAAAAAAAAAATAACAATTATTTCTTTTTTTTAAATTTACTTGCATTCGTTTTTATTAATATTTTTTTCTATCGATTAGCCGAGCATGGAACGGATAGGTCGGCACAAATTCTTGTACTATTATTTTTTATTTATATCCTTTCTTTGCGGGAAAATTATGAGAAATATGATAAAATTTTACCTAAGTTAATTGTCTTATTATGTATAATAATCTCTTTAAAATCTTTTTACATATTATATTTCATATTTATAGTTCCTTTCATCTACTATACAATTAAAGATGATAAGGCTTACCTCTTAAATAAAATATTCAAACATCCAATATTTTACTTTTCCATATTGATGGGGATTTGTGTAATTTTAGTTTATTTTTTTAATACAGGTTGCTTGTTATACCCAGTGCAACAAACTTGTATAAGTGGAGTTGAATGGGCAATTCCTAAGTCAGAGGTAAGTGCAATGAATACACATTATCAATGGTGGTCAAAAGCAGGTGGTGGCCCAGGATACAGTCACGAAATTGAAAAAGATTTATATGTTCAAAATTTTAATTGGTTGTCAAATTGGGTTGATAGATATTTTTTTAATAAAATGTCAGATTTTCTTCTCGGTATCACATCAATATTAGTAATTTTTTTGATTGTTTTTAAATCAAAAAAAAAAAATTTAGACTATAAAAGATTTAAAAATAATTTTTTATACTATTTTTTAATATTATTATTATTTACAGAATGGTTTTTAAATCATCCTTCTTTAAGGTACGGAGGATATATAATTTTTTCATTAATTCTATTCGTGCCTTTGAGTTATTTTTTATCAAGTTATCAAATTTCAAAAAATTTTAAATTAAAAATTTTTATTCTTTTTTTTCTTGTTGTTTCAATTTTTATTGCAAGGAATATTAATAGGATTATCTACGAAGTTGATTTTTATCAGGCAAATTTTAAACAAAATATGTTTTATTTCATTGATAATAAACATTTAAGAATTGACACTCAGCTCATGGATCTTGCAAAAACCTATCAGAATTGTAATCAAAATATTGAAAAATGTATAAATAATGGAGAATTTATTATAAAAAAAAGTTATGGAAAATTAGTGCTTATAAAGATTAGAAATAAATAATTTGATTAATTTAATTTTTTTTTAATCTCAAAAATAAGTATTAACAAATCTTTAAAAAGAATATAATAGGTTAGCATGAATAAAAAAATTGCCTTAATTTTTGGCATAACAGGTCAAGATGGTTCATATCTTGCTGAATTTTTATTGAAAAAAAAATATATTGTTCACGGTGTTAAGCGGAGGTCTTCTTCAATAAATACCGCAAGAATTGATCACATCTATCAGGAACCAGGTCAGAGATCTCGAAATTTTTTACTACACTATGGAGACATAACTGACTCAACATCAGTTTCAAAAATAATTAGAATGATCAAACCTCATGAAATTTATAATTTAGCAGCTCAATCACACGTTGCTGTATCTTTTGAAGTACCAGAATATACTGCAAATGCAGATGCACTTGGAGCTCTAAGAATACTTGAGGCAATCAAGTTTCACAAATTAGAAAAAAAAACAAAATTTTATCAGGCTGGAACATCTGAAATGTTTGGTAAAGTTCAAGACATACCTCAGACTGAAAAAACAAATTTTTATCCATTAAGCCCATATGGTGTTGCGAAACTTTATGCTCATTGGATAACAAAGAATTATCGAGAAGCTTATAATATTTTTGGATCAAACGGGATTTTATTCAATCATGAAAGTCCTAGGCGAGGTGAAACATTTGTTACAAAAAAGATAATTAAAGCACTTGTTAGAATAAAGATGGGATTACAAAAAGAATTAATCTTAGGCAATCTGGATTCCAGAAGAGACTGGGGTCATGCAAGAGATTATGTTGAAGCGATGTGGAAAATACTTCAACAAAAAAAACCAGACGACTACGTGATAGCAACAGGAAAACAATATAGTATAAGACAATTTATTATTTTTGTAGCAAAAAAACTTAATATGAAAATTGTTTGGAAAGGAAAAGGTTTAAATGAAAAAGGGTATGATACTTTAAGTAAAAAAAATATAATTTCAGTTGATAAAAACTACATAAGACCCTTAGATGTAAATACATTACTAGGAAGTGCCGCAAAAGCACGTAGAGAATTAAAATGGAAACCTCAAATAAATATTCATAATCTTATTGATGAAATGATAACTGAGGAGATGAATATTTTAAGTAATGATCAATAAAAAAAGCAAAATTTTTGTTGCAGGTCATAAGGGTATGGTTGGCTCAGCAATTGTGAGAAAATTAAGAAAAAAAGGCTTCTCCAAAATCATATTTGCTGAAAAAAAAAAATTAAATTTACTTGATCAAAATAAAGTTTTCAAATTTTTAAAAGAAAAAAAACCAGACTTAGTGATAGTTGCAGCTGCCAGGGTTGGAGGAATACAAGCCAACTCTAACTTTAAGCAGATATTTATTTATGAAAATCTACAAATTCAAAATAACTTAATACATGGGTCGTTTCTTGCAAAAGTAAAAAACCTTATTTTTTTGGGATCAAGTTGCATTTATCCAAAATTTTGTAAACAGCCAATGAAAGAAAGTTATTTTCTCAGTGGTAAATTAGAGGAAACAAATGATGCTTATGCAATAGCTAAAATAGCTGGCATAATGATGTGTTATAACTATTCTGTAAATTATAAATTAAATTACAAGTCTTTAATGCCACCAAATTTATTTGGACCTGGTGATAATTATGATTTGAATAATTCTCACTTTTTTCCAGCTTTATTAAAAAAGATTTATTTAGCAAAGATCAAAAGAAAAAAAATGTTAAATGTTTGGGGTACTGGCAAACCTAAAAGGGAATTAATGTTCGTAGAGGATTTTGTTGACGCTCTGATTTTTTTCATGAATAAAAAAATAAAAGAGCCTTTTATCAACATTGGGGTAGGAAAAGATTTTACCATCGAATGGTATGCTAAATACATTATGGAAAAATTAGGTGTAAAATTAAAAATTTCTTACAATAAAAATAAATTGGACGGTATGCCGAAAAAATGTCTAGATATTAGCCTCGCACAAAAATATGGATGGAAACAGAAGAACAATTTTGACCATGGTTTTGATCTTACTTTAAGAGATTTTCTTAAAAATAGATAAATTCAAGATAAAATTATTATTTACAACTTATAAATTTTAAGTATAAGTCTTATGCCTGGTGATTATTGCGAAGGTGTTATACCCGATCCCATTCCGAACTCGGTAGTCAAGCCCTTCTGCGCCGATGGTACTTTGTCTTAAGACATGGGAGAGTAGGACGTTGCCAGGCTAATAAATTATGAAAATAAAAAGCTCCCTAAAATCGTTAAAAAAAAGAGATCTTAATTCGAAGTTAGTTAAGAGAAGAGGCAGAGTTTACATAATTAACAAAAAAAACCCAAAATTTAAAGCTAGACAGAAGTAATTTATGGATAATGAAAACCATAAAAAAACATGGGATAATTTTACCAAATTTGTTCTTTGGGGGACAATTTCAGTCATTGTTATTCTAACGCTACTAGCTATTTTCTTAATATAATTTAAATGATAGTTGGTTCCATTAGAGAAGATCAAAAAATTGAGAGCAGGGTTGCAATTACTCCTGAAAATGTAAAAAAATTTATCAGTCTAGGTTTTAAAGTATTAATAGAAAAAGGATATGCTGAACATATTGGTTTAGATGACAATGCATATGAGTCTTTAGGTGCTGAAACCACCTCAGACAAGAAAAAAATTTTGACTGACTCTAATTTCATACTTCAATTCAATTTACCATCTGAGGATAATTTAAATTCTTTAAAAGAAAACCAAAATTTAATTGGTGTATTTAACCCTTACTCAAATAAAGAAATTATTTCTAGCTTATCAAAAAAGAAAATTAATGTCTTTTCTTTAGAATTATTACCAAGAATTACAAGAGCTCAATCGATGGACATTCTTTCATCACAAGCTAATCTAGCAGGATACAAAGCTGTTATAGAGGCTTTTGCAAATTTTAAAAAAGCAGTCCCAATGATGATGACAGCGGCAGGTACAATTCCAGCAGCAAAAATTTTAGTTGTAGGTGCAGGTGTTGCCGGATTGCAAGCGATTGCAACAGCAAAAAGAATAGGTGGCATAGTCTTCGCAACAGATGTAAGGATGTCATCCAAAGAACAAGTTGAAAGTTTAGGGGGTAAATTTTTAACTGTGGAAGGAGCAGAGAATCTTGAGACTTCAGGTGGATATGCCAAGGAAACTTCTGATGAATTTAAGAAAAAGCAAGAAGATCTTCTTTCTGAAACATTAAAAAAAATAGATATTGTTATTTGTACAGCGTTAATACCTGGTAAAAAAGCTCCTGTAATTATTAAAGAAAGTATGATTAAAAATATGCAGCCAGGTTCTGTAATTTATGATTTGGCGGCTGTTCAAGGTGGAAACACAGCAGTAACTAAAGCTGATGAGGTTGTGGATTTAAATGGGGTAAAGATTATGGGTGAGAAAAACATATTAAATAAGCTTCCAGTTTCAGCTTCAAACTTATATTCAAAAAATATATTCAATTTTGTATCAAATCTTTATGATAAAGAAAAAAAGAGTGTTAATATTAATTTAGAAGATGAGATTATTAAGGAAACGTTGGTAAAATAACTATGGAAATTGACCCGTTTATTTTTAGACTAAGTATATTTATACTTTCAATCTTCGTTGGCTACTATGTTGTATGGAGTGTTACTCCGTCATTGCATACACCTCTAATGTCTGTGACTAATGCAATATCTTCAGTAATTATAGTTGGAGCAATTATTGCCTCATTGGCAGGCTCAAGTTTAAGTGTTTTTAATCAATCAAGTATATTTGGATTTTTAGCTATTATATTAGCAGCAATAAATATTTTTGGTGGATTTTTGGTGACACAAAGAATGTTGGCAATGTACAAGAAAAAAAAGAAAGATAAAAAATGATCTCTGCAAACTTATTAGCAATATTCTACCTTATCTCGGGAATTTTATTTATTTTAGCATTAAGAGGCTTGTCTTCTCCAGAAACCTCAAGACAAGGAAATTTGTTTGGAATAATTGGAATGGCAATTGCAATAACTGTTACTTTCCTTTCTATAGATAATTTTTCAAGTGGATTTCTATATGTAATACTTTTCTTGCTAGTTGGTGGATCAATAGGTGCTTTCATTGCATTTAAAATACCTATGACTGCGATGCCAGAATTAGTAGCTGGCTTTCATAGTTTAGTAGGTTTAGCAGCAGTTTTTGTTGCAATATCTGCTTTTATAAGTCCTGAAGTTTTTAATCTAGGTACTTCAGGAAATATCAAACTTGCTAGTTTAATTGAGATGTCAATAGGAGCAGCAGTTGGGGCAATTACTTTTTCTGGTTCAATAATAGCATTTCTTAAATTAAGAGGAATAATGTCAGGGTCTCCAATAACTTTTCCAGGACAACACATATTAAACTTATTAATTTTAATTTCTATTATAGTTCTTACATATTTTTTATGTTTAAATCAGTCTCCTAATTTTTTCTGGTCATTAATTGCAATTTCTTTTCTAGTTGGATTTTTATTAATCATTCCAATAGGTGGCGCAGATATGCCAGTAGTAATTTCGATGCTTAATTCATATTCAGGCTGGGCTGCAGCTGGAATAGGTTTTACCCTAGAAAATACTGCCTTAATAATTACTGGTGCTTTAGTAGGTTCCTCAGGTGCAATATTATCTTACATAATGTGCAAGGGCATGAACAGATCATTTTTTAATGTTATTCTTGGAGGATTTGGAGGGACGGATCAAACCTCGGGCAAAACAAATAAAGAGCAAAAACCAGTTAAAAGTGGAAATGCAGATGACGCAGCTTTTTTAATGAAAAATGCCTCGTCAGTTATCATTGTTCCTGGATATGGAATGGCAGTTGCACAGGCGCAGCATGCATTAAGAGAAATGGTAGACTCTTTGAAAAAAAATGGTGTTAAAGTATCATATGCGATTCACCCTGTTGCGGGCAGAATGCCAGGACACATGAATGTTTTGTTAGCTGAAGCAAACGTTCCTTATGATGAAGTTTTTGAGTTGGAGGAGATCAATAATGACTTTGCAAATTGTGATGTTGCGTATGTAATAGGAGCAAATGATGTAACAAATCCAGTTGCTAAAACAGATCCTCAAAGTCCTATATATGGCATGCCCGTGCTTGACGTTGAAAAAAGTAAGTCAGTTTTGTTTGTCAAAAGAAGTTTATCACCAGGCTATGCAGGCATAGACAACGATCTTTTTTATAGAGATAATACTTTAATGTTATTTGCAGATGCAAAAAAAATGACAGAAGATATAATTAAAAATTTATAAATTGACAAAAATATTTTGTGACATCGCAGACATAAATTTAATCAAAAAATTTGATAGAAAAAAAATTGTTAAAGGTTTTACAACTAATCCGTCTTTAATGAGAAAAGCAGGTGCAAAAGACTATCAAAACTATTCAAAAAAAATTTTAGGAGTAACGAAAAAACCAATTTCATTTGAGGTATTTGCAGATGATCATGACGAAATGATAAAGCAAGGAAAAAAAATTTCTAAGTGGGGTAAAAATGTGTTTGTAAAAGTTCCTTACTCAAATACAAGGGGTATGTTTACAGGTAAAGTGATAAAAACTTTAAATTCAAAAAAAATTAAACTAAATATTACTGCTGTTTATAATGCAACACAAACACAAAAGATTTTAAAAAATATAGATAAAAAAACTAAGGTAATAATATCCATATTTGCTGGAAGAATGGCTGATGCAGGAAAAAATCCACTACCTGAATTTAAAAAAAGTTTAAAGATTTCAAAAAAATTTAAAAACGTCGAAATATTATGGGCAAGTACAAGAGAGGCATACAATCTTTTACAGGCAAAAGAATTAGGTTGTCACATAATAACCGTACCTCCAAAAATAATTGAAACAATTGAAAATTTTGGAAAATCTTTTGATAAACTCACTAAAGATACAGTTAAAGGTTTTCTAGTCGACAGCAAGAAGTCAAGGTTTAAAATTTAATTGGTTGCGGGGGACGGATTTGAACCGCCGACCTTCAGGTTATGAGCCTGACGAGCTACCAGACTGCTCCACCCCGCGATATTAAATTCTATTTCTTAGTTTATTTAGTTTTTTTACTCTTTTAATATTTTCTTGCAGGATTCTCTTTTTTTTTTCAGATGGTTTTTCATAAGTGTTTTTAAGTTTGACTATCTTAAAAAAACCGTCTCTTTGGAGTTTTCTTTTTAAAACTCTCAAAGCTTGTTCTACATTATTATCTTTAACTTCTATTTTAATAACATCCTCCAGAAAAAAAGTTTAAATAACACTTATAAAATTTCATGTCTATCAAATTTTTAAGAATTTTGACTTTGACTTGCTTTTAAAGCCTTCTCTTTTAATTTTTTCTCTCTCTTTATACGTCTTTCTGCTTTCTCACTTGCCTCAAGAAGATCTTTTTGGGTAAATAAATTCATTGCTACTGGGTCTTTCGCATTTAAATTATTATAATTCCAATAACTTTTATTTCTAATAGATATAACCGAGTTTTTTGTTATGCCCACAAGTTTAGCTATTTGAGAGTCTTTCAATTGTGGATAGCTTTTAATCAACCATAAAACAGAGTCTGGTTTATCCTGTCTTTTAGATAAAGGGACATATTTTTTAATTTTTTTTTCGTCTGAGGAAATCTCAATATCACCACTAGTTATATTTAAAGGCCTGTCCTGGTCTTTACTTGAAAGGTCGATCTCCTCTTTTGTTAATTGTCCAGATGTAATTGGATTATACGCTTTAATTCCTTTAGCAACTTCTCCATCTGCAATACCTTGTATTTCTACTTCATGTAAATTACAAAAGTCAGCAATTTGTTTAAAAGTTAATGTAGTATTTTCTACAAGCCAAACGGCAGTAGCCATGGGCATTAGTGGTGTTATAGACATAAATTATTTTTTACTAGTTTTTAAATTTTGAAATTTTTTATTAAATTTACTCACTCGTCCTTTGTCCAAAAGTTTTTGTTTACCACCCGTCCATGCAGAATGAGATTTAGGATCAATCTCTAATTTAAGAATATCCCCTTCGGTCCCCCAGGTGGATCTTGTTTCGAACTGAGAACCGTCAGTCATTTCAACTTTAATTTTGTGGTAGTTAGGATGAATTTTTTTCTTCATAACGTGTCTTATAGCAAATGAAAATTATAAAACAATTAAAACATAGAAATTTTGTTATTAATTTCCTTTTCAATACTTTGGTTAGATGCAATTAGGCTGATATTTTCGGTTTTTTTTAAATCAATATCACTTAAAACTCCGCCAGCCTCTCTTACTAATATTGAGCCTGCTGCAATGTCCCATAAACTTAAATTTTTGTGAAAACTTCCATCAAATCTTCCACATGATACGTATGCAAGATCTAAAGCCGCACTACCTGTAATTCGAATCGTCAAACCGTCTGAAGAAATATTTTTACTGTTAGATGAGAATAAACATTCAGAAATTTCTCTTTTTCTTGAAACTCTTATACTTTTATTATTCATGTATGCACCAGAATTTTTCTCTGCATAATAGATTTCATCTTTAATAGGATCAAATATTACACCTGACACAATTTCATTATCTAAAACTAAGCCAACTGAAATACAGAAATGGGGTATGCCATTTATAAAATTTGTTGTGCCATCTATTGGGTCTATAACCCAAAAGTTCTCTTTATCTTCATTTTTAATAAAACCACTCTCCTCAGTTAAAAAAGAATATTTTTTTTTTGATTTAGATAGTTCATTAACCAACATATCTTCAACTTTTCTATCTGAATTTGTGACAAAATTTTTTGGCCCTTTTATTGAAACTTGAAGTTTTTCAACTTCTCCAAAGTCTCTTATCAATACTTTAGAAATTTTTTCACAAGACTTTATCATTAAATTTAGATTTGGAGAAATCGAGTTCATGTTTATACTTTTTTTATATATTCAATTGTTCTTGTATCTACTAATATTTCATCTCCACTTTCTATAAATGGTGGAACTTGAATTTTTATATCATTTTCTAAAATTGCAGGTTTGTAAGATGATGAGACTGTTTGACCTTTTAACGCAACATCGGTTGATTTTATCTTAAACTGCACTTGATTTGGTAACTCAATACCTATAGCTTTATCTTCATGAAATATCAGATCGACATTTAAGTTTTCTTTTAGTAGTTTGCCTTTTTCTCCTATTATGTCTTTTTTAACTTCTACTTGTTCAAAATTTTTTTGATTTATAAAGTAGTAATTTATTTCATCATCATACAAATAATTAAATTCAATATTCTCTATACTTGCTTTTTCTATCGAATCGTTAGACCTGAATCTCTCATTTAGCTTTGTATTTTTATTTATACTCTTCATCTCAACTTGGCAAAAGGCTCCACCCTTGCCAGGTTTGACGTGTTGTGTTTTTAAAATTTCCCAAAGATCATCTTTGTATTCAATTAACATTCCAACTTTAATTTCATTAGCGTTTATTTTCATAAAAATTCTTTAATTGCTTTTGCCGGTTTTTTATCCCAAATGCCTCCTGAGATAGCTAAAAAGTTCGGTTTATGCAACAGAAGTTTTCTAAAATTTTTATTAGTTATTCCTCCAATTATAACAACAGGTAGCTTTGTGAATCTTTTAACCCATGATATTAAACTTGGTTTTGCAATGTAATTTACTTTTTTCGTTTTTGATTTGAAAAAAGCACCAATCGCAATATAATTTGCACCATCTTTAACTGCCTGTCTAATCAATTTTTTTGAATTATGACATGTAATACCAATGATTTTTTTTCTTAAAATTTTTCTTGCTAGTTTAATGACCATATCATTTTGTCCCAAATGACAACCATCTGCACCAATTTTTTTTGCCAGATTAGGATCATCATTTATTATTAATTTTACCTTATACTTTTTACAAATTTTTTTGATTTTTATTCCAATTTTTTTTTTCTCTATTAAAGAATAATTTTTTAGTCTTAATTGAAAATAACTTACTAAATTGGAACTGAGAACGGCTTTTAAATTATTATAAAAACTCTTCTTAATTTTGTTTGGTGAAATTAAATAAATAAACCTTTTTTTATCGACTCTCAATTTCTTTAGACCATTTTCCTTGAGCAGCAAGAGTATTCATTTTTGCTCTGTGGTTAAATACTTTTTGGGTTCCCTCAATATCTTTTATATTCTTAGACCAAAATTTAAGAGCACCTTGCTGCAACGCTCGTCCGTAAGAGTAACTCATTATAAAACTAGTCTTATTTAATTTATTTATTAAATTTAAATTTTCTGTTGCCTCTAGTTCTGACTGTCCACCAGATAAAAAAGCTATACCAGGAACTTCCGAGGGCACAGAGCTTTTCAAGCATTCCAAGGTTAATTTTGCTACCTCTTCATTAGAGATTTTTTCCTTTGATTTATTTCCAGCTAAAATCATATTTGGTTTTAATATTACTCCTTTTAAATCAACCTTATGAAGAATAAGCTCCTCAAAACACTTCTTAATGACCTCGGAGGTTTTTTGAAAACACTCTTTAGCGGAATGGTCTCCATCCATTAAAACCTCTGGTTCAACAATTGGCACCATATTACATTCTTGTACTAATGCGGAATATCTAGCTAACGCGTGTGCATTGGAATGAATAGATAATTTACTCGGGAAATCTTTTGATATATTGTAAACACCTCTCCATTTGGTGAACTTTGCTCCAAGTTTAAAATACTCTTTTAATCTATCCCTTAAACCATCTAACCCTTCTGTAATTTTTTCATTTGGTGACCCAGCTAAAACTTTTGCACCAGTATCTACTTTTATTCCTGCACAAGACCCCATACTCTCAATTAATTCTGGTATCTTGTTTTTTTTTGAGGATGTCTGCTTAATTGTTTCGTCGTACAGTATTACTCCACCAATACAATTTTTCATTTCTGATGAACAAAAAAGAGTTTCTCTAAAAAGTAATCTATTTTCTGGGGTTGATGGCACACCTACACTATCTAGCCTTTTGGTCATTGTACCCGTGCTTTCATCTGCAGCAAGAATTCCTTTACCACTCCCAAGAATTTTAATTACAATATTACTTAGTTCAGACATATTAATTTAAAACTTTTATACCAGGTAGCTCCTTACCTTCAAGATATTCTAAAAAAGCTCCACCAGCAGTTGAAACAAAATTAAAATCATTTATTGCATTTATCTGATTTAACACTGCAATTGTATCCCCACCTCCTGCAACAGAGTAAATTGAATTATCTTTATTTTTTTTAATAATCATTTTTGCTATTTCATAACTACCTAAAGCAAAATTTGGATTTTCGAAATAACCTGCTGGACCATTCCACAAAACAGTTTTACTATTTTCGATAATATCTTCGATTTTTTTTAGAGTTTTTGGGCCAATATCTAAAATAAAATCATCTGCTGATACTTCAGCTAAGTCTTTAATTTGAGATTCGTCATCCATGCTTTTTCCAATTTTGACATCCTTTGGATAAATTATCGAACATGAATGATCATTAGAGGTTTTAAAAATGTTTTCTATTTCTTTTTCACAATTCTCTTCTTTGACTGATTTTCCTATCGAATTTCCTTTATAGCTTAAAATGTTATTTGCCATTCCACCAACAACAATAATGTTATCAAATTTTGGTATTAAATTTTTAATTAAATTAATCTTAGTTGAAATTTTCGATCCTCCAATTATACATGTAATTGGTCTTTTTATTTCACTCGTTACTTTCTTGAGTGCATTTATTTCAGTTTCCAATTGCAACCCAGCAAAAGACGGCAAAAATTCTGTGATTTTACTAATTGAGGCGTGAGCTCTGTGTGAGCAAGAAAAAGCATCATTTACATAAAGATCTGCAAGACTCGCCAATTGTTTTGAAAAATTTTTGTCATTTTTTTCTTCTTCCTCATAAAACCTGATATTTTCTAAAAAAATTATTTGACCATCGAAATTTTCAAATAATTTATCTTTTTTAATCTTAAAGATATCTTCATTAATGAGTTTGATTTTTTGATTTATTTTGCTTTCTAAATTTTCACAAATCGGTTTCAAAGAAAGTTCTTTGTTTACTTTTCCTTTAGGTCTTCCAACGTGTGAAATTATAATCACTTTACAATTTTTTTTTATTAAAAAATTGATCACAGGCAAGATTTTATCAATTCTTGTTTGATCTGTGATCACTCCATTTTTTAAAGGAACATTTAAATCCAATCTTAATAATATTACCTTTTGATTAATATTTTCTTGATCTTTAATATTGTTCATTAAGAAATTTTATGAAGATACGTCGCAATATCACACATTCTATTTGAAAAACCCCACTCATTGTCATACCAAGCAGAAATTTTACCCATATTTTTACCTATAACATTTGTTAATGATGCATCCACTATAGAGGAAGCTGGGTTGTGATTAAAATCAATGGAAACAAGTTTTTCTTCTGTAATTTCTAAAACTTTAATTTTCTGTTTCTTGCTGAAGTTTTTAAAAGCAGAATTAATTTTTTCAACAGAGAGATCTTTTTTGGAGCAAAATATTAATTCAATTAAAGAAACATTTGGGGTTGGTATTCTCATTGCTACACCTTCTAGCTTTCCTTTTAAAGAAGGTATAATTTCACCAATCGCTTTTGAGGCACCAGTTGAGGTCGGTACTATTGATTGACTAGCCGTTCTAGCTCTTCTTATATCTTTATGAGAATTATCTAATATCCTTTGATCAGTTGTAAAAGAATGAATTGTAGTCATAAAACCTTTTTCAATCTCAAAATTTTCATTTAAAACATGCGCAACTGGCGCAAGACAATTAGTCGTACACGACGCTGCAGATATAATTTTATGCTCCTTTTTAAGTTCCTTTTCGTTAACCCCAAGCACTATTGTCTTATCAGCATTTTTGCATGGCGCGGAAACAATTACTTTCTTTGCTCCATTATCTAAATGTGGAATTAATTTTTCCTTAGAATTAAATTTACCAGTACATTCAAGTACATAATCAACATCATTATCTTTCCAATTAATTTCTTCTAGTTTATCTTTTTGTGAATAATAAATTTTATTGCCATTTATATTTATATGATTTTTTTCTATTGATATATCAGCATTGAATTTTCCATGAATACTGTCTCTTTTCAGTAAAGCACAAGCAGTCTCAATATCAGCTCTATTATTAATATGTTGAATCTTTAGGTCAGAATGATCCTCCTCAAATATTGATCGAACCACCATTCTACCTATTCTACCTAAACCGTTAATTCCAATTTTTGTTTTCATAAATTTTTCTTTATTTTTTTTACAATATTTTCAACATCTAATTCAAAGTGTTTATAAATATCTTTATATGGCGCGCTCTTACCAAAGTTATCTATTCCTAAATTTAATCCATTGGCACCTGTATACTTTTTCCAATAACTTGTTTCTGATGCCTCTATAGAAACTTTAAGAGCACCTTCTTCTAAAATATCTTTTTTATAGTCATTGGTTTGACTATCAAATATTTCATGGCAGGGCATTGATATAACCTTTGAATAAATATTTTCTGTGGCTAATTTATGACTAACTTTTATTGCAAGGTCAGTTTCAGAGCCTGTTGCCAATAACGTTACCTTAAGATTATCTCCATTTCTTAAAATTTCATAAGCTCCTTTAGAACAAAGATTGTTTGCAATCACCTCTCTTCTTATTGGTTCTATTTTTTGTCTTGTAAGAGCAATAACACTTGGTTTATTTTTACTTTCCAAAGCCAACTGCCAACATTCAAAAGTTTCAATGGTATCGGAGGGTCTAAATACATTTAAATTTGGTATAGATCTCAACATTGCAAGCTGTTCAACAGGCTGATGAGTTGGTCCGTCTTCTCCCAAACCGATTGAGTCATGAGTTAAAACATATATAACTCTTTGACCCATCATCGCTGCTAATCTGATAGAAGGCTTGCAATAATCACTAAATATTAAAAAAGTTCCACCATATGGAATGAGATTACTATGCAAAGAGATTCCATTCATAATTCCACACATTGCATGTTCCCTTACCCCATAATGAATATAATTCCCTCCAAAACTTCCTGGTTTAATTATTTTATGATTTTTTGTTTTTGTATTATTTGAACCTGCAAGATCAGCCGAGCCACCGATCAAATTTGGCAATTTCGAAATTATATCTAAAAATTTTTCTGAGGATTTTCTCGTTGCAATTGGCTCTAATGATTTTATATAATCTTTTTTTACTTGATCTATTTCACTTATAATTTCATCGTTAAAAATATTGAATTCAGGTGAATATGATTTATTTTTATCTGCTTTTGAGGAAGCGTTTTCTCCAATTTTTCTCCACTCATTTAAAATTTTTTCAGGGATTTTAAAAGGCTCATAATTCCATTTTAATTTTTTTCTTACTAGCTTTACCTCATCGGTACCTAACGGGCTTCCATGCGATGATGCTTTTCCGCTTTTATTTGGTGAGCCATAACCAATTAAAGTCTTACAAGAAATAGCAAATGGTTTTTTTGAATTTTGAGCTTTTTTTAAAGCGGTAAAAATTTGTTTTTCATTATGTCCATCTATTTCTAAATAGCTCCAACCATAACTCTCAAATCTTTTTTTTGTATTATCAGAAACGGCAAGATTTGTAGGGCCATCAATCGAGATAGAATTATTATCAAAAAGCAGTATCAAATTTTTTAATTTTATATGACCTGCAAAACTTAAGGCTTCATGGCTTATTCCTTCCATAAGACACCCGTCTCCTGCCAAGACATAAGTCTTATGATCTATCTTTTTTTTTCCTAACTTTTTTTTTAATATTTCTTCAGCAAGCGCAAAACCTACAGCATTAGATATACCTTGTCCTAATGGTCCAGTTGTAGTTTCTATGCCTGAATTTGAGTGATACTCTGGATGGCCAGCACAAATACAGTCTAGTTTTCTAAAATTTTTGATATCATCTATAGAAACACTTTTATAACCAGTTAGATATAAAATTGAATAAAGAAGCATGGACCCATGACCAGCAGAAAGAACGAACCTATCTCTGTTAAACCAGCTAGGATCTTTTGGATTAAATCGTAAAAAGTTTTTAAATAAAACTGTAGCAACATCAGCCATTCCCATTGGCATTCCAGGATGACCAGAATTTGCTGCCTCAACAGCATCTAAAGACAGAAATCTTACAGCATTAGCTAAATCTTTATGTTTTATTTTCAAAAATATTCCTATCTAGACTAAGAGACTCATTAATATATAATTATATATATATGAAATATATCAGCGAAAAAGAAAAAAAACTTGAAGACGCTCTTAAGAAATTAAAAAAACTTGACCTCAAAAATGACCAGATAAGTGGAGACATAAAAGAATTAATTGATCAAAAAAATCAATTAGAAATTGAAAAAAACGAATTGGAAAAAAGATACAAAAATTTAAGCGATGAACACGACAATCTTCAAGTCAAAATCAAACAAATGAAGGTAGAAAAAAAAGATGATAGAATGAAAAGATTAGAGTTTAACGAAAAAATTGATGAATTAAATCAAGAAACAGATACTTTACTTGAAGAGATTGAAAAATGGCAAATGTAAATATTAAGTTTAATGGAAAAGACTTTCTTCTTTCATGTGAGGATGGTCAAGAGGATCATCTTGAGGAGCTAGCAGCAAATTTAAACGAAAAATTTGAAAAATTAAAAAATGACTTAGGAAATATAGGTGAGAATAAATTATTATTGATCACCGCTATTAAAGTGATGGATGAGTACTTTGATACCAAAAAAAATGTTGAGAAAAAAAAGCTAGAATTAAACAATCTTACTGAAAAATTTAAAGAACTGAAATCTCTTGTATACGGCTACAAGGATGAAAAAGAAGATGAAGCAACTAAATTGAACAACGATATCAACAACTTGCAAAAAGAGCTTGATAAAATAAATAATAATTATGATCAATTAATTTCTAATACCGCAAAAGAAATAGAGGAATTTGTTGAGCGAATTAATCTTAAAAATTAGATTTAATAGTGAACAAATTTCAATTAAGAAAAAAAATATCTAAAATTCGATCAAAATTTGTCAGAAAAAAAAACACAATTAATTCTGAGGCGATAATCAAATTGATTGAGCAGAAATCTCTCAACAAAAAAATTGGATTGTATTATCCGTTTGGTGATGAGTTATCTACTTTGGAATTAATGAAGCGATTGACTAAAAAAAAATTTATAATTTCTTTACCAATAATTAATAATAAGTTTGACATGTCTTTTTATAGCTGGAGTCCTAATGAGCCTTTAACAATAAACAGATATGGTATCTTAGAGCCTTTTAAGGAAAAAAAAATAACTCCTTCTACATTAATAATTCCGATGTTAGCTTTTGACACTAACTTAAACAGACTTGGTTATGGAGGAGGTTTCTATGACAGGTTTATTCAAAAAATTGAGAAACAAAATAACTGTGTTAAAATCGGACTTGCTCTTTCCTGTCAAAAAATTAATAAAGTTCCAGTTGGTAAATATGATAAAAAAATGGATTTCATAATTACTGAAAAAAGAATTTATAAATGAAAATTTTATTTTTAGGCGATATTGTAGGACCCTCGGGTTGTATGGTTGTAGAAAAATATCTTAAGAAGATTGTTGAGGAAAATAAAATAAATTTTGTGATAGCAAATGGTGAAAATGCAGCCCATAACGGAGTAGGTATTACAAAAGATGTTTTAGACAATCTAATTAAATTTGGAGTAAATGTACTCACAACTGGAAATCATGTTTGGGATCATAAAGAAACCTTAAAACTCGTTGAGGATGATAACAGACTTCTTAGACCATTTAATTTAATTGGAACATCACCAGGAAAAGGGTTTGAAATTTATCAAACATCAAAAAATTTTAAAATAGGTGTACTAAATTTAATGGGAAATGTTTTCATGAGGAAAAGTGAAGATGTTTTCAAAACGGCTGAAAATTTTCAAAAAAATTATCATTTAAAAAAAGATTATGACTTTTTAGTAGTCGACTTGCATTGTGAAACTACTTCAGAAAAAATGGCAATGGGACATTTGTTTGATAGTAAAGCAACTTTAGTTACCGGTACTCACACGCACATTCCAACAAATGATGCAAGAGTTTTAAAAGGTGGGACTGCGTATATCACAGATTCTGGAATGTGCGGTGACTACGACTCAGTAATTGGGATGAATAAAGAAAACTCATTAAAAAGATTCTTTAAACAAGATTCTGAAAAACATTACCCATCTTTAGGGGATGGTTCTTTATCGGGTGTTATGGTAGATTGTGATGAAACTACAGGGCTAGCTAAAAATATTAATAGTATAATTGTTGGGGGTGTTTTAAATAACTCAAAATAATATGGCAGGACATTCTCATTGGGCTGGTATAAAACATAAAAAGGGTAGAGCAGATAAGGAGAGATCAAAAATCTTCTCGAAACTTTCCAGGGAAATTACTGTAGCTGCTAAACTTGGAGATAAAGATCCTTTGATGAATCCGAGACTTAGATCTGCTATTCAAGCAGCGAGATCTTCAAACATGCCAAAAGATAATATTGAGAGAGCCATTGATAAATCAAAATCTTTAAATCAATCAAATTTTGAAAAGATAAGATACGAAGGTTTTGGTAGAGATAAGGTTGCCATAATTGTTGAGACACTTACAGATAACAAAAATAGAACTGCCTCAAAATTAAGAACAATTTTTCAAAAAAATGGTGGTAATTTGGGTACTCAAGGTTCTGCAGCTCACAATTTTAAACAAATTGGCGTAATTAGGATAAACATAAATGAAATTAAAGACGATAAAATTTTTGAACTAGCAATTGATGCTGGTGCAGATGAATGCTTCTCCTTTGAAAATTTTCATGAGATACATTGCAGTTTTGAAGATATTTATTCTATAAAAAAAAAAATTGAGTCTCATGTTGAAAATTTTATATCCACAGATATTGAGTGGATTCCACTAAACAAGGTCTCCAGCGAAGGTGAGAATAAAGAAGACATAAAAAAACTTATAAAATTATTAGATGATGACGATGATGTTCAAAGGGTTTACTCGAACTTTGGGGAAGAAGATTAAGCAATGTTAATAATCGGAATAGATCCTGGAATTAATGGTGCTATATGCTTATTTAAAGATGGTAAGATAGTGGATGTATTTGAAATGCCTAAAATGGCTGTAGGAAAAAAAAATAAATCACAAGTTAATGCTTCTCAAATATTTAATGAAATTCAAAAAGCTCTAGAAAGAGAAGATAAAACAAAAGTAATAGCTGTAATTGAACAGGTTTCTGCAATGCCAGGACAGGGTGTTACTAGCATGTTTAATTTTGGACAGTCTTTTGGAGTGTTAAAGGGAATTTTTTCTGCAATGCAAATTCCAATGGATTTTGTTTCACCAGTTAAATGGAAAAAATTCTTTAATTTGATCAATACAAATAAAGATGCTAGCAGAACAAAAGCTATTGAGATATATCCTTATTTTTCCTCAAAATTGTCAAAAAAAAAAGATGCCAATAAAGCTGATGCAATACTAATTTCCAGTTTTTACTACCAAAACGCCAAATATTAGGATTTATTTGATCTATCAGGTCAAATTGATGACACATTTTAGTGTGAAAGATTTTTCATGGAAGCCGATATAGCATCACAATCTGTTGGATTAGGAAGTTCAGTAGACTTTTCTTTATGGAGCCTATTTCTAAGAGCAGACATAATTGTAAAATCAGTTATTGTTCTGCTAATCGCAGCTTCAATTTATACATGGGCGATAATTATAGAAAAATTCAAGTTATTTAAAAAGATAAATTTATCAACACAAGAGTTTGAGGAAAAGTTTTGGAAATCAAGATCTGCTGAAAGCTTTTATAATAATTTACCTGCAAATATTGATGATCCAATGTCAAATGTTTTTAAAAAGACTATGCAAGTTGTTCTCAAATCGAGATCGAGAAGTAATTTAAATGAAAAACTTTCAGGTTTATTAGAGTCTAATATAGAAAATGAAGTTAACAAACTTGAAAAAAATTATTCATTTTTAGCTACTGTTGGTTCGACAGCGCCGTTTATTGGTTTGTTTGGAACAGTATGGGGAATTATGAATTCGTTTCAATCGATTGCTGTTTCTAGAAATACAAGTTTAGCAATTGTTGCACCAGGTATAGCCGAAGCATTATTTGCAACAGCTCTTGGTCTTTTAGCTGCTATACCTGCGGTTGTGGCATATAATAAGTTTAATAACGATTCTAAAAAATATTCTCAGAGATTAGAAAATTTTGCCAAAAGATTTATCTCTACTATTTGACGAATGGCCTTTAATTTAAAAAATAAATCTAAAGATCCAATAAGTGAGATAAATGTAACCCCATTTGTTGATGTTATGTTAGTTCTTTTAATTGTTTTTATGGTAACAGCTCCACTACTTACTGTTGGTGTTCAGGTTGATCTACCAGAAAGTTCAGCTGACTCACTTCCTGAAGAACAAGAACCGTTGACTTTAAGTATAAATTCAAAAGGAGAGATTTTTATTCAAGAGTCCAAAGTTGAATTTGATAATGTAATTGCCAAAATATTAGCAGTTTCAAAAAATAGGACAGATACAAGAATATATGTAAGAGGCGACAAGACAATAAATTATGGTAGAGTTTTAGAGGTTATGGGAATGCTTTCTGGTTCAGGATTTACAAAAGTTGCGCTTATTTCAGAACCTTATAAAGAAAGGTAATAGATTGTGGCCAATAATATTATAATATCATCTTTACTACATTTATTCCTAATCATTATAACTGCATTAAGTCTGCCCTTTTTAGCAAAAAAACCAATAGATCTTCCACCAATTATTTCAATAGAGCTTATTCAAATAACTGATAAAACATCTATACCTTATGCCCCAAAAGCAAAAAAGATTATTGAGGAAATTAAGAAGAAAGAAAAAGAAAAACTTGTTTCTGAGCAAGCACCTCCAAAAAAGGTAAAAAAAGAAAAACCAGATGCAATTCCGTTACCAGATCAACAAAAAAATATTGTAAAAAAACCTGAAGAAGAAAAACAAAACCCAGAAAAAATTGATGATGAAATTAAACAAGTTTCGGAATTTGAAAAAAAAGAATTATTTGACCCAAACAATATTGCTGCGCTAATCGATAAATCAAAAGAAGAAACTGCAGAGGTGGTTAAAAAAGATGATAAGGTGACTCAATCGCAGAGAAAAAGCGTTATTTCATCTGGATTGACCTTGAACGAGGAAGATGCCTTAAAAGCTCAAATATTTGGATGTTGGAGTATCCCATTGGGCTTACCTTACAATGAAAATCTACTTGTGAGAATTAAACTTAATTTAAAACCTGATGGCACTGTTATCAATTCTGAAATTCTTGACCATGCTAGAATGAATAAACCAGGTCAAGGTTTTTACAAAGTTTTGGCAGAAAGTGCTTTAAGAGCTATAAGATTATGTCAACCATTAAGAGTACCAACCACTGGTTATGAGAGATGGAAAGAGATACAATTAAATTTTGATGCAAGGGAAATGTTAGAAGGATGAAAAATTTTTTTTATATATACTTAACAGTTATTTTTTTAACATTTACCAATAAGTCATTTGCATTAATTGAGGTAGATATTACTAGGGGTAACTTAAACCCTTTACCCATGGCTGTTTCGCCTCTTTCTGTTGAAAAAGAATCTAAAGATAAGTTTAAAGATCAATTAAATTTAAATGATATAGGATTAGAAATTTCAAAAGTGATTGAAAATAATTTAAGGCAATCTGGTCTTTTTAACCCATTAGATCAAAAGGCATTTTTACAAAAACCAAATATTGCTCACGTTAAACCCAGATTTGAAGATTGGGCATTAATAAAAGCTCAGGCTTTGATTACTGGTGAAGTTAAGTTTGCAAATGACAGACTAAGAGTTGAATTTAGATTATGGGATATCTTAGCTGGTAAAGAAATATTAGCATTAGCTTTTACGACTGTTCCAGAAAATTGGAGGAGGGTAGGACATATTATTACAGATAAAGTATATGAAAGACTCACTGGAGAAAAAGGATATTTTGACACAAGAATAATCTACGTTGCAGAGGAAGGACTAAAAACAAATCGAATTAAAAAATTAGCAATAATGGATCAAGATGGTTTTAACACCAAATATTTAACATTGGGAAATGAACTAGTATTAACACCAAGGTTTAACCCAACAAATCAAATGGTAACATACTTATCATATTTCAAAAATTTACCTAGAGTTTATCTTTTAGATATAGAAACAGGTATTCAAGAGGTTGTTGGAGATTTTCCAGGAATGACTTTTGCGCCTCGTTTTTCCCCTGATGGAAAAAAAATAATCATGAGTTTTGCAAAAGATGGAAATTCAGATATTTATACTATGGATCTAGATAATAGGGTTGTTGAAAAAATTACAAATCATCCATCAATTGATACTTCTCCATCTTATTCACCAGACGGTAAATTTATTTGTTTCAACTCTGATAGAAGCGGATATCAGCAAATCTATGTTATGAGGAGTGATGGTTCAAAAGTAAAAAGAATATCTTTTGGAAACGGATTGTACGGTACCCCGGTATGGTCACCTAGGGGCGATTTAATAGCATTTACAAAACTTCACAAAGGTAAGTTTTATATTGGTGTGATGAGAACTGATGGAACAGGAGAGCGTCTGTTGACAGAAAATTATTACCAAGAGGCACCTTCTTGGTCCCCAAATGGGAGAGTCTTAATTTTTTATAGAGAGACAAAGTCTGATTCTAAGGGAAAAGGCTTTTCAGCAAAATTATGGTCAATAGATCTTACTGGTTATAACGAAAAAATGGTAAATACAGAAACAGATGCCTCAGACCCATCTTGGTCGTCATTATTGAGTGATTAGTTTGATTTTTCAATAAATCAATAATAAATCCTTGATTTTTAAGCTTGAAAGATCTATTTAGTTGTGAAAAAGTACAACATTAACTTTTAAGGAGCAGTAATGAGTTTAAACAAAATTTTTAGAAATACTTTGCTAATAGTTTTCGCAAGTATTCTATTATCTGCATGTGCCACAAAACAATCTGGTAAAATGCAAGGTGACGTATACACTGGAAAAGACACAGTTGAGTATTTAGCTTCAGGTGTGCCAGATAGAGTTTTCTTTGCAACAAATGAAACAGTTTTAACTACTGCTTCAAGAGAAACTTTAAGAAAACAAGCGTCATGGTTAAGAAAAAATTCAAAAATAAATGTAGTTCTTGAAGGTCACGCTGACGAAAGAGGCACAAGAGAATACAACTTAGCTCTAGGTGAAAGAAGAGCTAATGCGGCTAAAGATTATTTAATGACTTATGGAATATCTGGAAATAGAATTTCAGTAATAAGTTATGGAAAAGAAAGACCAGTAGACTCTGGTTCAAACCCTTTAGCTTGGTCAAAAAACAGAAGATCAGTAACAGTAAAAGCTAACTAATAATTTACAAATTCAGACCCCAATAACATAAGTTGTTGGGGTCTTTTTTTTGCCATCATTATAGATAGAAATCAATTAATGAAATTTTTAAAGCGTATTAATAAAAGAATATTAGTTTCTGCAATGTGTTTTTATTTAATCAGCTCTTTTGCTAAGGCTGAGGAAACGCAAACTTTAGAAGTTCTTAAGACACTGCAGAAGGATTTGAAAACTTTAGAAAAAGCAGTTTACTCACAGTCTTCAAATATAAACACAACTAGCACTAAATCCTTAAGTTCAAATGATGAAGATGTACTTACAAGACATCTATTAAAATTATCTGAAATAGAAAAACAGTTTCAAGATTTAACGAATAAATTTGAGGAAATTAATTTTAAGATTGATAAATTATCAAGTAGATTATCGAAAGTTCAAGCAGATAATCAGATGAGATTTCAATCTTTAGAAGAAGGAGATGGTGAGAAAAAAGTCTCAAAAAAAAAAGAGAAAAAATTACCAGGTAGTTCACAACCTGAAGACTTAGGTGCTTCTTCTTATAAATCTTCTGAAACTAATGAGATTGTCCAACAAACGCAATCAGTAGAAACAACTGGATCAGTAATCACCGAAAACTTTGCGTCAGAGGAAAAAATCTTACCAAACGATAAACCAGATAAACAATATGAATTTGCTACTAGTTTTTTAAAGCAAGGTGATTACACAACTGCAGAAAGAGCGTTAAGAGAATTTGTGATGACGAATCCTGAACATAAAATGGCAGGTAGTGCACAATATTGGTATGCAGAAACATTTAGAATAAGACAACTATATACTGATGCAGCTTCTGCTTACTTGGAAGGTTATCAAAAATATCCTAAAAGTGAAAAAGCAGCTATAAATTTACTCAAGCTTGGAGTATCATTAGTGCAAATTGGAGAAAAAGATCAAGGGTGTTTAATGATTACTGGAGTTAAAAAAGAATATCCTGGCGCAAAACAATCAGTTCTTCAAAAAGCAAAATATGAAGAAAAAAAGTTCGAGTGTAAAAAGAAAAAATCTTAAAAATTTTATTTTTATTCCCCAAACTAAGAACAAAAGAATTAAAAAAATCTATGAAAGATTTGAATTTTTAATTAATCAAAAAGAATTTAGAGGATATTTGGTTGCCGTGTCTGGAGGTGCGGATAGCCTTGCTTTAGCATATCTTTCAAAATGCTATCAAATCAAAAATAAAAATAAGAACTTTCATTATGTCCATGTAGATCATAAGTTAAGACATACATCTTCGAACGAGGCTCGGACTTTAAAAAAGGTATTAAAAAAATTTAGAATTGAGTGCAAGATAATTACGTGGAAAAAAAAGACAAATACTAAAAAAACTCAATCAGAGTCTAGAGATTACCGATTTAAGGTATTCGAAGGTTTTTGCAAAACAAAAAAAATTAATACATTATTATTAGGCCACCATTTTGATGATTTTCAAGAAAATTTCTTCATCAGATTATTAAGGGGCTCTGGTCTTAAGGGACTAGTATCTTTTTATAATTATAGAAATTTGCAAAGAAATAACATTAATATTGTCAGACCATTACTTGATTTTTCAAAAGAAGATTTATTGTACGTGACTAAAAATACCTTTAACTTCCATATAAATGATCCATCAAATACAAGCTTAGAATATTTGAGATCGCGGGTAAGGTTTATGATTAACAATCTTAAAAAAAATGGCCTTGATCAAAAAAAGTTTAAAATGACTTTTGAAAATTTAATATCCTCGAATAACTCAATTGAATTTTTCGTACAAAAAAACATCAGTGAGAATTCTTATATCAGTCCGTCAAAAAATAATAATAATAAAGCACTCTTATCTTTTAAGTTTTTTAGTAGCACTGATGAAATAATTTTAAGGTCCTTTACAAAAATTTTACAAGATATTAGCGGCAGATATTTCCCCGCTAGGGGCAAGGGTGTCTCAAGGACTATTAATCAAATTAAACAAAAATCCTTGACCAAAACAACTATAGGAGGATGTGTTATTGAAAAAATAGAGAATTCAGTAGTTATTTCTAAGGAAAACACAAAATAAACTCATTTGTGTAACAATTTAGCACTTGTTAAATTTAGAATAATTCTTAATTTATTAAACGTATGAATTTAAAGAATCTAGCTATGTGGGTTATCATTGTTGTTTTGACTATAGGTCTTTACAACATGTTCAAGAATCCACAAAATCTTCAAAACAAAAATAATAAAACAATTATTTTCTCTGAATTTTTAACAGAGGTTGATAATGGAAGGGTTGTAGAAGTTCAGATACAAGGTAACAATATTAAAGGCGTTATGGCCGATGGATCAGTTTTTTCAACATACTCACCGAACGATCCAAACTTAATAGAAAAATTAACTGATAAAGGTGTAAGTATATCTGCAGCTCCACTTGATGAAAAAATGCCATCTTTGTTTGGAGTACTTTTATCGTGGTTCCCAATGTTACTTTTAATCGCTGTTTGGATATTCTTTATGAGACAAATGCAAGGTGGCAAAGGTGGTGCCATGGGATTTGGAAGATCAAAAGCAAAGATGATGAATGAGGTTAAAGGGAAAGTTACTTTTAACGATGTTGCTGGAGTTGAGGAAGCAAAAGAAGAAGTTCAAGAAGTGGTAGAATTTTTGAGAGATCCAAAAAAATTTAGTAGATTGGGTGGTAAGATACCAAGAGGTTGTTTGTTAGTAGGACCTCCAGGTACAGGAAAAACTTTACTTGCTAGAGCTATTGCCGGTGAAGCAGGTGTTCCTTTCTTCACGATTTCTGGATCAGACTTTGTTGAAATGTTTGTTGGAGTTGGTGCCTCAAGAGTTAGAGATATGTTTGAACAAGGTAAAAAACATTCACCATGCATAATTTTCATTGACGAGATAGATGCTGTTGGAAGAAGTAGAGGCGCAGGTTTAGGTGGAGGCAATGATGAAAGAGAACAAACATTAAACCAATTACTAGTTGAGATGGATGGATTTGATACAAATGAGGGTGTAATAATTATTGCTGCAACTAACAGACCTGACGTTTTAGATCCAGCGCTTTTAAGACCAGGAAGATTTGATAGACAAGTTGTAGTTTCAAATCCAGATATTATAGGTCGAGAAAAGATTTTAAAAGTTCATGCTAAAAAAATTTCTATGTCTCCAGATGTAAATTTAAGAACTGTCGCAAGAGGAACACCTGGATTTTCAGGAGCAGATCTTGCTAATTTAGTTAACGAGGCTGCATTGTTAGCTGCGAGAAAAAATAAAAGAATTGTAACATCTCAAGAATTTGAAGATGCAAAAGACAAGGTGATGATGGGTGCCGAAAGAAGATCTATGGTCATGACAGAAGATGAGAAGAAATTAACTGCTTATCACGAAGGTGGACATGCAATAGTTTCTTTTAACTTGCCAAATTACGATCCAATACATAAAGCAACAATCATTCCTAGAGGAAGAGCGTTGGGAATGGTCATGAATCTACCAGAAAGAGATAAACATGGTCACTCCATTAAATATTTGAAAGCAAGATTGGCTGTGTGCTTTGGCGGAAGAGTTGCCGAAGAACTAATATTTGGTAAAGATAATATATCAACAGGTGCAGGTGGGGGAAATGGTTCAGACATTAACCAAGCAACCTCATTAGCAAGAGCTATGGTTACCAAGTATGGAATGAGTGAGGAACTAGGTCCTGTTGAATATGGTGAAAATCAAGAGGAAGTTTTCCTTGGAAGATCTGTAACACAAACACAAAGTGTTTCAGAGGCTGTCGCTCAAAAAATTGATAGAGAAATAAGAAAACTTGTTGACGAAGGTTACAATCAAGCAAAAACTATTTTAACAAACAAAATTGATGATTTGCATAAAATAGCGAAAGCTCTTTTAACTTATGAAACTTTGACTGGTGAGGATATAACAAAAATAATTAACAAAAACGAATATCCGCCTAATAAGGAAGATTTAAAAGTTGAGGATGAAAGCTCTGACTCTGCTTTAGGATCCATTGGTTTAAAACCAAAAATTGTTCATTAATATTTAATGTTAAAATATTACACTAGAGCGTGTAATTTCTATTATGGTGACCATTCAACCCTGATGGTCAATAAAAAACTTGCTCTCCCACTTCATGGAAATGATAAAATTTCTTTTGATACAATTGAACTTTTAACAAGAAAAAAGAAAAAAAAAATTCACATTTCAAAGTTAAATTTTTTAAGTAAAAATTTAAAAAAAAAAGTAAAATTAGATATAAAAAATATAACTAAAAAAAAAAACTTTTCTAAACTAAAGTTTAAGTCTTTACCTCTAATAATGGGAGTTGTTAATTTAACTCCTGACAGTTTTTCAGATGGTGGAAAATATAATAATTATAGAGATGCTTTAAAAAGAATAAAACATTTTATTGAAAAAGGATCATCAATTATTGATATAGGGGGAGAGTCCACAAGACCAGGATCAAATGATGTAAATGAAAAAATTGAGTGGAAAAGGATTAAGGAAGTATTAAAAAAAACAAAAAAATTAAAAAATGTAATATCTATTGATACTCGAAAAAGTGCCATAATGGAAAAAAGTTTAAAATATGGTGCCCATATCATTAATGATGTTTCCGGACTCAATTATGATCCTAATACACTAAAAATCCTAAGAAATAAAAAAACCCCCTTTATAATTCATCACATGCAAGGTAATCCAAAAACAATGCAAACGAAACCTTCGTATAAAAACGTCTTGCTAGATATTTATGACTTCTTTCAAAATAAAATTTTAGAACTAGAGGCCAATGGTATAAATCATAAGAACATTATTTTGGATCCAGGAATTGGTTTTGGAAAAAGATTGAAACATAATATTACCTTATTAAGAAACATTTCTATTTTTCATTCACTTGGATTTCCTATAATGTTAGGCACTTCTAGAAAAAGATTTATTAAAGACATTTCTGGGATAAACGATAGTAAGGAAAGACTAGGAGGAACTATATCATCTAGTTTGTGTGCTATGATGCAGGGCATTCAGATTTTAAGAGTTCACGATGTAAATGAAGTTAATCAAAGTATCAAAGTTTTTAAATCACTAAAATTTTAAATGACTAAAAAATATTTTGGAACCGATGGAATTAGAGGGAAGGTTAACCAAACCAAAATTAATGGTGAAATGTTCTTTAAATTTGGCCTAGCAGCAGGTACATATTTTAAAAACCAGAAAAAATCAAAACAAACAGCTATTATTGCAAAAGACACAAGACTCTCAGGATATACACTTGAGCCCGCATTGGTGTCTGGATTGGCCTCAGCCGGAATGCATGTCTACACGCTTGGGCCTTTGCCAACAAATGGATTAGCGATGTTAACAAAAAAGATGAAAGCCAACATGGGAATTATGATTACAGCGTCTCATAACCCATATTATGATAATGGACTAAAATTATTTGGACCAGATGGCCTAAAACTCTCTGACAAAATTGAAAAGAAAATAGAAAAACTAATTGACTCTAAAATAGCAAAAAATCTTTCTGAACCAAAAATTTTAGGAAGAGTAAAGAGATTAGAGGATGCAAATGATAAATATATAAAAATATTAAAAGATAATTTTCCAAGAGGTTTTAAGTTAAAAGGTATGAAAATTGTAATAGATTGTGCTAACGGAGCAGGTTATAAATCTGGACCAAAATTACTAAGGAGCTTGGGTGCAAAAGTAATTGAGTATGGAACTTCTCCAAATGGTTTAAATATTAATGATAATTGTGGCTCAACTTTTCCGCAAAAGATCAAATCTTTAGTTCGAAAAAACAAAGCTCATATTGGAATATCTTTAGATGGTGATGCAGACAGAATAATTGTATCTGACGAGATGGGGAACATTGTTGATGGTGATAAAATTATTGCGATGCTTGCAACCAGATGGAAAAGAAAGAAAATTCTAAAAGGCGGTGTAATTGGCACCCTAATGTCAAATTATGGATTACAAAATTTTTTTAGAGATCAAAAAATTAAATTTATCAGAGCTAATGTAGGAGACAGATATGTTAAGGAAAAAATGCAAAAAGAAAACTTTAATCTAGGTGGAGAGCAATCTGGGCACATTATACTTGGCAAATTTGCAACAACAGGTGATGGGCTATTAGTTGCATTAGAAATTCTATTTTCAATGAGAAAAGGTAAAAAGGCAAGTGAGCTTTTTGATTTATTTAAATTAACACCTCAAATATTAGAAAATGTAAAGGTTAAAGATAAATCAATTATTAATTCTACTACGTGTAAAGCTGCTATTAAAAAATCTGAAAGAATGATTAAAAATTATGGTAGAATGCTTGTAAGAAAATCTGGCACAGAGCCTAAAATCAGAATTATGGGCGAGTCAAACAATATTCATTTATTAAAAAAATGTATAAATATTGTAAAAAGGTCTATTAAATAAATTGAAACTTAAATCTAAAATATTAGTTATTGCAGGCTCAGACTCTTCTGGGGGCGCAGGCATTCAAGCAGATATTAAAACCATAACAAGTCTTGGCTCCTATGCAATGACAGCTATTACTGCAATAACTTCACAAAATACAACAGGAGTTTTGTCGATTTCAAAAGTTCCAATTAATGAAATTAAAAGCCAAATTGAATTCACCTCAAAAGATATCAGGCCTGATGCTATAAAGATTGGAATGTTACACTCAAAAAAAGTTATAGAAACAGTAATAAATTCTTTAAAGAAAATTAAAGTAAAAAAAATTATTCTAGATCCAGTGATGGTAGCGAAAGGTGGCACAAAATTAGTTGATGATAAATCAATAGAAATAATAAAAACTAAATTAATGAATAGAGTATCTTTAATTACACCAAATATACCAGAGGCAGAAATACTTGCTCAAATAAAAATTAAAACAACAGATGATATGATTATAGCTGGAAAAAAATTATTAGGTTTCGGGGCAAAAAATGTTTTAATTAAAGGGGGTCATTTAAAAGCAAAATATGTATATGATCTTTATTTGAATAAAGGCGAAAAAAAATTTTTTAAAAGTAAAAAAATCAAAACAAAAAATACACATGGCACAGGATGTACTTTATCTAGTGCGATAGCGACTTATTTTTCGTGTGGAAAAACATTAAAGAAATCTTGTAAAATGGCAATTGATTATGTTAACCATTCAATCGGATCAGGGCCTAATTTTGGAAAAGGCCATGGGCCAATAAACCATATAAGCGTGTTTAATATTAAAAATAAATTTAAATGAAAAATGTAGCTGTTGTCGGATCTCAGTGGGGTGATGAAGGAAAAGGAAAAATTGTTGATTGGCTCTCAAGTGAAGCAGATGTAGTTGTAAGATTTCAGGGCGGACACAATGCTGGACATACGTTAGTAATAGATGGAGTTACCTACAAATTAAGATTACTTCCATCAGGAATTGTTAGAAAAAATAAAATATCAATTATTGGTAACGGGGTTGTAGTTGATCCATGGGCATTATTAGATGAAATAAAAGAGATAAAATCAAAAGGAGTAGAGATATCTGAAGAAAATTTAATTTTGTCAGAGTCAGCCAATTTAATTTTACCTTTTCACAAAGAAATGGATGAAATAAGAGAAGATGCAGCAGGAAAAGCAAAAATTGGTACCACAAGAAGAGGTATAGGACCAGCATATGAAGACAAAGTAGGGAGACGATCAATCAGGGTAATGGATTTAATTTCTGAAAAAAATTTAGATCATAGGCTCGAAACTGTTTTAATGCACCATAATGCAATAAGAAAAGGTTTAGGAAAGGAATTGTTTGAAAAAAATAAATTGAAAAAGGAACTTCTTGAAATTGCACCCCAAATATTGAAGTTTTCAAAGCCCGTCTGGAAAAAGATTGATGAATTTAAAAATGAAGGAAAGAAAATTTTATTTGAAGGTGCACAAGGAATTTTGTTAGACGTAGATCATGGCACTTATCCTTTTGTAACTTCATCAAATACAGTCGCATCTTCAGCAGCAACAGGCTCAGGGTGTGGACCAAATACAATTGGTTATGTTCTTGGTATCACAAAAGCCTACACGACAAGAGTAGGCGAGGGTCCTTTTCCAACTGAGTTGAAAAATGAAACTGGAGAACATCTCGGTAAAATAGGAAAAGAGTTTGGAACTGTTACAAGCAGAAAAAGAAGATGTGGTTGGTTTGACGGGGTTTTGGTAAGACAAACGATTAAAGTCTCAGGTATTAATGGAATAGCATTAACCAAACTAGATGTTTTAGACGAACTAGATGAAATCAAAATGTGTGTAGCTTATGAACTGGATGGCAAAAAGGTTGACTATTTGCCCGCTGCGGTAGATGATCAATTAAAAGTTAAGCCAATTTATAAAAGCTTTAAAGGTTGGAAATCTTCAACAAAAGGAATCAAAAATTTTGAAAAATTGCCCGAGAATGCAAAAATTTACATTAAAGAGCTTGAAAAATTTATTGAAACAAAGGTTTCAAGCATTTCAACAAGCCCTGAAAGAAATGATACAATTTTAATCGAAGATCCTTTTAAAATTTAATTTACCGGAAGTAAATTTTTTGATTTTGCTGAATTAAGCATATGCTTTTGTAGTTTTTCAAAAGCTTTGTTTTCAATTTGTCTTATTCTTTCTCTACTAATTTTATATTTTTTACTTAAGTCTTCGAGTGTTGATGGATTTTCATTTAATCTTCTTGCATAAAGAATCTCTTTCTCTCTATCATTTAGTATTTTTATAGAGTCCTGAAGTAAATCTTTTCTTTGGTCGAGTTCCTCTTGATGAGCTATTTTTAATTCTTGATCCATTTCTTTATCAACAACCCAATCTTGCCACTCATCACCATCCTCACCAATTGGAGCGTTCAAAGATTGTTCTTTGCCAGACAACCTTCTATTCATTGAGATAACTTCATCTTCACTCACATCAAGCGTATTCGCAATTTTTTCTACCTCATCTTTTTTTAGATCACCTTCATTTTTTGGGGCTATTTGATTTTTTAATTTTTTTAAATTAAAAAATAATTTCTTTTGTGCTGTAGTTGTACCAATTTTTACTAAACTCCAAGATCTTAAAATATATTCTTGTATCGATGCCTTAATCCACCACATAGCATAAGTTGCCAATCTAAAACCCTTTTCAGGTTCAAATTTTTTCACTGCTTGCATTAATCCTACATTTCCTTCAGAAATAATTTCATTCATTGGCAATCCATAACCTTTGTACCTCATCGCAATTTTTGCAACCAATCTTAAATGGCTTGTCACAAGTTTTTCAGCTGATTTAACATTTCCTGTAGTTTTCCAATTTTTAGCAAGCATATATTCTTCTTCAGCATCAAGCATTGGAAATTTTTTTATCTGGTCTAAGTATACTGATAGACCGCCTTCATTGCTTATAGCTGGGTATTTGAATGTAGATGTCATTTTATTACTATGTATTTAATAAATAATTAATTTTTTGCAATATTGTAATTACTTCGAATTTCTAAGCTTTTTTAACAGCGTATTTAAATCTTGAGGTAAATTTGATGTAAATTCGACTTCCTTATTTTTTGAGGGATGATTGAACCCAAGAGTTTTCGCATGTAAGAATTGTCTATCTAGTTTATGAATAAGATTATTTAAATCATCATTAATATTTCTAAATTTCTTAAACTTTTTTTTATATTTTTTGTCCCCTAAAATATTGTTACCTTTGTAACTCATGTGAACTCTAATTTGATGGGTTCTACCAGTTTCCAATCTACACTCAATTAAACTAAAAGTTGGTATTTTATCATTTTCAAAAATTTCCAAGGTTTTATAATTAGTAATTGCATTTTTTCCTTTAGTGAGACCAACCTGCATTAATTGTCTATTTTTTGAGCTTCTTGTAATCAATGTTTCAATTCTACCAGTTTGAGGCCTTAGTTTTCCCCATACAAGAGCTTGGTAAACTCTTTTAATTGTATGATCGTTAAATTGACTAGATAATTTTTCGTGAGTTCTATTATTTTTCGCAACCACGACTAAACCAGATGTATCTTTATCAATTCTATGTACGATTCCCGGCCTAAGTTCATCACCAATAGTTGAAAGATTTTTACTATCATAAAATATTAAGGCATTTACCAATGTTTGGTTGTAGTCCCCAGCTCCAGGATGCATAGATATCCCAGCAGGTTTGTTTATTACCATTAAATCTTTATCCTCATAAATGACATTAAGTTTGAAATCAAATGGTTCTAAAGAAGCTTTTTGTGGCTCAGGTATCTCAAGTTTTATATTGTCATTTTCACTAACTTTTTTTGATGGGTCGGTGCAAACTTTTTCATTTATGAACAATCTTTGGTTTAAAATCAAATTTTTAACTCTAGTTCTACTAAGTTCTTTTTTGTTGTTTGATAAAAATAGATCAACTCTCTGATCCTTTTCATTATCTTTAACAATAAACTTAATGATATTTTTCATAAATTATAATATTAATACTATATGCGCTTGTAGCTCAACTGGATAGAGCGCCTGACTTCGGATCAGGAGGTTCTGGGTTCGACTCCTAGCAGGCGCACCAAATTATTCCCCTATATTAATTAATGTTCCCTTTTTACGAGCTTTACTGAAAGAGTAGTAAAATAAGCAAATGGAGATAAATAAATATAATCCATTTAGGTAAAATGCTTTAAAAATATTTTCTACATTTACAAATCCATTGACTAAAATATTTCTAGCCTCCTCAAATATGTATACGAGTGGTAGCGCATAAGCAATTTTTTGAAATATTTCAGGCAATATATCTACAGGATAATAAATACATCCAAAAGGGGCCAACAGAAACATAGTTGACCAGGCAATATTTTCAAATGAAGGGCCGAACCTAAGTAGACCAGAAGAAACTAGTATACCTAGCGTTATTCCAAAAATGTAGAGACTAAGAAATAAAAAAAATAAACTTAAACCTAAATCTAATATAGAAATTCCAAATAGAGGAGAAGTTAAAAGAATTGCAGGAACTAAACCGATTAAAGCTCTTACTAAAGCTGTGAATATTAATGAGATTAAAATTTCACTTTTTTTAATAGGCGAGATAAATAAATTTGTAAAATTTCTACTCCAGATTTCCTCTAAAAAAAGCATATTAAACCCGATACTTGTTCTAAATAGAAAATCATAAAGTATCGCGCATGTTAATATTATTCCAACAGCATTATTATAATACGAGCTGTATGTTGTAAAAAAATTTGAGATGAAACCCCATAAAGTAATTTGTATTGTTGGCCAATATATTAGATCTAAAATTCTCGGAAAAGACCTAGTTATTAAAAAAAAGTGTCTTAAGAACAATCCATACATTCTACCTATATTCATATTAATTCCTTACAAGTTTTAAAAAAACTTCCTCTAGATTTTGTCTTCCATGTTTTTTAACTAGATCATTTGGTTTACCCTGATCAATTATTAAACCGTTTTTCATCATCATTATTGACGAACACAATCTAGTTACCTCATCCATGTTATGGGATGCTAATAATATAGATACCTTTTTTTCTTTTTTATAATTTTCTAAAAAGGTTCTTACAAAATCTCCCGTTTCTGGATCAAGTGAAGCTGTAGGTTCATCGAGCAATAAGACAGATGGATTGTTGATAATCGCTTTAGCTAAGCTTATTCTATTTTTTTGTCCTGAAGATAATTCTCCAGTCACTCTATCAAGCAAATTTTGTAATCTCAGCTCTTCTACCAGATAATCTATTCTACTATTTAAGTTTTTGACAGAATAAAGTTTTCCATAAACAATTAGATTTTGCTTAACTGTAAGTTTCTTTGGTAATTCAATATAAGGAGAAATAAAATTTATCTTTTGAAGAATCTCAATTCTATTTTTTTCTAGTTGAAAGCCGTTAATCAAAACTTGTCCACTTGTAGGTTTTAATAAACCTAAAATCATACCTATAGTAGTAGTTTTTCCACATCCATTAGGACCAAGTAACCCAATTATTTCATTTTCTTTAATTTCAAAATTAATATTCTTAACCGCTTCTTTATTTCCATAATTCTTTTTAAGATCAATTACTTTAATTGAATTTTCCATTACTTTACTGAAGCCCTTTTAAGTCTTTCATTGATTGCTTCCCCAAATCCATAATTAGGAATTTTTTCTACAGCAATACTTTTATAATCTTTATTTTTAATATTTCTTAAAACTTTATACAAATTTTTTGCGGCTTCTTTTAAATCTTTTTTTTTACTTAAATAATAATAATCCTTTGAAGTTTTTTTTCTTTTTTTAATTAAAATAAAAGCTTCATTTTCTTTTGGTTTTTTCTTGTTTAGCCTTATAGGTATTCCAGGTGAATAATGTAAACTTAATTGTCCTGGGACAACAATTGTTTTATCATTTTTTTTATACAGGATTTTTTTTCTCAAAACTTTGTTAATTTTTTTTCTTTCAATTCCACCTAGCCTTAATATTTTTGGCTTTCCTAATAAACTTACTATAGTGGACTCTAATCCTATTTTAGATCTACCACCGTCTAGAATAAATTTAATTCTTTCTCCAAATTCATCCTTTACATCTTCTTTTGTTACCGGACTTATTTTTGAGGATATGTTTGCACTTGGTGCCGCTAGAGGATATTTCAATATTTTTAAAAGTTTTATAGCCAAATGATGTCTAGGAAACCTAACAGCTAGTGTTTTTTTATTATTAGTTACGATTTTTGAAATATTACTATTTTTTTTTAATTTTAAAACAAATGTAACAGGTCCTGGACAATATTTTTTATATAACTTTAAAAATTCTTCATTAATCATACAGTCGTTATTAAGCATTTTTAAGCTACAATAATGCACTATGAGTGGATTTCTTTTATTTCTTTTCTTAAGTTTGAATATTTTTAAGGCAGCCTTTTTTGAATAAGCATTAGCCGCTAAACCATAAACAGTTTCAGTCGGAAACCCAATACATTCATTTTTATCTAAATAATATTTAGCTTTTTTAATATTTGAAAGATTATAATTCATGTAATAATACAAACTAATATATGAAACAAAAAAATTTACCAGATGATATTGAGTCTAAATCTTTAGATGAACTTAAAGAAATTCTTAATAATTTGGTTGAAAAAATTGAAAAAAATAAAGCTTCAAATCAATCCGAAGAGGATTATCTTGAAATATTTAAATTAAATAAATTTATTGAAAAAAAGTTTCAAAATACCTCAAGAGAAATATCTGAGAAAAACAAATTAAAAATAAAACAAATTCTAAAAAAAGATGGAAAAAAAACTAAATAAAACAGGAAAAGATATAAATAAATTTCTCAAGAATTTTTTAAAAAAACAGAGAAGAACTGAATTAATCACTTCAATGAATTATGGTTTATTTCCTGGTGGAAAAAAAATAAGATCAAAGATCATTGTTGACGTAGGAAAAATTTTTTCAGTTCCTTATTATCATTTAGTAAGAGTAGGAGCTGCAGTGGAATGTATTCACGCATATTCACTTATACACGATGATTTGCCATGTATGGATAATGACGATTTAAGAAGGGGAAAGTTAAGCACGCACAAAAAATTTGGTGAAGCAACAGCAGTCCTAGCTGGCAATTCACTGCTTACCTTAGCCTTTGAAATTTTAAGCGAAAAAAGTTTCAATATTAGTGAAAATAAAAAAAGTAAATTAATAAATTTACTTTCAAATACTTCAGGCCATTTAGGAATTGCAGGGGGCCAATATTTAGATCTTAATTTTGAAAAAAAAAGAGTAAGTAAAAGAAAAATTATAGATATGCAGCTTAATAAAACTGGTAAACTTTTTTCATTTTCTACTATAGCGCCGTTGATTATTGCTAATAAGTTTGGGAAGATAAACCAGTTTAAAAAGATAGGTTTAGATATTGGACTTTTATTTCAAATTATTGATGATTTTCTAGATTACAGTGGAAGTGAGAAAAAGATTGGAAAAAAAACTGGAAAAGACAAAAAAAAGGGCAAGGCGACTTTAATAAGTTTACTCGGGTATAAAAATGCTGTTAAATATTCTTCTTATTTAAAAAATAGAATAATTTCTTCTTTAAGTAAGTATAAAAGTAAAGATTTGATTGAAACTGTAGAGTTTGTGGTAAATAGAAAAAAATGACAAAATATAAGTTTTTAGATAATGTAAATTTTCCATCGGATATAAAAAATTTAAAATCCTCAGAATTGATTACCCTGTCAAAGGAGTTAAGAGAGGAATTGATAGAGGCTGTTTCATTTACAGGTGGTCATTTAGGTGCAGGTTTAGGAGTTGTTGAGTTGACCGTAGCCTTACACCATGTTTTTGATACACCTAATGATAAAATAGTTTGGGACGTCGGCCACCAATCATATCCTCATAAAATTTTAACAGGTCGTAAAAATAGAATCAAAACACTGAGACAAGGAAATGGACTATCTGGTTTCACAAAAAGATCTGAAAGTGAATATGATCCATTTGGTGCAGCACATAGCTCAACATCAATTTCTGCAGCTTTAGGTATTGCTACTGCAAATAAACTTTCAAAAAAATCAGAAAATGTTGTTGCTGTTATTGGCGATGGAGCGATCAGTGCTGGAATGGCTTATGAGGCTATGAACAATGCGGGCATATCAAAAACTAAAATGATAGTAATTTTAAATGATAACGACATGTCAATTGCGGAACCTGTGGGTGCAATGAGAAGTTATTTAGCAAAATTATTGACTGGGAAAATATATTTTAGTCTAAGAGAGACTTTTAAATTAATTATTTCTGCCTTTTCCAAAAGATTTTCAAAAAAAGCTGGAAAAGCAGAAGATTTTCTGAGGTCAGCAGTAACAGGCGGAACACTTTTTAATTCACTAGGTTTTTATTATGTTGGACCAATAGATGGACATGATATTGATACTCTTGTCTCAGTTTTAAAAAATGCAAAGGATACTAACTTTGACGGTCCAATAATGATACATATTAAAACTGAAAAAGGAAAAGGTTATCAATTTGCAGAAAATTCAAAAGACAAATATCATGGTGTTTCGAAGTTTAATATAAAAACTGGTGTACAAGAAAAATCAAGTTCTAAAATTCCATCATATACAAGTGTTTTTGCCAATACGTTAATTAAACACGCTGAGAGAGATAGTAAAATAATTGGTATCACTGCTGCGATGCCATCTGGTACTGGAATGGATTTATTTGCAAAAAAATTTCCAAATAGAATGTTTGATGTTGGTATTGCGGAACAACATGCAGTGACATTTTCTGCTGGTTTAGCTACAGAAGGATTCAAGCCTTATGCAGCAATTTACTCTACCTTTTTACAAAGAGCCTATGATCAGGTTGTTCACGATGTTGCAATTCAAAGTTTACCTGTCAGATTCGCTATAGACCGTGCAGGTCTTGTTGGTGCGGACGGTCCTACACATGCCGGATCTTTTGATATAACCTACTTATCAACCTTACCTAATTTTGTAGTTATGGCTCCAAGCGATGAGTCGGAATTAGTTAAAATGATTAATACCTCAGTTGACATTAATGATAAACCGTCAGCTTTTAGGTACCCTCGTGGAACTGGTATTGGGATTAAACTTCCTGAAATTAATGAAAAAGTTGAAATTGGAAAAGGCAGGGTTATTAAAGAAGGTAAAGAAATTGCTTTAATTAATTTTGGTGCTCGTTTGCAAGAGTGTCAAAAAGCTTTAAACAATCTTGAAAAAAAAGGTTTAAATCTTACCTTAATTGACGCAAGATTTTGTAAACCATTAGATGAAAATTTAATGTGGAATACAGCAAAGAATCATGAAGTTGTTATTTCAATTGAAGAAGGTTCAATTGGAGGTTTTGGATCTCATTTAAGTAAATTTTTATCAGAAAAAGGCTTATTAGAAAAAATTAAATTTAGGTCGATGACTTTTCCTGACAAGTTTATTGATCAAGATAAACCTGATCTAATGTATCAGATTGCTGGCTTGGATAGCAAAGCTATCGAAGAAAAAGTTTATGAGGTTTTAGATTCTAAAATTGTTGTTCAGAAAAAAAACTAAGACTCACACTGGGCTTTGTGCATCAAAAAATGATCCAATAAAACACAATGCATCATCGCTTCACCTATTGGGACAGCTCTAATTCCAACACAAGGATCATGTCGACCTCGTACTGATATATTTGTATTTTTCCCAAATTTATCAATAGTTTTTCTTGAGTTAAGAATTGAAGATGTCGGTTTTACTGCGAAAGATACTTTTATTTGTTGACCACTTGAAATACCACCAAGAATTCCACCCGCATTGTTAGATTTGAAAACTGTTTTATTCCCTTTTTGTCTTATCTCATCAGAATTCTGTTCACCAGTTAATTGTGCAACATCCATTCCAGTTCCGATGTTGACACCTTTTACAGCATTAATACTCATCATAGCTGATGCTAAATCCATATCTAATTTTGAGTAAATAGGTGCACCTAGGCCAGATGGCACCCCGTTAGCTCTTAATTCTATGACTGCACCACAAGATGAACCGGACTTTCTGATTGCCAACAAATATTTTTCCCACAATTTTAAAACTTTTTTGTCAGGACAGAAAAATGGATTTTTTTCTATAAATTTGTTGTTCCATGCAGATACATCACAACCTAAAATTCCAAGTTGGGTAACGGCACCTTTAACGTAATATTTTTTCCCAATTTTTTTTTCTAAAACTTTTTTTGCAATTGCACCCGCAGCTACTCTAGCTGCAGTCTCTCTCGCTGATTGCCTACCACCTCCCCTGAAGTCTCTTATGCCGTATTTTTTAAAATAAGTTAGATCAGCGTGCCCAGGACGAAATTTATTTTTGATAGTCTCATAGTCTCTTGATTTCATATCCTTATTGTAAATAATCATTAATATTGGTGTACCAGTTGTCTCACCATTAAATACTCCTGACAAAATTTCAACTTTGTCATCTTCTTTTCTTTGAGTAGTAAATTTTGATTGACCAGGTTTTCTCTTATTTAGTTCTTTTTGTATGTCTTTTTCAGATATTTTTATTCTCGGAGGACATCCATCAACTACACATCCAATAGCCGGTCCATGAGATTCACCCCAAGTAGTGAAACGAAATAACTTTCCAAATGTATTAAATGACATTATTCTATTATATAAATTATTTTGTTAAAATTATGAATGAAAAAAATTCACTTGGACTAGATATTTGTTTTAAAGATGAGGATAACCCAGTAAATCTCTTCAAAGAATGGTTTAAAAAGGCTGAAACTACCGAACCTAATGATCCAAATGCATTATCATTAGCAACAGCTGATAAAACCGGAAGACCTAAAGTGAGAATGGTTCTGTTAAAAGGCTTTAGTGATGATGGTTTTACTTTTTACACAAACTTCAATAGTTCTAAAGGCAAGGATCTTAAAGAAAATCCTAAAGCATCAATGTGTTTTCATTGGAAAAGTCTTTTAAGACAAATAAGGATTTACGGTAATGTTGTTCAAGTTCCTGACAAAGAGGCTGATGAATATTATAATTCAAGAGCATATGGGAGTAGAATAGGAGCCTGGGCCTCAAATCAAAGTGAAGTTTTAGAAAGCAGAAAGTCACTTGATGACTCAATTGAAAAATTCAAAAAAAAGTTTAGTGATGAGAAAAAAGTTCCAAGACCACCTAATTGGTCTGGATGGAGATTGGTACCTGAAGAAATTGAGTTTTGGCGTGATGGAGATAATAGAATTCATGAAAGATTGAAATACGTTAAGAGTAATGGAAAAGGCTGGAAAAGATTTTTATTAAATCCTTAAAAAGATCTTTCAATACTAAAAGATGTCAAATTTTTTAGAATATTTTTTTGTTCAGAACTTTCAAAGATGTTTAAAGAGTTAGATGCTAAAGAAATAAAATGATCAGCTTTTTTGTAACATTGTTTAATAACATCATATTTTTTTATTAAATCTAATGTGTATTTCAAATCGTTTTCAGTCCTTTCTTTCTTGGAAAAAAATTCTTTAACCATATCTCTCTCACCACTTTTACATTGTTGGTTTAAAATTATTATAGGTAAAGTGATTTTACCCTCGTAAAAATCTTTTCCAATTGTTTTTCCAAATTTTTTCAGATCAGAATTATAATCCAATGTATCATCGGCTATCTGAAAAGTTACTCCAAGATTTTTTCCATAAGAAGATAATGCTTCTTTAACCTTTTCATCTTTATTACCCAATATCGCTCCAACCTTACATGCAGCAGAAAATAATGCTGCAGTTTTAGATGTGATAATCTCTAAATATGTTTCTTCAACTGTATCTATTTCTGATTTATGTTGAAGTTGCAAAACTTCACCTTGTGCTATTTTCGCAGATGTCATTGATAATAACTTTAAGACCTCTAAATTTCCGTCTTCAACCATCATTTCAAAACATCTACTTAAAAGATAGTCACCAACTAAAATTGATGCGTGGTTTCCCCAAATTGAGTTTATTGTTTTTTTCCCTCTTCTGATCTCTCCGTTATCGAGAACATCATCGTGCATCAATGTTGCGGCATGAATTAATTCTACACATGCAGCTAGATTTATATCTCGACCACCTTTTAAATACCCACAAAGTTTTGAACTACTTAAAGTCAACATGGCTCTTAATTTTTTCCCACCCGTGTCTAGATTATAGTTAGTCATTTTCTCCACCAAAGACACATCACTTATAAGTCTGTTTTTTATCTTCTCTTCAACTAGAATAATCTTGTCATCGACTGAATTTTTTAAATCGAGATATGCGTTATTAACTTTATTTTTTAATTGAATTACTGAGCCCATTGCTAAGAAACTATTATAATAGAAGATATTTTATACTTATCAATTGACGCACCTAAAACTTCAACTATAAGTAGACTTTATATTAATCTAAAAATTCTATAAGCATACTTCATGTTATCTTTTTTCAAAAAAAAAAAAATCGTCCCCCACATAAGATTAACTGGTGTTATTGGAAACGCTGGAAGATTTAAACAAGGAATTGATTTTGCTGGCCAAGAAGAATTGATAAAAAAAGCATTTTCGATAAAAAAATCTTTAGCCGTTGCAATATCGATAAACTCTCCAGGCGGTTCACCAGTCCAATCTCACTTAATATACGACTTCATTAGAGCTCAGGCTAAAAAAAATAAAAAAAAGGTAATTGTTTTCGCAGAAGATGTTGCTGCTTCAGGAGGTTACTTGATTGCATGTGCTGGAGATGAGATTTATGCTAATTCAAGTTCAATTGTTGGTTCAATTGGCGTTATTTATGCTTCTTTTGGTTTTAAGGATCTTATTCAAAAGGTAGGTGTAGAAAGAAGAGTTTATACTGCAGGAAAAAACAAAAGTACTTTAGACCCTTTTGTGGATGCGAAAGAAGAAGATATTAAAAGATTAAAAAATATTCAACTTGATTTACATAAAGATTTTATAAATGTAGTGGAGACAAGCAGGGGTGCAAAACTTAAAAAAGATAAAGGAATAGAATTATTTTCTGGAGAGTTTTGGTCTGGGTCTAAATCAAAAGAACTTGGCTTAATTGACGGTATAGGAAATGCAAATCAAATTTTAAAAGATAAGTTTGGTGACGATGTAATAATTAAAAAGTTTGAAAAAAGCAAAGGATGGTTGGCAAAAAGAATTTCATCAGAGAATCAAATCGATAAGATAGCAAATGTAATTGAAGAAAGATCTATCTGGCAAAGATATGGCCTCTAAAAAAGAAAATTCAAAAATACAAACCTTCCAAGATACAATTTTTAATTTGCAAAAATTTTGGGCAAAACACGGTTGTGTAATTTTACAACCATATGATATGGAAGTTGGGGCGGGCACATTTCATCCTGCGACTACTTTAAGGTCTCTTGGTCCTAAACCATGGAGATCAGCTTATGTACAACCTTCAAGAAGACCAACTGACGGAAGATATGGAGAAAATCCAAATAGACTTCAACATTATTATCAATTCCAAGTGATTATAAAACCATCGCCAAAAAATATTAAAAAATTATATCTAAGCAGTCTTAATGCCGTTGGAATAAAACATAATGACCATGATATTAGATTTGTTGAAGACGATTGGGAAAGTCCAACACTGGGTGCAGCAGGGTTAGGTTGGGAAGTTTGGTGCGATGGAATGGAAATTACCCAATTTACTTATTTTCAAAAAATGGCTGGGATAGATTGCAAACCTATTTCTGTGGAGCTTACTTATGGTTTAGAACGATTATGTATGTTTACCCAAAAGAAAAAAAATGTATTTGACTTAGTATGGAATGATGAAGGTATCCTTTATAAAGAGGTTTTTTTACAAGCTGAAAAAGAATTTTCATCTTACAATTTTGATTTTGCAAATGTTGAGAACTTATTTAAATTTTTTGATATGCTGGAACAAGAAACCAAATCTTTGTTAGAAAAAAAACTCTCACTTCCTGCTTATGATCAGTGTTTAAAAGCAAGTCATGTTTTTAATATTCTAGATGCCAGAGGAGCGATTAGCGTAGCGCAAAGAGCAGAGTTTATTGCTAGAATTAGAGATTTGACCAAAGGTGTTGGTCAAGTTTGGGTAGATAGCCAAAAATAAAATGTCTGAATTTTTTTTAGAATTATTTAGCGAAGAAATTCCTGCAACTTTACAGAAAACAGCTAGAGAAAATCTACAAAAAAATTTTGAAGATTTTCTGAAAAAAGAGGAAATTAAATTTAAAGATAGTATTTCTGTTCTATCAACTCCAAATAGGTTAGTTGTTTACTGCGAAAACATTTCTCAAAAGATTATAAAACCAGAGGCCGAAATAAGAGGTCCGAGTGTAAATGCGCCTGAGCAAGCGCTAAATGGTTTTATAAAATCCAATAATATAACTAAAGAAGAAACCTTTATTAGAAAAACAGATAAAGGAGAGTTTTATTTTTTTAAAAAGCCCGCTCAAACAGTAGAGACGAAATCTATTTTGCAAAAAAATTTACCAAAAATTCTTGATGAAATCCCTTGGAAAAAATCAATGAGATGGGGTGATCATGATTTGTACTGGGGTAGACCATTAAAATCCATTCTTGCTTGTTTTGACAACAAATTTTTAGAATTTAGTTATCATCATTTAAATTCATCCAATTTTACCTATCTGGATAAAGACTTTGAGGAGAAAACAAGTAAATTTTCAAATTTTAAAACTTACAAGGAATTTTTCAAGAGCAAAGGCATTATATTGGATCATAATAAAAGAGAGGAATTTATTGAAAATCAATTATTAAAAAAAACTAAATTAGACAGGTTGAAGTTAACCCCAAACAAAAAATTATTAACTGAAGTAACAAATATTGTTGAAAAACCCAATATAATTAAATGTACGTTTGACAAAAGATTTTTAAAGATTCCTAAAGAAATATTAGTCACAACTATGGAAGTTCATCAAAAGTATTTCCCAACCTTTGATAATAAAGATAATTTAACGAATGTTTTCTTTGTTGTTGCAGACAATAGTGATACCAAAGGTTTAATTAGATTAGGAAATGAGCGAGTAGTTGAAGCTCGTTTAAATGATGCTCAATTTTTCTGGGATAAAAATAAAACAAAAAATTTAGTCAAAGGAATATCAGATCTAAAAAATGTAAATTATTTTGAAGGATTAGGAACTTACTTTGATAAAACTCAAAGATTAAGAAAGCTTGGATCGCTAATATCTGATGAACTTTTAATTAGTAAAGAAAAAGTTGAAGTGGCATCTTCTATTTGTAAAGTAGATTTAGTTTCTGACTTAGTGGGAGAGTTCCCTGAACTTCAAGGTGTAATGGGTGGCCACTTTGCTAAAGCTCAAGGATTCGATAACGAAACTTGTTTGGCCATTAGTGAACATTACTTACCAACAGGCCCAGAGACAAAGACACCAAAAAAACCTTACTCAGTCACTTTAGCTCTGAGTGATAAAATAGACACCTTAGTTGGTTTTTTTACAATAAATTTAAAACCATCCAGCTCAAAGGATCCATTCGCATTAAGAAGGTCAGCAATTGGTCTTATAAGACTAATAATAGAAAATAAATTAGAGATTAAGTTAAAAGATTTAATAAATTATTCTTGTGTTTTGTTTGGAGAACAAGATATAGATTTTGATATTAAGACTGTTCAACAAGATCTGTTTAATTTTTTTTCTGAGAGGCTTAAATTTTATATGAAAGAAAAAAAAATAAGACCAGATATTATAGAATGCTCAATAAATAGTTATAGCGCAGATCAAATTTATAAAATTTACAACAAGGCATTTATTTTAAATAAATTGATCGATAAAAATATTGGTCAAGATGTAATTTTTTCTTACAAAAGAGCATCCAATATTCTATCAAACGAAATATCTAAAAATAACATTGAACTTGAAAATTCGACTGATCCAGGTCTATTCAAAAATGATTTTGAAAAAAAACTATACAAAAAAATACAAGAAATAAGAAAATATTTTACAAGCCTAGGTAGTCGTGAGGATTGTAAAAAAACTTTAGAGGTTTTAGCTGATGCAAAAACTGATGTTTCTAACTTCTTTGACAATGTAATAGTTAATGATGAAGATGAAGCAATCAAAAAAAATCGTTTGGAACTTGTGCAATTGTTATGTAAAACGTTCAATAATTATTTAAATTTTTCTAATATTGAAAGCGCATAATGAGTAACTTAGTTTTTAACTTTAAATCTAAAAAAATAAAAAAGATTAAGAACCCAAAGTTCATTTTAGGTGGCAAAGGAGCAAATCTAGCTCAAATGGGAAAACTTGGTTTACCCGTGCCTCCCGGATTTACAATATCAACAGGGGTTTGTGAAATATTTTATAAAAACAATAAAAAACTTAATTTAAAGCTTATTAAATCAATTAAACAAGAATTAAAACAAATCGAAAAAGAATGTGGAAAAAAATTTGGCGATTTAGAAAATCCATTGTTAGTTTCAGTAAGGTCAGGTGCAAGAGTTTCAATGCCTGGAATGATGGATACAATTTTAAATTTAGGTTTAAATGATGATACAGTTAAAGCTCTTGCAAAAAAAACATCTAATATGAGATTTGCAAAAGACAGCTATAGAAGATTCATTCAAATGTATTCTAATGTGGTGCTCGGAGTTGAAAGCTATAACTTTGAGGAATTAATTGAAAATTATAAGTTAACAAAAGGTGTTTTGTTAGATACTGATCTAGATGAAAATGACTGGGATGGTCTTATCAAAGACTTTAAAAACGTGGTTAAAGAAAAAACTAAAAAACAATTCCCACAAGATGTTTATGAACAATTGTTTGGAGCTATTTCGGCAGTTTTTTTATCATGGGAAAGTAACAGAGCAAAAGTTTACAGAAAGTTAAATCAAATACCATCCGCATGGGGAACAGCCGTAAACGTTCAATCAATGGTTTTCGGAAATATGGGTAACGATTGTGCAACAGGCGTTGTTTTTACAAGAAATCCATCAAATGGAAAAAATGAAATTTATGGAGAGTATCTTATTAATGCTCAAGGGGAGGATGTTGTAGCTGGCACAAGAACACCAAATTACATAACAAAAAAAGCCAACAAAGATTCAAATTCAAAAGGTAAATCAATGGAAGAAGCTATGCCAAAAGTTTATGTTCAACTAAAAAAAATTCTAAAGCTTTTAGAAAAGTTTTACAAAGATATGCAAGATGTAGAGTTCACAGTTGAAAATTCTAAACTTTGGATGCTTCAGACAAGATCTGGAAAAAGGACTGCAAAATCTGCTGTAAAAATTGCTGTAGACATGGTTAAAGAAAAACTGATAACAAAAAAAGAGGCAGTCTTAAGAGTCGACCCTAACACTTTAGATACACTTCTCCATCCAACATTAGATGAAACAAAAGAAGTAAAAACTATTGCAAAAGGTTTGCCCGCATCCCCAGGTGCAACAAGTGGAAAGGTTGTTTTTTCATCAGATGAAGCAGAAAGATTAAATGGCATGATGCAAGACACTATTCTTGTTCGAGTAGAAACTTCACCAGAAGATATCCACGGTATGCATGCAGCAAAAGGTATTTTAACTGCTCGTGGAGGAATGACGAGTCATGCTGCTGTTGTTGCAAGAGGTATGGGAAGACCATGCGTTTCAGGTTCAAGTGAAATAGATATCAATTATGAGCAAAAAATATTTAGAACCTCTTCAAACGTAGAGGTAAAAGAAGGAGATGTGATTACAATTGATGGATCTACAGGAAGAGTTATTTTAGATAAAGTTCCAACTTTAAAGCCAGAGATCTCAGGTGATTTTTCAAAATTAATGAGTTGGGCTGATAGTTACAGAAAATTAAAAGTAAGAACAAATTCTGAGACCCCTCTTGATACAAAAACAGCAAGAGAATTTGGAGCTGAGGGCATTGGTCTTTGTAGGACTGAGCATATGTTTTTTGACGAGGATAGAATTTTATCTGTAAGAGAAATGATTTTGTCAAAAACTATTGAGGACAGAAATAAGGCTTTGGCAAAATTATTACCTCATCAAAAAAATGACTTTATACAAATTTTTGAAATAATGAGTGGTCTTCCAGTAACAGTTAGATTGCTTGATCCACCTTTACATGAATTCTTACCCAAAAATGATAAAGAAATTGGCGATCTAAGTTCAGTAACAGGTTTAAGCGATAATGAAATAAAGTCAAGAACAGAGGAATTGCATGAACATAATCCAATGCTCGGACACAGAGGATGTAGATTGGGTATTTCTTTTCCAGAAATTTATGAAATGCAATGCAGAGCAATTTTTGAAGCTTTAGTTGAATGCAAAAAGAAGAAACTCAAATCTACAATGCCAGAAATAATGATACCTCTGGTATCAACTGAGGCAGAAATCAAAATAATGAAAGACTTAGTGATCAGAGTCGCTAAAAAAGTTCAAGATGAAAATAATACTAAAATAAGTTTCTTGGTAGGAACCATGATTGAACTGCCAAGAGCAGCAATTAAAGCAAAAGACATTGCAAAACATGCTGAATTTTTTAGTTTCGGTACTAATGATTTAACTCAAACAACTTTTGGCATTAGTAGAGATGACAGTGGAAAATTTTTAAATGATTATATTGAAAATAAGATATTTGATATTGATCCTTTCGTTTCAATAGACGAGGGTGTAGGAGATTTAATTGAGATAGCTACATTAAAAGGCAGAAAACAAAATAAAAAAATTAAACTTGGAATTTGTGGAGAACATGGTGGAGATCCCAAAAGTATAAATTTTTGTTCAAAAACAGGATTAAATTATGTCTCTTGTTCACCCTACAGAGTTCCTGTTGCACGTCTAGCAGCTGCCCAAGCTGAGCTTAAAAAATAAGGAATTTAAATTTCTAGTTTGAAATCCATAGCTGGGGCACTATGGGTAATGCTACCAACTGAAATTCTATCTACGCCTGTTGCAGCAACTGATTTTACATTCTTAAGTGTTATATTTCCAGATGCTTCAGTTTCATAATATTTTTTTGCAAGCTTAACACCTAATTTAAGATTTTTGATATTCATATTGTCAAAAAGGACAGTGTTAAATTTAATTCCCACAATTGATTTAAGCTGTTTTAGATTATCAACTTCGACTGTTATCTTTTTTCCTTTTTTATTCTTAATTGCTTTTAGAACTAAAAATTTTAGATCTGAACTTGCAATATGATTATCTTTAATTAAAAATTCATCACTTAGATTAAATCTATGGTTGGTACCACCACCCAATTTAACTGCATACTTTTGTATTACTCTCAAGTTTGGAATTGTTTTACGAGTGCAACAAATCTTACTTTTCCCTCTAGCTAATTTAACGAATTTATTTGTGTAACTAGCTATACCTGATATATGAGAAAGATAATTGAGCGCTACTCTTTCACAAATTAAAATATTTTTTGAATTACCTTTAATCATAGCAATAATTTGACCCTTTTTAACTTGAGAACCATCTTTTTTTTTAATATGAAATTGGACTTTGTTATCAAAGATTTTAAATGTACTTTTAGCAAACTCTATTCCACCAATTATTCCATTTTGATTTGCAATTATTTTAAATGACTTGACACCACCTTTCTGCATAAGATTTGATGTAATATCTCCATTTGGATATAAATCCTCGTTTAATGCAAGCTTAACGGAATTATTGATAAAACTTTTACTTAAAATTATTTTGGACACAGATATTATCTGCCTATTTCAGCCATTCTCTCCACAGACTTTCTTGCTTTTTCGATTGTTTCATCTGACATTATAATTTCATTTGTTTCATTCTTCAAACAATCTAAAATTTTAGGAAGAGTAATTCTTTTCATGTGAGGGCATAAGTTACATGGTCTTATAAACTTCACATTTGGATTATCAACTTGGACATTGTCGCTCATAGAACACTCTGTTACCATCATGACTTTTTCTGGTTGATTATCTTTAACATATTTTATCATTCCACTTGTTGAACCTGTGAAATCACTTGCATTTATCACATCTGGTGGACACTCAGGATGTGCTATAACTTTTATACCTGGATTATTTTTTCTTATTTCATTAATTTCAGTATCATTAAACTTTTCATGCACTTCACATGTTCCTTTCCATGAAATAATTTCAACATCTGTTTGAGAGGCGACATATTTAGCAAGATAATCATCTGGCAAGAAAATTACTTTTTTAACCCCCAGTGAATTTACAATTTTAACAGCATTTGCTGAAGTACAACAAACATCTGTCTCTGCTTTTACATCTGCTGATGTGTTTACATACGAAACGACAGGCACACCCGGATTTTGCTTTTTAAGTTTTCTTACATCCTCACCAGTTATTGATGAAGATAAAGAACAACCTGCCCTCATATCTGGTAACAATACTTTTTTATTTGGGCTCATAAGTTTTGCAGTCTCGGCCATAAAATGTACTCCACACATCACAATTATATCAGCCTTGGTTTTTGCAGCCTCAACAGCTAAAGCAAGAGAGTCCGCAGAAAAATCAGATATCCCATGATAAATTTCCGGGGTCTGATAGTTATGTGCAAGAATAACCGCGTTCTTTTCTTTTTTTAGTTTATTTATTTCATAAATATAAGGTGCGTGAGTGGACCATTCAATTTCTGGAATAGTCTTCGAAATTTTTTGATAAATTGGCTGAGTTGCTTTTTTTATTTCAGGAGTAAATTCCATAATATAAATGTATCAACTTGAAAGATAATTGTCATTCAATTATTGTGACGCATAAGGCGGCCATGCTGAAATTGGTAGACAGGCACGGTTGAGGGCCGTGTGGACCTAGTCCATGAGAGTTCAAATCTCTCTGGCCGCACCATTTAAATAGCTTTGTTTTTTTTTCTTAAAAACACTAATAATAAACATCCTTTTTTTGAAAAAGATGAATGTTTTGAACCTGGCTTATACGATATAAAATCACCTTTATTGAAAGTTGTATTATCTTCATCAATTAGTTCTCCATCCAAAACAAAAAATTCCTCATAGTTTTGGTGTTTATGTTTTAGGCTTCTAGTACCGGGAGCCATTTTTAGTATGTAACTTCCAACACCAGTATTTTGATTATAAGATATTTTATGCCAACTCATACCTGAAATTGGTTTTCCATAACTGTTAAATGGAGTAAATTTTAATTTAGATGGATTTATTATTTTCCTATTTTTCACTAATTCAGCCAGTTAGGTTTAAATATTTCGATATTTGCTTCTCCACACTTAAATTCTTTATTATATTCAAACTCCTTATCTTTAAATTTGATTAGGGCAAAACTAAATTTATTTGCTATCAAAACTTTACCAATTTCTATGTTATTAGATGTAATTGGGTCATTATTATTTATTGACCCTTTTTTTACTTGAAGCGGTAATAATCTTTTGTTCAATTTATCTTTATTTTTAATACGTGAAGTATTTTCTTGGCCAACATAACAGCCTTTCTTAAAATCAATTGCATTAAGTTCCACAAAGTTACACTCTATTCCAAATAATTTTTCTTGTAATTGGTCCATGTTACTTTGAGGTATACCTAGCTCAAAACTTAATTTGTAATATTCATCAACATTAGAAGATTTAAGTTTCATTTTTTTTAGGGACATGTACAGTTTTTCAAGATTAGCAATTATTCTACCCCCCAATTTTTTATTTCTTGGATCAAGAAGAACATGGTCCTCATTATATTTAGTTGTATACCCCAACTCATCTTTTGCACCTGCTATAGATAAGAATTTTTCATGATTAAAAGCAGCTACCACAAATTCGTTGCTTAGATTTAAAATTTCTACATCTGATCTTAGTTTGTACATAACTAATTTTTTATAAAGCTGATCAACTATTCTTTTTTCACAATCTAATAGGTATCCATCCTTGTGTTTTATTACTATAAAATCAAATAAAAACTTTCCCTGAGGTGAAAGCAAGGAGGCAAAACAACTTTTACTTTCATTTACTTTTTCAATATCATTTGAGATAAGATTTTGTAGAAATTTTTCAGAGTCTGCGCCGCTGATATACAAAATACCCCTATCCTCTAAAATATAAACTTTTTCTGTATTCATAATTGATAAATATATAAATATAATATATCTACTTTTAAAACAATGTTAGATCTGATCATTAAAAACGGCGAATGTTATATTAACGGCAATCTTGAAAAAAAAGATATCGGAATATCTAATAACAAAATTGTTGAGATTGGTGACTTGAAGGATAAATCTAAAGAAACATTTGATGCAAAAGGATTGACCGTTTTGCCCGGGTGTATTGACACTCAAGTTCATTTTAGAGAGCCAGGATCCACTGATGCTGAGGATTTAAATTCAGGAAGTAAAGCAGCTATCATGGGTGGAATAACTTCAGTTTTTGAAATGCCAAATACCAATCCACCTACAACAAATTTTGAAGAGTTTGACAAAAAAATTCAAATAGGAAAAGGAATGTTTTGCAATCACGCATTTTATTTTGGTGCAACAGCTGAAAATTATTCAACACTAGAAAAACTCAAAGATTTAAAAGGATGTTGTGGAATAAAACTTTTTGCAGGATCTTCTACTGGAAATTTATTAGTTGATAAAGAGAAAGATATAGAAAAAGTTTTTGAACATGCTTCCAAAGTAGTTGCTGTGCATTCTGAAGATGAGGAAATATTAAAAGTTAGAAAAAAATTAATAGAGGAGGGCAACGTATTAAGTCACCCTATTTGGAGGAATGAAGAAGTCGCAATGTCTTCTACCCGAAGAATTGTAAAAATTGCAAAAAGATTAAATAAAAAAGCACACATACTTCACATAACCACAAAAGAGGAGGTTGATTTTCTTTCTCAAAATAAAGGATTAATTACTTTTGAAATCACACCTCAACACTTAACTATTTATTCCCCAGATTGTTATAATAAATTAGGAACATATGCACAGATGAATCCGCCAATAAGAGATAAATCGCATTACGATCGTCTTTGGTATGCAGTGAGAAATAATTACAATGATACTATTGGCTCGGACCACGCACCACACTTAAAAACTAATAAAGATAAAAAATATCCTAATTCCCCTTCTGGTATGCCAGGTGTGCAAACAATTCTTCCAGTTATGTTGGATCATGTAAACAATAAAAAATTGAAGTTGGAACAATTAATGAAACTAATGTGTGAAAATCCAGTAAAAATTTTTGGTATTAAAAACAAAGGATTTTTAAAGGAAGATTATGATGCAGATATTACAATTGTTGATTTAAATAAATCAATAAAAATACAAAATAAAGATATTCAGAGTAAATGTGGTTGGTCTCCATTTAATGGTTACAGTTTCAAAGGCTTTCCTGTTGTGACTATAGTAAATGGAAAAATAAAAATGAAAAATGGCAAAATAATTGGAGATCCTGAAGGAAAACCTCTGGAGTTTAATTAAATAATTTTTTACTTAAATTTATACAGTCTGTTCTCAATTCACTTAAAGTATTTTTAATTCCAATCTTTTTCATTAATTTATTGTTATTAAGATAAAAACTTTTATCTTTATTTTCTATTAATTTGATAACTTGAATTTTCTTTTTATTATACCTATTCAACCATTCTACTATATCGTTTAAATAAATTTTTCTTCCAATTGACAAATTAAAAATACCATTAAGATCTTTTTTTATTATCATCTCAAGAAGTTGGCAGAATTTTTTGACAGATATGAAATCTTTAAATCTTTTTTTATTATCAAAAATTATACCCTTTTTGGCGTCCTTATAAAAATAATCAATGAAGGTTTTATGAAGATGATTTTTTTGATTTTCTTTATATCCAATTATATTTGATATTCGTAAAATTAATAACTTTTTTCCAAACACTCTTTTAAGATATTTTTCTGTAATTAGTTTATTTTTTGAATAGTGTGTCTTTGGTAAAAGTTTACTATCTTCTTTAATATTTGCCCCCCCTTTATAAACTTTCCTTGAACTTAAAAAAATATATGTTGTTTCTTTCGAAGTTATCATTTTTGAAATTTCAAAATCATTATCGTATTTTTTTAAGTACCTTTTATTAATATAATTTTTATTTATTGATGTATTAATTACGAAATTGAAATTATTAATTTCTTTTCCAAATTTATTAATATCCTTGAAATGAATAATTTTAGATTTGAATTTTTTGTTTAAATGTTTATGCAGGTTTTTTCCTAAAAAACCTCTCTTACCAATTATCAATATTTTTTTCATTTATTATAAAATTTTACATATTAGATTTGTAATAACAAAGTCAAAATTTTTTTTAAAATTAAGTTTATTATCTTTTGAAAATTTATAAAAATATTCATGAGCTTGTCTTCTTCTTTTCCACCAATTTTTTGAAAACTTTTTGAACTGAGATGAGATGTTGACATCTGTTTTTCTGTAATATGTAAGGTTCTCATTAATTACATCAAATCTTTTTAAGATATATTTGGCGAATATACCAATTCTTAAATCCATCCAAACATCTGTAAATTTATCAAAAGATATTGACACTAATAATTCATCAACAATTTCTTTTCTTATTGTTATACAGCTTGTTGGGTAAATATACGGCCAATAAGTTTTAAAAATTTTTTTTTTACTAGAAACCCTTTTTTGTAAATTATTTTGAACTATTATGGGTAGATCAAAAGATATTTTTTTTGATGTATCATTTTTGAAATAATCTACAACTTTTTCTATCTTTTTTTCATGAAAATAATCATCACTATCTAAAAAAAAAATTAAATCACCACTGCTAAGATTTATTGCATTTTTAAAAGCGTTTAGCTGATTGATAGAACCAAAGTTAGTCTGTTTTTTATTTTTTATAATTTTTACATCAGAATATTTTTGAATGATCTCTAAAGAGTTGTCGGTAGAGTTATCATCGAAGAAAATTATCTCTACATTTTTATAAGTCTGTGATTTTAGAGAATTGATACATTGATCAATGTACTTACCACTATTATAGTTTGCGATTACTACTGATATTTTCAATTTTAAACCTATTACTTATCTTAATCACCTTTTAAGAATATTATTTTTTATTAAATCTTCGGTAATTTCAGTTAAAATTGCTGGATCATCTATAGTTGCAGGCATTTTATAATCTTCTTTGTCAGCAATTTTTCTCACAGTTCCCCTTAAGATTTTTCCTGACCTTGTTTTTGGTAATCTTTTTACAACAATAGCAATTTTAAAAGCAGCAACAGGACCAATTTTATTTCTGACCATTTGAATACATTCTTTTGATATAGTGTCATTATCTTTATCTACACCTGCCTTTAAAGTAAGTAACCCAATTGGCAACTGACCCTTAAGTTTATCAGCAATTCCAATAACAGCACACTCTGCAACAGATTTATGTTCTGATAAAACTTCTTCAATTGCACCTGTTGAAAGTCTATGACCAGCAACATTAATTATGTCATCTGTTCTTGACATGATCCAAATATAACCATCTTCATCAATATGTCCCGCATCGTAAGTCTGATAAAATCCATCATAGTTAGACATATAATTATCTTTGTATCTTTTATCAGCATTCCATAAAGTAGGAAAAGTTCCTGGTGGCAAAGGTAACTTAACTACAATATCACCCATTTCATTAGCTTTTGCTATAGATTGATCTGGCTTAATAATTTTAACATCATATCCGGGTACGGCTTTACAAGCTGAACCATATTTTGTTTTCATCATTTCGATGCCAGTACAATTTGAACTTATCGCCCAGCTTGTTTCAGTCTGCCACCAATGATCGATTACTGGAACCTTAAGTAAATTTTCAGCCCACTTTATTGTATCGGGATCTGCACGTTCCCCAGCTAAAAATAATGATTCAAAAGAGCTTAAATCATATTTTGAAAAAAATTTTCCTTCCGGGTCCTCTTTTTTGATTGCTCTAAAAGCAGTAGGTGCCGTAAATAAAGATTTAATTTTATAGTCTGAAATCATTTTCCAGAATGCACCAGCGTCTGGAGTGCCAACTGGCTTTCCTTCAAACAAAACAGTTGTGCAACCTTTGAATAAAGGAGCATAAACAATGTAAGAATGACCAACGATCCAACCAATATCGCTCGCAGACCACCAAACGTCACCTTCGTCAATGTTATAAATATTTTTCATTGTCCATTTGAGAGCCACAATGTGACCACCTATATCCCTCACAATTCCCTTTGGTACACCGGTGGTACCTGATGTGTAGAGAATATATGCATATTCGTTTGAATTCATCTCTACACAATCAGTGTCTTTTGCGTTTGATAAAGATTCATCCCAGCTAATCTCTTTTGGAGCGTTCAGTTTTACTTCGTGACCTTTTCTTTGAAAGAAAATGACTTTTTCAATTGAGTGTTTGGCAAGTTTTAGCGCTCCATCTACGAGCGGTCTATATTCCACCGTTCTTCCAGGTTCAAAACCGCATGATGCAGTTATTAAAATTTTGGCTTTACTATCATCTATACGACTTGCAAGTTCATTAGAGGCGAATCCTCCGAACACAACCGAATGAATGACACCTATTCTTCCACATGCCAACATAGCAACAACGGCCTCAGGCACCATTGGCATATAAATGATAGCTCTATCACCTTTTTGAAGCCCTTGATTTTTTAAACCTCCTGCAAATTTTGAAACTTTTGACCTTAATTCATTATAAGTAAATTTTGCTTTGTTGCCTGTAATTGGGCTATCGTAAATTAGTGCAGTTTTTTCTCCTAAACCGTTATCAATATGAAAATCTAGAGCATTATAGCAAGTGTTTGTGGTTCCGTCTTCAAACCATTTATAGAATGGCGGATTGGTTTTGTTCAAAATCTTAGTTGGTTTCTTAAACCAGAATATATCCTCTGATATTTCCCTCCAAAATTCCTCGGGTTTTGTTATAGATTGGTTGTAAATTTGCTCAAATTTGTTGCTCATATTAAATGACTCAAAATCCTGTTATTTAAGGCTTTTTCTACGTGTTAGTTGCATTTAATTTCAAAAAGCGAGTAAAATCAACCTAAATTAGTCCTAAATAACTCTTCTAATACCCCTTTATATTTGGTATTAGGACCCAACTTTGATCTAAATTGAATTTAGGTCGTAGTTTAAATTTAAACTAACAAAAAACTAACTAAAGAGGGAGTTTTTTATGAATAAACTAAAACTGTTTGCATTAGCAGCATTAGCTCTAGTGGGCTTTGCTGGTGCGGCAAACGCAGCAGACACTGTTCTGTTAGCTACGGATGACCTTGTAGGAATATCATTTTGGTTAATTTCTATGGGTATGGCTGCAGCAACTGTCTTTTTCTTTATGGAAAGAGGTTCAGTAGCTGGTGGTTGGAAAACATCTATAACAGTTGCAGGTCTAGTAACAGGTGTTGCATTTGTTCACTACATGTACATGAGAGAAGTATGGATCATTACAGGTGACTCACCAACAGTGTACAGATACATTGACTGGTTAATTACAGTACCGTTACAAATGATTGAGTTTTATCTAATATTAGCAGCGATAAGAAAAGTACCTTCAGGAATTTTCTGGAGATTACTAATCGGATCAGTAGTAATGCTAGTAGGTGGATACTTAGGAGAAGCAGGCTACATCAACGCTACACTTGGTTTCGTAATCGGTATGGCTGGATGGATCTACATCTTATATGAAGTATTCTCAGGTGAAGCTGGTAAAGCAGCATCTAAGAGTGGTAACAAAGCACTTGTTACAGCTTTCGGTGCAATGAGAATGATCGTAACAATCGGTTGGGCAATTTACCCATTAGGTTACATTTTTGGTTACCTAACAGGTGGAATTGATGCAGCTTCATTGAACATCATTTATAACTTAGCTGACTTTATTAACAAGATCGCATTCGGTCTAGTTATTTGGGCAGCTGCAGTTTCAAGTACACCAGCGAGAGCTAGATAATAAAAATTATCTTAATTTAAAAATAGGGCGAGTTTAACCACTTGCCCTATTTTTTTTTGTGCTTATATAAAACTAATGGCAAAAATTACTTACATAGAACATAATGGGACTAATCATACAGTAGACGTTCAAAACGGACTAACAGTTATGGAAGGTGCCGTTCAAAACAATATACCAGGAATTGATGCAGATTGTGGAGGAAGCATGGCTTGTGCAACTTGCCATGTTTATGTCAAAGAAGATTGGTTTGATAAGATAAATAAAAAAAACGAAGGTGAAGATGACATGTTAGACCAAGCTTATGAAC
>NZ_CVSO01000041.1 GCF_001180105.1 Candidatus Pelagibacter communis
ATGTTGAAGGTGAAGCTTTAGCCACACTAGTTGTAAATAAATTAAGAGGCGGTCTTAAGGTTGTTGCGGTCAAAGCACCTGGTTTTGGTGATAGAAGAAAAGCAATGCTTGAAGATATTGCAATTTTAACTGGTGGACAGGTAATATCAGAAGATTTAGGTATCAAACTTGAAAATGTTAAACTTAACGACTTAGGTTCAGCAAAAAGAGTTAAGGTTGATAAAGAGAACAGCACAATAGTTAGTGGATCAGGTAAAAAATCTGACATTGAAGCTAGATGTGCTCAAATCAAACAACAAGTTGAAGAAACTACTTCAGATTACGATAAAGAAAAACTACAAGAAAGATTGGCAAAACTTGCTGGTGGAGTAGCAGTTATAAAAGTAGGTGGCGCAACTGAAGTTGAAGTAAAAGAAAGAAAAGATAGGGTGGAAGATGCACTTAATGCAACAAGAGCAGCAGTTGAAGAAGGAATAGTTGTTGGTGGTGGTTGTGCATTGCTTTACGCTTCACAAGATCTTGATAAAGTTAAAGTAAAAGGTGACGATCAAAAAGCAGGTGTTGAAATTGTTAAAAGCGCACTACAAGCTCCTATTAGACAAATCACTAAAAATGCGGGTGTCGATGGATCTGTTGTTGTTGGAAAATTATTAGAAACTAACAAAAGCTCAAACGGTTACGATGCACAGTCAGAACAGTATGTTGATATGTTTAAAGAGGGAATCATTGACCCTGTCAAAGTTGTAAGAACTGCTCTTCAAGATGCAGCTTCAATCTCGGGTTTGCTAGTTACAACTGAGGCAATGGTTGCTGATAAACCAGAGGAAAAAGACTCAACACCAGGAATGCCGGCTGGAGGTATGGGCGGTATGGGTGGAATGGGTGGAATGGGAATGTAAAATTCCATTAAAAGTATTTAAAAAAAAACCCTCTTTCGAGGGTTTTTTTTTATCTAAGTTTTTAAACCTTACCTAATTCATGGTGGATGAAAAGTTAATCTTACAAATTTATGTAGCCTGATTCTAATAAACCACATAGACAAATTATAACAATTGATCAGGTTGTATTAAATATTTTATTTTCTTCTTTTCTTTTTAGATAAGCCTAATTTATCACTGTGTCTTAGTCTTAATACCACTATTGCGAGAGCGATTAAAACTATTGCAATTGACTCGTACAGAAGTTGAGAAGCATCCATCTGTTTACCCTGTAAAATTATAAATCTGCTTAATGCAGTAATTGCGATTAACAAAGGTAAAGAAATGCTAATTGATTGTTCTTCCCAAAATACTCTTACCATTGCCATAACCTCTAAGTATAGAAACATCAATAATAAATCAGCTAATGTAACAGTTTGATTTAAGAACATCGTTCTAATTTCAAGTACCACTGCAATAATTGTGCTAAGTAAAATTATTCCTAATAAAAGAAGCTGCAAATTTTTGACAAGATTTTTCATAGGTTAAATATAGCCGATTCTATTCTTTAAATATATATTCAATCTCCTGATTTTTTTTGAGTAAACGGTAACCATTTTTCTATTGCAGACTTATCTGGTCCCCCATAAGGGATTTTGTATGAATTCGTATTTGTTAAAACCTCAATTCCCTTTGAAAAAACAAATATAAAAACTATTACAAAAACTATTGCCATAATTTTAAAAGGGTTAAAATTTTTAGTTTCAAAAACACTTGCTGACTTTTCTTCAGCTTTATGAAACTGCTTAAAGGTATGATAGACTGCGAAGATTAGTCCTAAATGAGCGAGAAATACTCCCGCCCAACCAAAAATAAAAGTAGTATATGTAAAAATGTACAAACTAAATACAACAGACCAAATAAAACTCAAAACTAATAAAATTTGAAGTCTTACAGTTTTAGGCAGGGCTCTTAAATCATTTTTGCTATCATCAAACAAAATGTTTGCTGACTCAATCATAAAATTTTTTAATGACATAAAAAATTAATAGTTTTTTTTTTAACAAAAATCAATTAAAGAATTTTCCTACTAAATAAAGACCAAGTGCTACAGCAGGGCCTATTCCAAAAGCAAATAATAAAGTTCCTACTCCGACTGTACCTCCCAAGTACCAGCCTATTGATACAACTGTTATCTCAATTCCCGCTCTAACAGAAGCTATTGGAAAGTTTGTCATTCTTTGAATTCCAGTCATTAATCCATCTCTTGGTCCAGGACCTAAATTTGCAATTAAATAAAAACCACTCCCCAAACCTACCAATAAAACAGCAACTACTGCCATTATCAATTTTCCAAAATATGTATCTGGAGTTACGAAAAGAAAAATAGTTAAATCTATCATGGCAGCTATAATTATGATGTTAAAAACTGTTCCGATGCCAGGTTTTTGTTTCAGAAAAAACCATAGGCTTAGAGTGCATATACTGACAATAAAAGTTACGACTCCAATTGATAAATCAATATTTAACGAGATTCCTTGTGCAAGAACGCTCCAAGGTGATGCACCTGAAAATGATACAATGAGTAGACCCTCACCTAAACCAAAAATTGCTAAGCCAATCACGAGATAAAAAAGTGTAAGTTTTTTAGGTTTAAGGTTTAGAGGTTTTTTTGAACTCCAATAATTTTTTGGAATTTTTTTAATTGTTAAAAACATATATTTTGACAATATAACATCTAAAATATTTATAAAAATTTTAATTAAATTGAACTTTTGATATGTTTAAATTTTTTAACTTACAAGGAAATAATAAGACAATTTACTCATTAACATTTGCAATAATTATATTAGGGGTTGTTTTTAGATTTTATAATTTAAATTATGATAATTTATGGTTTGATGAGACTTTTACTTTCTGGGTGACAGATCCAAATATTTCTTTTAATGAAACATTCCTTCGACTAAAGGCGACAGAATCTATTCCTTTTCTTTATTATTTTCTAATAAAAATATGTAACAATATATTTGGTTATGAAGCTGAGGTTGGAAGATACTTTTCTGCAATTATTGGATTATTAAGTATTTTCTCACTTGGATATTTGTCAAAAAAAATCTCTAATGATAAAAGCTTTTTATTCATCACTTGTATCGTTAGTTTAAATATTTATCTTATTATCTATTCTCAAGAAATGAGAGTTTATATACTTACTTTTTTTTTAACAACTTTATCTTTAATTTTTTTTTTTAGTACATACCAGGAAAAAAATAAAAAAATTTTTTCATTAAACAACATACTTTTTTTGTTTTCAACTATACTACTAATTTTAAGTCATCCATTTACAATAATAATTTTGGCTTCAATTATAATTTTATTATTATATGATTATCTATTTCTAAAAAAAATTAACATAAAAATTACTTTATCGATTCTATTTTTATCAATTTTTACATTTGCATTTTTGATGCATTATTTTAGTTATGCTACTGTATCTATTGGTTGGCTTAAACAACCAGATTTAAAATTTTATACCAACTTTTATTTTTCCAAATTTTTTGGATCAAGAATAATGGGATTAATTCATTTGTTTATTTTAATTTTTTTAATAATTAAAAGTAAAAAAATTATCAAAAACGATAACAGATTATTTCTTTGTGTAATTATAATAATTTTATCTTATCTAATTCCCTTGGCATACGGTTATATTTTTAAACCTATTATTTTTCCTAGATATATAATTTTCGTATTAGTACCAATTTTTTTGCTTTTAAGTTCTTTGATTTTTAAAATTGAAAGATCTGACTACAAGAATGGAATTATAATTTTATTAATTACATTAAATCTTTTAAACCACTTCTCAGAGAGCACATTAAAACAGTTTTTTTCCGAGAGAAGCTTTCATAAACCAAGATTTGAAAAAGCTTTGCAAATTATAGACCAATCAAATTTTAATAATGCATCATTTTACACTGAAAATACCTCAACAGGTCAAAAGGATTTTATAAATGTAGTTTTATCAAATTATGCAAACAGTTTAATAAAAAAAAATAAGTTCAATGTAAACCTGGTTGAAGGAGATTTAAAAAATTTTGACAGAAAAAACATTTGGAATATTTGTTTAAATATTGGAGGTTGTTCAAAACCACTTAAAAACTTCAAAATTTCCAAAGAAATTTATTTTGCTGGAGGACTTAAATTAAATCTTTGGGAAAAAATAAATGAAAATTAAGGTATTTCTTTTCTTATTGTTTGTGGTTTTGCCGTCATCTTCCTATTCTCATACATATCATTACGAAAATATTAAATTTATTAAGATGGATGTTTTGAAAAATGGAAAAAAAATAGGATATAATAATTATTATTTTAAGTTTGAAGACAATAAACTTGATATAAGAAATGAAATAGTATTTTCAACGAAAATTTTGGGCTTAAAGATTTTTAGGGTAGATGGAAAATCTACTGAAAAGTTTGAGAATGGTAAATTAGTCGAGTTTGTGTCTGAAACAAAACAAAATAACAAAAATAAATATGTCTTCTTAAAACTTAATAAGGAAAAAAATGTTTTTGAAATTGATGGTTCTTCTTTCAAGGGAGAGGCAAATCTCAGTTCGGTAATTGGTTCATGGTGGAATCATGAAGTTTTGCAGGCAACTACTCAAATAAGTCCATTATCAGGCAGTCTTAAGAATCAAGAAGTTTATTTTATTAAAAAACAAAAAATTGTTCTAAATAAAAAGGAGTATGAAACTAATCACTTTAAAATAGTTTCCAGAGACCATGTTTCTAAAAATAAACACCTAAATTTTGATATTTGGCAGGACACAAAATCAAAAATAATTCTTAAGGTTACTTACAAAAAATATGGTTTATGGGAATATAGAATTAACAAGTATAAATATTCAAACTAAGTTTTTTTTACAAAAAGATCTTTAATAAAACCTGACTTATAAAGTTCATTAAAACGAAAAAGCCAAGAAAGAAGATCCAGTACATACAAGTAACCGCAGTATTTCTCCTCCTTCTTAATGCAACAAATTCTGGATCATCTATATTTGAAATATCTTGTTTTCCTTTAACGGGGTAGTCATATGACCATCTCCATAAAGAGTTTCCAAACCTTTTATCTATCTTATTGAAGTATTTTATACATTCAAATGAGTAAACAAGTAAAAAATACAAAACGAGTAAAATTAATCCACTTGTAATCATTTAGAACTGTTCTGTTTCAGTTGATCCTTCCATTGCTGTTGTTGAGCTTTTACCAGAACAAATTGTACTTGTAACTGCATCAAAATAAGATGTTCCTACTTCTCTTTGATGTTTAACACTTGTATATCCATCCTTCTCTCTTTCAAATTCCCGTTCTTGAATTTTTGAGTAAGCTGTCATGCCCTCAGCTTTATATTTTTCTGCTAATTCAAATATTGCTATGTTTTGAGTATGGAAACCTGCTAAAGTGATAAATTGAAATTTATAACCCATTTCACTAATTTTTTTCTGGAAAGATCCAATTTCATTATCGGATAGATGTTTTTTCCAGTTAAAAGATGGTGAGCAATTATACGCTAATAATTTACCTGGATATTTTTTATGGATAGCA
>NZ_CVSO01000042.1 GCF_001180105.1 Candidatus Pelagibacter communis
GAATAATTCTTCTTACTTGACTCTCAACTCTATGTTCAAACAAATAAATTCCTTGCCATGTGCCCAACAACAATTCCTTTTTTTTAATACTCAGAGATATTTGATTATTAGTTAAAGTAGATTTAATATGTGCAGGCATATCGTCCCTGCCTTCTGATTTATGAATATAAGATTTTTCATCCATAGGAACTAATTTATTAAAATAATTTAATAAATCTATTTGCACATCAGGATCAGCATTTTCTTGAACAATTAAAGAGGCACTCGTATGTTGAATGCTTAAATTTAAAATTCCATTATTAAATGAATTTTCTCTAATCCAATTAATGGTTTGATCTGTAAAATTGTATAATTTTTGTCCGTTTGTTTTGAGTCTTAATTCAAAAAACTTTTGCTTCATTTTTTAGTTTTAAAATCAATTCCATACTCTGATCTTGGTCCTTTCCTCAATCCATATGGACCTGCTATAAATATTGTAAGAGGTTTTGTACCAGGTTTAATGTCAATTCTATGATGAGTATTTGCAGATCTAAAACCAATATACCCTGCTGGTCTCCAGAATCTTCCAG
>NZ_CVSO01000043.1 GCF_001180105.1 Candidatus Pelagibacter communis
GCCGGGTTCAGTAATTCCAAAAAATGGCATGAAATTAGAGGTATCAAAGATCAGAGGAGAAACCTCTTATGGAATGCTCTGTTCTGAGTCAGAATTGAAACTTTCTAATGAGAGCGAAGGAATAATAGATCTAAATGATAAATATAAAACAAAAATTGGAAAATCATTCTTTGGTGAAAAAAAAGGAAAAAATGTAATTGAATTATCAATTACCCCAAATAGACCAGACTGCCTAGGTGTGAGAGGTGTAGCGCGAGACTTGTCAGCCTCTAACTTTGGAAAATTAAAAGAATTAAAAAAAAGTAAAATTAAAAAGAACATTAAGCATAACTTTAAGATAAAAATTGAAAAAAATAAAAATCAGGCATGTTCAATTTTTGGAAGCTGTATCGTTAAAAATATTAAAAATACTGAAAGTCCAGGATGGTTAAAAAATAGGATTTTAGCACTTGGCTTAAGACCTATTTCTGCTGTTGTTGATATAACAAATTATGTAATGTTTGATTTAAACCGACCCCTCCATGCATACGATTTAGACAAGATAAAGAATAAAATTACCGTTAGAAATTCAAAAAAAGGAGAGAGTTTTAAAGCCCTAGATAATAAAAATTATACACTTGATAAAGACATGTGCGTGATAGCGGATGATGAAGGTGTACTCGGTTTGGGTGGAATAATTGGAGGTGAAAGGTCAGGCACAGAAATACATACAAAAAATATACTCTTAGAGTCAGCATATTTTGATCCCGCAATAATTAGAAAAACTGCTAAAAAATTAGACTTGAATAGTGATGCAAAGTTCCGTTTTGAAAGAGGGGTAGATCCTCAATCTGTAACTGCTGGGCTGGAAGCAGCTGTCGAACTAATTTTAGAAATTTGTGGAGGGGAAGTTTCTAAATTTGATGTGCAGCAGACAAAAAAATTTAATAATCTTGAGATAAAATTCGACCCCAAAATGGTATCAAAGACAGTTGGAACCAACATAAATAATAATGAGTCAAAAAAGATCTTATCAAACTTAGGCTTCATTGTTAAAACCAAGGGTAAATTCCTCAATGTAAAAGTACCAAGTTGGAGACCTGATATCTTTGGTGAGATTGATCTAGTAGAGGAAGTTATAAGAATTATTGGATTTGAAAAAATTAAGTCTATTGAACCTGAGAAAAACCGAACTAAACCAACTCTTAATTACTTTCAGAAACATTTTCATTTAGCTCAAAGATCAGTAGCCTCAAAAGGATATCTTGAAACAATAACATGGTCGTTTACTGACGAAAAAATTAATAACAAATTTAAAGAAAAGTTAGAAAGCGTAAAGATTGTAAATCCAATAAGTTCAGATTTAAATGTATTAAGAAATTCTTTATATCCAAATCTAATTTTCTATTTAGAAAAAAACCTAAACAGAGGATTTGGTGATCAAGCTCTTTTTGAAATTGGCCCAGTTTTT
>NZ_CVSO01000044.1 GCF_001180105.1 Candidatus Pelagibacter communis
GATGGAATTGAACTATTAACACATATAAAAAAAAAGAACAAAGATATCCCGGTTATAATAATCTCTGGACATGCGAATATTGAAATGGCAATTAAATCTTTAAAATCTGGTGCATTTGAATTTTTAGAAAAGCCTTTTGAAGAGGAACGTTTAATGAATTTTGTAAAACGTGCAGAAGAAAATTTTAATCTTAAGAGTCAAAATAAAGAATTAGAAACTAAACTTTTTCACTCCTATGATTTAATTGGAAACAGTCAAAATATTGAAAAAATTAGAGAGCAGATACAGAAACTTTCTAATTCAGAAAGTAGAATATTTATATACGGACCTACCGGCTCAGGTAAAGAATTAATAGCTAGAAAATTACATAAACTTTCAAAAAGGAATAAAGGCCCTTTTATAGTATTGAATGGAGCTTTGTTAGATGTAAAAAAATACGAGCAAGAATTATTTGGTGAAGAAAAAGAAAATGGTTCAATTTCATATGGGTCATTAGAAAAGGCCTCGGGTGGCACTTTGTTAGTAGATGAAATTTCTGAAATTCCTTTGGAAACTCAATCTAAAATTCTGAGAGTTTTAATTGATCAAAAATTTAAACGAATAAACAGTAACCATGATATTAAAGTCAATGTCAGAATTATCTGTACATCGAGCAAAAATATTAAGCATGAAATTCAACTTGGAAATTTTAGAGAAGATTTATTTCATAGATTAAATGTATTTCAAATAGATATTGATCCACTTAATAACAGGATTGAGGATATACCTTTATTAATCGACTATTTCTCAAAAAAAATTTCACAGAATTATAATCTTAAATCTCTTCAAATTGACAAGAATAATCCTTATTTAATAAATCATTTTTGGCCTGGTAATGTAAGAGAACTAAGAAACTTAATTGAACGTATAGCCATTCTAGCCAACAATGATCAAGGTAAAATTTCTACGATAATAAAGGAGTCACTGAAACAAGAAAATAATGAGATGGTAAAAGATAATAATTTGTCTGTAACCCTAAAAGAAGCTAGAGAAATTTTTGAAAAAGAATATCTCACAACTCAATTGAAAAAATTTGGGGGAAACATATCAAAAACTGCAAAATTTGTTGGAATGGAAAGGTCGGCATTACATAGAAAACTCAAAGGCTTAGGAGTAAAAGACTTAAATTAAATGAATATAATTATTTGTGGTGCTGGAAGGGTAGGTTATACAATTGCAAAGTTATTGAGTGAACAAGATCACTCTGTTACTGTAATTGACCAATCAAGCGAAGATATACAAAAGATCAATGAGGATTTAGATGTAAAATCAATTGTAGGTAAAGCTACTTATCCCTCTATCCTTGAAAAAGCTAACGCTGAAGACGCAGATATGATTATTGCAGTAACAAGGAATGATGAAATTAATATGTTAATATGTCAAATTGCATATTCAATATTTAAGATTGGAAAAAAAATTGCCAGAATTAGATCACAAGATTATCTTAACCCAAAGTTTTCACTTGTTTATAATAAAGAAAATTTACCAATAGATGTAATAATCTCACCTGAAGTTGAGATAGCGAAATCCATTCAACGTAAATTAGAGGCTCCTGGAGCATTAGACAATGTTCCTTTCGCAGATAACAAAATTCGACTTTTAGAAATAGACGTTAATAATATGTGTCCATTAATTGATATTGAATTAAACAAGATATCTAAGAAATTTCCAAAGTTAGAGGCAAATATTCTTGGCGTTATAAGAAAGGATGAATTTGTTATTTTAAAAAAAAATGACGTAATGAAACTCAATGACAAAGCTTATGTAATTATTAATTCATCTCAAATGCAATTAACTCTCGATGCATTTGGGCATAGTGAAAAAATATCCAAAAATTTTTTAATAATTGGCGGCGGAAATATAGGATATAACTTAGCAAAAAATCTAGAAAATTCTCTAGAGTCAGCAAGAATAAAAATCATTGAAAAAAATAAAGAGAGAGCTGAATTTATAGCAAACGGATTAAATAATTCTCTTGTAATTAATGGCAATGGTCTTGATGAAGATGTTTTAAAAGAGGCCAATATAGATGACTCAGAGACAGTTCTGGCATTGACTAACGATGATGAAGATAATTTAATGGTGAGCGTTTTAGTCGAAAAATTTTCAAAGGATAAAAGAACTATGGCTTTAATTAACAAACCTAATTATTCAATACTCCAGTCATCACTTAAGATTGATGATTTAATTGACCCAAGAATGAATACAGTATCCAGTATATTAAAGCATGTTCATAAAGGTACGATTGAAACAGCATACAGTATATCTAATGGAGATTACGAAGTTATAGAGGCAGACATTATAGATTCATCAGAGCTAATAAATAAAGAACTTAAAAATTCTAATTTACCAGAAAATATAAGAATAGGAGCTGTTCTTAGAAAAAATGACATAATTATTCCAACATCAAAATTTACTTTTCAAAAAAAAGATACTGTTGTTTTCCTAGCTAAAAGAGATCAACTTCCAATTGTTGAGAATCTATTCAGAATTAGCTCAATTTAAATGTTAAATTTTTCTCAACTATATTTAAGTATATTTTGCTTATTTATTTCTCTGCTATCTCTTTTGAATATTGTTTATTGTTACTATTTTGATTTACTATTAGATATAAATAGCTTTTTTTTTGTTTTTATATTCACACTTTTTTTTGGGACAATAATTTTATTTAAAAAAAAAAATTTAAAAAAAACTTCAATTTTCGAAAAAATTATTACTGTAATTGTTGGATATATTGTCATGCCAATAATATTAGCTATACCTTATTTTCTTGTATTAAATAATATAAGTATTTTTGACGCTTACTTCGAATCAGTTTCGGGTTTTACTTCAACAGGTTTTACAATTTTTGAAAATTTAAAACAACTCGATCAAAGCTTAATTCTCTGGAGATCATCTACTCAATGGATAGGTGGTCTTTATTTTCTTATTTCATTAATTCTTTTAATAGATATTTTTGATTTAAATTTAAAAAAATCTTTGACTAATTTTATTAGTTTTAATACTAGCGAAACATTAAAACAATCTCTAAAAATAAGCATAATTTATTTATTTTTAACAACATTAATATTTGTTATTTTGAATATATCTGGAGTAAGAATATTTGATTCTTTTAATTTATCGTTGACCATAATTTCATCTGGAGGTTTTTTGCCTGATAATAGTCTTGATTTGATCATTACAAGTAAAATTCAAGAAATCATTCTTTCTTTTACAATGCTTGTATCTTTTTTTAGTCTTTTTTTAATATATAATTTATTTTTTTTTAAAAGAATAAATATAGATTTTTTCTCTGAAGATTTATACTTATTTTTTTATTTGTTATTTCTAATAATCTTTTTTTTTATTTTTTTTAATTCAAATGGTGATTTTCCTTCTTTATTTTTGGCAATATGTAGTTCGATTTCCAATATAGGATTTTCTTTTGATATACCAAAAAATTTAAACTTTATATTTTTGATACTTATAATTATAGGTGGCTCCTTTTTTTCAACAAGTTCAGGATTAAGATTTTATAAGATCTTTTTATTATTAAAATTTTCACTAAATGAACTTGCTTCACACGCAAAACCAAAAAATGTTTACATCAATAAGCTATCTTTTTTTAATATAAGCTTTCAAGCAAGTGATTTTCAAAAATATTTTTTATCAGTTATTATTTTTATAATGTCTTTAAGTTTATTATCTTTATTTCTAACAATATCGGGAATAGAGAGCGAGACTTCATTCAAACTTTCTATATTAACTTTAATGAATACTGTTAATTCCTCTTTAAGCGATTTACAGAATTTTAATTTTTATGATCTAAATAATTTTTCAAAATGTTCTTTAATTTTGTTCATGATTATCGGTAGAGTTGAATTATTATCAATACTAATAATCTCTAAAAAATTCTTTTTTAAAAGTTAAATTAATAATATATAGTCTTAATTAAATATGCG
>NZ_CVSO01000045.1 GCF_001180105.1 Candidatus Pelagibacter communis
ACAGAAGAAGGAGCAGAAGGTGCGGAAGCAGCTGCTGCAACTGGTGAAGGAGCAGCTGAAACTGGTGACGCAAAAGACGCTAAGGGTGCTGAAGGTGAGAAAAAAGAAGCTGATAAAAAAGAAGACCCAAAAAAAAGTCAGCCTGAAAAAAAATAATTTACAATTGAAGAATTTAATTAAATAATGTTACTTTTTGTTGGCCTAGGAAATCCTACACCGAATTCTGAAAATAATAGACACAACATCGGTTTTAAAATTATTGATGCAATAAATAATAAATTTAAATTATCAAAGCAAAAACCAAAATTTAAAGGTCTTCTTACTACAGGAAGCATTAGTAATAAAAAAGTTTACGCAATAAAACCTCTTACCTTTATGAATAATTCAGGAATATGTATCAGAGAATTAATGGAGTATTTTAAAATTGATGCAGAAGACGTAATTGTTTTCCATGATGATTTAGATATCGATTTCGGGAAAGTTAAAGCAAAGTTTGGAGGTTCAGACGCAGGTCATAATGGTATTGCCTCAATAGATAAGTTTATAGGAAAAGAATATTCAAGAGTTCGAATTGGTATTGGCAAACCAAAAAATAATATAGCAGTTAATGATCATGTTCTGAAAGATTTTGATGAAGATGAGAAAACAGAACTTGAATCAATAAAAGAAAATATCACAGATAACTTATCAATTCTGATTGAAAAAAAAACTGGATTTATTTTCAAGCACCGTAAACAATAAGTAATTAAATGGGTTTTAAATGCGGTATCGTAGGTTTGCCTAATGTTGGGAAATCAACTTTATTCAATGCATTAACAAATTCTACTAAAGCGCTTTCTGGAAATTTTCCTTTTTGCACAATCGAACCCAATGTTGGCATGGTACCTGTTGTAGACACAAGGCTCGATAAACTTGTTCAAATCTCAAAATCTAAAAAAAAAATTTATACAAGTATTACTTTTGTGGACATCGCTGGACTTGTAAAAGGAGCCTCGAAAGGTGAAGGTTTAGGAAATAAATTTTTATCCCATATAAGAGAAGTTGATGCGATTATACATCTTTTAAGATGTTTCGATTCTACTGACATTCAAAACGTTAATCCTAATGTCGATCCAATTAGAGATTTAGAAATTATAGAGACTGAAATGAAATTGGCAGATTTAGAGTCAATTCAAAAAAGAATTGATAAAAAAAATAAAAAAAATTTAAATGAAAAAGAATTTGAATTACTCAATCAAGCATTAGAATTGATTAACAATGATAAGCCAATTGATAGTTTAAAGCGGAATTTCGATAAAAATGAGATATCCTCTTCTGGTCTTCTATCGTTAAAACCAAAGTTATACGTATGCAATGTTGATGAAGACAGTATTCAAAATGGTAACAAATATACTGAACAAGTAAAAAATTCTGTAAATATGGAAAATGTTTTAATTATATCAGCTGATATAGAAAACCAAATTAATCAATTAAACAATGATGAAAAAGAAAATTTTATGAAAGTTATGGGAATTGAAACAACAGGTTTAAATAACTTAATTAACAAAGGTTATAAATTGTTAGAATTAAATACTTTTTTTACGTCAGGTCCTGAGGAAAGTAGAGCTTGGACAATTGAAAAAGAAAGTTTGGCACCATCTGCCGCAGGAAAAATACATACAGATTTCGAGAAAGGTTTTATTAGAGCGGAAACAGTCTCGTATGATGATTTTTTAGATAATGATGGTTGGGTCGGTTCTAAAAATAATGGAAAGATGAGGTTAGAGGGAAAGGATTATATTGTAAAAGATGGCGATATTTTAAACATTCGTTTCAACTCTTGACCATATTTTTTTCATACTATAATAGACTAGTACAGTCAGAATAATCAAATAAACAATTGCTCTAAATCCTGTTTTATGTCTTTGTTCTAAATGAGGTTCTGCAGTCCACATAAGAAAACTTACAACATCTTTTGCCATTTGCTCTTCGGTAGCATTTGTCCCGTCAGAATATTCTACAAGACCATCAGAAAGTTGTTTGGGCATCTTGATTTTATTTCCATACATATATTTGTTGTAATAAACCCCGTCATCTAGTTTTATATTTTCAGGTGGGTCCACATAACCTAGTAAAACTGAGTATATATAGTCTGCTCCGCCTGCTCTTGCCTTCACTAAAACAGACATGTCTGGTGGATAAGCACCTCCATTAGCTGATTTAGCTTCCTCTTCATTACTGTATGGCATCACAAATTTATCAGAAAGTTTGGCTGGTCTTGTAAACATTTCACCGTCTTGATTTGGACCATCAGTAATTTCAAAGCTAGCAGCAATAGCTTTTGCTTCTTTTACAGAAAATTCTGGCCCACCTTTTTCAGACAAGTTTCTATATGAAACATATTTTAAAGAGTGACAAGAAGCACAGACTTCATTGTAAACTTGATAACCTCTTTGAAGTGAAGCCCTATCGAATTTACCGAATGGACCTTTGAAAGACCAGTCAGTCGTCAATAATTTACTTGTGTTTTCTGCAGATATTGAATTTGCAAAATTTGTATTCAAAATTAAAAGGAAAAAAAGAATTTTAAATATTCTTTGCACTATAACTTCTCTTTTCTTACATCCGTATTTTTTGCCATTGCAAGATCTGTCGATCCTCCTAAAACTGGACTAGTAATACTTAAAGGTAAAGGTGTTGTTTTTTCAATTTTACCCAAAATTGGAAGTATTAATAAAAAGTGTAAAAAGTAATATGCAGTAGCTACTCTTGCAATTAATAAATATAATCCCTCTGCTGGCATTGCCCCTACATAACCCAATATTAAAACATCGATTACAAGTATCCAGTAAAATTGTTTGTATAACGGTCTAAAAACTGCTGATCTTACTTTTGAAGTATCTAACCACGGTAACGCCGCTAAAATAAATATAGCTGATAACATTGCAACAACTCCTAAAAGCTTATCAGGAATTGATCTTAGGATTGCATAAAATGGTAACAAGTACCACTCTGGTACAATATGAGCTGGAGTTACTAACGGGTTAGCTTCTATATAATTGTCTGCGTGCCCAAGAATGTTTGGAGAATAAAATACAAAAAAGGCAAATACAATCATAAATAATAGTAATGCAAATAAATCTTTTATTACAATGTATGGATGGAAAGGCACAGTATCTTTAGAAGGCTTTTGAATATCTATACCAACTGGATTATTGTTACCTGGAACATGAAGTGCCCATATGTGTAAAACAACCAGACCTAAAATCAAAAAAGGTATAAGATAGTGTAGTGTAAAAAATCTTGTCAATGTTGGATTGTCCACTGAGTAACCACCCCATAACCATGTAGTTATACTTTCTCCCACTAAAGGAATGGCGCTAAACAAATTAGTAATAACTGTAGCTCCCCAAAAACTCATTTGTCCCCAAGGTAATACATAACCCATAAACGCTGCGGCCATCATTAATAAGTAAATCATAATTCCCAAAATCCATATAATCTCTCTTGGGGCTTTATAAGACCCATAAAACAAAGATCTAAATATGTGAATGTAAACTGCTAGGAAAAACATTGAAGCTCCGTTTGCATGAATATATCTTATGAGCCATCCATAGTTTACGTCTCTCATAATGTGTTCAACGCTACTAAAAGCTAAATCTGCATGAGCTATGTAATGCATAGCCAAAACAAGACCTGTTATAATTTGAGTAATTAGACAAAATGTTAAGATACCTCCAAACGTCCACCAATAGTTTAAATTTTTAGGAGTTGGGTAATCTGTTAAATGATTTGCTAGTGTAAGCAAAGGTAATCTATCATTAAACCATTTTCCAAATTTTGATGAGGGAGTGTAATTGTGATCGCTCATTTTAACCTATCTTAATTGTGTTACTATTTACAAATTCGTACTTTGGAATTTCTAAATTAGTTGGGGCCGGGCCTTTTCTTATTCTTCCTGCTGTATCATAATGAGAACCATGACATGGGCAAAACCAACCACCATATTCCCCTTTATCTGCTAATGGTACACATCCTAAGTGAGTGCAAACTCCTAACATAACTAACCACTCCGGATTTTGCGCTCTATCCTCATCTTTTTCAGGATGTTTCAAATCAGAAATTTTTACGTTTCTTGCTTCACTAATTTCATTTTCTGTTCTTCTCTTTATAAATACTGGTTTGCCTCTCCATAAAACCGTAATTGACTGACCTGGCTGCAAACTACTTACATCTACTTCTGTACTAGCAAGAGCCTTAACCGAGGCATCTGGATTCATTTGATCAATTAAAGGCCATGCAGCAGCTCCTGCACCGACTGCTCCTACAGCAGCCGTGGCTGTAAAAATAAAGTCTCTTCTATTAGGTTTTTTTTTGTCTGACATTAATACTTAATTTATTTATTATATGATTTCATATAATATAAAAGTGGAATTTTTCTATAGCAAGAATGACACATAATAACCCAAAATTAACAGCTAAAATTGCTCTCTATCAGCCTGACATTCCTCAAAATACTGCATCCATAATAAGAACTTGCTCATGTTTGGGTGTAAAATTGGAGATTATTGAACCATGTGGCTTCACTTTTCATGACAAGCGTTTTAGAAGAGTGGTAATGGACTATTTAGATGAAAAAATGATTAAAATTTACGAGAATTCAGATCAATTTTTTGAAGCAAAAAAAAACTCAAGAGTAGTACTCATGACTACAAAAGCTAAAGATTCGATCAAATCATTTAAAATAAAAAAAAATGATACTTTTTTATTTGGTAGAGAAAGTGCGGGTGTACCAAAAAATATTCATCATGAAGTAGATAAAAGAATAAAAATACCTATTCTTAAAAAAAAAAGATCACTAAACTTATCGACCACTGTATCTATGGTGGTGTCAAAATTAATATTATAATCAAATTAATCTATGGAAGAAAATATTAGAAAAAAGTTAGCGCGAAATTGGTTTTTAACAATTCAAGAATTAATTTGTTACGAAATTGAGAATATTGAAAATGGATCTTCATATTTTAAAACGAAGGTATGGTCTAGAAGCGAAACAAAAGATGAGGGCGGTGGAAAATCAAAGCTTCTTAAAAACGGAAATGTTTTTGAGAAAGTAGGTGTAAATTTTTCTGAAGTATATGGCAATTTTTCAAATGAATTTAAAAAAAAAATACCTAGATTTAATAACAGTAAAAATTTTTGGGCATCAGGAATATCAATTGTTATGCATATGAAAAATCCTTATATCCCAGCAATGCATTTTAATACGAGATACATAATTACAGATCATGGATGGTTTGGTGGAGGTATGGATTTTACTCCGTGCTTTAAAGACTCAGCGCTAGAAAAAATTGTTGAGAAAAAATTAAAAAAGATGTGCAATAAACATGGAAAAAATTATTATAAAAAATATAAAAAATGGTGTGATGATTATTTTTTTTTACATCATAGGAATGAACCGAGAGGAATTGGGGGAATATTTTTTGATTATAAGAAGGAAAATTGGGACAGAGATTTTGCTTTTGTAAGAGACGTAGGTATAGCTTTTTCATATTTATTTAAAGAAATAATTGCAAAGAGATTTAAAAAAAGATGGAAAAAAAAAGACAAACTAATCCAAAATAAAAAAAGGGGTAGGTACGTTGAATTTAATTTGCTACATGATAGAGGTACAAAATTTGGATTACAAACTGGAGGAAATGTAGAAGCCATTTTGATGTCTTTACCTCCTACAGCTAATTGGGAATAAATTAATTTATGAAAGAGCCGATAACAGTTAACGGACTAACTAAACTTAAAGAAGAATTAGTTTTTTTAAAAGAGAAAAAAAGGCCAGAAATAGTATCTGCTATTTCGGAAGCTAGGTCACACGGTGATTTAAAAGAAAATGCTGAATATCATGCAGCTAAAGAACAACAGTCACATAACGAAGGTCGTATTCAGCAGATTGAGGATATTATTGCAAGGGCAAATGTTATTGACGTAACTAAAATTGAAAATATTGGAAAGGTAATATTTGGTTCAACTGTTTACCTAAAAGATTTAGATTCTAATGAAAAATTAACATATAAAATTGTTGGCAAAGACGAAGCTGATCTTAAAAAAAACCTAATTTTTTTTCAATCACCAATAGGAAAAGGGTTAATAGGAAAAAATAAAAACGATTTAGTTGAAATAAAAACTCCTTCTGGTGAAAAAAATTTTGAAATTGAAGATGTCAAATATCTTTAACTAAGAACAATTTTCTTAATTTCTTCTTTAGAGATTTTAAAATCATTATCAACCCAAAGTGTCTCTAGTTCTTTAAGTTTTTTTCCCATTTTCTTTCCAGGTTTGTAATCAAAATTTTTAATTAAAAAATCTGCATTATAAGGAAATTTTGGCAAATCAGTTTTTTTAGTAATTTTAATCAGATCATTAAGTGTTTTCTCGTTTTTATGAAAAATTAATAATTGCAAAGTTATAAGATCTAAAAGACTTTCTCTTTCTCCAAAATATATTCTTTTTTTTAACTCTCTATCAAAAAAACTTTTCTCTAAACTCATTTGATAATTATCGTGAATATAAAGAAGTCTCTGTTTATCTTGGTTAGAAAAATTGAACTTATAAAGTATATAATTAATACTATTTAAATCTTTGATCATCATAGCACTTAACAATAAAATGAAATTCTTGTTCAATTGTATATCTTCAATAAGAAGTTTGTTTTTGTCAGTTAAAAATGAAGTATTGTTTAAACTTGGGAAAACAAGTTCAAGAATTTCTTTTGAAAAATCGTCCTTTTTTAGATTTATGAACCCCTTAGAAAAAATGATCTTTTTTAATTCATCTATTAATCTTTCTTTGGAGATTTTAAGCAAGCCATCTAAATTTTGTTTGATAATTTTTTTTATTTTTGGCTCATGGTCTTTTTTTGAATAGTTTAAGAAAAATCTTATATATCTGAGTATCCTAAGGTAATCTTCTTTAATGCGTTTTGATGGATCTCCAATAAACGTGACACAACCATTTTCTAAATCTTTTCTTCCATTAAAGGGATCAAACACCTCACCATAAATATTCGAGTATATTGAGTTAAAAGTAAAGTCCCTTCTCTCAGCATCTTCTCTCCAATCTTTTGAAAATAATACTTTCGCGTGTCTTCCATCAGTAGATATGTCCTTTCTTAAAGATGTAATTTCAAATTTCTTGTCGTCAATAATTGCGGTTATTGTCCCATGATTTTTTCCGGTTTCAAAAAAGGAAATATTATTTTTCTTTAACGACAGTATAACTTCATCAGGATTTATGTTTGTTGCTAAATCAATATCATCCACTAATTCATGGCAAAAAATCTTCCTAACACATCCTCCTACATAATAAATATCGCTTTCATCTGAAAAAGACTTAATTGCATCAAATATTCTTTTTACTGGAAAATTTTTCTGAATATCCAATGTATTCTTTTTAAATAAATCGTTTTTACTGTGGTTAAAAAAGTTATTAATTAGTTTAAACATAACTGGCTGGGGCGCTAGGATTCGAACCTAGGAATGGCGGTACCAAAAACCGCTGCCTTACCACTTGGCTACGCCCCAAAATTAAATTCTTATAACACAACTGATCAAAAATTATATAGTTTTAGACATTACAGACCAATATTTTTTGTATTTATTGGTGAATAATTTAGACGCATATAGTAAGTTTTTTTTAGACTTAAAATAAGCAACAAAGCTAGAACCAGACCCTGTCATTCTTACAAATTCTATCCCTTTTAAGCTTTTCAAAAAAAATAGTGGTTTACTAATATTTCTAAATTTTTTTAATACAATTGGTTCCAAATCATTCTTTTTATTATTTAATTTAAGAAAATTTTTTTTGTTTGATGGTATTTTCTTTGAAAAATTTTTAAATTTTGAAAAAATATATTTTGTAGAACATCCAATTTTTGGTTTAAATATAAGCAAATGATAACTTAATCCTTTTTTTAATGTTTGAATTGAATTGTTTGAGTTCAAAAAAATTGGACCCTTATATAACCCTATTTTTACATCGTTACCTACCATCTCACAAATCTCTAAAATTCTTTTTTTATTTAAAATTATAATTTTTCTTTTTAAAAAAAATTTTAGAATTGAAGCGGCATTCATAGAACCACCACCCATACCTGATTTTTGAGGAATATTTTTTGTAACTTTTATATAGTATTTTTTTTTAATTAGTCCTTCCCGGTCTAAAATTTTAAGTAAAGTAGAAATAGAATTTTTTTTACTTATTCCTTTAGAGAATTTACCATCAAATTTTATAAAATGTTTTTTACGATTAATTGTCGATATTTCTATTCTATCATGTAGGTCAATAAAACTAAAAAGAGACTGAATTCTATGAAATTTTTTTTTTTTTGAAACTATATTTAAAAAGAGATTAATTTTTGCAAAAGACTTTATTACTTTTCTGTGCATGTGAAATTTAGATTTTTTCTATACCATAGATAATCTTTTTTTTAACATCAATTTTCATTTCATCGTCTGTTTCTTCTAAATTTAATACATTGTTCCAAAAATATCTTGCTTGTATTTTTCTATTTAACATCCAAAGTATGTCCCCATAATGATCATTCACTATCGGATCATATGGCATTAATTCTACAGCTTTCTTCAAATATTTTTCTGCATTTTCAAAATCGTTTATTAAATAATATCCCCATCCCAAAGAGTCTGTTATATAAGGATCATTCTTTCTTAAATCATATGCTTCTTTTAACATTTCCATTGAAAGTTCAATTTTATAGTTTCTCTCCAACCAACTATATGCAAGGTAATTTAATACGTAAGGATTTTCTCGAGTAATGTTTAAAGACTTTAATAAATCTTTGTCAGCAGTTTCGTAATCACCAATCCTTTCAAAGCTGCCACCCCGCCTGTATAAAATATCAGCATAAGCTTTTGATCTATTGTCTAACAAGTCTAATAATTTAGAGTAAATTTTTATCGCCTCGTCATATTTTTCAAAACTTTTGTAAATTCCACCCATATCATACATAATTTTTATATTATTAGTTTTTAATCCACCAAATTTTTTTTCTAAAAAATCGAGTGCTGCTGTTTCATTTTCCTGTTTTTTGATAATTGAAGATTTTTTTTTATTTTTATACCAACTAAAAATAAGATCTTCTTCTGAAATAAAATTCAATGATTTTAAAGCTAAATCGAATTTTTTATTACTTATATAATTTTCAGCTAATAAACTATTATTAAAATTAAATTCAGGATTTAGATAATTTGATAAATGAATATAGAAATTTGACTTTTTATAAAGTTTTTGTGAAGAATATAAGTTGGAAATCAAAAACATGAATTCAGATATAATATGATGTTCATTTTTACATGAGAACGCTGAAGTAATTTTGTCGTATCTTTTATTTTCAATCCACTGTTTTGCTTGAGCAATTAAAATGCTGCTATTGGTATAATCAATCTTATTTTGTAACTCTTTTATTTTATTAAAATCCTTGATTTGAGCTAAATAATTTATATAGAAAAAAATATACCTTGAAAAATCTTCAGTATCTTTAATCACAAGCTCTTCAAATAAAAGATTTGTGTTCTCTTTGCCTAAATAACAAGACTGAAAAATTTTTTTTATTTTATCTATTTCACCGAATTGGACATCTTCGTTTTTGTCCATCTTTTTAAATATGATTGTATCAAGATAATCTTTTAATGTCTCTTTGATGATAAGCTCAAGAGTATCAAGCGGAACTTCATCCATTTGCTCCAAGGTTAACATCGCATTTGAAAAATCTTTTTTGTTTATCGAATTTAGAGCTATCAGTACTTTTGCCTCAAAAAAATTTGATTCGTTAGCTTTTAATTGAATAGCTTTATTAAAAGCGATATCAATTTTATTGTTTAGAACTAATGAGATAAGATAATTTTCCAAATAACTCTTATGAGTTTTAACAAGACTCCTCGAGTTATTTAAATATTTTAACGAATCTTTATCATCTTGATTATTAATGGATATTATTGCTGAAAAATAATTTGATAAATACTTGTGGTTGAATTCAATATTTTCAGTTGTTTTAGCGTAGGAAAAAGTTTGATATAAAAAAATTATTAAAAAAAAACAAATTTTTTTCATACTTAAAGAATATGATTTTTTTTTTTAAATAAAAGAAATAAAATGCAAAAATACGACTTTATCAAATCTACTTTTGACTTCTCAAATGCTCCTATTAAAAGATTTGTTAAAATCGAAAAAAAGGAGGATTTACTTAAAAAACTTAAGGACGAAATCTCTAATATTGAAAACTGCACTCTAAAAAATAATTCAAACAATTTAGTTTTTGCTGATGGTGATCATGACAGTAGTATTATGTTGATAGGTGAAGGCCCTGGTCAAAAAGAAGATGAGCAGGGAAAACCATTTGTAGGTGACGCAGGCTTACTTTTGAATAAAATGTTAGCGGCAATTAATATTAAACGAAATAAAGTTTATGTAACAAATATAGTAAATTACAGACCACCTGAAAATAGAAAACCTAATGAAGTTGAGATTAATACTTATGCTCCTTTTATAAAAAAACATATTTCAATTATAAACCCCAAGTTGATTATATTGCTAGGAAGCACTGCAATGGAGGCCTTTTTTGGAAATAAAGAGAAAATTTCCAAATCAAGAGGAGTTTGGAAAGAATTAATTGTTAATAATAAAACTTATTTAACTATGGTTACCTTCCACCCCGCTTATTTGTTAAGACAGCCTGATCAAAAAAAATTTTCTTGGGCAGATTTAAAAGAAATAAAGAATAAAATTGAAGAATTGAAAATTGGAATATAAATCTCAAAAAAATGTAGCTGGAGTAGATGAGGTCGGTAGAGGAAGTCTTATTGGGCCTGTATATGCCGCGGCGGTAGTCTTTAAAAAAGGTTTTGATAAAAACAAAGTAAAGGACTCAAAAAAATTATCTCCTAAGAAAAGAGAATTTTTGGAAAACTATATAAAAAAAAATTCTTATTGGGCTATTGGGACTGCCTCAAAGAGAGAAATTGAGAAAATTAATATTTTAAACGCATCTCTTTTGGCAATGAAAAGATCAATTTTAAAATTAAAATTCAAACCTAAAATAGTAAAAGTTGATGGAAATAAAAAACCTAATATTAATAACCTAAATATAAAATCAATTATTAGAGGTGATCAGAAAATTCCAGAAATTTCTGCAGCATCTATTTTAGCAAAAGTCTCAAGAGACCGATTAATTAAAAAAATGTCAAAAAAATTTAAAGCTTATTTGTGGGATAGAAATGTTGGCTATGGAACTAAAGATCATCTTTCAGCAATTAAAAAATTTGGAATTACAAAACATCATAGAAAAACATTCAAACCAATACACAATATATTGAGTCCCAAATAATCGAAGGCACAATTAATCTAAATTAATTCAATCATGAGTTGACCTGGACTCTGACCTAGAGTCTAATTGTTTCTTTTAAAATGAGAGAGTTAAACTTAAAAAACAATATTATTAACGGAGACAGTCTTAAAGAATTGAAAAAAATTCCAGATGAGACTTTCGATTTAGTTTTTGCAGATCCGCCTTACAACCTTCAACTAAAAAATAAACTAACCAGACCAGATAGATCAAAAGTTAGTGCAGTAAATGATAAATGGGATCAATTTGAAAGTTTTAAGAAATATGACGAATTCACATATGCATGGTTAAGTGAGTGTAAGAGAATTTTAAAAAAAAATGGAGCAATCTGGGTTATAGGAAGTTATCATAATATATTTAGAGTTGGCGCAGCTATTCAAAATTTAGGGTTTTGGATTTTAAATGATGTAATTTGGAACAAAAAAAATCCAATGCCAAATTTTAGAGGAACAAGATTTACTAACGCTCATGAAACTTTAATTTGGGCTTCAAAATCAGAGAATTCAAAATATACTTTTAATTATCAATCATTAAAATGTTTGAATGATGATTTACAAATGAGATCTAATTGGGATCTACCCATTTGCAATGGAACAGAGCGTCTAAAAAAAAATGGAAAGAAGGTTCATTCTACGCAAAAACCAGAAGCTTTGCTTCATAGAATTTTATTAGCAACTTCAAATAAAGATGATTTAATTCTTGATCCATTTTTGGGATCGGGCACAACTGCAACAGTTGCAAAAAAATTGAGTAGAAATTATTACGGTATCGAAAAAGAAAAATCCTATTTCAAAGCTGCCGAGCAAAGATTAAAGAATACAAAACCAATAGAAGATCATTATTTAGATACGCTTAAAAACAATAAATCCAAACCAAGAATACCTTTTGGTTCATTGGTTGAGTTGGGAATAATTAAGCCTGGCACCATTATTTTTGATCATAAAAAGAAAATCAGTGCGAAAATTATGGTTGATGGGAGTATCAAACATGCTCAAACCGAAGGTTCAATTCATAAAGTTGCAGCTACAATTTTAGGAGCTGAAAGCTGTAATGGATGGACTTATTGGCATTGTGAATTAGGAAATACTTTCGTGCCAATAGATAATTTAAGACAAAAATTCTTGTCAAAAAATTATCTATAAATTTTCCCCAAATAACTTTCTAAAAACTTTTTATTTTTTACTAATTTTTTTAAAAAAATATTTCTAAAGTATACTGTTAAAGGATTTGATAAATGAAAAGCAAACTGATTCAATTTTGATCTATTGTTTACCATTTTTGTTTTAATAACCCTATTTTTAAAAAAGTTAGCATTGGAATTATTTTCTATACTAGCAAATAGTTCATGTGCACCCTCTATAGACTGAGATGCGCCTTGAGCAAATGATGGTGGGAAAGCAAAAAAAGCATCTCCTATCAAATGAATGTTCTTATTTTTAACTTCAAAAAAATTATCACTGACAAACACAGGAAATATTTTTAATTCTTTAAGATTATTAAAAAATTCTTTGTTCTCTTGGGGAATATTTTCCAAAATTTTTTGTATAAAAGATTTATCACTGAACAATGAGAAATTTTTCTGCTCCTCTGTTGAAAGTTTATATTTCATTATGGCTATTAAATTTAAATCTTCACTTGAGGAAACAGGATAAATTACATGATGAAAATCAGAGCCTAAAAATAACAAAATATTCTTTTTATCAATTATATTCGAATTTGCGGGTATCATTCCCCTAATAGCTAAAGTATCGTTATATTTTGGTTGAACTTGTTTATTAAAAACAAGATTTCTACTTTTTGAAAAAACCCCATCAGAAATAATTAGATAATCACATTCGTGAGTTTCTTTATTTTCAAAGGTAAGTTTTATTTTTTCTTGCTCTTGGTCAATTTTCGAGACACTATAATTTGTTTTGATCAAATCCTCTAAATCTTTTTTAAGAAAATTGATCAAAGTAGATCTTTTCAAAGTAGTATACTTACTATCATTTGAATTAAATGCAGATATATCTAGTTCACATATTTTATCTTGATATTTTTTTGAATAAAAATTTATTTTTTCTGGATAAAATTTTACATTTTTTTCTAATTTGTTAAATCCAATTTCATTTAAAAATTTAACACAGTTCGTAGATAATTGTACACCGTACCCCTCGTTTAGATTAAGAGAGTCTTTTTTATCAAAAATTGATACTTGATATTTAGGATTTTTTTTAAAAAGATTAGCTATGTATAATCCTGATATCCCTGCTCCGATAATTCCAATTTTTTTCATACATTGCTTGAAGCTACTCTAAATAGTTTTTTTGTAAAAGATGGTATTACTTCACTTGCTATATTCTTTCGGTTTAAAATTACACCTTTATTCGTTGATTTAATTTTATTTTTATTAATTACAATGTTCATATCTATATTAGATATCTTAATTTTTGTTTTTACTTTTGGTGAAGAGTTAAATTTTGACTTATCTATTTCGTTCATCGGAAAGATTAATAAATTTTTAAGAAAGTTAAACTTGTTGTTTCTAACTAACAACATCTTATTTTCATTCATGTAAATATTTGCCTCAAAATATTTGGTCTTATTTCTTTTTATTTTTTTTATTAAGGAAAAATCTTTTCGTTTATATGAAATACAATTTATACTTATGGGACACTTCTCGCATAATGGAGAGGTAGGTCTGCATACTAAAGCACCTAATTCCATAATAGCTTGTGCATAATCACTTGCTCTTTCTGATAAACCAAAAAAATTTTTTGAAATTTGCATATTTTCTTTTGATATATCTTTATCACTTCTAAGGTATAAAACTCTTTTAAGAATTCTTTCAACATTTCCATCCAAAGGAATAAACTTTTGATTGAAGGCAATAGCCATTACTGCCGTTGATGTATAGTCACCAACTCCAGGCAAAGATTTTAAATCTTCAAAATTAGATGGTAAAATTCCACCAAATTTACTAACAATCATTATCGCAGATTTTTTTAGATTTCTGGCTCTAGAGTAGTAACCCAGTCCTTCCCACAGCTTCATTAGTGTTTGGTCATTTGTTTTGGACAATCTTTTAAAATTTGGAATTTTTTGCACAAATCTTTTAAAATAAGGAATGACGGTTGAAACTTGAGTTTGCTGCAACATAAACTCACTAAGTAAAGTAAAATAAAGTTTTTGTTCCTTAGAAGTATTTTTTCTCCATGGTAGAATTCTCTTATTATTATCGTACCAAAATAAAATTTTTTTTGATATAGTTGACTTGTTCATGAATTTTAATTCTAATCAGAGATCTAAAGTCATTCAAGGATTAAGATCCTTTAAAGACACTTTACCCACAAAAGTAAAAAAATTGTTAAAGCAAAAAGGGGAAGTTTATTCTGAACTTATAGAAAATTGGAGAATGTTTGTGGGTGATGAGCTATTTTCTCTAAGTTATCCAAAAAAATATTTGAGTTCTAACAAGTTTAGAAAATCGGTATTGGAAGTAATGGTTAAAAGAGGTCACGAGGTTGAATTAGAGTATTCGAAAAAAAATATAATAGATAAGATTAATTCTTTTTTTGGATATGATTTAATTTCATCACTAAAAGTATATACCTTTGATAGGACTGATGAAAAACCAAAAAATCCTAAAAAATATAAATCCAAAATTAATTTAGGAGAAATTAAAAATAAAAAAATTGAAAATTCTTTGAAAGAATTTGCTAAAGTGTATAGAGAAAAAAATGATTAAGAAATTTTTTATTATAATATTTTTTGTTCTTTTGCAGACAAATATTAATGCATCCTCATTCAAGCCGATTATTGAAGGGAAAAAAGACGCAAAAATTAAACTAATAATTTATGAGTCCCTTACTTGTTCACACTGCGCAGATTTCCACAACGATGTTTACCCAAAGTTAAAAAAAGAGTTTATAGATACCGGTGTTATAAATATTGAATTTAGAAGTTTTCCTTTAGACATGGCGGCTTTAAATGCTTCCAAATTAGCTCACTGTAGCAATGATGGTAAATCAGATTTATTACATTTTTTATATTCAAATCAGAAAAAATGGGCTAAGGGTTCCACCATAGAGGAGCTTAATTCAAATCTATCCTCTGTGATAAAGTCTTTCGATAAACCATTGGATGAGAATAAATGCTTTTCAGATAATGAATTAGAAGCTTTTATCTTAAACGAACGAATCGAAGGTGTAAAAGAATTTGATATAAATGCAACTCCTACACTCATTTTGAATAACCAAAAGTTTGAAAAAACGCTATCGTTTAAAAATTTAAAAAAAGCCATAGAAAAACTGTTATAATTCCTTAATGGAATTTAAAAAAATTCAATTAAACGGTTTTAAATCTTTTGCCGATAAAACAAGTTTACTTATTGAAGACGGCCTGACTGGGATAGTTGGTCCAAACGGTTGCGGTAAATCAAATATCGTTGAGTCTTTAAGATGGTGTATGGGTGAAACATCAGCAAAAAGTATGAGAGGCTCAGGTATGGAAGATGTAATTTTTTCCGGTACTTCAAACAAACCTTCCAAAAATATAGCTGAGGTAATTGTAAACCTATCAAACGATGGAAGTCTAGGGTCACACAATTATAAACACATTCCCGAAATAGAAATTAGAAGAAAGATTGAAAAAGATAAAGGATCAAAGTTTCATATAAATGGTAAAGAAGTAAGGGCAAAAGATGCTCAAATGTTTTTTGCTGACCTTTCAACTGGGGCTCACTCTCCATCATTAATAAGCCAAGGTAGAATTGGATCGTTAGTTACAGCAAAACCAAGTGATAGACGAGCAATACTTGAGGAGGCTGCGGGAATTTCTGGTTTACATGCTAGAAGGCATGAAGCTGAAGTAAGATTAAATGCTGCGGAAAACAATTTAAAAAGAGCAGATGAATTAAGAAGACAACAGGAGAAACAATTAGCAAATTTACAAAAACAAGCAGAAGAAGCTGGGAAGTATAAGATGATTTCAGAAGAAATAAAAAAAATTGAAGCAGGTTTATATTTTCTAAAATTGCAGGAGATAGATAAGGAAATTACTTTAGAAAAAGAAATTAATAAAGACTCTGATCAAGAATTTGAAAATATTACAAATAAAATTAATGAAATTGAAAAAAATATAGAGAGTGAAAATGCAACAAATACTCCAATCAAAGAGAAAAATTTTGAGATACTTTCTAAAATCCAAAGATTAAACTTGGAACTTACAAGTTTGGATGAGGAAAATGATAGAATACAAAGAGAGATCGAAAATTTCAAAAATAGCCTTGTTGAAATCGATAATGATTTAGATAGAGAAAAAAGTATTACGATCGATGCTAATTCAAATGAAAAAAGATTAAAAGAGGAAAAAAATGATTTAATCAATATTGATACAAAATATTATGATACTGAAAAAAAATCTAATGACGATCTCTTTTCTGTAAAAGATAAACTTAAAAACAATCTTGAAAACGTAAAAAATTTAATCAGTCAAAACCAAAATGATGACGCCATAAAAGCTATTGAAGAATGCAAAAACATAATTGAAGAATATGCTGAAAGCTATAGCAAAAACCAAAACATAAAGAATGATTCAATTAAAAGAAAAGAAAGAATAAAAATTATTGACACTGAAATTGAAAGTTGGAAAAACCTACTTGAAAATTCCGACAAATCAATAAAACAACTTAATGAAAGAAGACAAAAATCATCTAGTCAATTAAATCTTTTAGAAAATAAACCAAACACTCAAGCAGAAAAAAAAGGGCAACTAACTGAAAATTTAAGACTTTCTGAAATTGAGAAAGAAGAGAATGAAAAATTAATTGAAATATCAGATAAAAAATCAAACGCCCTAAATCTTGAGCTTTCAGAGATCAGAGAAAATTCTATAGAAATCAGGGAAAGAAAAGCGAGTTCAACAGCAACAATTGATGGTCTGTCAAAAAGAAGAATTGATTTGTTAGAGAGAATTGAAAATGAATTAAATCTTGCAGAAAAAGATGTTTTTGAATTCTCAAACTTGAAAGATCAAAGTGATCTCCCGGATGCGCTCAGTCAAGAGGAATTGCTTGATGAAAAAAAAAGAGAGAGAGACAAATTAGGATCAGTAAATCTAAGAGCAGATGAAGAAACAAGTAAATATGAGATTGAAATTAAAAAAATGGAAAAAGATCGATCAGATTTAGTTACAGCCATTGTTAAACTTAAGGAAAGTATTAATGAACTCAATCAAAAAGGTCGAGAAAGACTCCTTGAGGCTTTTGAAAAGGTTAATAGAAAATTTAATGAAGTTTATACAAAATTATTTAACGGTGGTAGTGCGAAACTAGAATTGGTCGACTCTGATGATCCACTTGATGCAGGTTTAGAAATGTTAGTAAGTCCTCCAGGAAAAAGACTTCAGTCAATAACTCTTCTTTCAGGTGGAGAACAAGCGCTGACTGCTTTATCTTTAATCTTTGCAGTTTTTTTAACTAACCCTTCACCAATATGTGTTCTTGATGAAGTAGATGCACCTTTGGATGACGCAAACGTCACTCGTTTTTGCAATCTCTTGGATGAACTCATAAAAATTACTAAAACAAAATTTATTATTGTTACCCATCACGCACTTACCATGTCAAAAATGAATAGACTTTATGGTGTAACAATGCCAGAGAAAGGCATAAGCCAGCTAGTTTCAGTTGACCTAGAAAAAGCTGAAAGCATGGTTGCCTAGATGGGTAAAGAACAGCTTAAAGACCGCCTTAAAAATGCACGTAAAAAGTTAAAAATAGAAAAAGAAAATCCACAAACATCTAATATTGGACAAGCTTTCAAATTGAGCACTGAGTTAGTAGCGGCTGTATTAGTAGGGACAATTATAGGGTTTATTTTAGATAATTGGTTTGATACTAAACCATGGTTAATAATAATATTTTTTTTTGTTGGTGTAGTTGCAGGTATTTTAAATGTAATTAGGTCAGCAAAAAAACTACAGAATTGATTTTATGGCAGCAAATCCAATGTACCAATTTAATGTTTATAGAATTGGTCCAGAAATAAAAATAGGTGAAATAGATTTATCCTTTACTAATGCAAGTTTATTTATGGTCATAAGCTCATTAGCAATATTAATAATTTTTAATTTAGGTGCACAAAAGAAAAATATAATTCCTGATAAAATACAATTGCTCTCAGAACTTGGTTATACATTTGTGTCTAAAATGATAAGTGATACAGCTGGTTCGAAAGCAAAACCATATTTTTCATTTATATTTTCACTTTTTATGTTTGTTCTTTTTTGTAACATGTTCGGTATGATCCCCTACTCTTTTACAGTAACGAGCCACATAATTGTGACATTTGTTTTAGCAGCATTTATTTTCATTGGAGTGACAATTATTGGATTTATTAAGCATGGATTTGGGTATTTAAAACTTTTTGTACCCAGCGGAGTGCCAGCTGTCTTGTTACCACTAATAGTAGTTATAGAAATTATTTCTTATTTAAGTAGACCCATCAGTTTATCTGTAAGATTGTTTGCAAATATGATGGCTGGACATACAATGATGAAAGTATTCGGAGGCTTTGTAGTAAGTCTTGGAATTGTCGGTGGATGGCTTCCACTGAGTTTTTCAGTTGCATTAACAGGTTTGGAGATATTAGTTGCTTTTCTTCAAGCTTATGTTTTTGCAATTTTAACATGCATTTATTTAAATGATGCATTAAATTTACACCATTAATCATAAGGAGGATAATATGGAGTTAGAAGCAGCAAAAATGATTGGAGCAGGATTAGCGGCAATTGCTCTAGCAGGAGCAGGAGTAGGAATAGGTATTATTTTTGGTAACTATCTATCTGGCGCTATGAGAAATCCGTCTGCAGCTCAAAAACAATTTCCAAATTTACTTTTAGGTTTCGCATTAGCTGAGGCCACCGGGTTGTTTGGACTTGTTGTAGCTTTGATAATTTTATTTGCTTTTTAAAGTATTGTGAAAAAAATTATTTTACTTAATATTTTTTATTTCTCATTCTGTGCTGTAGCAGTGAAAAGTGCGGAAAAGGGAGGAATGCCTCAATTGGATCCTGAATTTTGGGTATCGCAAATTTTTTGGTTAACCATAACTTTCGGTACCCTTTTTTTAGTCCTTTCTAAATTTATCTTACCTAGGATAAGTAAAAACCTAGAACAGAGAAGATTACAAATTTTAGAAAATATTGAGACAGCTGAAAAGCAAAGAGAACAAAGTGAAAAAAATCTCAAAGAATTTGATCAGATAATTTTTAAAAGTAAAAACAAAGCTAAAGAAGTAATGTTAGCTGCAAGAGAAAAGGTTGTCTCTGAAATAACCAAAAAAAAAATGAAACTTGATGAAGACTTAACTTCAGAAATTCAAAATGTTGAAAAAGAAATAATTGAGTTAAAGTTATCTTCACCAAAAAAGATAAACTCAATAGCTTCTAATATAACCAACGAAGTCATAAAAAGGTTGATTGGAACTGATGTAAATGAAAGCAGTGTTTCTGCTTTAGTTGAACAAGAACTTAAAAAATTGAGCAGGAGCACAAATGGAATTTGACTCAACTTTTTGGGTAGCTATATCTTTTGTTATTTTTTTTGGAGTTCTAATTTATTTTAAGATCCCAAAAAAAATAAATGAGGCTTTAGACACAAAGATCTCTGAGATAAAAAACGAATTAGATGAAAGTGAAAAGTTAAGAATAGAAACAAAAAAATTATTAGAAGACTCTCAATCAAAATTAAGCTCAGCCGTAAAGGAAAGTAAAAAAATTATGGATCAAGCAAAAAGTGATTCTGAAAAAATGGTGAGTGATTTAGAGCTTAAGTTTGAGAACTCAACTAAAATCAAAAAAGAACTATCTTTAAGCAAAATTAAACAAATGAAGGATGAAGCAGTTAGAGAAATTAAAAATACTTCAGTTGATGTTGCATTCTCTGCTTCAGAAAATTTAATTAAAAATTCAATTGAAAAATCAAAGCTCGACAATTTATTTCAAAAAAATTTAGAAGATGCTAAAGATGCTTTAAAAAAAGCTGGCTCAAATTAAAATAAATTCTTACATTTTTAGAAAAAAAATATAAATTATTGTTATGAAATCCATAGTCATAGGTTCAGGTTTTGGTGGTATATCTGCGGCTCTTAGGCTGAGAGCTAAAGGCCACGAGGTGACCTTAATTGAAAAACAAAATGATTTAGGTGGTAGAGCAAGAATTTTTAGAAAGAATGGGTTTTCATTTGATGCTGGACCGACAGTAATTACAGCACCTTATCTGATATATGAGTTGTTCGAACTATTTGGAAAAGATCCAAAAGACTATTTAAACATAAAACCTTTAGATATTTGGTATCAATTCGTTTTTGAAGATGGCACAAAATTCAATTACTCAGGAAATGAAGAAGAAATGGAAAAACAAATATCTGCAATTTCTTCAGATGATTTAAAAGGTTATATCAAATTAGTAAATTTCACTAAAAAAATTTTTGAAAAGGGGTATTTAGAACTTTCAGATGTTCCCTTTACGAAACCTTTTTTCATGATGAAACAAATTCCATCTTTATTAAAGTTAAAAAGTTATAAATCTGTTTATTCTCTTGTGTCATCATATGTTAAACACGAAAAACTAAGAAGAATTCTTAGCATGCATCCTCTTCTTGTGGGTGGTAATCCTTTCACTACAACTTCGATCTATGGCTTAATACTATATTTAGAAAAGAAATGGGGAATTCATTACTCGATGGGGGGAACCGGAAATATAATTAAGGGTCTAGAAACATTAATGAATGAGGAAAATATAAAAATAAAAAAAGGCTTTGAGGTAAACAAAATTATTTCAAATGGAAAAACAATTAAAGGTATTCGATTGGAAAACGGTGATGAAATTTCTGCTAATAATGTGGTTTGTAATGCTGATCCACCCGATGTCTATGAGAGATTATTGAATAAAAAAGACCTGAATTTTTTTTTCAACTTTAAGAGAAAAAGAATGGATTATTCAATGGGTTTATTTGTTTATTACTTTGGAACTAAAAAAGTTTATAAGAATGTTGCTCACCACACAATTAAGTTTGGTAACAAATACAAAGAACATTTAGATGATATTTTTGATAAAAAGAGACTAAACGATGATATTAGCTATTATCTGCATCGACCTACAGCAACAGATAATTCGATGGCACCAGATGGATGCGATTGTTTCTATGTTCTAGTCCCAGTTCCTAATAATCAATCAAATATAAATTGGTCGGTAAGTGGTGAAAAAATTAAGAATTTAGTAATTGATAAGATGGAAAAGGATTTACTTCCAAAATTAAGAGAAAACATAATAGAGGATTTCTACTTAACACCCGACTACTTTGAAAAAGATCTTAACACAAAATTTGGATCAGGCTTTTCAATTCAACCAAAATTTACACAATCTGCTTATTTTAGATTTCATAATAAGTCTGAAATTTATGATGGATTATATTTTGTCGGTGCTGGAACACATCCTGGTGCTGGTGTGCCTGGAGTTTTATCATCAGCAAAAGTTTTAGATAAAATTCTTTAATGGCGAATAATCTTTTATCAATTCATGCAAAGTCTTTTAGCTGGGCTGGATTTTTCTTGCCTAGCGATGTTTATAAAAATGGATCTGACCTATATGATTTTTGTAGAATATTAGACGATATTGCTGATGAAGAAATACCTTTAGAGATTAAAAAGAAGAAATTCCTTAACTATAAAAATGACTTTATTAACCGCAACATTGAAAACGATAGTATCAAAAAAATACATGGCATAATTAAAAACTTCGATGTATCAGAAAAAATTGTTCTCGATCTTTTTGATGGCATTGAGTCTGATTTAAAAGAAAAAATAGAATTAAAATCTAAAAGAGAGCTGCTAGTATATTCTTATAGGGTGGCTGGAACAGTAGGTTTGATGATGGCAAAAATTCTTAAAGTAAAATCTAAAACAGCTTTGAAATCTGCAATTGATCTAGGGATAGCTATGCAGCTTACTAACATTTCTAGAGATGTAATAGAAGATAGAAAAAAAAACAGAGAATATATTAAGCATGATCTTTCAAATATTAAAAATACAATCACTACTGCAGATTTGTTTTATAATAGTTGTTTTAATTCAATCAGAGAAATTCCAATTAGGTGCCGTTTTGCTATATTGGTCGCTCGCAGAGTTTATAGAGAGATTGGTTATAAAATCATTAAAAAAGGAGACATTAAGGAATATAATCGATCTGGAAAAGTTTATGTTACTAAAACTGGCAAAATCGTTCAAACTATTTTAAGTATTTTTGATTTTTTTAGATTATTATTTATTCAATCAGATAATTATTACAGAAATGAAGAGCATAATGAAATTGGCTTAGAAATTAATATAGATGAAAGAATTTGATTATACAATAATTGGTGGTGGTTGTGCTGGCCTCTCCTTAGCTTACGAGCTTGAAATTAATAACAAGTTAAGTGATAAAAACTTAGCTATTATTGAGCCAAGGATTGAATACCAAAGAGATAAAACATGGTCTTTTTGGAAAACATTTCCACATAATTTTGAAGATTGTGTGATTAAAAGTTGGGATTCTTTTTCAATTAATATTCCCAATAAATCAAAACAGATTGAATGTGAAAGTCTACCATATCAATCTATTGACAGTGGTCTATTTTACAAAAAAACTTTGAACAGACTTAAAGCAAATAAAAATATTCACTTCTTCAGAAATAAGGAGGATGTAAATACAGAAAATTCATACGTATTTAATAGTGTTCCTAAAATAAATTCAAATGAAAATGATCTTTGGCAACATTTTGGAGGTTATGAAATTGAAACGGATAAGAATATATTTGATGATTCTATAATTAATCTAATGGATTTTGATTGTGACCAAAAAGATAGCGTTCATTTTTTTTACACTCTTCCGTTTTCAAAAAATAAAGCTTTAATTGAAACTACTTGGTTATCAAATATGAAAGATCCTTCAGAAAAAGACTATGACTTTCAGATTAGGGAATATATTGAAAATATTCTTAAGATTAAAAATTACAAAATTATTTATAAAGAAAAAGGACAAATTCCATTATTTTATCCATTAAATTTAAACGGTGAAAAAAAAATTAATATTGGAACAGCAGGTAAAATGACAAGGTTGAGTACTGGATATACCTTTTTGAATATTCAAGAACATTGTAAATATATTGTTAAGAATTTAGATAATTTAAAAACTTACAGTATCGGAAAAAAATATGAAATTCTTGATAAAATATTTTTAAAAGTGTTGAAAAAGAATGCTCAAAGAATGCCAAATATTTTTTTTGAAATCTTTAATTCTAGCTCGGAAACAAGTGTAAAATTTCTCTCAAATAAAAGTAATATTTTTCAAGACTTATCAATAATATCAAAAATGCCAAAGTGGCCTTTTATAAAGGCTTTATTCAATTAATGGATTTATATAAAATAAACAAAAAATATTCGTTTTTTTTACTTCTATTCAATATTATTTTTTTAATTTCAATTTCAAAATATTTTGAAAATAAGCAAATAGAATTTCAATATCAAACTATCATCTGTTTCTTTTTAATATCTATCATAGGTGTTTCTCATGGAGCTCTTGATCACCTAAAAGGTTATAAATTGATGAAAATCTATAAATTGGAAAATAAGTCATACTTTTACTTAGCTTATATAGCTGTCTCGTTGATAGTAATTTTTACTTGGATGATAATTCCAGAAATTGTTTTAATAATTTTTTTAATGGTTGCTTCATACCATTTTGGTAAAGAGGATAGTTGCGTAGAACAAAACACAAAAAGTTTAGTTTACGATTTTCTATATTTATTTAAAGGAAGTGTAATCATTATTGCACCCCTTCTATTTCATAATGAAAAAACAAATGAAATTTTTCAAATCTTAAACTTAGACTTGGGTTTTTTAACCAGTAAATTTTTAATATTAATGATATTTGTAAGTTTTATCGCAAACATTATTATAACAGTTCAATCGAACAATGGTGGATTCTTAATTGCAGATTGGACAAATATAATATTACTTAATGTTTTTCTTTCTCCATTAATTGCTTTCACAATTTATTTTTGTTTTTTACACTCTGTAAGACATTCTCTTTCTCTAATATATGAAATTGATCGTAATGATTTTAAAGTTGGTTTTTATAAATTTATAAGAAAAGCGTTGCCGCTTACATTAACGACTTTATTACTATTTATAATAAGTCTTTATTTATTAGCTAATTACTATGCTTTTGATGACGCAATTTTAAAAGTAATATTTATAGGTTTGGCGTCTTTAACCTTTCCGCATATATTATTAGAGTATCTTGTAGAAAAAAATGAAAAATAAAGATTTAAAAATATATTTAGCTGCTCCTAGAGGATTTTGTGCTGGAGTTGATAGAGCAATAGAAATTGTTAAAAAAAGTATAAATAAATTTGGGTCACCAGTTTATGTACGACATGAGATAGTTCACAATAAGCATGTAGTAGAAAATTTAAAAAAAATTGGTGCAATATTTGTAGAAGAACTTAGTGAAATTAAAGACAAAACTAGACCAGTAATTTTTTCAGCTCATGGAGTGCCAAAAAAAGTTCCAAAAGAAGCTCAAGACTTAAAAATGGAATATATAGATGCTACTTGTCCTTTGGTTTCAAAAGTACATAGAGAGGCTGAAAATTTAAATAAAGCAGGCTTCCATATTTTTTTAATTGGTCACGAAAATCATCCCGAAGTAGTTGGCACTATGGGTCAAATTCCAGAGGGGTCAATAGAGTTAGTTGAAACAATTGATGATGTTGAGGATATTGATATTCCATCAAATAAAAAATTAGCTTTTGTAACTCAAACAACTCTTTCTGTTGATGATACAAAAGATATAATTGATGCTTTAAAAAAAAAATTCCCACAAATTAAAGAACCAAATAAAGAAGATATCTGTTATGCCACGACTAATAGACAGGCAGCTGTTAAAAAGATTGCTTCAAAATGTGATATGTTTTTTGTTATTGGAAGCAGAAATTCTTCTAATTCAAAAAGACTCGTGGAGGTAGCGGATAAGGCAGGTTGTAATTATTCAGAATTAATACATTCTGAAAGTTCAGTTCCATTAGAAAAAATTTCTAAGTGTAATAGTATAGGTATTTCGTCAGGTGCATCGGCACCTGAAATTTTAGTTCAGAATTTTATAGAAAAAATTAAAGAAAATTTTAATGTTGAAATTCAAGAAGTCGAAATAGTAAAAGAAAACGTAACTTTTAAAGTTCCAGGAAAACTCAATTAATGGCTGTATTTACAAAGTTGAATCAAGCTGACATTTCTAATGTCCAAAATATTTTTGGATTTAAAAAAATCAAAAGCTTTAAGGGCATTAAAAAAGGAATAGAAAATACAAATTATACTGTTACCACAAAAAATAAAAAATACGTTTTAACGATTTTTGAAAGTAGAGTTAATAATAAGGATTTGCCCTACTTTATGAAGTTGATGGATGCACTTTCAAAAAAAGGTATTAAATGCCCATCCCCAGTTAAAAATAAATATGGAAAATATATATTTAATTTAAAAAGAAAAAAAGCCTGTCTAGTTTCTTTTCTAGAAGGCAGCGATAAGAAAAAACTTTTGGAAAAAGATTTATTTGTCATTGGTAAAAATATTGGGTTCATGCATAAAAAATTAACAAAGATAAAACTAAAAAGAAAAAACAGCTTTTCACCTCTCAAAATTTACAGTCTTATAAATAAAATTAACTTTAAGAATTCGAAATTACCTAAAAATCTTAAAGATGAGATGAGGGAAAGTTTTCGTGATATAAACAAAAACTGGCCAAAAAAAATACCGAGTAGTGTAATTCATGGAGACTTGTTCATTGACAATATTTTCTTTTACAAAGGAAAATTTGGGGGGTTTATTGATTTTTATTTTTCAGCTTATGATTTTCAAGCTTATGAACTCGCAATTTGTATAAATTCACTTTGTTTTAATAAAACAAAAAATAAGTTTAAATTTAATAAGAGAAAAGCCTCCAAGCTTTTTAAAGGTTATGAGAGTATTAGAAAACTTAAACCAGAGGAAAAAAAGAGTATGAAAATTCTTTGTAAAGGATCTGCCTTAAGATATCTGGCTACAAGAGCTTATGATTTCATAAATACTCCTAAAAATATTTTAATTAAAAAAAAGGATCCCTCTGAGTACATTCAAAAACTTAGATTTCATAATTCCATAGAAAAATTCGAGGAATACTTTAATGATTAAAATTTATACTGATGGGTCGTGTTTAGAAAATCCTGGAAATGGTGGATGGGCAGCAATAATTATAAACAACGGACAAAAAACTAATATTAAAGGAAGTAAAAAAAATACTACAAATAATCAAATGGAGTTACTCGCTCCTATTGAGGCATTAAAAAAAATTCCCAAAGGAAGTAAAGTTCAAATCTTTACAGACTCGAAGTATGTTAAGTCAGGAATAACTGAGTGGATTTATAACTGGAAAAAAAATGGATGGAAAACCGCAAACAAGCAAGAAGTTAAAAATAAAGATCTTTGGACAGAGCTTGATATTTTAGCCAATCAATTTGAAATAAGTTGGAATTGGGTAAAAGCGCACTCAACTGATGAGTTAAACAATGAAGTTGATTTAATTGCCAAAGAAGCTGCGAATTTATAAAATTTTACTTTTAATAAATTTTTTTACTTCATCCGTATTATTCTCTAGTATTTGAAAATTCTCATTTTTATTCAGTACGTGCTGAAGTTCTTCAGGCAATTTTTCATGTTTATTAATCGCATTATTTGTAGCATCGGGAAATTTACACGGATGTGCTGTTGATAAAACTACACAATCATTCAAAGATAATTTTTGTGCAGCTCCTACTCCAATGGCCGTATGCGGATCTAAAACCATATCATTTTCCTTATAATTTTTTTTTATAATCTCTAAAGTTTCTTTTTCATTACAACTTTCTGATAAAAAATCTTTTTTAATTATATCTAAATCTTTCTTTTCAATTTGGTAAGAATTCTGCTTAACCTTCTTCATAATTTCTGCTGTTTTTTCTGAGCTTGAATTATTCACGTAGTAAATTAGTCTTTCAAAATTACTAGCTAATTGTATATCCATACTTGGTGATAAAGTTTCTCTGACTTCTTTTGAAATATATTCTCCTTTTGTAATGGCTCTATACAAAATATCGTTTTCATTTGTTGCAACAATTAATTTATCAATTGGTAATCCCATTTTTTTTGCAAGATATCCTGCAAAGACATCTCCAAAATTTCCTGTTGGAACTGAAAAAGAGATGTTGTCTTTATCTAATTTAAATTGTGCATAAAAATAATATACCGCTTGAGCAACTATTCTTGCCCAATTTATTGAGTTTACTCCTGACATATTTATAGATTTTGAGAACTCAAGATCAGAAAACATTTGTTTTACAATATTTTGACAATCATCAAAGTTTCCGTCAATTGCGATATTAAAAACATTTTTTTCTTCAACAGTAGTCATAATTTTTCTTTGAACAGAGGAAATTCTATTATTTGGATGTAAAACAAATATATTTAAATTAGATTTTCCTTTGATCGCATCAATAGCTGCTGCACCAGTGTCCCCTGAAGTTGCAACAACTATATTTATTGTTCTGTAATTTGATTTTAAGAAATGCTCATACATATTTCCAATTAATTGCATCGCAATATCTTTAAAAGCTAGAGTGGGTCCATGAAACAATTCCAAGATCTTAAATTGATTTAACTCAACTATTTTAACAACATCTTTTTCTCTAAAGTTAGAGTATGATTTTTTTACAATTTCGTTTAATTCTTTTTTGCTTAAAAAATCACCAGTGTATAAATAAATAATTTCAGTAGCTAGATCTATATAACTTAATTTTTTTAGAGAGTTCATTTTGCTCTCATCAAATTTTTTAATACTCAACGGTATAAAGAGACCTCCATCATCAGCAAGTCCTTTTAGAAATACCTCACTGAAGGAAAATTTCTTATTATTATTTCTTGTACTTATATATTCCATTAATAATTCTTTTTTCTAAAATATAGATATATCAAAAGAATTGATATCGCTATTGAAAACCATGTTAAAGAGTATTTAAGGTGATTATTAGGCAGATCTGACGAAATTTTTTTTGGAATTGGAAAAGAGTTTTTTTGTTCTCCATTTTGAATAAAAATAATAAAAGGAGAAAATGTTTTTCCAGTATGTTTTTTTAGGTCTATGTCATCGAGTTTAAACCAATAGTTTTTTGATAAATCATTATTAGGTTTAAAGTAATTTTTTTTTGATTTTAGTTTTGTAATTCCAAAGTATTCTGATTGTTTAAGATCGAAGGACTCACCTTTCAAATCTCTCGGAATCCATCCTTGATTAATTAAAAAGTTTTCTCCCCTAATATCAATTTCTTTAATTATATTAAAACCTGGCTCTCCATTATCACTGAGTCCATATAAATAAATTAAATTCTCATTATCAATTTTTCCCTTGAATTCAATTTTTTGAAAGTTTTTAATTTTTTGTGCTTCAAATTTTACAGGATCATTCTTGAGAGAAGAATTTATTTCTTCAATAAGACTATTTTTCCAATTAAGTCTGTATAACTGCCAAAACCCAAGGGCAAGAAAAATTGTGATAAAAAATGAAACAAATATTGTGAAAAGAAACTTATATCTCAATTAAATTAGCTTCCCCAAACGTAGATTGCCGCAAATAAAAACAACCAAACTACATCGACAAAATGCCAGTACCATGCTGCAGCTTCAAATCCAAAATGATGATCCTTATTGAAATGACCAAGTTTTCCTCTCCACAAACAGACAGCCAAAAAGATAGTTCCAACTACTACATGGAAGCCATGAAAGCCTGTGGCCATATAAAATGTTGCACCGTAAATATGTCCTGAAAAATCAAAACTAGCATGTTGATACTCATATATTTGGAGAAGGGTAAAAAAGAAACCTAGTAGAACTGTTGCCCAAAGACCTTGTATAAAACCTTTTCTATCATCCTCTAGTAAAGAGTGATGAGCCCATGTAACAGTTGTTCCAGATAATAATAAAACCAGTGTGTTAATTAATGGAATATCCCATGGATTAAAAACTTCAATATCTTTAGGCGGCCAAACTCCACCAACAAAAGCACTTGGATACAAACTAGCATCAAAGTAAGCCCAAAACCAAGCAACAAAAAACATTACTTCAGATGCAATAAACAATGTCATTCCATAACGGTGATGTATTTGAACAACAGGAGTATGATGACCTTGATGTTCAGCTTCATTAACAACATCCCTAAACCACATGTAAGCTCCATAAATTAAAAGAGCGAAACCAAGTAGCATAGCCCACATAACTTTTGAGTGAAAATAATAAACTGAACCTATAGCAGTAATTAAGGTAGCAAAAGATGTATAGATTGGCCACGGGCTTGGATCAACTAAGTGGTAATCATGTTTTTGATCTTTAGAGCTCATAATTAATTAACCTTTGATTGTTTATAATAGTCAGAAGAAAAAAATGTATACGACATTGTAATATCATCTATGTTTTTAGTTTTAGGATCATTTACCATTTCAGGATCTAAATAAAAAGTTAAAATATAACTCATTTTTTCTCCACTTTTTAAAGTTTGTTTTTCAAAACAAAAACATCCTAATTTATTGAAATATTGGCCAAAAGTTGATGGGGACACATTGTAACTTGCAACTCCACTTGATGGTTCTTTTCCAAAGTTTTCTACTTCAAACTCAACTTTATAAACTTTGCCTGGTTTAATATCATATAAAGATTTATTCGCTTTAAAATTCCAAGCTAAATCTGTTTGAACATTTGTATCAAATCTTACTCTCACAGGTTCATCAATTACTATTTTTGGAGCTTCTTTTGAAACTTGAGTAGTGCCTCCAAATCCTGTGACACGGCAGAACAAATCATAAAGTGGAACAGCAGCGAATGATAATCCTAGCATTAAAAAAAATATTAAAGATAAAATCAATGGCGTTAGGTTTTTTTTACTAATCATATGGCTCTTTCAAAAACTCCAACATTGTAAAGTGTAAATACAAAAAGTAATAAGATAAATACTATAAGTCCAATAGCAGTAAAGATATTTTTCTTTTTAATTTTTTTGTCAACTTCCATTAGAATAGTTTATCAATTAAAAATAATACAAATATAAAAAACAAGTAAAAGATTGAATACCCAAAAACTCTTTTAGCTTTTTGTAAATCAAAAGAATCTTTTTTTGTTTTTAATAAAGCAAAACATAATAAAATATAATAAATTGTAAGACCAAAAGTGCTAACTAGAAATAATTCTCCAACAAAACCTATTATGTAAGGTAACGCCAATGTTGGAAGCATTAAAAGTGAGTATACAAAAATATTTTTTTTTGTATTTTCAATACCATTTGTAACTGGCAACATTGGAATTTTGGCTCTTTTATAGTCACCTACTTTATACAAACTTAAAGCCCAAAAATGTGAAGGTGTCCAAAAAAATATTATCAAGAAAAATGATAGTGCTTCCAAACTTAAGGAATTAGTAACAATCGTCCATCCAATTACAGGAGGCAGTGCACCAGATGCTCCACCAATTACTATGTTTTGTGGTGTTCTTCTTTTAAGCCAAATTGTATAAACAAATAAATAAAAACTAATTGTAAAGAGTAACACTAAAGCAGATAGTAAGTTTGAAAAATAGTAAAGTCCTAGAACTGAAACTATTGATAGGACTATTCCAAAAATAAGGGCATGTTTTTTTTTTAATTTTCCTGTTGGAAGCGGCCTCAAACATGTTCTGCTCATTAGTTTATCTAAATCGGCCTCATACCACATATTAAGAGCTCCTGCTGCTCCAGCACCAAGTGTCACAAAAAAAATGTTTGTTATTGATTTAATAAAACTGATTTCACCCGGGGCAGTTAATAAACCAACTGCACAGGTAAATATCACCAATGACATTACTCTTGGTTTCATCAGTCTTAGCAATTCTAAGAAAATTGATGTATCAAATAGTGAAATACTTTTTGCTCTAGAATTATAAGTTGTCATCTAATGCCAATAATTATGTGCTTGTTTTTTCTGCTTCCCCGTACTCATTTACTTTAGGTAATTCCTCAAATGTATGAAAGTTTGGTGGTGATGGTACTGTCCACTCTAAAGTAGTTGCGCCTTCTCCCCATGGATTTTGAGCTGCTACTTTTTTTTTCATAAATGCGTAAGCTAAATTAATTAAAAATACAGCTAATCCTACCACTGAAATATACGAACCAATTGAGGAGATATAATTCCAATCTGCAAAAGCATCTGGATAATCAGCATATCTTCTTGGCATACCAGCTAATCCTAAAAAATGTTGAGGGAAAAATATTAAATTTACTCCTATAAATGTTAGCCAAAAATGTAGTTGTCCAAGCCATTCTGAGTATTCATAACCAGACATTTTTCCAAACCAATAATAGAACCCTGCAAAAATTGCAAAAACTGCTCCGAGTGATAGCACATAATGAAAGTGAGCTACTACATAATATGTATCGTGTAAGGCTGTATCAACACCAGCGTTAGCTAGAACTACACCAGTAACACCTCCAACTGTAAATAAGAAAATAAAACCAAGAGCCCACATCATTGGAGTTTTAAAAGATATAGAGCCACCCCACATTGTTGCAATCCATGAGAAAATTTTTATTCCTGTAGGAACAGCAATGATCATTGTTGCTGCTAGAAAATATGCTTTTGTATCAGTGTTTAATCCTACCGTATACATGTGATGTGCCCAAACTACAAAACCAACAATACCAATCGCGACCATCGCATAAGCCATACCTAAATATCCAAAAACTGGTTTTTTAGAAAAGGTTGAAACAATATGACTTATCATTCCAAACCCTGGTAAAATCAAAATATAAACTTCTGGATGACCAAAGAACCAAAATAAATGTTGAAATAAAAGTGGATCTCCACCAGTTTGCGCATCAAAAAATGCTGTTCCAAAATTCCTGTCTGTTAACAACATTGTTATTGCACCAGCTAAGACTGGTAAAGATAATAATAATAAAAAAGCTGTTACAAGAATTGACCAAGCAAACAATGGCATCTTATGTAAAGTCATACCTGGGGTTCTCATATTTAATATCGTAGTTATAAAATTTACAGCACCAAGTATTGAAGATGCACCTGCTATATGAAGACTAAGTATTGCCAAATCCATTGCGGGTCCTGGTTGACCAGTTTTAGATGACAATGGTGGATAGATTGTCCAGCCTCCTCCTACACCTTGCGCGCCTGGAGGTCCATCTACAAATATTGATGAAAGTAATAAAATGAATGACACTGGTAGTAACCAAAAAGATATATTATTCATTCTTGGAAAAGCCATGTCAGGAGCCCCTATCATAATTGGTACAAACCAATTTCCAAAACCTCCAATCATTGCCGGCATGACCATAAAGAAAATCATTATCAAACCGTGACCAGTTACTAAAACATTGTATAAGTGATAATTGCCACCTAATATTCCATCACCTGGATGCATCAACTCCATTCTCATTAAAACTGAAAAGGCAGTTCCAATTATTCCAGCGATAATCGCAAAGATTAAATACATTGTACCTATGTCTTTATGATTTGTTGAATAAGCCCATCGTTTCCATCCTGTTGGATGGTGGTGTGAATGATCTTGTGAAGCAACTGTTGTCATATTAATTTTTTGCTAGTAATTTGATTTTATTATTATTTATTTCTTCTTTTGCAAATTTTATTTTAGCTTCTTCTAACCAAGCGTTATATTCCTCATCTGTTACAACTCTAACCGTGATTGGCATGAATGCATGTTTAATACCACACAATTCCGAACATTGTCCGTAATATGTTCCAACTCTATCTGCCTTAAACCAAGTTTCGTTCACTCTCCCAGGCATTGCATCTCTTTTTACCCCGAAAGATGGTAGGGCCCAAGCATGCAAAACATCGTTAGCTGTTATTAAAACTTTAACAACTTTGTTTACTGGCACTACAACTTCATTATCAACTGCCAAAAGTCTAGGTTGACCTGGTTTTAAGTCCTCCTCTTCTACCATGTAAGAGTCAAATATTATATTTTCATCAGGATATTCATAACCCCAATACCACTGGTAACCTATGGCTTTAATCGTAACATCAGCTTTAGGTATTGTATCTTGTGAATAAAGAATTTTAAAAGATGGAACTGCCATTACAATAAGAATTAAACATGGAATGAGTGTCCAAAGTATTTCAACAGCAACATTGTGCGTTCTTTTCGATGGGTTAGGATTTCTTGAAGCTCTAAATCTGATACATGTGTAAGCCATCAAAAATAATACAAACCCGCTTATCGCAACAATTATTGGCACTAACATATAATCATGAAATTTTACAATTTCGTACATAGATTGAGAGGCTGGTTTCTGGAAACCTAACTGCCAATCTTTTGGCTCGTTAGCATTTAAGGCGGACGGTATTAATAAAACAAAAGTGTATAATAATTTTTTCAGCATTTTTATTTCGTTTTTATACAGTTTTTAAATCAATTAACAAATTCAATTAATGCGACAATTATGAATTGAAATAGACGAAATTCACTAATGAAATGGCGGTTATAACGGCAGTATCTGACCTTAAAATATTCTTAGATATAGTAAAAGATTTCACATCAGGAACTTTTAAAATCGACTCGCGTTCAACTGGTGAAAAATCGCCTTCGGGTCCTATCAAAACACTTAAAGCTTCCCCTTTTTTAATATTATCATTTTTTAAAACATTTTGAGAATTCACATCGGCAAATAAAAGTTTAGTGGAGTTATCGATGTTTTTTAAAAAGTCTTTAAGTTTTTTAACTTCCGAAATTTCTGGAGGATTTAATTGATTAGATTGTTCTGTAGCTTCAATAACTATTTTTCTTGCTCTTTCATAATTCAAATCTTTAACTTCTGTTCTCTCAGAAACAATAGGAATTATTTTACTTACACCTAGTTCTGTAGATTTTTGCAAGATAGTTTCCATTGGATTTTTTTTGACTAAACAAATCGCAAGTTCAATTTTAGTTGAGTTCTTTGCTTGTTTTATTTTTTTTATAAATTTTACTTCGACCTTATCTTTTTGAATAAATGTTATTTCACTTTCCCACTCTCCATCTTTATTAAAAAAATTTACACGGGAGCCTAATTTAAGTCTCATTACATTTGCTATATAATGACCATGTTCCTTTGAAAGCGACTTAGTTGTATTTTCGACTATACTGTTTGGGTGATATAATCTAATATTCATAAGATATAGTATAATATAAAAAATTAAATTTAAGTATGGATTTTAAAGCAATAGTATTTGATGCTTATGGAACATTATTTGACGTAAATTCAGCGGCAAAAAAATGTAAACATAAAATAGGAGATAAGTGGGAGTCCTTTGCAAATTTTTGGCGAACTACACAACTTGAATACACTTGGTTGAGAAGTTTAATGAAAAGACACAGAGACTTTTGGCAAATAACTGAAGATAGTTTGGATAAATCTATGAAAGTTTTTAATATAGATACAAGCATGAAAAATGAATTATTAAGTCTTTATAAAGTTTTATCCCCTTATCCAGAGGTAGAGGAGGTTTTAACAAATTTAAAAAAGAAAAATCTTAAGCTCGCGATACTTTCAAACGGTACTCCAGATTTGATTAATGAGTTGGTAAGCACCAACAATTTAGATGCTTTTGATGATCTTTTTTCAATTGAGGAAGTGAAAATTTACAAGCCTGACTCAAGAGTCTACGATCTTCCGGTTAATAAATATAAAATTCAACCCAAAGAAGTTGTTTTTTTGAGTGCTAATACTTGGGATGTATCAGGTGGTGGTAATTTTGGTTACAACGCTGTCTGGGTTAATCGTAACAACTCTCATTTTGATAATCTTGATTACAAACCAAAAAAAGAAATTAAAAATTTAAAAGGACTACTTGAAATAGTTTGAAACATAATTAAACTAAAACCATGTCAAATATTGAAATCAAAAAAATTGTTAAATCTATTGAAACATCTGACGGTGCGGGGGTAAAACTTAAAAGAAGTATAGGTACACCAGAGGCAGATTATATTGACCCTTTTTTAATGTTAGATGAATTCGGTTCAGAAAATAAAGACGATTATGTTGCAGGTTTTCCGCCTCATCCTCACAGAGGTATTGAGACAGTTACTTATATGCTTAAAGGAAAATTTGAGCATGAGGATAGTACTGGTGCTAAAGGAATAATGTCATCAGGAGATGTGCAGTGGATGAAAACTGGAAGAGGAATAATACATTCTGAAATGCCTGCAATGGCTGATGGTCAATTACTTGGATTTCAATTATGGATTAACATGCCAGCAAAACTAAAAAAAAATAAACCTGAATATATTTATATTAAAAACAAAGAGCTTGGAACTTACAGTGATGATGAAAAAGTAGTTAAGGTGATTGCTGGGAAGTTCAAAGATATTGAGGGTCCTGAAAAAAATCATAATGTTGAACCAATCTATTTTCACATTGTGTTAAAAAATGAAAAGGAATTTACTTGCGAAGTTCCAGAGGGACATAATTCATTTATTTATTTGCTTAAAGGTCAAATAAAAGTTGGTAAAATTAATCACGAAAAAACAAATGACTCAAATTTGATATTGTTAAAAAAAGGTAAGAACCTCCAGGTCAAAGCTGAAAAAGATAGCGAATTTTTATTTATCGCAGGCAAACCAATCGGTGAACCAATAGCTAGAGGAGGTCCATTTGTGATGAATACAAAAGCTGAGATTATTGAGGCAATTAATGATTACCAAAATGGTACTTTTGCGAAATATTAAATGCATTCTATAAATTTTTCAAAAACTGGGGGTCCTGAGGTTTTAAAATACGAAAAACAATCTTTATCTGAACCTAAAGATAATGAAGTTTTAATAAAACATTCTGCTATAGGATTGAACTTCATTGATACATATCATAGGTCAGGACTATATCCTGTCCCGCTTCCCTCAGGCATCGGACTTGAAGGTGCAGGGATTATAGAAAAAGTAGGGCCAGGTGTTACAAATTTTAAAGAGGGTGATAAGGTAGCTTATGCAGCTGCGCCTTTAGGTTCATATTCAACACATAGAATTTATCCAACGAAAAATTTGGTAAAAGTACCAGATGGAATAGATCTTGAAATTGTTGCTTGTTTAATGACAAAGGGTTTAACGACCTTCTATCTTTTACATAAAACATATCCTGTTAAAAAAGGTCAAACAGTTTTGTTCCACGCTGCAGCTGGTGGGGTTGGTCAAATTTTTTGCCAATGGGCTAAAAGTTTGGGCTGTAATGTAATAGGAACAGTTGGATCGGATGAAAAAATCAAGTTAGCAAAAAAATATGGATGTGATGAAGTAATAAATTATAACAAAGAAAATTTTAAAGATAGGGTTTTACAATTAACCAACAATCAAGGTCTACCAGTAGTTTATGACGGAGTAGGAAAAAATACTTTAGAAAATTCATTAGGGTGTTTAAAAATGCGTGGAACAATGGTTTCATTTGGAAATGCATCTGGAAAATTAGATCCATTGGATGTTGGAAAACTTATAGCACCAAAAGGATTATATTTAACAAGGCCTAGTATTGCACACTACACTTCTACAAGAGAGGAACTGGATGAAGCTTCAAATAAACTTTTCGAAATGGTTAAATCTGGAGCGATAAAGGTTGAAATATTTAAGAAATACGCTTTAAAAGATGCGTCTATTGCGCACCAAGATTTGGAAGGAAGAAAAATTTTAGGGCCAGCAATAATCACTCCTTAAATTGCACATCCATATCAGAGATATGTAATTTAAGAGCTTTAGTTGAAATTTGAATTTCTCTGATAAAGAAAACAATAGATACCATCATTGATAGACAGCAAGATCCAAAAATAATTCTGGCAATCAATATTTTGTCCAAATAAAGAGCAAATACCGTTAACATATTGAACAAGAATCCGAATGCAGCAAACATAATTGTAAGCTTCAAAACTCCTATTCTATCATTTAAATTAATTAACTGATTTCTCCATTCAGGTGGTGTGTGTTTTTCGAAAACATGTTCATCATGGATTTTTCTTATTAAATTACTTAAAGTATGAAATCTATTGCTATAAACACCCATTATAAGTGGTATTGCTGGAAACATAAGTGCTGTGACTGTGTAATCGATATCCATAACGAATCAGTTTGATTATGAAACGATGCTTTGTTATTTACAAGAAAATAATCATGAAAAATTTTGAATTATTTTTGGAATTGACAAGGCTTAAAAAACCTATTGGCTTTATGTTATTATTTTGGCCATGTCTTTGGGGACTCACACTAGCATTTCAATTTTCTAATAACAATGACATCTTTATAAAATATTGTTTGTTATTTTTTTGTGGAGCAGTTCTAATGAGATCAGCAGGATGTATTGTAAATGATATTTTAGATAGAAAAATTGATATCATGGTTGAAAGAACGAAAAATAGACCAATTGCATCTGGAAAAATTTCTGTACAGAAAGGCTTGACGTATGTATTTATTCTATGCTCATTATCCTTTTTAATTTTAGTTCAATTTAATCAGAGCACAATTATTTTAGGATTAGCATCTATGCCTTTTGCATTCTCCTATCCAATAATGAAAAAATTTACTTATTGGCCTCAGTTTTTTCTAGGTATCACTTTTAATTATGGATTAATAATGGCATGGGTTTCGCTGACTAATGAATTTAGCTATTATCCTGTCATATTTTACATTGGAGCCATATTTTGGACACTCGGTTACGACACAATATACGGATACCAAGACATTAAAGATGATGAAATTATAGGAGTAAAATCAACATCAATTAAATTCAAAAACAACCCTAAAACTTTCTTATTTTTATGTTATTTCTTTTTCTTTTTATCATTAGTCATAGGAGGAATTTTAATGAAATTTAATATTTATTATTATTTAATTTTACTTGCGCCTTTTTTACACCTATTTGTTTTTCAAATTTATTTTTTAAAAAATTTAGAACCAAACACATGTCTCAAAAAATTTAAGAGCAATAACTTTTTGGGACTATTAGTTTTTTTTGCAATTTTATCAGGTAAAATTTTTTGATGAGAGATTCAAAATTATTAAAAAGGTTATATAAAGACTATACAAAAAAACATTTATCAAAAATTTTTTTAGCTTTACTTTTTTCCTTGGTTTTAGCAGGAAGTACATCCTCAATAGCCTACTTATTAGATCCAGCAATAGAAAAGATTTTTATTAATAAAGATAGAACTTTAATTTTAATAATACCAATTTTTATAATTTTTGCTTTTGCAGCTAAAGGTATATCATTATATGGAGCAAAGGTAATAATGATAAGAATTTCTGAAGAAATTAGAAAAAACTTACAAATGGATATGATGAGGTCTTTGATTAAAGCCGACACAGATTTTATTGAGACGAGGCACTCAGGCAAAATAATAACTAATTTGATAAATGACGTAAATTATATGACGGGATTGGTTAGTGTTGCTATTTTAAATATATTTAAGGACACCTTGACTTTGATTGGACTTTTAGCCGTAATGTTTTATCAAAACTGGAAATTATCAATTGT
>NZ_CVSO01000046.1 GCF_001180105.1 Candidatus Pelagibacter communis
ATTATTTCTGGGGTTACAACAGAATGATGTCCGTAGAAGGTTTATTTGGTGCGGGTGATACTGTAGGTGGAAGTGCCCACAAATTTTCATCAGGTTCTTTCACGGAAGGAAGATTAGCAGCAAAAGCTGCAGTCAAATACATTGAGGATAAAAAAGCTAACAATATTAAAGTAAGTGAGAAACAATATAACGATTTAAAAGATGTAATTTATAAGCCTTTAGAAAACTATACAGTAGGAAAAAATGAAATAACTGGCGGTACAGTTTCTCCAAGCTATATTTCACCTATACAGGGTCTACAAAGACTTCAAAAAATTATGGATGAATATTGTGGCGGTATCACTAATAATTATATGACAAATGATAATCTTCTTAAAAAAGGTTTAGAATTACTTGATTGGCTTCAAGAGGACCTAGAAAATGTAGGAGCTGAGGACTATCATCAATTAATGAGAGCTTGGGAGTTAAAACATAGAGCCTTAACATCTCAATGTGTGACGGAACACACTTTATTTAGAGAGGAAACTCGTTGGCCAGGATACTATTATAGAGGCGACCATATGAAATTAGACGATGAAAATTGGCATTGTTTGACAGTATCAAGAAGAGATCCTGAAACAGGTAAGTTCACAATGGAAAAAAAACCTGTCTATCACATAGTTGACGATAAAGAGAAAAAAAAGGCTTCTTAAAAGGACTTCAAAGTTATGAGCTTCACATCAAAGACTGATGATGAAATTATAAAATTGGCCAATCCAATATGGTTAAATCTCATAAAATCATCAAATATGAAAGATTATGGTGGTTTTACGAGGGATTTCTCCTCACAAATGCTTTATGGGGCTAATGAGGTAGAACTTGGTAAACAATGGGCTAGCAATAAATTAATCTCAAGTTTGACGGATAATTTCAAAGCTTTTGGTTGTCTAAGACGAGGGATGCACGTAACAGTATTGTTTAAACAGACAAGCACTAAAGAAGAGGGCGAGTTCTTAGGCAGACTGGTCCTTGGGGAAGAGGGCGGTGAAGTTAAAGTATTTGGAGCGACAATTTTTTAAAAAATTCTTGCAAAGATACCTCTTAAGGTGTAATTGGTGAATATGCTTGAATATTTTCAAAAACACACAAACTCTTTCAAGCACATATTTAACTTAAAAATATTATCAAATATTAATACTAAAATTGCTCTTTATGTAGGTTTAGCTGCATACTGGGTTGTGATGTTATCTAGTACTTTCTTTGGGTTTTAAATATCAAATAGTTGACTTTAATAATTTTGAGGAATAGTTAATCTCAATGGAGTTCTTTCTTCCAATTGCAGAAGTAAATGTAAGCTTACCCTTCATATTTTTTTTAAGTTTATTTGTTGGAATTTTATCAGGATTATTTGGTGTTGGTGGAGGTTTTTTAATGACTCCTTTCTTAATTTTTTTAGGAATTCCACCAGCTTATGCAGTTCCAAATGAAGCGAACAACATTCTTGGTACATCTATATCAGGCTCTACTACACATTATCTTAAAGGGACTTTGGATTATAAAATGGGCTTAATGATTGTAGTCGGCGGCACAATAGGCACTGTCCTTGGTATTTTGACTTTCACCTATTTTCAAGATATTGGAAAAATTAATATCGTTATTTCATTAGCGTACATGTACATCTTAGCAATTATTGGAACTATGATGTTGGTTCAAGGTGTTACAGAAATAGATAGAGCTAGAAAAAAAATTATTGTTAAAAAAAAATTACATGATCATAATTGGTTGCAAGGTTTACCTTTCAGAATGAGGTTTAAAAAATCGAAACTTTATGAAAGTGCTTTTACTCCAATTATAATGGGATTTATTGTAGGTTATATAGCAGCTATTCTTGGTGTAGGTGGTGCTTTTATTTTAGTTCCAGCAATGATTTATATTATTGGAATGCCTACAAAATTAATTCCAGGAACGTCTTTATTTGTTACTATTTTTATAAGCGCAATTGTCACTATTCTTCATGCATTTAATTACGGGACGATTGACTTAATATTAGTAACAGTTTTGATTTTAGGTTCAATTCTTGGAGTTCAAATAGGTCAAAAGATTGGAGAAAAAGTTGATAGCTCACAGTTCAAAACAATTTTAGCTATGCTTTTATTATTAGTTGGAATAGCAATAGCATACGATACCTTTTTTGCAGAAGAAATTATTAAAGAGACATCAAAAAAAGGATCTGAAAATTTAGGACCAATCTCACAATTTGTAAAAGATTTATCTAAAAATGTTCCAGTTCTATATGGATTGTTCTCGATAGTCTTAGCTCTCGTATTGGGCGTTGGTGCGGCAATTTTGAGAAGATTTTTGTCAAATCTTAAAAAGAAATTTGTTTACACTGCTCCACCTGCTTCACAAAAATAGTTCCATGCTCTTAAAATGGTTGATATAGTAGTTTATGAAAAAAATAATCTTTTTATTAATAATCCTAATTCCATTAAGTGTAAGTGCAGGTGAAAAAAAAACTACGTTCACCAACGAAATTTTTAATAAAGCTCAATCAGATGGAAAAACTGTAGTTGTGAGTTCATGGATTAAATATTGCACATCTTGCGCTAGTCAAATGAAAGCATTAAAGGATGTTGAAAAAGATTTTAATAATCTTGTTTACTTAAACTTTGATGTTAGAGAGAAAGCAATAGCCAAACAATTAAATATTCAATTTCAAACTACATTAGTAATTTATAAGAATAACAAAGAAGTCTATCGAAGCTTAGGAGAATTGAGTAAAGATAAAATTTATAAAGCTATAAATTCTGTGATTTAATTAGGCACTTCTATATAATTTTGTCATTACAAATTCTTTGTGACCCAGAGCTTCAGCACAAGTAAGTCTTCCATTTGCAACTTTAATAGTAGATTTAATTAATTCATCACCAGCTTGATCAAGATTCATTTCTCTTGATAATATTTTTGAGACATCAACATCAATATGTTCATTCATAGTTTTTGCAGTTAACGGATTAGCTGTAAGTTTTATTACTGGCTCAATAGGATTGCCAATTATGTTTCCTTGACCAGTTGGAAATAAATGAATGTTAAAACCCCCAGCAGCTTGAAGAGTAACACACTCAGCAGCAGCTGATGAAGTATCCATAAAATATAATCCTTTTCCTTTAGTTGGTTCTTCAGCCGGTTCTAAAACATCTATAAATTCTCTTGAGCCTATTTTTTGAAAATTTCCAAAAGCCTTTTCTTCAATTGTTGTAAGACCTCCAGCAATATTTCCTGCTGTCGGTTGACTTTCTGACAAATCATTCGTTGCTTCTTTTAATATAAAGTCATTGTATGAACTCCAAGTTTTCATAAATTTATCCTGAGCTTCTTTTGTTTTACCACGTTTTGCACACACCGTTTCAGCACCAGTAAGTTCTGATGTCTCACCGAAACACAAGTGTACTCCTAAAGGCTCAAGTTTATCCATTAAGTTCCCAACCGTTGGATTAGACGCAAGTCCTGAAGTCGTGTCTGACTCTCCACATTTTACAGATATCCACAGATCACTTATTGGACATTCCTCTCTTTGTTTTTCAGATGCCCACATCGAAAATTCTTGTGCCTTTTTTGAAACTTTTGCAATCGTATCGATATCACCAACACCTTCTATACTAAAACCCTCAACCGGTTTTCCAGTCTTTGCTATTGCATCAACAATTCTTTTTGTCCATTTAGGTTCAATACCAATTACAATTACTGCAGCTACATTTGGATTTCTACCTGTTCCAATCATTGTTCTAAAATGAAGCTCTAAGTCTGCACCAAATTGCAATCTTCCGTAAGAATGTGGAAGTGCAATTGTCCCTTTAATATTATTAGCTACTGCTTCAGCACATGCGTTTGAAATGTCATCTACAGGAAGAATAATAACATGATTTCTTGTTCCTGCTCTCCCGTTTTCTCTTTTAAATCCTAAAAAACTTTTTGGAATTTGCATATTACCACTTTTTTGTTTTTACGTTATGGACGTGAACATGATCACCTTTTTTGATCGACTTTACTACTTTTCCTATATCATGACCGTATTTAATTATAGTGTCACCTTCTTTTAAATCTTGTAATGCTATTTTATGGCCTAAGGGTATTTCAGCCTCAGATTTTACTTTAGATGAGGAGTCGTCTTCCATTATCCAACAGCCACAGTCCTGTCCTTTGGCAACTTTTTCTATGACAATTACGCCAACATTATCTTTT
>NZ_CVSO01000047.1 GCF_001180105.1 Candidatus Pelagibacter communis
CTATGGAAATGAAATTGTTATTTGAATATGATAAGGAAGCTTTCGAGGCTAGACTTGCTAAAAAAGAGGAAATAAGCTTTTGGTTTCCAAAAGACTGTAAGTAAGTATTATAAAATTAGGAGATGAAAGAAATGACAGATGAAAGATTAAATGAATTTATAGAGGAATTTAAAAGATTAATGGGAAGTTATACAATTGAAACTGCTGTGGCGATAGTGTTGGTAGATTTAGAACGTGATATGTTATCTAAATATGATGATGAGGCTTGGGAAGCGGAATATCAAAAGCATTATAATAGAAGCAGGAGTCAAGACAATGAATGTTTATAATAAATTACAAACTGCCAGGGTTAAGTTGCAAAAGATGAACTTAAAAAAGTCTGGTCAAAACAAGTATTCAGGTTTTAACTATTTTGAATTGTCTGATATCCTGCCTAACATTAATGAATTATGTGAAGAGTTGCACCTCTTCACACAATTCAATTTTACCACAGAAGAAGCTACACTTACAATAGTTAATTCAGATAAGGTTGAAGAAAAGATAATATTTAATTCACCAATGGCGGAGGCGACCCTTAAGGGTTGCCAC
>NZ_CVSO01000048.1 GCF_001180105.1 Candidatus Pelagibacter communis
GAATAAAATCGGGGCCCAATTTATTTAAAGTTTGATCAAGTCTATTTAGGTCTCCTGTCGCATCTTTTACACCTGCAATATTCTTAAGTTCATAAAGTCTTGCCATTGTATCAACTGACATATCAATAACGCAACGACTTGGAATATTATAAATAATAATTGGCAAGCTTGTATTATCATTAATTGATTTATAGTGTTGATATAAACCTTCCTGTGTTGGTTTGTTGTAATATGGAGTAACTACAAGTACGCCATCTGCTCCTGCCTTTTCTGCATGCTTTGTTAGGGCCACAGCTTCAGTTGTAGAATTTGATCCAGTGCCTGCAATTACCGGAATTTTGCCTTTTGCTTCTTTAATACAAAGCTCAATGACTTTTTCATGCTCCTCATGGCTCAATGTGGGCGATTCACCAGTTGTTCCTGCAGGAACTAAACCATTTGTGCCATTTTCAATATGAAAATTTATTAGTTTGATATAACAATCTTCGTCTACTTTATTATTCTT
>NZ_CVSO01000049.1 GCF_001180105.1 Candidatus Pelagibacter communis
TTTCAAAAAACTATCATATAAACACTCTTCTTTTAGTCTATCCACATCTATGATATACTTACTTTGAGTTCGGTAAATAACCTCGTAATTAGCTGTAATAAGCCCTTCATCATCACAAAGTGATTCTTTAATTTCATTATCAATTTCTTCTACCTCTTCCTTTAGCATTTTTATTTCTTCCAACAGTTGTTCCCTATAACTTAATTTAATATCTATATCTCTTAAAAAGGACATGGTTCTTCCGCCATTTCTTTAAAAATTTCATCATAACATTTTAAACAAAAAGTTCTATTTTCAGTTAAAACTACAGCATCATCACCTACATAAATATCCTCACCGCAGTTATAGCAATGGCAATATAAAACATTTACGCCATCATCTATATCCTCATCAACAGACATACTTGTTTTTTTATAACAATCTTCGCAAAATGCGTTTCCAGCAAAATTAAAGCATTCCTCACCCACTTGAATTTCTGACCCGCAGCTAACGCAATAATAAGCTACCTCATACTCATTAGGGTCCTCTAACATATAATCATAAACATCATTGTCAAACATAATTATTCCTCCTCTGTTATTGGTAAAAACTCAGATGGTTTAATATCATATTTCTTAATAATACTTTCAAATCTTTCTTCAAAACGTAAACCCTGCTTTACAGAAGCCATAAAAATTCTCTTTAAACGTTTACTTTTGTATGCTTCTATGCTAATTGCCAAAAAAAGATCTTGAGCTTCTTTAACATATTCAGAACGCTCTCTTAAAAAATCCATATCATTGTCAACGTACATAATTACAACATCCTCCTTAATTTTAAATATTATTTTTGAATAAAAACAGGATATATTAGTTCAATAACTTCTTTACTCTCAGCTTCACTTAAAGGACAAATAATTAATATTTCTTCTATAACCTCATTTATCTCAGCTTCAGTAGCATATCTTTTGCCTATCAATACATGAA
>NZ_CVSO01000050.1 GCF_001180105.1 Candidatus Pelagibacter communis
TCTCCTTGTTAGGAAAAAGATCGTGAAACTGAGTTATTAAAATTAAACAAGTATTTACTGCTAAAAATGGTACTACAAAAATCCAAATACTTAGGGCTTTTACTTTCTTAATATTATCCATTTTGAGCTGAATTATTTTTTCTTATTTTTTTTTCTAGCTCTTCTTTTTTTTGACCCCATTTTTCTTCGGCCTCTATGTTTCTTTGGATAACCCATCATTGTCTCCTATTTATTATTTTATTGACTTATATAACGGATATAGCATTGTCCCCATAAGTATTCAATTTTTTTATGGGCTATTCTTTTAAAACATTTTTAAAACACACTGCAAAAGATTTTCATAATCAGTCGGTAAATCCGCCTGTTGTGCGGGCATCAACTATTATTTTTAAATCCATGCAAGATATTAGAAAAACCCAAAAGAAAAACATTAAAGATCCAACTGGCGGTCACTACGATTATGGAAGGCAAGGTACATCAACGACACATACGCTTTCAAAAATTTTAACAAAACTGGAAGAGTCTTATCATGTTTTTTTAACAC
>NZ_CVSO01000051.1 GCF_001180105.1 Candidatus Pelagibacter communis
CGAGTTTAAAAACAGATTAAATGATACTCAGGATTCAAAAGAAATTGAGTCCATAAGATCAGATATTTTCAGTAAAAATGGATTTATAAATTCCGAGTTTAAAAAACTTGGATCTTTATCTGAGGACGAGAAAAAAAACTTTGCATCGAATATAAATAAAGCAAAACAAGAATTGCTTGAAATATTTAGGACAAAAGCATCAGAAGTTTTAGATAAAGATCTTAATGAGAAAATAAAAAAAGAAAAAATTGATGTTACTTTACCTGAGAAGGAATTCAGAATAGGAAAGATTCACCCCGTATCCCAAGTAATTGATGAAATATCATGTATTTTTTCAGAAATCGGATTTAGTGTGGAAGAAGGACCTGACGTTGAAAATGATTATAATAATTTTACTGCTTTAAATACTCCTGAAGATCATCCAGCAAAAGATATGCATGACACATTTTATTTGGATGAGAATATGAAGACCTTACTTAGAACCCATACCTCTCCTGTTCAAGTTCGAACCATGTTAAAAGGAAAGCCTC
>NZ_CVSO01000052.1 GCF_001180105.1 Candidatus Pelagibacter communis
AAATTGGTCACAAAAAAATAATAGATTTATTCGAGGATAAAAAACCATTAAGTGGATACGGAGAGATAGTTTTGGGAGAAAGCTTATTACAAGATGGGCAAAATGTAGATGGTATTAAATTGATAAAGAAAGGATGGATCACTGCTGATTTATCTAAAGCTGAACTTCGACCTACTTATAAAAGAATAAAAAAATATTTATCATCAGAAGATCATATTAAAAGAGCCGATTATTTGGCTTGGGAAAATAAATATTGGGATTTGAAAAGAATGTTAAGATATTTACCAAAAGAGTATCAACTTCTTTATAATGCAAGACAACTGCTCATGAGTAAATCATATGGGGTTGATAATGCAATTTCAAAAGTACCAGAAAATTTTAGAAATGACCCTGGTCTTAACTATGACAGGCTAAAATGGAGAAGAAAAAGAGGCCGAGTTGATAGCTCTTTAGAAATATTGTTAAACATCAAAAATACAAAGAGTTATATGGTAAGACCTGACAAATGGTGGGTTGAAAGATCAATAATTGGAAGATCATTAATTTATAAAAAGAAATATCAAACAGCCTATAAAATAGTTAATAACCACTCGTTAGAAGAAGGAACACCAGAATTCGCAGAAGCAGAGTGGTTTAGTGGATGGATCGCTTTAAGTTTCTTAAATGATCCAATTTTAGCAAGAGAACATTTTAAATCTTTTTATCAAAATGTTGGTTATCCAATTAGTTTATCTAGAGGAGCTTTTTGGTTAGGAAGAACGTATGAAAAACTTGGTGACCCAGTAACAGCTGACAAATATTATGGTGAGGCATCAAAATTCCAAACTACATACTATGGGCAACTCGCTCACATGAAAATAAAACCTGATGAAACTTTTTCTTTAGATGAGACCATAAAACCAAATGAAAAGTATAAAAAAGAATTTAAGAATAAAAAATTATATAAACTTGTTTATTTACTTTATGAAATTGAAAGAGATAAATATACAAAACATATTTTACGTCATTTAGCACTTGATAATATAGAACAAGGAAGTGAAGTATTAGCAGCAGAACTTGCAACTGAAATTTCAAGATATGATTTTGCAATTCAAATATCTAAATTAGCATCCTATGAAAAAAGATTTCATAATCAATTCAACTATCCTGTTATCAGTACACCAACTATGGTCGGGGGAAGAAAAATTCCTAATCCTGCATTAATACTTGCGGTCATAAGGCAAGAAAGTGAATTTGACAGCAAAGCTAATAGTTACGCTGGTGCTAGAGGTATGATGCAGCTAATGACTTACACAGCTAAGCTAGTTGCAAAGCAAGCAAAGTTACCTTACTCAAAATCAAGATTAACTTCAGATCCAGAGTATAATATTAATTTAGGTTCACATTATTTAGCGGGTCTAATTCTAGAATATGATGGGGCCTACCCTTTTGCTATTGCCGCCTATAACGCAGGTCCAAAAAGAGTCAGATATTGGAAAAAAATAAATAAAAATCCTCAAAAAGATCAAGTTGATTATGTAGATTGGATTGAGCTTATTAAGTTTAAAGAAACAAGGAATTATGTTCAAAGAGTTCTAGAAAATTATAACGTTTATCGATACGTGCTAGAACAAAAGCCTATCAAAATGAAAGATTTTTTCGCTAATTACCCACTATACTAAAATCTAAAAAATGGCGGAAGGAGAGGGATTCGAACCCTCGGTACACCTTTTCAAGCG
>NZ_CVSO01000053.1 GCF_001180105.1 Candidatus Pelagibacter communis
TCTTAATTGAATTTCAATAGGTCTTTTATTTGGACCAATGATAGCGGTATGTAATGATTGATATTTGTTTATTTTAGGTGATGAAATATAATCTTTAAATCTTCCCGGTATACAATTCCATTTTTTATGAAATACACCTAATGTTTTATAACAGTCTGATACATCGTTAACAATTACTCTAAACCCAATTATATCAGTAATTTGCTCTAATGAAGTTCTTTTTTTTTGAATTTTTCTCCAAATAGAAAAAGGTGTTTTCTCTCTACCAAATATTTTAACATTCAGTCCTTCTTCTTTTAAAATTTTATGAAACTCCTCAGAAAGTACATTGAAATTTGAAATATTATTTTCTTTAATTTCGTCCAATCTTTTTTTTACAAGATATCTGGCTTCAGGGTTCAAAATTTCAAAAGAGAGATCTTCCAGTTCATCTCTTATTCTATTCATCCCCATTCTATCAGCTAAAGGAGCATATATTTCCATCGTTTCTTTCGCTTTTCTTATTTGTTTTTCTTTAGTTTTTACAAATTTGATTGTTCTCATGTTGTGAAGTCTATCTGCTAACTTTACAAGAAGAACTCTAATATCTTTAGAAGTTGCTATAATTAATTTTCTAAAATTTTCTGCTTTGGAGTTTTGAGCTGCTTGATTTTCAAATTCAGATATTTTTGTTACACCTTCAACCAAATCGGCTACTTCTTGACCAAATTCTTCTTTAATAGTTTTATAGGTAGCTCTGGTATCTTCAATCGTATCATGAAGTAATCCTGTTGCGATAGTCGCGCTATCAAGTTTTAAATCTGAAAGAATGTCCGCAACTGCTATTGGATGAATTATATATGGTACACCTTCATCCCTTTTCTGTTTTTTATGAGCCTCGAGAGCAAAATTATAAGCTTTTGTTAAAGTTGTTGGGTTTAAAAACTTATTATATTCCCTTACCTTGTTTATTAATTCCTCAGATTTTAGCATACTTTATTATATCATTAGTTTGATAAATCTTTATATCACTAATTGAATTAGAGCTTAATTTTCTCAATAAAATATCTATTTTTTGCTTACTTTTTGGATGTATCCAATTTTTTTTTATTTCATATAATGGAATTAAAGTAAAATTTCTCTCATGCATTCTTGGATGTGGAGTAATAATTTCTTTTCCATTATGTACAATATTTTTACAAGAATTGTTGAAATCAATAATATCAATATCACAAGTTCTTGGTGCATTTTTAATATTTTTTTTTCTCCCTAATAAAATCTCTATTCTTTTAATTTTTTCAAACAAATCGATAATTGTTAACTTTGTTTTACATTCAATAATTGAATTTAAAAATTTAGGATTTGACTTATCTGGCCATGACGGAGTTTCATAAAGTTTTGAGACTTTAAGAAAATTACAAAAATGTGATAAATGAAACTTAGTTTTTTCAATATTATCAGCTCTATTTCCCAAATTTGAACCTATCGCCAGTATGATTGTATTATGACGACCTTCTAAAATATCTTGCTTTATCACGGTTCCAGTCCCTTGTTTTTTTTGTTTGTCGTTTATCAAATCTTTTTTTACCTTTTGCGACTGCAATCTCCAACTTTGCTCTCCCTTTTTTAAAATACATTTTAAGAGGAATAAGTGACAATCCATCTCTATTTACTTTACCAATTAATTTTTTAATCTCTCTTTTGTTTAACAACAGCTTTCTCTCTTCTCTAGGATTATGGTTAGTAAAACTCGCCTCTTTATAAATTGGTATGTGTGAATTTACTAAAAAAAACTCACCACCTTTTTCAATAGCATAAGACTCTGCTATATTTACTTTTCCCTCTCTTACAGACTTAATCTCAGATCCTTTTAATACAATCCCAGCCTCTAAAATTTCTTGGAAA
>NZ_CVSO01000054.1 GCF_001180105.1 Candidatus Pelagibacter communis
ATAACAGCAGCAGAACCACTTGAGGATCCACCTGGTGTTCTAGAATAATCATGAGGGTTTCTAGTTTCTGGGGGACCAAGATATGCTAATTCAGATGTGTTTGTTTTACCCATTATAAGGGCTCCGGCAGATTTTAATAAGTCTACTATTTCAGCATTTTGAGACTCAGTTTTACCTTTTCTTAAAACAGTTCCACATTCAGTTGGCATATCGTAAGTTCCAATTATATCTTTAAGTGCTACTGGAATACCATGAAGAGGACCAACTGACTTTCCAGATCGTCTATGTTCATCCGCCTCTTCAGCTTTTTCTAAAAGAAGTTTTTTGTCAAAATGTGCCCATGCCTTTACATCTTTTTCGAATTTATTTATTTGCTCAATATAAGATTTGCACAAATCAACTGAGTTTAAATCTGAATTTCTAATTTTTTCCGCAATTTCGGAAACTGATAATGAAAAGATATTGGACATTAAATTTACTCTGCAAATAACACATCAGGTAGCCATAAAGCTATACCAGGAAATATGTACATCAAAACCATCGCAAGAATTACTATTGCTAAGAAAGGCATTATACCTGTGAATATTTGCATTAGCTCTACATTTCTACTCTGAACACCTTTTAAGTAGTAAGCAGACATTGCCATGGGTGGTGTTAAAAAAGAAGTTTGTAAATTCAAAGCAATTAAC
>NZ_CVSO01000055.1 GCF_001180105.1 Candidatus Pelagibacter communis
TCATTGCTGTATGGGAACCTTTAATTTTCGGCATATTTAAAGTACCTGCATCACATCCAATCAAAAGGGCGCCAGGCATAAACATTTTAGGTAAGCTTTGAAAACCTCCTTCAATTAAAGCTCTTGCTCCATAAGATATTCTTTTTCCTCCTTCCAGCATTTTGCTGATCGCTGGATGAGTTTTAAATCTTTGAAATTCATCAAAAGGTGATAAGTGAGGATTTTTATAATCTAAACCTATAACATAGCCTAAATAAACCTCCTTATTTTCAGCATGATATACAAAGCTTCCTCCATAAGTATTTTTATCTAGTGGCCAACCTGCTGTATGCATAACTAAACCTTCTTCATGATTTTTTTCGTCAATCTTCCAGATTTCTTTAAAACCAATTCCATATTGTTGTGGATCTTTTCCATTATCTAAGTCAAATTTTTTAATTAATTGTTTTCCTAAATGACCTCTGCAGCCCTCTGCAAATACAGTCACCTTAGCATGTAATTCCATCCCGGGTTCATAGCCATCTTTTTTATTTCCTTCCTTATCTAAACCCATGTCTTGAGTTATAACTCCTTTTACCGATCCATCCTCATTATATAA
>NZ_CVSO01000056.1 GCF_001180105.1 Candidatus Pelagibacter communis
TTTTTTTCAGGATTAAGGTTAATTTTGAAACGTAGTTTACTTTTTATACTTTCTTGAAAAAAAATGAATTTCGCCAAAAAACCCGTCTGTTTTTGGGACCTTTTTTTTGTAATTTTTTTAGTTTTTTTTTTACTCTTTTTTCTTATTTTAGCTCGCTTAAAACTTCTTTTGGCTTTTTTCTGAGTTTTTTTTTTCTTTATGCTCTTTTTTTTTCTTTTCTTTTTTTTTTTCATCAGGAGATTTCAAAATTATCAGTAATTTATTGATAAATATAGTCTCTTGTAGGTGGTATTGTGGTTTTATCCTTACTCAATTGTAATTGAAATACAACCTGGTCTCCCCATTTAAAAGCCATCTCACAACCTGCTAAATAAAATTCCCACATTCTTAAAAATTTTTCATCAAACATTTCTAATACTTTATCTTTTTTATTAAGAAATCTCTCTCTCCAATTTCTTAAAGTATGTGCATAATGCAACCTTAAAACTTCTAAATCATTTAGAATTAAGTTTGAGTCCTCTATCGGTCTCGCAATTTCGCTTAAGCTAGGTGTGTAACCACCTGGAAAAATGTATTTAGAAATCCAAGGTTGTGGGTCTCTAGGCCTATCAATTGAACCAATAGTATGGATTAATGCAGCTCCATTTTCATTTAAAAGATCGTGGACACATTTAAAGTATTTTCTATAAAATTTCTTTCCGACATGTTCAAACATACCA
>NZ_CVSO01000057.1 GCF_001180105.1 Candidatus Pelagibacter communis
GATGTGATACTTACACAACTGATAAATCAGGATTAGCTGCTCAAAGAACTAAAATGAAGAATCCAGACGAACACATTGTTCTTCCAGAAACTATTTCTAAAGAGCCTTTAGGACCAGTTGTAAGACAAGGTGATGCTGTTTGGGAAGATATCGTAAGATGGTCATTAAATACTATGATCGAAGCAGAAGAATACGGTATTACTTCATCAAATGCTGACTCAATGAAAACTTCTGATAACCCACAAATCAAAAGACTTGTTGGTGCAGAAGGTGAAATGGGTGCTGCTTTTGGTTTAGATAACGAGTGGAACTTAAGAATTATCAAGCAAGTTGGAAACTACGGTGAAAGCTACAAGAGAAATATAGCTGACACAGGTATTTTACCAGATAGAGGTCCAAATCAATTATGGACAAAAGGCGGAATTTTATACGTTCCACCAGCAAGATAATTCATCTTAAAATACTTAAAAAGGGCTAGATTTATCTAGCCCTTTTTTTTATTATACGCTCAAATGAATAATAAAATTAAAAGAATTCTTCCCCAACTTTTAACCATCCTATTCGTAGTTTTAGTTTTTGGTTTTTTTACAATTAATGCACAAGTCAATATGGATAATAGAGGTATTGATTTCGGATTTGGGTTTCTATCACAAGAAGCTTCTTTTGATATGCAGTTCACTTTATTGGATTATGATGGTCAAGACTCTTACCTTTGGGCTTATGTAGTAGCTTTACTAAATACACTTTTAGTATCTTTTTTAGGTATAATATTTTGTACTATTTTAGGTGTTGTAATTGGTGTTGCCAGACTATCGCAAAATTTTTTAATTAAGAATTCAGCAGCTTGGTATGTAGAGTTCTTCAGAAACATACCCTTATTATTACAAATATTCTTTTGGTATTACGCTGCATTAAGAGCATTACCGCTTCCTGAAAATGCTCAACCTTGGTTCGGTGTAACTTATATGACTATTAAAGGTTATTACATTCCTTCTATGATTTGGGAAAATTTAAATGTGTTTATGTCATGCTTGATAGCTTCAATTATAGCTATTATCTTTATTAGAGTTTATGCAAGAAAAATTCAGGAAAGAGAGGGTAAACAATTACCTGTTTTATATATATCGTTAGCTTTAATTACTATTTTGCCATTACTTTCATTTTTAATTGGGGGAGTAACCCTTGATTTTGAAATGCCAGTATTGAAACAATTGGCACAAACATCATTTATTTTTGAGGGTGGAATTGCATTACCACCTGAATTGATAGCTTTAGTTTTAGCACTTTCACTTTATACATCAACTTTCGTAGCAGAATGTGTAAGAGCTGGAATTCAAGGAATAAGCAAAGGTCAAAAAGAGGCCGCAGCTTCGGTTGGTCTAACACCTAATCAAATTTTAAAATTAGTTATTATGCCACAAGCACTAAGAATTATTATTCCACCAACAACAAATCAATATTTAAATTTAACAAAAAATTCATCCCTAGCTGCTGCTATTGCATATCCAGATTTAGTTTTAGTTTTTGCAGGAACGGCTTTGATGCAAACAGGTAAAGCAATTGAGATTGTTGGTATTACGATGTTAACTTATTTATCAATTAGTTTAGCAATTGCTGCACTAATGAATTGGTACAACAAAAGAATAGAAATTAAGGAAAAATAAAAATGAATTTGAGTTTAAATAGAATTAAAAGCCAAAACCAAATGACCAATATTTACATTGGAAGCGCTTTATTAATCTTAAGTATTCTTGATGTATTTTTAAATTCTTTTTTTAGAATTAATATTAGTGGTTCTTTACCAGGAAATTTGAGTATTTTTTTCCCTCTAATTCTTGGTTTTTTAGGTTTGTCTTATTTAAGAACTGAATACAGTGGATATAAATTTTTAGACTCTTTGAATAAGAATATTAATACAACTAACTTCAATGCATTTCTTACATTATTTATAACTTTTGCTCTTTTAAAAGCTTTTCCTCCAGCACTAAGTTGGATGGTGCTAGACGCCAATATATCTGGTGATACAAAAGAAGCATGTACAGGTACAGGAGCTTGTTGGACATACATAAAAGTTTGGTTCAAGAGATTTATGTACGGAATGTACCCTAATGAACTTCATTGGAGAATAAATTCTGCATTTTTATTAGTTATAGGACTTGGTTTTGTTGGTTACTTTTTTAAAGAAAATTTAAAAAAATACTTAGCTTTATATTATGTAGTAATCTATCCAATAATTGCTTTCTTAATAATCTATTATTTGATTTCAGGTGGATCATTTGGTTTAGTTTGGGTAGAAACTGGAGCCTGGGGCGGTTTATCTTTAACCTTTATTGTCTCATTTTTTTGTTTAATTTTCTGTTTTCCACTTGGAATGATCTTGGCATTAGGAAGAAGATCTAATCTACCAGCTATAAAATATATTTCAGTTGGTTACATTGAATTTTGGAGGGGAGTTCCATTAATAACAGTATTATTTATGTCATCAGTAATGTTTCCAATGTTTTTACCTCAAGATTTCTTCATGGATAAATTAGTTAGAGTAATCATAGCTATAACTTTGTTTGAAGCGGCATACTGTGCTGAAGTTATTAGAGGTGGTTTACAAGCTCTACCTAGAGGTCAATACGATGCAGCGAAATCTTTAGGAATGGGATATTGGAAAATGCATATTTTTGTAATATTACCACAAGCTTTGAAATTAGTTATCCCTGGAATTGCAAATACATTTTTAGCATTGGTTAAAGATACACCGTTAATATTTGTAGTTGGCTTAGCTGAAATTGCAGGAATGCTTGCTTTAGCTAAAACAAATCCAAAATGGCTTGGTTTTGCTATGGAAGGATATATTTTCGCAGCAATAATTTTCTGGATAATTTGCTATGCAATGAGCAAATATAGTTATAACCTTGAGGAAAAATATAAAACTGAAAGATAATGTCTAGTTCTATAATAAATATTGAAAATGTTAATAAGTGGTTTGGTGATTTCCAAGTTTTAAAAGATATTAACTTAGAGGTACAAGCAAAACAAAAAATTGTAGTATGTGGTCCCTCAGGATCAGGAAAATCAACGTTAATAAGATGTATTAACAGATTAGAAGAGCACCAAGAAGGTAAAATCATCGTTGATGGAACAGAACTTAGTGAAAATACAAAAAATATTGAACAAATTAGAGCTGAGGTTGGCATGGTTTTCCAACAATTTAATTTATTTCCGCATTTATCTATTTTAGATAACTGCACTTTAGCACCTATTTGGGTAAAAAAGATGCCAAAAAAGCAAGC
>NZ_CVSO01000058.1 GCF_001180105.1 Candidatus Pelagibacter communis
AAACTACATTAAAGCAAAATCATTATTGGAGTTATTTAAATGATATATATTATTGATCATCAAGACTCTTTTACATGGAATGTGGTTCATCAATTTTCTCAATTTGATAAGGTTCATTGCTCTGATTATTTTGATATAAATAAAAAATTATTAAATAAATCAGATGTGATAGTTTTTTCTCCCGGTCCTGGTTCTCCAAAAGATTATCCAGAAACCTCAAAAATTTATAATAAATACAAGGGTAAAAAAAAAATGATTGGTGTATGTTTAGGATTTCAGTTGATATTGTATAACGAAGGTGGAAAAATTAGACAACAAAATAAAATTTATCATGGGTATCAATCAAAAATTAAAGTAAATGGAAAAAGCAAAATTTTTAAAAAAAATAAAGTATTCAATGTCGGAAGATATCATTCACTAAAGTTACATGAGCCATATTTTTCAAAAAATCTCAATATTACAATGCGTTGCACAAAAACAAATACAGCGATGGCTTTTGAGGATAGTATAAATCAAATTTATGGATTTCAATTTCATCCCGACTCATTCTTAACTGAAAATGGCAATTTTTTTATTAAAAAAATCTTATCAAGTAAGTAATCAAAAAGAAATAGGATTTAAAGATTTATGGGGATCTCACGGAGTCTTTACAACTATAAGACTTTTAGGAAAACCTGGTAAACTTATTTTGTTTAAAAGTCACTTTAAGGGATTAATTAAATCTCTTAAAAAATATAAAATTTATTCAAAAAATATTGAGACAAATATTAATCGTTTAATCTATTCAAACATTAATAAGAATATTAATTACGACCATTTATTTCGAATTGCTCTAACAAAAAAATTTATATCAATTTCTATCCGTAAAAGACTTAAACCTAAAAAGGATTTTGAACTTAAATTAATAAACTACAGAAGAATTGATCCTGAAACAAAAAATCTTTATTATAAAAAGATTTTAAAAGAATTAAACAAATATGATCCAAGTAAAACTGATATAGCTTTAGTTTATAGGGGAAAAATTTTAGAAACTTGCACCTCAAATATTTTATTTTTCAAAAATAGAGAGTACTTTTCACCAAAAAACAATTGCTATATTGGAAACAC
>NZ_CVSO01000059.1 GCF_001180105.1 Candidatus Pelagibacter communis
ATTATAAAAGAAATAATTTATTAAAAAGAAGAATAATATAAATCTTAAAAAACCGAAGTTTCGGAAAAATCCGGATGAAATATCAAGAGAAATCAATGAATTGAAAATTAAATAAAGATAAAAAATTGAAAAAAGTATTATTATTTTTTTGTCGTGAAAAATTAAGTTTTTATTAAAACAATAAAAACAAAAAAATAAAGAAATAAGTAAAACATTAATCAAGGATATACTTGGACCTAATATTATAGAAAAGGGTATAATGGAGAGCAAAATTAAAGGTAGATCTAAATTTTTTTTGTAAATATTTTGTAACATCTAATTAGATAAGTTTAATTTAAAGTCAAATTTTTAGCTAATCAAATATTATTAATATATTTATTTTAACTTTCTAAAAAGCTTTTTAATTGTTTTGATCTACTAGGGTGTTTAAGTTTTCTTAAAGCTTTGGCTTCAATTTGACGAATTCTTTCCCTAGTTACAGAAAACTGCAAGCCAACTTCCTCTAAAGTATGGTCAGTGTTCATTCCTACTCCAAATCTCATT
>NZ_CVSO01000060.1 GCF_001180105.1 Candidatus Pelagibacter communis
TAAGTCTAAGTTTTCGGCCATTAATTATTTACCTTATCAAATATTTCTTATTTTAGAAGAGTTGGGAAAAAGAAATCATTAATATTCAATATTACGAGAGAAATTATTCAAATCGCATCAGTGAAATCAAAGACTTATGATAAGAAAATTGGTTACTTAAGATTAACGTCATTTAATGAAAATAGTGGTAGTCAAATCAAAAATGAGATTAAAAAATTTAAAAGAGATAAAAAAATTGAAAGCTATATCCTTGACTTACGAAATAATCCTGGAGGATTATTATCTCAAGCAATTAAAATATCAGATTTTTTTCTTGAGGATGGAGAAATTGTATCGACCAAGGGCCGACAAAAAAGTGAAAATAGAAAATGGTTTGCAAGTAGTGGAGATTTAATAAATGGTAAAACTCTTGTAGTTTTAATTAATAATGGGTCTGCGTCAGCATCAGAAATAATTGTTTGGATTATCTATTCTTTTTGCTACAAAGACTTCATTATTTTGGTTAAGTAAA
>NZ_CVSO01000061.1 GCF_001180105.1 Candidatus Pelagibacter communis
TATTTAGAAAAAAACCTAAACAGAGGATTTGGTGATCAAGCTCTTTTTGAAATTGGCCCAGTTTTTGAAGGAAAAAAACCTGGTCAACAAATCACTGTTGTTTGTGGAGTTAAAAAACAATTTATAGATGAAGATAATAATTTTAATAAAAATGATTTAATAGATGTTTTTCATGTTAAAAAAGATTTAGTTCAATCATTAACGGAACTTGGAATAAAAAAAGAAGATTTTAAGGTTGAGGAAAATACACCTTCTTATTATCACCCGGGTATTTCAGGATCTATAGTTTCAAAAGATGGAAATCTTGTTTTTGGATATTTTGGTGCTTTGCATCCAAAAATAATTTCAAATACTTTTGGATTTGAAATCTTTTTAGAAAACTTAGTTGAATATAAAGCAAAAAATAAAAAGACTAAAGAAAGTCTAACTTTTTCAGATTATCAGAAGTCAGATAGGGATTTTGCTTTTTTAGTCAATAAAGATACTAGAGCTCAAGATTTAACAGAAGTTATCCAGAATTTAGATAAAAATTTAATTAAAGAAATAAAAATTTTTGATGTTTATGAAGGGGAAAATATTCCATCTGATAAAAAATCAATTGCATTAAAAGTAACAATTCAGTCCGATCATAAGACTTTAAATGAAAATGATCTCACAAATATATCAAAAAAAATAGTTAGCACTGTAGAGGAAAAAACTGGTGCAAAATTAAGATCGTAAATGTCTACTCTCGATAACATTAGAAATTTTGCTATTATCGCTCACATTGATCACGGGAAATCAACAATAGCAGATAGAATAATTCACAAATGCGGAGGTTTGACAGAAAGAGAGATGAAGGATCAGGTGTTAGATTCAATGGATATTGAGAGAGAACGAGGAATTACAATTAAGGCACAAACAGTGAAACTAAATTATAAAGCAAAAGACGGCAAAGAATACATTCTAAATATCATTGATACACCAGGCCATGTAGATTTTAGTTATGAGGTTAGTCGATCACTTTACGCATGCGAAGGATCCATATTAATTGTGGACAGTACACAAGGTGTGGAAGCCCAAACACTTGCTAATGTTTATCAAGCGTTAGATATAAATCATGAAATAATACCGGTGTTAAACAAAATTGATCTACCTGCGTCTGATTTAAATCGAACAAAAAAACAAATAGAGGATGTAATTGGTATAGACACATCTAACGCAGTTCCTTGCTCTGGAAAAACAGGCGAAGGTATAGAAGATATTTTAGAGTCAATTGTCTCGACACTACCCCCACCAAAAGGTGAGACTAAAGAACAATTAAAATGTTTACTTGTAGATAGTTGGTATGATTCTTATTTAGGGGTTATCATTTTAGTCAGAGTCATAGATGGAACATTAAAAAAAAATATGAAAATTAAAATGATGTCTACTGATCAGGAACACATAATTGAAAAGGTGGGTGTCTTTACACCGAAAGCAAGAGATATTGATGAACTTAAATCAGGTGAAATAGGATTTATTATTACAGGAATTAAAAATTTATCAGATACAAAAGTTGGTGATACTATTTGTGATGCTCAAAATCCTCTTAAAAAAGGTTTACCTGGTTTTAAACCAAGCAAACCAGTGGTCTTCTGTGGCTTATTTCCAGTTGATAGTTCTGAGTATCAAAAATTAAAAGATGGCTTGGCAAAATTACAATTAAATGACTCTAGCTTTTCTTATGAAGCTGAATCTTCATCAGCTCTCGGGCTTGGATTTCGTTGTGGTTTTTTAGGTTTACTTCATCTTGAAATAATCACAGAAAGACTTGAGAGAGAATTTGATATTAACTTATTAACAACAACACCGGGGGTAGTTTATAAAGTCCATTTAAATAATGGTAAAATTCAAGATTTACAAAATCCTTCAAATTTACCTGATCCAACTTTAATTAAATTTATAGAGGAACCATGGATAAAAGCTACAATAATTACGCCAGATCAATATTTGGGTTCCATAATGAAACTTTGTCAAAACAAAAGAGGGATACAAAAAAACTTAAATTACTCAGGTAACAGAGCAGTATTAAATTATGAAATACCTTTAAACGAGGTTGTTTTTGATTTTAATGATAGACTTAAGTCTATGACAAGTGGATATGCAAGCTTTGATTATGAAATAATGGGTCACCAGGAAGGTGAGCTAGTAAAATTAGGAATTTTAGTAAACTCTGAACCAGTTGATGCGCTTGCAATGATGGTTCACAAAGATTTTGCACAATCTATCGGTCGAGATGTATGTGAAAAATTAAAAGATTTAATACCGCGGCATAATTTTATGATTCCAGTTCAA
>NZ_CVSO01000062.1 GCF_001180105.1 Candidatus Pelagibacter communis
TTTTGGTGCTTCAGCTTTTTTCTCTTCCTTAGGTGCTTCTGCTTTCTTTTCTTCTTTTGGTGCATCAGAAGAATCTTTCTTTCTGTCTTTTTTTGGAATAGCTTTATTTGGATTATTTCCTGGTTTAGGCATTTCCATTAAATTATTTTCTCCAAGTAATCTAGCAACTCTAGTTGTCGGCTTTGCTCCTTGGCTTAGCCAATATTTTATTCTTTCTGACTGAAGTCCAACTCTTTCTTTTTTTTCTTTTGGCATAAGGGGATTAAAAAACCTAATTTTTCTATAAATCTCCCATCTCTAGGGAATCTACTGTCTGCAACCACAATTTTATAAACTGGTCTCTTTTTTGTTCCTCCCATTGATAATCTTAACTTTAACATTTATTTCTCCTTTTTATTTAAGTTGATTGAATAGCTCAGGTGGAATTCCTTTTTCCATTAAGCCTTTTGTGTTTCCTTTTGACATCTTTTTCATCATGTCAGACATCATTTTAAATTGTTTTAACAATTTATTGATAGTGGCAATGTCTGTTCCAGAGCCATTAGCAATTCTTTTTTTTCTAGAGCCATCGATAATCTTTGGATTTTCTCTCTCTTTTTTAGTCATTGAAAGTATTACCGCTTCATTTTGTGTAATTATTTTTTCATCAACACCAGCTTGATCCATTTGAGATTTTATTTTTGAAACTCCTGGTAAAAAAGACATAACGCCCTCTAGTCCTCCCATTTTTTTCATTTGTCTTAATTGAGAAAGGTAATCTTCTAGAGAAAACTGACCTTTCCTTAAACTCTCTTCAGTTTCTTTGAGTTTTTCCTCATCAATTTCATCTGCTGCTTTTTCTACAAGGGATACGATATCCCCCATTCCTAAAATTCTGTTAGCAATTCTATCAGGATGAAAACTTTCAAAATTTTCTATTTTTTCTCCAATACCTAAAAATTTAATTGGAACATTGGCAATATGTTTCATGCTTAATGCAGCTCCACCTCTACCATCACCGTCAGCTCGAGTTAATATTATTCCAGTAACTTTTACTGTATTAGAAAATTCTTTTGCAACACTCGCAGCTACTTGTCCCGTTAATGAGTCTGCAACAAGTATAGTCTCTGTTGGTTTAATTACTTCTTCGATTTGTTTTATCTCAGACATCATCTGTAGATCTATTTGTGTTCTTCCTGCCGTATCAAAAATAATTACATCAGACCCATTTAAATTAGCTGCAGATAGGGCTCTTCTGCAAATGTCAGCTGGAATTTGATCTTTTATCACAGGCAAGGTTTGGATATTATTTTGTTCACCCAAAATTTTTAGTTGTTCCTGAGCAGCTGGTCTATAAATATCTAAACTTACCATCATAATTTTTTTCTTATTATTTTTTTCTAAAAATTTTGAGAGTTTTGCAGTTGTGGTTGTTTTTCCTGAACCTTGTAAACCAACCATCATTATTGTTACCGGTGGATTGGACTTTAAATTAATTTCTTGATTGCTATCACCTAAAAATGAAACAAGCTCATCGTGAACAATTTTAACAACCATTTGTCCTGGAGCTGTGGATCTTATTATTTCTTTTCCTAATAATTTTGGTTTAACTTTTGTTACAAAGTCTTTTACTACCTCTAGCGATACATCTGCTTCCAGTAAAGCTTGTCTAATAAGCTTAAGACCCTCATCAACCTGTTTTTCATTTAGAGATGGCGCCTTTTTAAATGTATCGAGTATTCCCTCGAATTTATTTGTCAAATTTTCAAACATAATTTTTTCCAGCAGCAATCGCACCAGTGGGCGAACCCTCGCTGACTGGTGTCGATCTCTTTGTTTCCAAAGACACCGCAAAATGCTGTTTTTGCGGAAGTTGTGAGAAACTATAATAGAGGTTCAAAAAGTCAATAAATAAGTTAAGTATTATTATATGGATTTTAAAGCTTATAAAATGGATGGACTTGGAAATGACTTCGTCATAATTGATCAACGTGAAAAAAAATATGATCTAAACAATTCTCAAATAAAAAAAATTTGTGACAGAAGCAATATTGGTTGTGATCAACTAATTCTTATAGATAAAAGTGATAAATTTGATGCATTTCTAACTTTTAAAAATTCAGATGGCTCAGACTCCGCAGCATGTGGAAATGGAACTAGATGTGTAGCTAGCTTGTTATCAAAAGAAAGTTCAAAAAACTTTATTACTGTTGAAACTTCTTCAGGGAAATTAGAGTCGAAAATATTAAAAAATAATTTGATTCAAACAAACATTGGAAAACCAAAAACTAATTGGGATCAAATACCTCTAAGCGAGAAAATTGATACAAAAAAAATAAAAGTTATGGTTGGTGATATTGAGTTTTTAGGAACAGCAATTAATGTTGGAAATCCTCACATTATTTTTTTTATAAACGAATTAGAAAAGATCGAAATTAAAAAAGTTGGACCGGTCTTAGAAAATCATGAATTATTTCCTGAAAAAGTTAATGTTACTTTTGCAAAAGAGCAAAGTAAAAATCATTTTAGAGTATTGCACTGGGAAAGAGGAGCTGGTCTTACAAAAGCATGTGGAACTGCAGCATGCGCAACTGCTATAGCTGGTGAAATTAATGGTATTTCAAAATTTCCAACTGAAATAGAGTTTAAATTAGGAAAAATTAAAATCAATAAAGATGAAAAAGGAAACGTTATTATGGAAGGCTCAGTCTCAGAAATTGAACATATTAATATAAATATATGATTAATATTTTTAAAAAATTTAAGGATGGCTTAAAAAAAACTACGTCAAATTTTTCAAAAGGTATAAAAGATATTGTAGTTAATAAAGAAATTGACGATAAAACTTTAGGAGAAATTGAGGAATTTTTAATTCAATCAGACGTTGGGGTTGAGGCTTCATCAGAGATCAGACAGCAAATAGCTAATAGCAGAATTGATCCAAGTAAAAATAAATTGGATGAGATTAACAAAATTCTTAAAGAATATATTCTCTCATTAATGAAACCTTTAGAAAATAAAAATTTTTTTCATCAATCCAATGAGAACAGAACAATTTTAGTTTCAGGTGTCAATGGAGTAGGAAAAACAACCACAATTGGGAAAATGTCTAAAATATTTCAAAATAATAATAATAAAACAGTTTTAGCTGCTTGTGACACATTTAGAGCTGCAGCAATAGATCAATTAGAAAACTGGTCAAAAAAAGTTGGAAGTGAAATAATAAAATCAGATGCAGGAAGTGATCCTGCATCTGTTGCTTTTAAGGCAATGGAATATTCAAAAAAAAATAAAATTCATACAGTTTTGATAGATACAGCTGGTAGATTGCAGAACAAAAAAAACTTGATGGATGAGTATAAAAAAATTGCAAATGTAGTTAAAAAAGTTGATAACAATGCACCTCATGATGTTGTTCTAATCTTGGATGCAACCTCAGGACAAAATGTAATAAATCAAGTAACAGAATTTAATAATATTATCCCTTTAACTGGGCTCGTTATGACAAAACTTGATGGAACCGCAAAAGGGGGAATACTAATTGCTGCTGCAAAAAAATTTAAACTTCCAATAATTGCAATTGGTCTAGGCGAAAAAGAGGACGATTTACAATCTTTTGATGCTGAAACTTTTGCAGAAAATTTTTTAAATATAGAAAAATCAATTTAATTCATTAATAAAATTTTTAATATTCCCTAAAAGTTCTTGATCAAAATCCATCATGTGATCATCGCCTGACTTAAAATAACTAAATTTTGGTTCTGAAAAACTTTCAAACATTCTTTTTCCCATACTAAATGGAACAATGTTATCTATATCTCCATGCATAACGAGTTTAGGGAAAGTTATTTTGCTAATTTTATTAATGGAGTCATATCTATCTTTCAAAAGTAGGTTCACTGGTAAATAAGGATAATAAATTTTTGAAAGTTCTACCATTGAGGTAAAAGGGGACTCTAAGATTATTCCTGCAAATGGAAATTTTGAACCAAGGTCAACTGCAACTGCTGTTCCTAGAGACTCTCCGTAAAGAATGATATTACTATCATCAATGTTGTTCGAATTTAACCACCTTTTCGCTGCCATTGAATCATTATACAAACCTTCTTCTGTTGGTTTTCCCTCATTTCCACTGAAACCTCTGTAAGCAATAATTAAATAATTTAATTCTAATTCAGCTATCTCGTTTAATTTGTAAATTCTATTTTGTAGATTTCCTGCATTCCCATGAAAAAATAGTAATGTCTTATATTTTCTGTCTTTAAAATGGTACCAACCAATTAATTTATTATCTGACTTAACGAACACCTTTTCAATCTTATGTGTCAGTTTGTTCTCATCTAAATAGTTATTTTCGTTAGGATGATATAATAATTTTCTCTGCGACAGAAAAATTACCAAACAAATAATTACATAAATAGTGATTAAACCAATTAAAATATTGAAGATAAGCATAATTTTTTTATTAAACATTCTAAGCCTTTTTTCTTACCAGATAAACTCCAAGGAAAACAAGAAATGTTCCATATAAATGGAAAAGTTCTAAGGTCTCACCAAAAAATAATATGCCATAAAATGCTCCATAAACTGTAAATAAATACAAAGTAAATCCTGTCGTAGTAGCACCAAGATATTTTTGAGTGTAAGTGTACAATATAAAAGCAATTATTCCTGGTGAAATTGCCGCAAATATAACCCAAAAGAAAAATTTCAAATCAAATGTAGTTATGTTGATAAAATTTTGTTCAAATATATAAAATGGTAACAAGCTTAACGCTCCAAAAAAAGAAATGGCTGTAAACCTTTCAAAAACGTTTAGGGAAGATTTCCAATTAAACAAAAATATAGAATATAATGCCCAGCCAATCGAAGCTCCCAACATCCATAAATCTCCCTTTGTAAATTTTAAAGATATCAAAGTAGAATATTCACCTCTTACAATAATAATTAAAACTCCTAGAAGGCATGATAAAAGGCCAATGAATTTGAAAAAATTCATTTTTTCTTTAAAAAAAAAATAAGAAATTAAAATTATAAAAATAGGTGAAGAAGTATAAATAATTCCCATGTTTATTATTGTGGTTGTCTGACCGGCTATAAATGGAAAAGCTCCACAAACTCCACATCCCATTAATCCTAAAAAGAAAAGTTCTTTATATTCTTTTAATAAAATTTTTTTTTTGTATAAAATTCCGTAATTGAACAGCATCAATAAAAGAAATACTGATAACCATCTCCAAAAAGCTAGGGAGATAGGAGGAACAAATTCTACACCCCCTCTTGCAACAACAAGATTGCTCGCCATAAAAATAGGTTGAATAAAAAGAAGTGTGTAAGGTAAAAAATCCTTTTTTTTTCACTTAGTTACTTAGACTTGTCAAAAAAAGCTTCGTAAAT
>NZ_CVSO01000063.1 GCF_001180105.1 Candidatus Pelagibacter communis
GGCAGCTGAAACACCCCATTTCTCTTCAAGTTGTTTTGATAATTCTGCTGCTTCCACAACAGTTAATTTAGATAGTTCGTCTATGATTTTGTTTAAGTCCGCCATAACAATAATGTCCTAAGTTATTTTTTTGATTTTTCGAGCGCTAAAATAGCGATTTTTGAGCCAGGTGCAAGCAAAATACTTGCGATTTTTTGTGCTGGAGACCTTAAAATACCAACAATTTTTGCTCTTGCCTCATCTAAGGTTGGTAAAGTTGCGATGTTTTTAACACCGGCAACATCTAAAAGGTCTTTACCCATCATTCCACCAAGGATTTTTAGATTTTGATTCTCCTTTGAAAAATTTGTTAAAATCTTTGCTGAAGTTATTGCATCATCCGACATTGCGACCGCTGTTGGACCTGTAAATAAGTTCGATAAGTCTTTTCTGCTAGTTTTTTCCAATGCTAGTTTTGTAATTCTATTTTTTGTGATTTTAAATTGAATTCCATGTTCACGCATTTTCTTTCTTAAATCGTCAAGTTGTTTCACTGTTAAACCTTGATAATGAGCTACGATAACTGCTTCAGCTTTGTCTAGCTGTGAAGTCATTTCACTTATATAAACCTGTTTTTTTTCTTTGCTCATCATAATTAAAAACTCTTTTCTAATTTTACTTTGTAAGAAACTCCCATTGTAGAAGTTATATAAGTAGATTTAATTAAATCACCTTTTATCGTAAGGTTTGATTTTTCTTTCTCTAATGAATTCATAACTGCATTAAAATTTTTAATAAGTTTTTCATCAGAAAAGGACTTTTTTCCAATACTTAGACCAATATTACCATCTTTGTCGTTTTTTAATTCGACTTGACCAGCTTTTGCATTTTTTACAGCTTCACCAATTTTTTCTGTAACTGTTCCTAGTTTAGGATTAGGCATTAGCCCTTTTGGTCCTAAAACTTTTCCCAATTTAGATAATTTTATCATCATAGATGATGAACAAATTAGTTTTTCAAAATTCATTTCTCCATTTTTAATTTTTTCAATTAAATCATCCCCGCCAACTAAATCTGCTCCAGAGTCCTTTGCTTCTTTTAATTTTCCTTCCTCGCATACAACGGCAACTTTTACTTTTTTGCCTGTTCCGCTTGGAAGATTAACCATAGATCTTAAATTAATTTCATTTTTTTTTTGTTTGTTGTTAATTAAAATATTTATATCTAGAGACTCATCAAACTTTGTAGTGCAATTTCCCTTAACCTTAGATAGCAAATTATTTATAGGCTCAGCCTTTAAGGTATTAGTGTTTTTTGGTAGTTTTTTAAATCTTTTTGAACTCATTAATCTTTTACCTCAATACCCATTGATCTTGCAGATCCAGCTATTATTTTAACAGCCTCTTCTAAATCATGCGCGTTTAGATCAACCATCTTCTTTTTAGCTATTTCTTCTGCTTGTTTTTTGGTAATTGATGCAACGATATTTCTTCCAGGTTCTTGAGAACCACTTTTTAATTTCGCTGCTTCTTTAATGAAGTGTGATGCTGGGGGTGATTTTATTATAAAATCAAATTTTTTGTCTTTGTAAACAGTTATTACTACAGGGACTGGTTTACCCATAAAGTTTTTTGTTTTTTCATTAAATGCTTTACAAAATTCCATAATATTTATACCTCTTTGACCTAAAGCAGGTCCAACAGGTGGAGCAGGATTAGCTTGACCTCCATTTATTTGTAACTTTACATATCCACTTATTTCTTTTTTAGCCATTAGCTTACTTTCTCAATTTGATTAAATTCTAAATCTACAGGTGTTGGTCTACCAAAAATAGAAACTGAAACTTTTACTCTTGATTTTTCTTCGTCAATATCTTCTATCATTCCGGAGAAAGATGCAAAAGGACCGTCAACTACTTGAACTTTTTCCCCAACAGAATAATCTATCGTTGATTTTGATTGCGCTACACCATCTTTTATTTGGCCTAAAATTTTTTCAATCTCTTTATCAGAAACTGGGACAGGGATACCTTTGCTTCCCAAAAAACCACTTACTTTTTTAATTCCTTTAATCATATGATAAATGCTATTATCCATTTCGCTTTTTATTAACACATATCCCGGAAAATACTTCTTTTTTCTTTGAACTCTTTTACCACGTTTTACCTCTGTAACATCATGAGTAGGTACAACAATTTCCTCAAATTTATCAGATATTTTAGCCTTATCAGCCTCTTCTTTAATTAGCTGAGCCACTTTATTCTCGAAGCTTGAATGTGATTGAATGATATACCAATTTTTCATTAAAGTCCTATATTTAGAATAATGTCTAAAAAAAATTTATAAAATTGATCAATCAATAAAAAAAATAATGATGCGATAATTGCCATTATCGCTACCATAATAGTTCCCTGAACAGTTTCTTTTCCTGTAGGCCAAGTAACTTTAAAAGCTTCTTGTTTTACCTCTTGAAAAAACTTCAATGGATTTTTCATTTTTTTTATCTCCTTTTTTGGCAGGAGCGGAGGGAATCGAACCCCCAACCTCCGGTTTTGGAGACCGGCGCTCTACCAATTGAGCTACACTCCTAAAGGAGTTTACTCTATTATTTTCGTAACTACTCCTGCACCTACAGTTCTTCCACCTTCTCTAATCGCAAAATTAAGTTTTTCGCTCATTGCAAT
>NZ_CVSO01000064.1 GCF_001180105.1 Candidatus Pelagibacter communis
AATTGGCAAAGAGCATGGAGAGATCCTGAGCCTAAAAAAGAGTATGATGCTGTAATTGTTGGTGGCGGTGGTCATGGTTTAGCTACTGCATATTACTTGGCGAAAAAACATAATTTAACAAACATTGCTGTTGTTGAAAAAGGTTGGATTGGTGGAGGCAACACTGGAAGAAATACTACAATAATAAGATCAAATTATTTATGGGACGCTAGTGCAGGTTTATATGATCATGCTTTAAAAATTTGGGAAGGTTTGTCTCAAGAACTTAATTACAATGTTATGTTTAGTCAAAGAGGTGTAATGAACCTAGCCCATAATTTACAAGATGTAAGAGATTTAAAAAGAAGAACGCATGCAAATAGATTAAATGGTATTGATGCTGTTTGGTTGGAAACAGATGAGGTAAAAAAGTTTTGTCCAATAATAAATACTTCTCAAGATATTAGGTACCCAGTATTAGGTGGTACATTACAAAAAAGAGCTGGTACAGCTAGACATGATGCTGTTGCTTGGGGTTATGCAAGAGGTGCTGATGAAATGGGCGTTGATATTATTCAAAATTGTGAAGTGAAAGGGATTAAAAGAAATGGTGATGCAGTTGAAGGTTTGGAAACAACAAAAGGTTTTATCAAAACTAAAAAAATTGGAGTTGTAGCCGCAGGTCATTCAAGCGTTATAGCAAACATGGCGGGACTTAAGTTGCCACTTGAAAGTAAACCTTTACAAGCACTTGTATCTGAGCCAGTAAAACCAATTATTGATACTGTTGTAATGTCTAATGCTGTTCACGCATATGTAAGTCAATCAGATAAAGGTGAATTAGTCATTGGTGCAGGAACAGACTCTTATGTTTCTTACACTCAAAAAGGTAGTTTTAATATTGTAGAGGAGACACTTAAAGCTATTTTAGAATTATATCCAATTTTTAGTAGAATGAAGATGTTAAGACAATGGGGAGGAATTGTTGATATATGTCCTGATGCAAGCCCTATAATAAGCAAAACATCTATTAAAGGACTTTATTTTAATTGTGGTTGGGGAACGGGTGGATTTAAAGCAACACCTGGTTCTGGCGATTTATTTGCTCACACAATTGCTAATGATGAACCTCATAAATTAAATGCTGCATTTAACATTAATAGATTTGTAAGTGGTGATCTAGTAGATGAGCATGGAGCAGCAGCTGTTGCCCACTAATGTTTTTAATTAGTTGTCCATATTGCGGTGAAAGAGATCAATCAGAATTTGTTTCTGGTGGTGAAGCTCACATAGCAAGACCCAAACAGCCAACTGAATTAAATGATGATCAATGGGCAGAATATTTATTCATGAGAAAAAATATTAAAGGTATTCAATTTGAAAGATGGAACCATGTACATGGATGTAGAAAATGGTTTAATGTTGCTCGTGACACCTCAAATGATAAAATAGAAAAAATATACAAAATGGGTGAACAACCTCCAAAAATATAATGTCTAAAAATCTAAGAATAAATAATAAACATTTTGTAGATGAAACTAGGAAATTATCTTTTACGTTTAATGGAAAAAAATTATATGGTTATAAAGGTGATACATTGGCGTCTGCCCTTCTATCAAATGATATTCATCTTGTAGGAAGAAGTTTTAAATACCATAGACCAAGAGGAATAATGACTTCTGGTTCTGAGGAACCAAATGCAATTCTTCAAATTGGAAATGACGATGCTTTAACAGAGCCTAACGTACGAGCAACTGAAATCGAGTTATATGATGGTTTAATTTGTAATAGTCAGAATTGTTGGCCAAGTGTAAAATTTGACATAGGTGGGATAAATAACTTTTTATCACCCCTGCTCCCTGCGGGTTTTTATTATAAAACATTTATGTGGCCTGCAAGTTTTTGGGAAAAGTACGAATTCTTTATTCGTAAATCTGCTGGTTTAGGAAAATCACCAACAAAACAAGACCCAGATATGTACGATCATAGATATTTGCATTGTGACATCTTAATAGTTGGTGGTGGAGTTTCTGGTTTAATGGCGGCTCAAATAGCTTCTGATGATAATAAAAAAGTTTTATTGTTAGAGGATAAGGAATTACTGGGAGGTTCATTAATTTATGATGACAGTGATATTTCTAAGATCGATAATCAAAAAAGTAGTGAATGGTTAAAAAAACTCATTGATAATATTAAAAAGAACAAAAACATTACTATCAAAACTAGAACAAGTCTTGCTGCATATCATAATTACAACTTTTTACTAGCAAGGCAAAATTTAACTGACCATTTAAGTGTTAATGATCGTAATAATAAAATAAGACAAAGACTTTACAAAATAAGAGCAAAAAAAGTAATTATCTCCACGGGTGCAATAGAAAGACCTCAAGTTTTTCATAACAACGATAGACCCGGTATAATGTTGGCATCTGCTGTAAAAAAATACATAGATTATTATGGTGTGAGATGTGGTTTGGAAAATATTATATTCACCAATAATGACAGTGCTTATGAAACAGCTTTATCCTTACATAAATCAGGGACAAAATTAAATGCAATAATAGACATAAGAGACAATTCATCTTCAGAAATAGTAAAACAAGTTAAAAATCTAGGAATACAAATTTATTGGAACCATACAGTAGTAGACACTAAAGGTTACAAAAGAATTAATAAAGTAACAATAATGAAGCTAAATGATAAAGGCAATGATGTTATCGGAAAAAAGATTGATTTAAATTGTGATTGCTTAGCAATTTCTGGTGGCTGGACCCCGATGGTTCATTTATTTACTCAATCAGGTGGTAAACTTAGGTTTGATAACAAAGATAATATTTTTGTTCCAGATAAAACAAATTTAGATCAATTAAGTATTGGTTCTGCTAAAGGAGATTTTGAATTAGATGATGTTTTAAAAAATTCAATAAAGGATACCAAAAAGTTTTTAAATATCGAAAATTCTAATTTTGATAAAATTGATGTTAAATGTTCTAAAGAAAAAGAGAAAAAAAATATATGGTTGCTTCCATCAGATAGGCCATTAAGTAAAACAAAACCATTTTTAGATTATCAAAATGATAGTACCGCAAAAGATATTAAATTAGCTTTAAGAGAAGGTTTCAAATCAATTGAGCACGTAAAAAGATATACAACAACTGGAATGGGTACAGATCAAGGTAAACTCGCTAATATGCATGCGTTGGGTATAGTTGCAGATACAACTAATACTAATATGGGTGATCTAGGAACAACAACGTTCAGACCTCCATATACACCACTTACTTTTGGAACCATAGTTGGTAGAAATGTTGGGCAATTTTTTGATATTTTTAGAAAAACACCTATGCATGAGTGGCACGTTGATAATAATGCAAAGTTTGAAAATGTCGGACAATGGAAACGGGCTTGGTATTATCCAAAAGATGGTGAAACAATGCATGATGCCGTACAGAGAGAAAGTAAAGCTGCAAGAGAGTCTAGTGGAATATTAGATGCTTCGACACTCGGAAAAATCGATATTCAAGGCACAGATGCAAATGAGTTTCTTAATAGGGTTTATACAAATGCTTGGTCAAAATTACAAATCGGAAAATGTAGATATGGTTTAATGCTTAATGAAGATGGTATGGTTTACGATGACGGAGTAACAACAAGACTTGGTGAAAATCACTATTTAATGACAACAACAACTGGTGGTGCAGCAAATGTAATGTCTAAACTTGAGGATTATTTGCAAACTGAATGGCCGGAATTAGATGTATTTCTTACTTCAGTAACAGATCATTATGCTACAGCAAGTGTATGCGGTCCAAATGCAAAAAAAATTATTAATAAAATTTTTAAAGATTTAGATTTATCTGATGAAAGTTTCCCACATATGTCATTTAAAGAGGTAAAGCTTGGTGAAATTAATTGTAGAGTTATGCGTATAAGTTTTACAGGTGAACTAAGTTATGAAATTAATGTTGAAGCATCATACGGTAAATATATTTGGGAAAAATGTATTGAAGCTGGAAAAGAATTTAACATTACTCCTTATGGAACTGAGACTATGCACCTTTTAAGGGCTGAAAAAGGATTTATAATTGTTGGTCAAGATACTGATGGAACGATGACACCTGTAGATCTTCAAATGGACTGGATAATTAGTAAAAAAAAATACGACTTTATTGGTAAACGATCTCTATACAGAAGCGATACTGTTAGAGAAGACAGAAAACAATTAGTCGGACTTTTAACTGATGACCCTAATGAAATTTTAGAGGAAGGTGCTCAAATAGTTAAAGACGAAAATAAAAAGCCTGTCGATATGCTTGGACATGTAACTTCAAGTTATTTCAGTCCAACTTTAAAAAAATCTATTGCTTTAGCAGTTTTAAAAGAAGGTAAACAACTTAAAGGACAAAAACTCTTAGTTCCAATGATAGATAAAACAATTAAAGTAACTGTATCAGATACGATCTTCTTAGATAAAGAAAATGAGAGAATAAATGGATAACATTAATACAGCTATTAAAGATAAAAGAGAATATTCAGATTTAAATTTGAAAGAAGTAGAACCAATTACTAAAATTAACTTACGTGGAAAAAAAAGAGAGTTCTTTGCAAAAGTTGGTCAAATACTCTCTGTTATTTTGCCAACGGAAAGTAATACTTCTACAAGTAACCAAGAGTTGAACGCTTTGTGGCTAAGTCCAGATGAATGGATGGTTTATACAAATAATAAAAATAAAGAAATTTTTGATAGAGTTTTTAAAGAAATTTCATCACTTAACTACGGAGCTGTCACAAATGTAAGTGACCAATGGGTGTGTATTAATATTTCTGGGGATAAATTATACGAATTACTCTCAATGAGTTGTCCATTTGATTTCTCAAAATTCAAAGACACTAAAGGATCTACAACCCAAACTATAATTAATCATATTGATGTAATCATTCATAATTTGGGTGATAACAATATAAATTTATTTGTAAGAAGATCATTTTCTAACCATTTATGGGATTGGTTTAATGATGGGGCTAATCTATTATAAAATTTAACTGCGTCAAGGTTAGCATAGAAAAATATCATAAATTACCTTATTAAATTCTTATGAAAAAAATTATCATATTATTATTTACTTTATTATTCTCATTTTCAGCGAACGCTTCTTCTTTAGACAAAATTCTTTCAAACGGAGAGTTAAGAGTTGGTACAACTGGAGACTGGGATCCAATGACTATGAAAGATCCGTCTACAAATACCTATAAAGGTTTTGACATTGACGTCATGAACGAACTTGCAAAAGACATGGGTGTAAAAATTAAGTTTGTTCCTGCTGAATGGAAAACTATAGTTTCTGGAATAACTTCAGACAGATATGATATTTCAACAAGTGTAACAAAAACTCCTAAAAGAGCAGAAGTAGCAGGTTTCACAGAGACTTATTACAAATATGGAACTGTTCCACTGGTTTTAAAGAAAAATTTAAGTAAGTTTTCAACTTGGGATTCTTTAAACAGTAAAGATGTTACAATCGCAACAACACTTGGAACATCACAAGAGGAAAAAGCTAAAGAATTTTTTCCTAAATCAAAATTAAATTCAGTAGAGGCACCTGCAAGAGATTTTCAGGAAGTACTAGCAGGAAGAGCTGATGGTAATATTACAAGTTCAACAGAAGCCAACAAATTGGTTATAAAATATCCACAATTGGCAATTGTTCCAGATGGTGAAAAAAATCCTGCTTTCTTAGCTATGATGGTTGGTAAAAATGACGATAAGTGGAGAAAGTACGTTAACGATTGGATTAATAAGAAAAAGAAATCTGGTTTCTTCAAAGATCTTCTAGCAAAATATAATCTTAAAAGCTTATAATAAATTAGCTATTAATAATTAATTCTTTATAAATATAAGTGTGAAAAACTTATTTTTATTATTTTCATTGTTATTCTTATTATCATGTGGAAAGCAGGAATTAGATTGGTTAATATTATCACCCAACAATGTTAACGGTTTAACAAATCTAAAATTTTTATTAAGTGGATTTACAACAACTATCTTTATATCTATCGTATCAATATCTCTATCGATAGTATTAGGGTTAATAGTTGCTATCCCCTCCTTAGCCAAAAATAAATTTTTAACATACTTAAATATAGGTTATGTCGAAATAGTTAGAGCTATACCTCTGTTGGTTTTGATTTTATGGATTTATTATGGATTACCTATTATGACAGGAATTAGTTTTAGTCCATTTGTATCTGGTATTATAGCTTTATCTATAAGTGAAAGCGCATTTCAGGCTGAAATTTTTAGAGCTGGAATAAACTCAATTAGAAAACCTCAATGGGAAGCTGGAAGTTCTTTAGGGCTTAATTTTTTTAGAAAATTAAGACTTGTCATTCTTCCTCAAGCTATAAGAAATATACTGCCTGCTATTGGAAATCAGTTTGTATACGTTCTAAAAATGTCTTCTTTAGTTTCGATTATTGGTATTGGAGATTTAACTAGAAAGGCGAATGAACTTGTTGTTACTACATACAGACCTTTAGAAATATATACGTTTTTGATCTTAGAGTATCTTATATTAATTTTAATTGTATCATTCTTAGTAAGACGGCTTGAAAAAAAAATGAAAAAAGATAGTTAATCTAACTTTTTATAAAAAAATATTTTTTATTATCTTTAAACATATAATTAAAAAAAGATCCTATAAAAAATAGTACTACTAATCCCATTAACCAATTTGTAACTAATATTGTATAAAAGATATCGCTGTAACCTCCTCCTTTAATATTAATAACGTACCATAAACATAAAAAAGGAATTGCAGTAAGCCTTAATATACTAAGATACAAACTAAAGATGGGTCTCTTAAGAGCCTGAAATACAGCAGTAGTAATAAAAAAAGTTGGATATATTGGACCTATCAATGCTGCAATCTTTAAATATAGAGATCCAAATTTAATAGTTTCTGGATCGTCAGTAATTAATCCAAGGAGATTTTCTGCCCCAAAATAAAGAATAAAGCCAGCCATGATCATAAATGAACAACCAAATATTAATGCTTTTTTATAAAGGTCTCTTATTCTTTCAAAATTTCTAGCTCCGAAGTTTTGACCTCCAATTGATAATACAGCCGTATTCAATGCTATGACTGGTAATAAGAAAACTTGTTCTATTCTAAGTGCAGCTCCATAACCAGCCGCAGCAATATCTCCAAATTTTCCTACAAAGTATAATACATTAAATATACCAACACCGATTAACAGCATGCTAAACATTATTGGCACAGACTGAAAAGTAAGATTACTTAAAAAATTAATTTTTGGAATAAAACACTTTGCATATAAATACTCTTTGAGTTTACAACAATAAACTTTTTGCGCTAAATAGATTGTTCCAATAAGTTGGCAAATAACTGTAGCGATTGCAATACCTGAAATGCCAAAAGCAGGTATTACGAAAAAACCAAAAATAAAAATTGGATTAAGTATGATGTTTAAAAAAAAAGTAAAAATAAGGACATTTCTATAACTTTTTGTATCTCCTTGAGCGTTTAATGTTCCATTTAAAGATATTTGGATTAATACTATTACTGTGCAATAAAAAATTATATCTAAATATTCCCTAGTTAAAATAATATTCTCTGGAGAAGACCCTAATAATTGAAGAAGATAATTGGATGAATTAATTCCAATAAATGTGACTAATAATGAAATAACTATTGCAAAAATTATTGATTGAGCAACATATAATGAAGCAACTTTTTCTTTTTTCTCACCTATGGAATTTCCTATAAGTGTATTAGTACCAGCTCCAACACCAACACCTATTGCGATTATAATAAAATAAATTGGAAAAGATTTTGCTAGAGCACTTAGTGCATCAGGTGATATCTTTCCAGCAAAAAAAGTATCAACCAGATTATAAAAGGTTTGAAATAAAGATCCAATACTCGCAGGAAATGTAACTCTCCTTAGAAGTTGCCACATTGGATCCACTGTTAAATTAATCTTCTTAGCCATCTATTTATAAATTTTTTTAAACATGTAATCTTTTTTTTCTTTTTTTGCTTTATCAATTTGACCTTGTCTCATTCTAAACCCTTTCTTTTGTTCATCACTTGATTTATTATAACAATTAGGACAAGAAACACCCTCTTCAAATTTTACGGACTTCTTATCTTTAACAGAAATAGGTTCTCTACATCCAGCACAAATTGAATATTTGCCTATATTTAAACTATGGTTCACAGAAACACGATTATCAAATACAAAACATTCTCCTTTCCACAGGCTTTCTTTTCTTTTAATTTTTGACAAATAATTAATAATACCTCCTTTTAACTGAAAAACATTTTTATAACCTTTATTATATAAATAATCGCTGGCCTTTTCGCATCGAATGCCTCCTGTGCAAAACATTCCGATTTTCGAATTCTTATTAAACTTTTTAAAATATTTAGAAAAATCTCTAAAGTTGTTTAATTTTGGATTTATAGATCTCTTGAAAGTCCCAATCCTAAACTCAAAATCTTTTCTGGTATCTATTATATAGGTGTCTTTGTTTAAAACAAAATTATTCCATTCCTTAGGAGAAAGATGATTATCTTTAACTTTTTTTTTAAGTCTTTTTCCAATTGGAACAACTTCCTTTTTAACCTTCACCCTCCCCTTATGAAAAGGAATAAATCTATTAAAAGAAATATTTTCATTATCAAATTTTGTAATGGCAAAGATTTTTTTAAGATTGATTTTTATTTGTTTAGTATTTTTTTTTAGGAAAGAAATTGATCCATTAATCCCCTCAGGTGAGATAATTATAGTTCCTTTAATTTTGTAATCATATATGAAATTTTGAAGTTTATCTTTGAGTTTACTGATCTTTTTTAATTGTTTAAATTTATAAAAACCAAAGATGGTATACATTATAATTTTCTACAAATTGAAAAGCCATCACCTATTGGGATAATCATATTTTCAACTCTTATATCGTTATTTACATAAGTATTAAAATCTCGAATTATCTCAGTTAAGTGTTCTTTATTGTTTTTATCTACAACTTCGCCATGCCACAAAACATTATCAATGATTATAAAACCATCCCTTTTTAATAAGTTAAAAGACAATTCATAATATTTTTTGTAATTTTCTTTGTCAGCATCTATAAAAATCAAATCAAACAATTTTTTTTGGCTTATTAATTTATTAATTCCATTAATAGCTTCATCAATAATAATATCAATTTTTTCTGAAACTTTTGCCTTTTCAAAGAAATTTTTTGCTACTAATGAAGTATCTTTGTTTTTATCGATAGTGGTGATCTTGGAGTCGTTTTCTAGACCAATGCACATACTTAATGAGCTAAGACCAGTAAAAGTACCAATTTCTAAAATTTCTTTCGGTCTAAATAATTTTGTTACTAAATATAAAAAATGACATTGGTTAATTGAAATTTGTAATTTCTTTTTTTTTCCAAGTGTGTCGTTATGTTTAATAATTTCATCTTGTACTGGATGTAATTTTAAAGAGTGCTCATCAATATATTTTTCTATTTGCTTATTAATAGGTAGATTTGAACTCATACTAGTTCAATTTTTTCTTTAAAATATCATTTACTAACTTAGGATTGGCTTTGCCATCTGTCTTTTTCATAACTTGACCAACAAAAAAACCAAACAATTTATCTTTACCGGATTTAAATAATTCAACATTTTTAGGATTTTCTTTAATTACATCATCTACAATTTTTTCAATTTCTTTAGGATCGCTTTGTTGTTTCAATCCCTTTTCGTCAATAATGCTTTTTGGATCTTTGCTTTCATTTGCCATTATTTCAAAAACTGTTTTTGCAATTTTGCCAGAAATAGTACCATCTTTAATCAAGTTAATTAAAGATGATAAATTTTTAGATGAAATAGGACTTTGTGATATTTCTAAATTTCTATCATTAAGTAATGCAAATAATTCACCTGTTATCCAGTTTGTTGCTAGCTTAATATCTGAATTTTTAATTACATCTTCAAAATATTTTGATGTTTCAATATCAGATACCAATATATTTGCCTCGTATGGAGTTAATTTAAACTTATCTACAAATCTTTTTTTCTTTTCATCAGGAAGTTCGGGTATTTCCTTTTTTATTTTTGATATGAAATCGTCAGTTAATTCGAGTGGTAACAAGTCAGGATCAGGAAAGTATCTATAATCGTGAGCATCTTCTTTTGATCTCATCGATCTAGTCTCATTTTTTTTAGTATCAAAAAGACGAGTTTCTTGATCAATAGAGCCTCCCTCTTCTAATATATCAGCTTGACGGTTTGCTTCATATTCAATTGCCATTTGCATAAATTTTATAGAATTGACGTTTTTAATTTCACATCTTGTGCCTAATTTTTTATCCCCTGTCTTTCTGATTGAAACATTCACATCAGCTCTTAAAGATCCTTCTTGCATATTTCCATCACAAGTTCCAAGATATCTCATAATTGATCTAAGTTTTTTGATGTATAAATTTACTTCCTCTGGAGATCTTAAATCTGGTTTGCTTACTATTTCCATAAGGGCAACTCCAGACCTATTTAAGTCTACTAGAGTGTTTTGGGGATCAATGTCATGAATACTTTTTCCTGCATCTTGCTCTAAATGCAGCCTTTCAATACCAACTTTTTTTTCTCCATCTGGTAAATCTAATAAAATTGAACCTTCACCAACTATTGGATCTTTGTATTGAGAAATTTGATATCCTTGTGGTAAATCAGCATAAAAATAGTTTTTCCTATCAAAAATTGATTTTTTATTTATCGCTGCATTGAGACCTATGCCCGTTTTTACTGCTTGCTTTATACAAAATTCATTTATTACTGGTAGCATTCCAGGAAATGCAGCATCTACCAAACTCACTTGGGTATTTGGTTCAGCACCAAAGTTTGTAGGCGAGTCAGAAAATAGCTTCGATTTTGAAAGAACTTGAGCATGAACTTCTAAACCAATTATAACTTCGTATTCTGAGTTACCTCTCTTTATTAAATATTCTTTATTTTTACTCATTTAATCCACCAATCCTGCAAATTGTTTTTGAAACTTAATTCTTTTTCCATTGAATATGAAATATCTAATAAATTCTGCTCTTCAAATGCTTTGCCTATTAGTTGTAAGCCTAAAGGATAATTATTTTTATCTTTACCTGCTGGAATAGATATAGCTGGCAGTCCTGACAAATTGACTGGCACTGTAAAGATATCATTTAGATACATTGATACAGGATCATCTGTTTTGTCACCAATCTTGAAGGCCGAACTAGGTGTGGAAGGAGTCAAAATTGCATCTACAGATTTATAAGCTTCATCAAAATCATTTTTGATTAATCTTCTAATTTTTTGTGCTTTTAAATAATATGCATCATAATAACCAGATGACAAAACATATGTTCCAATCATTATTCTTCTTTTTACTTCATCACCAAAACCTTCTGATCTTGTGTTTTCATACATACTGATCAAATTTTCTCCCTCAGAACGATATCCGTACTTTACTCCATCATACCTAGCTAGGTTAGAAGATGCTTCAGCTGGTGCAACTATATAATAAGCAGGCAATGCGTACTTAGTGTGAGGTAAAGATATATCGATAATTTTTGCTCCTAATTTTTTTAATAAAGTAATTCCATCTTGCCACAAACTTTCAATCTCCTTAGGCATGCCATCGACTCTATATTCTTTTGGAATACCAATTTTTTTTCCTTTAATATTAGAACTTAACGATTTGAAATAATCACCTCTCTTAAAATTTACCGATGTTGAATCTTTTGTATCGTACTTACTTATAACATCTAACATTAATGCAGCGTCAGACACATCCTGAGTCATCGGTCCTGCTTGATCTAATGAAGAAGCAAATGCAACAATACCATATCGAGAACAACTGCCATATGTTGGTTTCAAACCCACAGTACCAGTAAAAGACGCTGGTTGTCTTATTGAACCTCCAGTATCAGTTCCAATAGTTGCTGGTGTCAATTTAGCTGCAAGTGCTGAAGCTGATCCACCTGAAGACCCACCTGGCACAACTTTTTTACCAACTGGACTTTCGACATTTCCAAAAAAACTAGTTTCGTTTGATGAACCCATTGCAAATTCATCACAGTTAAGTTTTCCAAGCAAAATAGCCCCTTCATCCCATAAATGTTGGGTTACAGTGGACTCGTAACTAGGAATAAAATTTGAAAGTATTTTACTTCCAGCTGTTGTCTTTAGATTATTGGTACAAAAAAGATCTTTAACTGCAAGAGGAACTCCAGGCAGCTTGTAATCAAAATTTCCCTTTTCATCAAATTTTTTGGCTTTTTCAATTGCATTTTCAAAATCGGTAGTGATGTATGTATTCAAATCTTTCGATTTTTCAGCTCTAGCAATATATGCTTTTGTAATTTCTTGAGAAGATAATTCTTTATTTTTAATTTTATCAATTAAAGCTGATAAAGTAAGATTTATTATATCACTCATTCTACAACCTTTGGTACGACAAAAAAATCTTTATTTTCGTCTGGTGAATTTTTTAAAATTTGTTCTCTTATATTTTTTGTTTTGACCTCATCGCCTCTTAATTTCAATGATGTTTCGGCAATTGATGTCAGCGGGTCCACTTTTTTAGTATCAACTTTATTTAAAGCTTCGATAAATTCAAAAATAGAATTTAGATCTTTTTCAAGTTCTTTTGCTTTTTTATCATCTATGGAAATTCTTGATAATTTTGCTATATGTTTAATTGTTTTAAGATCTATGCTCATATGATAATTAAATTTAAAGGAAAAATATCATTATATAAGAAAAAAACAATATGATCACTTTAAAGGAACTCAAGTCTAAAATTGATAAAAACGCAAGGTTAATTGGTTTAGATCTTGGAAAAAAGAGAATTGGTGTTTCAATCTGTGATCATAAACGAATTGTAGCGACTCCTTTTAAAACTATAGAATATGTTGATCATGAAAATTTTATCAGTGAACTTTTAGAAATAATTGATCAAGAAAATATAAAGGCTATTGTTGTAGGAAATCCATTGAATATGGATGGAAGTAAGGGCCCCTCTTCTCAATCAGCTTTAGACAAAGCTAAGATGATTGAGAATAAAACAAATACACCTGTGGCTTTATGGGATGAGAGATTATCAACTGTCGGTGCCTTTAAGATATCAAGTCAATTAGACATTAATGTATCTAAAAGAGTTCAAAAAATAGATGAAAATGCAGCAACGTTTATATTGCAGGGAGCGATTGAATTCTTAAATAATTAAGCTTGCAATATCAATGCTTTAAAGCTATAGAGTTGGTTTTAATGGCTATAAACAATAACGCTATTAAAATTTCTCAAAAACACCTACTAGGTATCCAAGATCTTTCTATTTCAGATGTAAAACTTATCTTAGATGAAGCAAAGAAATTTATTTCACTAAATAAAAGTAAAAACAAAAAGTTAGATATTCTTAGAGGAAAAACTCAAATAAATCTTTTTTTTGAACCTTCGACGAGAACCCAAAGTTCTTTTGAACTAGCTGGAAAGAGACTTGGTGCAGATGTGATGTCGATGAATATAACTAATTCTGCTATTAAAAAAGGTGAAACATTAATCGACACTGCAATGACACTAAATGCAATGCATCCAGATATAATTGTAGTAAGACATCAAGATAGTGGTGCATCAAATCTTCTTTCACAGAAAGTAAATTGTTCAGTTCTAAACGCTGGTGATGGTAGACGTGAACATCCAACACAAGCTTTACTTGATGCGCTTACAATAATCGAAAAAAAGAAAAAAATTGAAGGTTTGCGAATTGCTATTTGTGGAGATATTTTACACTCAAGAGTAGCTAGATCAAATATTTTTTTGTTAAACATGTTAGGTGCTGAGGTAAATATAGTCGCGCCAACAAATCTCATGCCAAAAGATATTGAAAAATTTGGAGTTAAAACATTTTCAAATATGAAAGAAGGTGTGAAAGATTGTGATATAGTTATGATGTTAAGGTTACAAAATGAGAGGATGAGTAGTTCATTTTTGTCATCAAATAGAGAGTATTATGAGTATTATGGCTTAACTCCTGACAAACTAGAAAAAGCAAAGAAAGATGCAATAATTATGCATCCTGGACCAATGAATAGAGGTATTGAAATTGATACCAAACTCGCTGACGATATAAATAAAAGCGTAATCAAAGAACAGGTTGAGTTGGGTGTTGCGGTAAGAATGGCTTGTTTAAAAATTTTTTGTGAAAAATGAAGAAACAATATTTTTTAAATGCAAACATAGTTGATCCAGCCAATTCTGTGGAGGAATTAGGTGGTTTAATTATTAATGAGAATGGAAAAATTGAGGCAATAGGAAAAAAAGTAAATAAAAATAATATTCCCTCACGTGAAAAATTCACAGATCTCAAAGAAAAATATATATTTCCCGGTTTAATCGATATGAGGGTTTTTGTTGGGGAGCCAGGCTTTGAGTATAAAGAGAATTTTAAAACATTAAGTAATGCCGCCTTAGCAGGTGGGGTTACATCTGTTGTTACAATGCCAAATACTTCACCTGTTATTGATAACGTTTCCATGGTTGATTTTTTAAAAAGGAGAGGACGAGATAAATCAAAAATAAATATATATCCAACTGCTACCTTAACTAAAAATCTTGAAGGTAATAATATGAATGAGTTCGGCCTTTTACAAAAAAAAGGAATAATTGGTTTCACGGATGGAATAAAAACAATTCAAAACACAAGAGTAATGTCTAGAATAATGAAATCTGCTTACGATTTGAACTCATTGATCATACAACATGCTGAAGATTTCGAATTAGCAAAAAACGGCCAGGTTAATGATGGGATTATCGCAACTAAATTGGGTCTACATGGTATACCAGATTATGCAGAGAAAATAATTATAGAAAGAGACTTAAGTTTACTTCAGGATTATAATTGCAGATATCATATTTCACAAGTATCTTCAGCAAAATCTTTGGAAGTAATCAAACGTAGCAAAGATAACGTAAACTTTACAACTGGAGTTTCTATTAACAATTTATCACTTAACGAAAATGATATTGGAGATTTTAGAACTTTTTTAAAACTTTCTCCACCACTTCGAACAGAGGATGATAGACTTTCATTAATAAAAGGTATTAATCAAGATTTAATTGAAGTCATAGTTTCAGATCACAAACCTGAAGACGAAGAATCAAAAAGATTAACGTTCTCACAAGCTGCAACTGGAGCATCGGGTATAGAAACTTTATTATCCCTCGCTTTAGAGTTATTTCACAATGAGTCTTTAAAACTATCTAAAATAATTCAGTGTTTAACAAGTAATCCTGCAAAAATATTAAAGATAGATAAGGGAAGTTTATCTATAGGAAATGATGCTGACTTTTGTATAGTTGATTTATTTAAACCATGGATAGTAAAAAAAGAAAATATGATAAGTAAATCTAAAAATACATGCATAGAAGATAAAAAACTTCAAGGTAAAGTGCTTAATACATATATTAAAGGTGTAGAACTATATAAATGTTAAATTTTGATTTATTTTTAATTATACTAGTAAGTTATTTATTTGGATCCATACCCTTTGGGTTACTTTTAACTAAAATTTTTTTAAAAAAAGATATCCGTGAAATAGGATCTGGTAATATTGGTGCAACAAATGTATTAAGATCTGGTAACAAAATTTTAGGCTACTCAACTTTGGTTCTAGATATATTAAAAGCTGTTCTTCCAATTTTATATGTAAAATTTTTCATGAACGATTATTTGTATATATCTGCATTGTCAATTTTTATAGGACACGTCTTCCCTATTTGGTTAAAGTTTAAAGGTGGTAAAGGTGTTGCATCTTATCTTGGAATTCTTTGTTGTTTGGATATTTTTACTGCCTTAATTTTTGGAGTCGTCTGGATTTCTATTTTTATACTCTTTAAGTTTTCATCATTAAGTTCCCTACTTGCAAGTTTAACAATTCCAATTTTTCAGTTTTTTTATAATTCTAATTCTGACTACTATTTTTACTTTATGATGTTCATTTTGATTTTTTTCACACATAGAGAAAATATAAAACGCTTGAGAAATAATACAGAATCTAAATCAAAAATTTATTAATTTGACTATCAATCTTATTTATGATTTTTTGTTTACATGAATCTAGTAATTGTTGAAAGTCCCGCTAAAGCAAAAACAATAAATAAATATCTAGGAAATGATTATACGGTCCTTGCTAGTTATGGACATATTAGAGATCTTCCATCTAAGAATGGCTCAGTAGATCCTGAAAATGAATTTAAGATGATTTGGGAAATTGATAGTTTTTCTAAAAAATATTTAAAAGAAATTTCTGATGTAGCAAAAGACTCTAAAAAGATAATACTTGCCACAGACCCTGACAGAGAAGGTGAAGCAATTGCATGGCATGTTAAAGAATTTTTAAATGAAAAAAAACTACTCAAGGATAAAAAAATTGAGAGAGTTGTTTTTAACGAAATAACTAAAAAGGCAGTCACAAATGGAATAGAAAATCCAAGAGAAATCGAATCTGATCTTGTAAATGCTTACATGGCAAGGCGTGCCTTAGATTATTTAGTAGGTTTTAATATTTCTCCCATACTTTGGACTAAACTCCCGGGATCTAAATCAGCAGGTAGAGTACAATCTGTTGCTCTGAGACTTTTAACCGAAAGAGAACATGAAATTGAAATTTTTAAGCCTGAGGAATTTTGGTCTTTAAAAGTAAATTTTAAAACAAATGATGGAAGTTTAATAACATCAAATATTTTTCAAATTGAAAACAAAAAAGTTGAAAAGTTTAGTTTCAAAAATAAAAACGATATTAATAAAGCAATAGAAAAAATAAAAAACGATAAATATAAAATTACAGATATTACATCAAAAATATATACTAGAAATCCTTCTGGACCTTTTACAACTTCAACATTACAACAGTCAGCTTCAAGCAAGCTTAGTTTTGGTGCCTCAAGAACAATGCAAATTGCTCAAAGGCTGTATCAGGGTATTGAAATTGAAGGTGAAACAAAAGGATTAATCACTTACATGCGAACAGATGGTACCAATATATCTAAAGAAGCTTTGCCAGTTTTTAGAAACTTTATAAGTGATAACTTTGGTAATGAATATTTACCTGATCAACCAATTAATTACTCGGGTAAAAAGGCAAAAAATGCGCAAGAAGCTCATGAGGCTATAAGACCAACAGAAATAAGTAATACACCTGAAAAAATGAAAAAATATTTAAGCTCAGATCAAAATAAATTATATAACTTGATTTGGTCAAGAGCTCTATCTTCACAAATGACACCAGCAAAGTTTGATAGAAAAACAATTATTATTGAATCAAATAACAATGAACATATCTTTAAGTCATCGGGTTCAACGATAGTGTTTGATGGTTTTATGAAGGTAATTAATTTAGATGATGACAGTAACGATGAAAATATTTTACCTAAAGTAGAAAAAGGAGAAGTGAATATATCTGATTTTATAGATGAACAACACTTTACTCAACCACCCCCAAGATATTCTGAGGCTAGTTTAGTTAAAAAATTAGAGGAATTAGGTATTGGTCGTCCCTCTACGTACGCAAGTATTATTTCTGTAATATCTAATAGAGGTTATGCAGATGTTGTTAACAAAAGATTTTTTCCAACTGATAGAGGAAAACTTTTATCTGCCTTTCTTGAAAAACTTTTTGCAAAATATGTTGATTATGACTTTACTGCAAAATTAGAAGATCAATTAGATGACATAACTTCAGGAAAAGAAAATTGGCTAAGTGTACTAGATCAATTCTGGAAAGATTTTAATAAGAATGTCTCGTCTGTGAAAGAGATAAGAACTAGAGAAGTTCTGGATATGCTAAATGAAAGCTTGGGTAATTTAATATTTTATACAAATGATGATGGAAAAATCGACAGATCTTGCAAATTATGTACTAATGGTACACTAAGTTTGAAAAATAGTTTTAGAGGAGGTGCGTTTATTGGTTGTTCTAATTATCCAGAATGCAAGTTTACAAGACCACTTTCCAAGATTAAGGCATCTCAACAAATAAATTTAGCAGAACCTAAATTAATTGGTAAAAATGATAATGATAAAGAAATTTATTTAAAAAATGGAAGATTTGGTCCTTATTTACAATACGAATTATTAGAAGATGAAATAGTAAAAACAAAAAAAAGAAAAACGAAGAAAGAAGAAAATAATTTAAAAAATGTATCGATCCCTAAAGGCTTAGATATAGAAAATATAGATTTAGAAAAAGCAAAATATCTATGCTCTCTACCTAAAATCTTAGGTACTCACCCAGATATTGGCAAAGAAATTACAGTCAACGTTGGTAGATTTGGACCATATTTAAAGTGCGAAAACAAATCCGCTAGAATAGAAAGTGTGGATGAATTATTTTCAATTGGTTTAAACAGAGCTATAACTTTAATATCTGAAGCGAAACCCGGAAGAATGTCTTCATCAATGATTAAAGATTTAGGTGAACATCCTGAAGACAAAAAACCTGTAAGAGTCATGAAGGGTCAATATGGACCTTACATAAAGTATAAATCACTCAATGCAACTATTCCTGAAGAAAAGGATCCAACAGAATTGACAATGGAAGAAGCTTTGATATTGATTGAGAAACGGAAAGAATACGATAAAACAAAAAAATCAAAAAAAAGGAAATCAAAATGAGTTACGAAGAAAAGATAAAAGAATTAAAAATTAATCTTCCTGAGGCAAAAGCACCTGTTGGAAATTATGTTGCAACAAAAGTTTCAGGAAAAATGTTATTTGTATCTGGACAAATTTCTATTGATGAAGCTGGTCAGTTAATTAAAGGTAAAGTTGGTAAAGATTTAGATACAGAAGCTGGTTATAATGCTGCCAAAAGATGTGCGTTAAGTATTATTGCACAAGTAAAAAAAGCTTGTGATAATGATTTATCAAAAGTCAAATCGTGTGTAAAATTAACAGGATTTGTTAATTCAACAGATGATTTTATAGATCAACCTAAGGTATTAAATGGTGCATCAGATCTAATAGCTTCAGTTTTTGGTGACGCTGGTATGCATGCTAGGGCTGCTGTAAGTACAAATAGTTTGCCGTTAGGTGTTTCAGTAGAAGTAGATGCAATATTTGAGTTGAAATAAATTTTATTTTCCAACACTATAATATTTAAAACCTTGTTGTTTAATTTTTAAAGAAGAATACAAATTTCTCATATCAAAAATAATAAACTTTTTACCCTTAACTAAATTTTTAAAATTTATTGATTTAAATTCATTCCATTCTGTGTGTAGAATAACAAGATCTGAGTTTTGAACAGCATCCTTAATTGATGTCTTATTAGTAACATTTTTTAATTTTGAAAATTCATTTTTATGACCTGTTGGATCAAAATATTTTATTATAGCTCCTTTTTTAGATAACCACGGTATCATTTTAAGACTTGATGAATCTCTCATATCATCAGTATTTGCTTTAAATGTTACACCTAAAAAAGTTATTTTTTTATTCTTTAATTTTTTTTTTAACATTCGATAAATTCGATCTAATAAAATTTTTGATCTATTTTCATTCGACTTAATTACAGATTTTACTACTGATAAGTTAGTTTTAAATTTGTCAGCAGTTGAAATGATTGCTTTTGTATCTTTTGGAAAACAAGATCCACCGTAAGCAGGGCCTGCTCTGAGAAATCTACTACCAATTCTTTTATCTAAACCCATTCCTATAGATATATCTTCCACATTAATCCCCGTTTTTTCGCATAAATTTGCTATTTCATTAATAAAAGTTATTTTGGTCGCTAAGAAAGCGTTAGAGGCGTATTTGATTAATTCTGCCGCTCTTCTAGATGTTTGTAAATATGAAGCCCCTTTAGAAATAAGTGGGCTATAAAGATTTTTCATAATTTTAGCAGCTTTTTTGTCATTCGTTCCAATTACCACTCTATCAGGAAAAGAAAAATCTCTTATTGCCTCACCTTCTCTCAAAAATTCTGGATTAGAAACCACTGAAAATTTTTTTTTACTATTTTTTCTAGATAAAATTTTTTCGATCTCATCACCTGTGGTTACAGGAACTGTTGATTTTGTTATAATAATTTTAAATTTATTAATAGAGGAACTTATCTCCTTGGTTACATTATAGATTTGACTCAAATCTGCTGAACTTCCTCCTTTTTTTGTAGGTGTTCCAACACAAATAAAAATTATGTCCGACTCTTTAACAGATTTTTTTAGATCTGTTGAAAAATTTAATCTTTTATTTCTAAAATTTTTAGTAACCAACTCTGAAAGTCCGGGTTCATAGATTGGAACTTTTCCTTTTTTAAGGAAATTAATCTTATTTAAATCTTTATCTACACAAATCACTTCGTTGCCTAAATCTGCAAAACATACACCACTAACTAATCCTACGTAGCCGGTCCCTATCATGCATAATTTCATGATTTAGCTATCTCCAAAGTTGATTTAATATAACCATTCATACTTCCACAATCTAAGTATTTACCTGAAAAATTATGAGCGATGAACTTGCTGTTTTCATTAATTAAAGATTGAATTGCATCTGTAATATGAATTTCACCACCTTTACCTGGTTTTTGTTTAGATAATTTTGAAAATATTTCTTTAGGCAAAATATACCTTCCTATTACCGCTTTGTTTGAAGGAGCGCTAGCAATAGATGGTTTTTCAATTACATCTTTGATTAAATAATTATTTCTATCTAATTTTTTACTTAATTTAAATATACCCCATCTTGAAACTGTTTTTTTATTTACATTCATGCTTGCCATAACAGAAGATTTGTAACGATTGTGAATTTTAATCATAGATTTTGAACAATTTTTTTTTATTATTAGATCATCAGGCAAAAGCATTAAGAAAAACTTATCTCTAATATATTTCTTTGTTTTTAAAACTGCATCGCCAGTACCACGGGGTTTATTTTGATATACAAATTTAATCATTTTTTTATATTTCAAGATTTGTTTATATTCTTTAATAATTCTTGGGTCTTTTTTTTTGTTAATAATTTTCTTATAAAAATTGTCATTATAAAAATAATTTTTTATCATTTGTTTTTTTTTAGAAATGATAAAAACGACTTCTTTAATTCCTGCTTCTTTACATTCGTCCAAAATATATTGTATTCCAGGTTTCCCATTGATAGGTAATAATTCTTTTGCAAAAACGCTAGTTAAAGGTAAAAGTCTTGTACCTAAACCAGCTAAAGGTATTATTGCTTGTTTAATCATAAAATCTTATACTAAGTGAATTACCATAAATGATTATTTTTAAAAGTATTAATAAACTTAATAAAGAAGTTAATTTTAAGGCAAACATAGGATTTGTCCCAACAATGGGCAGTTTGCATAAGGGGCATATTAGTTTGGTAAAAAATTGCCAAAAAACATGTGACAAAACACTAGTTAGTATATTCATTAATCCAATGCAATTTAACCGAAAGATTGATTTTAAAAATTACCCAAGCACATTAGATAAAGATATAAGAATTTTAAAGAAGCTTAAAGTAGACTATGTTCTGGTACCAAACATAAAAGAAATCTATTCAAGAAATACTCCAAGAAAAATTAATATTAACAAAAAATATAAGGTATTATGCGGTAAATATCGACCAGGTCATTTTGAAGGAGTTTTAGCTGTAATAAACAAATTTTTAAAAGATCTAAAAGTTAAAAAGATTTTTTTAGGGGAAAAGGATTTTCAACAATATTTCTTAATCAAAAATTTTATAAAAAAAAGATTTAAAACAAAAGTTGTGTTATGTAAAACTATTAGAATGAGTGGTTCATTACCCTACTCGTCCAGAAATAAATTACTTGATAACAAAAGTATTAGAATAGCACAAAAGTTTACAAAAAAGATAGTTGATGTGGTCAAAATTATAAGAAGAAATACTAAAAATACTTATTTACTTCAAAAAATTAAAAGCAACAGTAATATTAAAATTGAGTATTTAGAATTGAGAAACAAAAATAATCTTAGTCCATTTTTTAACAAAAAAAATTTAAAACTATTTGTATCTTTTTATATTAAGAAAGTGAGATTGATAGATAATTTTTAGCCGTAAAAGAAATATGCACCAATACCTAAAAAGGACAAAAAACCAATTACATCTGTAACAGTTGTTACAAAAACACTTGATGCTATTGCTGGGTCAATATTAAGTTTTTTTAGTGTCACTGGAATTAAAATGCCAAACAAGCCAGCTACAATCATATTTAATATCATTGAGATGGAAATGATTATGGATAAAATATAATCCTTAAACCAAAGTTGAACTATTAAAGCACTTATTATTGCAAAAATAAATCCATTTAGAACTCCAATATTGAATTCTTTTAAAACAATTTTTAAAAAATTACTATTTGTTAAATCATTTGTAGCTATACCACGAATGGTTACAGCTAACGTTTGCATTCCAGCATTGCCGCCCATTGAAGCTACTATTGGCATTAAAAAGGCTAAAGCAACCATCTGTTCAATAGTTGCACCAAATTTACTAATAACCCAAGTTGCTAAAAAAGCTGTAAAAAGATTTAGTAAAAGCCAATTAAATCGTCTTTGTGTTTTTTTAATTACCCCATCAGTAATTTCTTCATCACCAACACCAGCTAGTCTCAAAGTGTCTTCCTCTGCCTCTTCTTTAAGAACAGTCAAAATATCGTCACTAGTAATCATACCAACTAATTTTTTTGTTTTATCAATTACGGCTGCTGAATTAAGATTGTAATTTTCGAAAAGTCTTCCGACTTCCTCTCTATCCATATCAACTGGAATAGTAACTTGGGACTCCAGCATAATTTCAACCATTTTAGTTTCACGAGGTGTTCTTAAAACTTTTGAGGACGGGACAGTTCCAAGAGGTTTAAATTCATTATCGATAATATAAATTTCTAAAAATTGTTCAGGAAGATCTTTGTTTTCTCTTAAATAATCAATTGTTTGTCCGACTGACCAATTACTTGGAATAGCTGTAAATTCTCTTTGCATAATACGTGCAGCAGAGTCTTCGGGATAACTTAAACTTTCTAATAAGGCAAATCTATCTTTAGGCGGTAAAGAACTTAAAATTTCATTTTTACTTTTTTCTTCAATATTTTCTAATATCTTTATAGCGTCATCAGACTCTAAATTTTTGAGAATGAATATTATTGAAGCGGTAGATAGTAATTTTATAATCTCAGATTGAATGTTTTCATTTAATTCGACAAATAATTCTGGATCTAACTTAAAATTATTTAATTTTATAAGATTTTCTCTATCGTCTTGGCTTAAATGTTCAATAATGTCTGCCGAATCAGCAGGGTGCATCTCTCTAAAAGAATTTGTAATAAAATTTACATCGTTTTTTTGAATTTTATCTTCAATTACTTTGATATATTCTTTATTAAATTCAAAGTTTACTTTTTTATCGATTTTTTTTTTCAAATTGCTCATTTTAAATCCTATAAAAATTATTAGAACTATTAATACAAATTAAATATAATACAATTTTTAAATTCTTATGGAGATTAAAATATCAAAAAAACCAGTAAAATATGAGAAAGCTATTGAATTTCTTGATGAAAGAGTTCATCAAGTTTATGAGAATATAAATGACGAATTAATTTGGTTTTTAGAACACAAATCTGTTTATACATCTGGTGTAAATTTCAACCAAAAAGACGTTTTAGATAAAAAAATAAAAATAATTAAAACAAATAGAGGTGGAAAAATTACATGGCATGGTCCTGGACAGTTGATATGCTATTTTGTTCTAGACATCTCTAAGAGAAAAAAAGACATAAGAAAATTTATAACAGCCATTGAAAATTCCATTATAGAGACCTTAAAAAATTTTAAGATAAACTCTTTCAGTGATAGAAAAAATATCGGTATTTGGGTTTTAGATAAAAAAGAAGAAAAAAAAATTGCTGCAATAGGTTTTCGTGTAAAAAAATGGATTGCTTTCCATGGATTTTCATTAAACCTATCAAATAATTTGAATAATTATAAAAAAATAGTTCCGTGTGGTATTTCAGACAAGGGTATTTCTAAGGTTGATAGTTTTAAAAAAATATCAAAAAGTAAAGTTATTAACGAACTTAAAATAAATCTAATTAAAAATTTAAGATATTAAGTTTTTTTTTATTTAGATACTTTTTAAAGGCTTCAGGTGGACTTGTTTTATAAGAAAATTTTTTATTATTGATATAAAATTTTAGAGAATAAGCATGGAGCATTAAATCTTTATCACTTTTAATTTTTTTATTCGATACAATATATTTTTTGTCTCCCACAATTGGATTATCAATCAAAGCTAACTGTTTTCTTAGTTGGTGCTTCCTTCCTGTTACCGGTTTCAGTTCAAGAAATGATGTTGAGTCGGTTTCAGAAAGAACCCTATAATAAGTTATGGCTTTCTCAATTTTTTTTTTGTTATTTTCAAATGTAATAAGTTCGTTGTTAAATTCACCTTTTTTTTTATCTATGTGACCATGACACACAGCTAAATAAGTTTTATGAATTTTTCTTAGTCTAAATAAGGTTGTCAATAATCTTGCTGAATTATGATTTTTAGAAATTATCATTATACCTGATGTTTCCTTATCTAATCTATGAACTGGGAATGGCTTTGTATCTTTAAAAAATTCACTAGATGCAAGAATATCAATTAAGTTTTTTTTTGATTTTGTTCCGCCTTGAACCGGTACACCTGGACTTTTGTCTATTACGATAAAGTCATCATTATTTTCCAATATTCTGTTTTCATGAACTTTTAGAAGTTTAGAAGATGGAGAAAATTTTTTGTTTGTTTCTTTACTTTTTTTAACTTCAAAAGTAAAATTAAAAAACTTAATTTTGTCTCCTGTTTTTAATTTATAGGAACTGTTTACTTTTTTAATATTAACTTTAATTTTACCTTTTCTTAAAGATTTCTCGATTAATGATTGTGGTAAAGAAGCTATATTGTTTCTTATCCACCTATCTATACGCATTCCTGAATAAATTTCCTTAATAGTGTAGGACTTATTCATTATTTAGTTTATGCAGTAGCTGATTTTTTTTCTTCTGTCTTTGCAGGTTTATCTTGTGATTTTTTTTTTTTAAATTTTCTTTTTGCTTCAACGTCTCTATCAACGAATTCTATTACAGCTAATGGTGCATTATCACCATATCTAAATCCAGCTTTTACAATTCTTGTGTATCCTCCAGATCTTTTTTCGTATCTTTTTGATAAAGTTTTTATAACTTTATTTGCATTAGTTTTGTCCTGAAGTTGAGATACTAATCTCCTTGTATTTTGCAGATTTTTTTTCTTGCCTAAAGTTATTATTTTATCAGCTTGTGGCTTCAACACTTTTGCTTTAGGTAAAGTAGTAATTATTTGCTCGTATTTAATTAAATTATTAAGCATATTCTTTATTAACGCTTTTCTATGCTCAGATGTTCTATTAAGTTTTTTATAACCCAATCTATGTCTCATTATTAAATGCTTTCCTCTAACTTTTTAGATAATTCAGCTATATTGTCAGGTGGCCAATTAGGTATTTCCATACCTAAATAAAGCGACATGCCATTTAAAACTTCCTTAATCTCGTTTAGCGATTTTCTTCCGAAGTTTGGTGTTCTTAACATTTCTCCTTCTGACTTTTGAACTAAATCTCCAATATAAATAATATTATCATTTTTTAGACAGTTCATTGACCTTACAGAAAGCTCTAATTCGTCAACTTTTCTTAATAAGTTTTTGTTAAATTCTGGTTCACTTGGTTTTTCAGTAATAGTAACTTCTTGAGGTTCATCAAAATTAACAAACATTCCTAATTGATCTTGAAAAATTCTAGCTGAATAAGCTAATGCATCTTCTGCTGAGATAGAACCATTAGTTTCTATTTCCATAGTTAATTTGTCATAATCTAAAGCTTTGCCCTCTCTAGCAGTGCTAACAGAATATGAAACTTTTTTAACTGGACTAAAAAGTGAGTCTATAGGTATAAGACCTAATGGTGGTTCATCTGGTTTGTTTAGTTCAGCAGGCACATAACCTTTTCCATTACCTATTGTCATCTCCATATGGAAATTTGTATTTTCATCTAAATTACAAATTACCAAATCTGGGTTTAAAATTTCTATTTCATTAATTTTTGTTATATCTGATGCTTTAATGACGCCTGGGCCTTTTGCATCAAGCACTAATTTTTTTGAGCCTTCAGAAGTGCTTTTTAATGCTAAAGATTTTACATTAAGAACAATATCAGTTACATCTTCTCTTACTCCTTTAATAGAAGTAAACTCATGAAGTACTCCATCAATTTGAATTGCTGTTACAGCAGTACCTCTTATTGAAGACAACAAGATCCTTCTTAACGAGTTACCTAAAGTTAAACCATAACCTTTTTCAAGTGGTTCAGCGACAATTTTTGCGTATGATTTATCATCATTTAAATTAATATCCAATTTTCCAGGTTTAATTAATGATTTCCAATTTTTTAAATTTACATTAGCCGTTTCCATTAAACTCTCCTTTTTTTTGGTGGTCTTGTTCCATTATGAGGCATCGGTGTTGTATCCTTGATAGATAAAATTTTAAAACCTCTTGCTTGTAATGCACGCAAGGCTGTTTCTCTCCCTGAGCCTGGTCCTTTGATTTCAACTGTTAAAGTTTTCATACCATACTCTAAAGCTTTTGATGCAGCTGAGTCTGCTGCTATTTGTGCTGCGTAAGGTGTTGATTTTCTAGAACCCTTAAAACCCTTTTGTCCTGCAGATGCCCAAGATACAACATTACCTTGTGTATCAGCTATTGATACAATTGTATTATTAAACGTTGACTGAACATAAGCTATTCCATTTACTATGTTCTTTTTAACTTTTTTCTTTTTAGAGTAAGAACTTTTTTTAACTGATTTTACTTCTGATTTTTCATCAACTTTTTTTTCTACTTTTTTCTTATCAGCCATTTCAAACTACTTTTTTAATGGTGTTAATTTTTTACCTGCGATTGCAATTGCTTTACCTTTTCTTGTTCTAGCATTGCATCTGGTTCTTTGTCCTCTAACAGGTAGCTTTTTTTTATGTCGAAAACCTCTATAACATGCAAGATCAATCAATCTTTTAATACTCATTGAATTTTCTCTTCTTAAATCTCCCTCAACTGTAAAGTGCTGGTCAATATACTCTCTAATTTTTAGAATTTGGTCATCAGTTAGTTCATTAACTCTTTTTGATTTTGGTATTTCTAATTCTTTACAGATTTGTTTAGAGCACTTATCCCCTATACCATGAATATATGTAAGTCCAATCTGCACGATTTTATTTTGTGGGATATTTACACCTGCAATTCGAGCCATAATTTGAGATAAAATTTAGCCTTTTATATAAGATGAAAATTTAAAGTCAACTTTTTATAACTTTAAAAAGCCCTTAATTTGCTTGTTTATTTGATCAATTTCTTGGTTTCCATCAAGCTTATAAAAGTTTTGTTTAGATGAATAATAATCTAATACTGGTGAGGTAGTTTTTAAATAAGTATCATATCTTTTAAGAATTGTATCTAGATCATCATCACTCCTTTTCTCTTCAACTTTCCTTTTTTCAATTCTTTTAACTATGGTTTCTTTATTTACGTTTAAAAAGAAAATAAAATCAATTTGTTGTTTAGACTCTGTTAACAATAAATCTAAATTTTTTGCTTGTTGAATAGTTCTAGGATAACCATCAAAAATTAATTTTCCCTTTTTTGAGGGGTTAAAAACTATTTTTTTCATAAGGTTATTAACAATTTCATCCTCAACAAATTTACCTTCATTCATATAATTTATAATTTTTTTTCCAATTTCTGTGTCTTTTTTAATTTCATCCCTCAACATATCTCCTGTTGAAACTTGAAAATTATTTAATGTTTTAACGAGATATTTTGCTTGAGTGCCTTTGCCAGCACCTGGGGGTCCGAATAAAATTATATTCACTTCTATCTTCCAAATTTGGTTTTTTTAATAAGCTGTTCGTACTGCGCACTCATTAATCTTGTCTGGATTTGGGTTACTGTATCTATTGCTACTACTACGACAATTAAGACTGAAGCTCCACCTAAATAGAAAGGTATAGGATAGTTAGCTATTAAAAATTCTGGCATTAAACAAACTAATGTTAAATATAATGCTCCGATAGTTGTGAGTCTTGTTAAAATTTCTTCTATATATCTAGCGGTGCTTTCGCCTGGTCTTATCCCTGGTACAAAGCCACCATATTTTCTTAAATTCTCAGCAGTTTCATCGGGATTGAATACAAGTGATGTGTAAAAAAAAGTGAAAAAGATTATTCCTGAGGCATATAAAATCATATACAGAGGCTGGCCTTGTGAAAAGAAAGATAAAAAAGTTGATACGTTGTCATTCTCAGTAATATTAAAATTTGTAAGAGTGGCAGGTAACAACAATATAGCCGAAGCAAAAATAGCTGGAATTACACCTGCTGTATTTATTTTTAAAGGAAGATGAGAAGAATCTCCCCCATACATCTTATTGCCCATTTGTCTCTTTGGATAGTTTATTAATATTTTTCTTAAAGCTCTTTCCATAAAAACAATGAACATTATGGTAGCTATTAATAAAATGAAAATAAAAATTATCATTGTTGATGATATAGCTCCTGTTCTACCTAATTCGAAAGTAGTAACTAATGCTCTAGGTATTTCTGCAACAATACCAGAAAAGATAATTAATGAAATTCCATTTCCTATTCCTCTTTGAGTGATTTGTTCACCTAACCACATTAAAAAAATTGTACCAGCTACAATAGTTGTCACAGTAGTAAGTTTGAAAAATATACCTGGATTAATAACCAAATTTTCTGATGACTCCAAGCCAACAGACAAACCATAACCTTGGATGGTTGCTAAAAGTACTGTTCCATATCTTGTAATTTGTGTAATTTTTTGTCTTCCAATAGTCCCCTGACTTTTTAAATTTTTAAAATAATCAGAAACCCCTGTGAGTAATTGCACTATAATTGAAGATGAGATGTAAGGCATTATTCCTAAAGCAAAAATTGCCATACGGCTTACTGCACCACCTGCAAAAACATTAAACATGCCAAGTAAACCTTTTTGATTTCCCTCCATCATAATTTTCAACTGATCAGGGTCTATCCCAGGCAAAGGAACAAATGTTCCAAATCTGTAAATTGCTAGAATGAATATAGTAAAAATTATACGATTTCTTAAATCGTTATTTTGTGTCATTGTACTCATATGATATTATTTATTTGCTCTCTAAAATTTTAATTGTTGAGCCGTTCTTCGAAAGTTTTTCTTTTGCTGAATTAGATAAAAAATGAACTTCTAAATTTAACTTATTTTTGATTTCACCTTGACCAAGTATCTTTATTTTTTCATATTTTTTTTTTATAATTTTTGTACTTTTTAAAAATTTTATATCTATTTTGTCAGATGATTTTATTCTTTTTGACTCTATAAGCAGTTGTAAATCACTTAAGTTTAATTTCCCTATTTTGCTTTTATTGAATGAATTAAAACCTCTTTTAGGCAATCTTCTATATAAAGGCATCTGACCACCTTCGAAACTTTTAATTGCAACACCAGATCTTGATTTTTGACCCTTAACACCTCTGCCAGAAGTTTTACCTTTTCCAGATCCAATACCCCTTCCAACTCTGATTTTTTTAGTTTTCAATTTAGTTAAACCATTAAGCATCATTATCCTCTTTTTTCTATTATTTCTGAGATTTTCTTATTTCTTATAATTGATATTTGTTTTGGAGAATTTTGTTTTTTTAAAGCTTTAAGACATGCTCTAATAACATTGTGGGGATTTGCAGTTCCTAGTGATTTAGCAACAATGTCTTTTATACCTAGTACTTCACAAACAGCTCTAACAGGTCCGCCAGCAATAATACCTGTTCCTTTTGGTGCTGCTCTCATTTTGATTTTTCCAGCACCGTCTTTACCAGAAACATCATGATGAATAGTTCTTCCCTCTCTCAAAGGTATTTGGATTAAATTTCTTCTAGCCATTTCATTTGCTTTTTTTATAGCATCAGGAACTTGTTTTGATTTTGCATGCGCAATACCAATTTTTCCACTCTGATTTCCAACAACCACTAATGCAGAAAAACCAAATCTTCTACCACCCTTAACTACTTTTGTAATTCTATTTACGTGAACAAGTTTTTCTATAAATTCATTTTCTTTTGACATACTAAAATTCCATTCCGTTTTTTCTTAATGTTTCAGCAAAAATCTTTACTCTTCCGTGGTACTTGAATTGCCCTCTATCAAAATAAATTTTCTTGATATTTTTTTCTACTGCTTTTTTAGCCAATTTCTCAGCAACCAGTTTTGAAAGTTCAATTTTATTTACCTTATTTGCAGATTTCATACCTTTTTCATTAGATGAAGCAGACAGAATAGTTTTACTATTTGCATCATCAATTATTTGTGCAGATATATTTTTTAAACTTCTAGATACGCTTAATCTGAAACGATCATTTTTAGAATTACCCTTAAGTTTATTTCGAACTCTGAATTTTTTTCTCTGTAAAGTGCTTAATTTCATTATTTCTTTTTACCCTCTTTCCTTAAAATATATTGACCTTTTTCTTTAATTCCTTTTCCTTTATAGGGTTCGGGTGGTCTAAAGGATTTAATCTTTGATGCAATCATACCAACTTTTTGTTTATCAACACCTGATATTTTTATAGTTGTTTGTTTCTCAACTAAAATTTTTACATCTTCAGGAATATCAAAATTAATATCATGACTAAAACCTAGTTGAAGATTCAATTGTTTTCCTTTTAATGCCGCTCTGTAACCTACGCCGCTTAGCTCAAGTACTTTTTCAAAACCCACACTAGTTCCTATTATTGCATTGTTAATAAGACTTCTATTCATTCCCCATAATCTTTTAGTATCATCGTCTAGTTTCTTTGGTTTAATTGAAACATTTTTGCCATCATCGATTTTAAAATCAAACATTTCTAAATTAATTTTTAATTTTTGTTTACCTAAAGGACCTTCTATATTTATATCTGATCCTGCTAAAGCGACTTTGACTTTATCTGGAATATTAATACTTATTTTACCAATTTTAGACATTAAAATACCTTACAAATTATTTCGCCACCAACTTTTTGTTTTCTTGCATCTATATCTGTCATGACACCTTTTGGCGTCGATATAATTGCAATTCCTAGACCATTATTAATTTTTGGTAAACTTTGTGCGCTAGAAAAAACTCTTCTACCCGGTTTTGATACTCTTTCGATTACACTTATTACTGGAGATCCTGAATTATACTTAAGATCAATAATTAAAACTTGTTTGTTGTCATTTTTATCCACATTAAACCCATTGATATAACCTTCATTTTTTAAAACATCTGCAATCTTCATCTTAAAATTTGATGAAGGCATTTCTACTTTTTTATGATTTCTTAATTGCGAGTTTTTTATTCTCGCTAGCATATCTCCTATAGGATCTGTTAAACTCATATAATTTTCCTTTCTACCAACTTGATTTTATCATACCAGGAATTTTACCCTGAAGACCTAGTTGTCTAAGAGCTATTCTTGATATTCTTAATTTTCTGTAGACACCATGCGGCCTACCGGTTATTTCGCATCTATTTCTTACTCTAGTCTTTGCCGAATTTCTTGGTAACTTTGATAATTTTTGTTGAGCTTTAAACCTTTCCTCTAAAGGTAATTTTTTATTCATTATAATCAGTTTTAGTTTTTTTCTTTTTGCATAAAATCTGTCTGATAATTTTCTTCTTCTATTATTTTTATTTATTGAACTAAGTTTTGCCATTAGTTACTCCTTTCTTCTCTAAATGGAAAATTAAATCTCTTTAATAATTCTAAACTATGTTCTTTAGAATTTGATTTAATTACTACTGTAATATCTAAACCTCTTATTTTATCTACCTTGTCAAAATTTACTTCAGGAAATATTATATGCTCCTTTACACCAAAGGTGAAATTACCAAACTTGTCGAAGCCTTTAGAAGAAAGTCCTCTAAAATCTTTTATTCTTGGAAGCGCAATGTTTACAAGTCTATCTATAAATTCATACATTTTATTTTTTCGTAAAGTAACCTTCAGTCCAGCTTTCGTATCTTTACGTGTTTTAAAATTTGAAATAGATTTTTTAAATTTCGTTGAAACTGGTTTTTGTCCTGCAATTTTAGCTAAATCCTCTTCGCAAGATTTAAATATTTTTGAGTCATTTCCATCTATTCCTAGACCCATATTTAAAACGACTTTTTCAAATTTAGGTGCCATATTAAGATTTCTAAAACCATATTTTTCTTTAAGCATGGTTTTAACTTCCTTGTGATAAAGTGTTTTTAATCTTGGTATCATTTTTTAGCTACCTTTTTTTTTTCTTTTTTTTCATCTAACTTGAGATTTGATAAATGAACAAAATTTTCTTTATCAACTATTCCACCTTTTCTTTCTTTTGTTGTTTTAAGATGTTTTTTTATCATGTTTATTCCTTTAATCTTTGCTCTATTCCTCTTTCTATCTAATTCTATAATCTCACCTGTTTTGTTTTTATCTTTTCCAACAAGCACTTTGACATTTGAGCCTTTCTTGATCATTTATATTACCTCTGGAGCTAATGATATTATTTTCATTTGCCCTCTACTTCTTAATTCTCTTGTAACAGGTCCAAAAATTCTAGTGCCTATAGGTTCACCTTTGTCATCTGTCAAAACAGCTGCATTATTATCGAATCTAACTTTTGATCCATCATCTCTGTGAATTCCTTTTTTAACTCTTACAACTACAGCTTTATGAACTGAACCTTTTTTTACTTTGCCTTTAGGGATAGCTTCCTTTACAGCAACAACAATTGTGTCACCAATGCTTGCGTACCTTCTTTTTGAGCCTCCAAGTACTTTAATACACTCTATTTTTTTCGCACCTGTATTATCTGCTACAAATAGTTCGGTTTGCACCTGTATCATTTATTATCTCCCAACACTTCAAATTTTTTTGTTTTTGAGTAAGGTCTACATTCAATTATCTTCACCTTATCTCCATTTTTAAATTTATTATTTTCATCATGTGCACTAAATTTTTTTCTTACTTTTACTACTTTTTTTAAAGTTGGATGTTGATATTTTCTTTCAACCATAACTGTTATTGTCTTATTTGGTTTATCACTAACTACAATTCCATTTAATATTTTTTTAGGCATTTTTATTCCTTCCAATTAATGTTTTCATTCTTGAAATATCTTTTTTAGTTTGAGATATCTTCGACGGATTTGTAAGTTGTCCATTTGTTTTTTGGAATCTCAAATTAAACAAATCTTTTTTAAGTTTATCTAAATTTTTTACTGCTTGATCCTTAGTAAATTTCTTTATTTCATTTTTCTTCATTATGAGATCCTTCTTATGAACTTGGTTTTAATTGGAAGTTTTGCAGAAGCTTTATATAGAGCTTCTTTTGCTATTTGTTCAGATACACCATCTACTTCAAATAAAATTCTACCTGGTTTGACTCTACATGCCCAGAATTCTGGTGAACCTTTACCCTTTCCCATTCTAACTTCAGTTGGTTTTTTTGAAACGGGTATATTTGGAAAAACTCTTGTCCAAACTCTACCTTGTCTTTTCATATGTCTTGTTAAAGCGACTCTGGCCGCCTCTATTTGTTTTGAAATCACTCTTTCTGGCTGCAATGCTTTTAGTCCAAAAGAACCATAATTCATTTTATTACATCTAGACTCATTTCCATGGATACGACCTTTATGGGCTTTTCTAAATTTTGTTCTAGTTGGTTGTAGCATAGTTATCTCTTATTTGTTTCCTGACTAAATTCTTTCGTAAAAATTTCACCTTTATATATCCAAACTTTAATACCAATAATTCCATACGTGGTCAAAGCTTCAGCTTCTGCATAATCAATGTCAGCCCGTAGAGTATGGGAAGGTATACTTCCATCTCTTAGCCATTCTGTTCTTGCAATTTCATTTCCACCTAGTCTCCCACTTACAGATACTTTTATACCCTTTGCTCCTAATCTTAATGCTGACTGCATAGCTCTCTTCATAGCTCTTCTATACGAAATTCTTTTAACCAATTGTTGAGATATATTTTCAGCTACTAAATAACTGTTTGTCTCTGGTTTTTTTACTTCTTTAATATTAAGATTTACCTCATTTGTAGTTAGTCTAGATAATTTTTCTTTGATCTTTTCAATATCACTTCCCTTTTTACCGATTACAAAACCAGGTCTTGAGGTATAAATTGTTACAAAACATTTTTTTGAAGTTCTTTCTATCATCACTTTTGAAACTCCGGAGTTAATGACGTTTTTTTTAATGTATTCTCTTATTTTAAAGTCTTCGATTAAAAATTTACCGAAATCCTTTTTTTTAGCATACCAAACTGAATCCCATCCTCTATTAACTCCTAGTCTTAAACCTACTGGATTAACCTTTTGTCCCATCTTTAGCCTCTTTTTTTTGTAATTTTTCCGATAATATAATAGTTAAATTTGAATATGGTTTTAAGATTGGAGCTGCTCTTCCTTTTGCTCTTGGTCTAAATCTTTTCATAGTGATTTGTTTACCGCAGTAAGCCTCTTTAACAAAAAGTTTATCAATATCATATTGAAAGTTGTTCTCTGCATTAGCAATAGCTGAAGATAAAGTCTTTTTGATATCCTTACAAATTCTTTTATTTGAAAAATCAAGATCTCTGATCGCTAAGTCAACTTTTTTTCCAACAATACCTTTTAAAATTGGATTAAGCTTTCTGGTACTAGATCTAATATTTTTATTTACTGACCTTACTAAATTTATTTCTTTATTATCTTTTTTACTCATTTTCATTTCTTCTCTGCAGGTTTAGTTTCTTCAGCCTTGGCTTTTTTATCGGCTGGAGTATGACCAAAAAATTGTCTTGTCGGTGCAAATTCTCCAAATTTATGGCCAACCATATCTTCAGATACAGTAAGTGGAATAAACTTTTTACCATTATAAATTAAAAAACTTAAACCAACAAAATCTGGAATTATCGTTGATTTTCTTGACCAAGTTTTAATAGGCTTTTTACCAGACTCATTTTTTTGTTTTTCAGCCTTTTTAATTAAGCTTTCTTCAACAAATGGACCTTTCCAAACTGATCTAGTCATTTTAACCTTTCTTTTTCTTTCTTCTTCGAATTATAAATTTATCTGTTCTTTTATTATCTCTTGTTTTCAAACCTTTTGCAGATTGACCTTTTCTAGAGACAGGATGTCTACCACCTGCAGATTTACCTTCACCACCACCATGAGGGTGATCAACTGGGTTCATAACGACACCTCTTGTGTGGGGTCTTCTACCAAGCCACCTTGATCTACCAGCTTTACCAATCTTAATATTTTTTTGATCAGGGTTTGAAAGAACTCCAATAGTGGCCATTGCTCTAGAGTCAATTCTTCTAACCTCTCCTGATGCCATCTTAATAATTGAATAACTCCCATCATTACCTGAAATAGAAACAGACGTTCCTGCTGATCTCGCAATTTTTCCGCCACCACCAGGATTAATTTCTACATTATGTATATCAATACCAACAGGTATTTCAGATAATGGTAAGCAATTTCCTACTTTGATTTCAGAATTTGGTCCATTTGAGATTTTATCACCAACCTTAATTTCTTGAGGCGCTAAATAGTAATATCTCTCACCATCAGGAAATTTAACTAACATTATGTGACATGATCTGTTAGGATCGTATTCAATTCTTTCTACCTCAGCTTTTTCACCAAATTTTTTTCTATAAAAATCAACATTCCTATATTTTTGCTTATGTCCGCCACCAACATTTCTAGCTGTTATCCTTCCAAGATTATTTCTTCCACTTGATGAATTTTTTACTGATGTAAGAGGCTTAAATGGTTTGCCTTTCCAAAGATTTTTTCTATCAACAAGAATAGTTCCTCTTACAGATTTAGTATACGGTTTGAATGTTTTTAATGCCATTTTATATTCCTGTCGTTAGATCAATAGATTGACCTTTTTTTAATGTAATCACTGCTTTTTTGTAACCTTTAACTCTACTGTTTCTGCCTCTGGTAAATTTCAGAATAGATTTTTTGTTAATAATATTCACTTTTACTACGTTCACTTTAAATAATTTTTCAATATTTTTCTTTAAAGTTTTTTTGTTAGCGTCATCCCTTACTTTAAAAACAACTTTATTTTGAGAAGACATATTTGATGACTTTTCAGTTATAACAGGTGATATTATTGTGTCGTATAAATTTACTTTGCTCATTAATTGTACCTTTTTTCCAATTCTTTTACCGATGTTTCTGTAAAAATAATTTTTTTGAATTTCATAATATCGTATGCACTGAAATGAGCTATGTCTGTACATTTTACATTAGGAATATTTTTTGTAGCCCTAAATATTTTATCTTTAGAATTTTTATCTAAAATCAAAATTGAGTTCTTAGCATCAAACTTTTTCAAAATTTTGTCCATTTCTTTTGTTTTTTTTATCTCTTTAGAAAAGTCGTCAAAAACAATTACCTCTTTGAGTTTTAATTTTTTTGATAAAATAGAGCTGATACTCTGTCTTTTTTCATTTTTGTTTAATTTTCTAGTTTTATAACTATTTCTTCCTTTTGGACCATGAGCTATACCACCTCCTACGAAAATTGGAGCTTTTCTACTTGCGTGTCTTGCATTACCTGTTCCTTTTTGTGCGTAGATTTTTGAAGTAGATCCAATAATTTCATTCTTTTGTTTTGTTTTGGAGCTCCTTCCTTTGTAATTAGCGTTAGTCTTATAAATAACGGAGCTGATTAATTTCTCATTGATTTTTGAAGAAAAAATTGAATCTTTAACTTCAACTGAGCTTTTTTTTCCTTCAAGATTTAGTTTTTCAATTTTCATTTATTTTTTCTTCTTTTCTGGAACTTTTTTTAATTTTTCCATTTTCTCAATTTTTTCTGACATTGTAAGTTTTCTAATATTCTTAACTGATTGTTTAACTAGAACTTCAGTATTTCTTGAACCAGGAATTGATCCTTTTAAATATATAATATCATTTTCTAAATCAGTTTTGATAATTTCAATATTTTGTTTAGTTCTCATTTTGCTTCCCATATGGCCTGCCATTTTCTTTCCTTTAAAAACTTTACCCGGATCTTGGTTTTGACCAGTTGAACCATGCGCTCTATGAGAAATTGAAACACCATGTGATGCTCTTAGACCTCCAAAATTATGTCTTTTCATTGCTCCAGCAAATCCTTTACCAATTGTTTTTGAACGAACATCAACAAATTTTGCATCTTTAAAAATCTCTATTCCAAGTTCGTTACCTTCTTTGTAATTATCTAACTTAGATACCCTAAATTCTTTTAAAACTTTTTTAGGTTCAGTATTTTTTTTAGAGAAAAAACCTTTCATTTGTTTTGAAAGTTTTGAATTTTTTATTTTTCCAAAACCAACTTGAACAGCATTATAACCTCTTTTATCTTTTGAAATTAGTTGAATTATTCTTCCTTTATCAATTTTTACAGCTGTAACAGGCACCGACTGACCAGATTTATAAAATTCCCTCGTCATACCAATTTTCTTTCCGATAAGTCCAATTTCTTGAATCATATTTTAATCTCCACATCTACACCTGAAGCTAAGTCTAGTTTCATCAAAGCTTCGACAGTTTGTGGTGTTGGTTCTATAATATCTATTAATCTTTTGTGAGTTCTTGTTTCAAATTGCTCCCTACTTTTTTTATCAATGTGAGGAGATCTTAAAACAGTATATCTTTCTATTTTTGTTGGTAAAGGGATAGGTCCCTTAATGTTTGCACCAGTTCTTTTAACTGTGTTAACTATCTCTTCAGTTGATTGATCTAAAACTTTATTGTCGTATGCTCTTAATTTAATTCTAATATTTTGTTTATCCATTTGAACCTGTCTTTTTTGTAACTTCATCTTGAACATTTTGTGGAACTTTGTCGTAATGGTCGAAGAACATTGAGTATTGTGCTCTGCCTTGAGACATAGATCTTAGTGCATTTATATATCCAAACATATTTGCCAATGGAACCATAGCTGTGATTACTGTAGCGTTACCTCTCTGCTCCTGAGTGTTTATCTGTCCTCGTCTACTATTAAGATCGCCTATCACATCACCCATATAATCCTCAGGTGTTACTACTTCCACTCTCATAATTGGTTCAAGTAATTTTAAAGTTGCTCTGTTGCAAGCTTCTTTAAAACATTGTCTTGAAGCTAATTCAAAAGCTAAAACGCTTGAATCGACATCGTGGTGTAATCCATCTAGAATTGTTACTTTGTAATCAATAATTGGAAATCCAGCTAATATTCCGCTGTCAGAGACACTTTCAATTCCTTTTTCAACGCCTGGTATAAATTCTTTTGGAATAGCTCCACCTTTAATTTTACTTTCTACTTCTCTTCCTTTGCCAGGTTCTAAAGGTTCAATTGAAAGTTTTACTCTAGCAAATTGACCAGCACCACCACTTTGTTTTTTATGTGTATAATCAAATTCTGACTGTTTAAGTATTGTTTCCCTATATGCTACTTGAGGAGCACCAACATTTGCCTCTACTTTAAATTCTCTCTTCATTCTATCAACAATTATATCTAGATGGAGTTCTCCCATTCCTTTAATAATTGTTTGTCCAGACTCTTCATCAGAAGTAACTCTAAAGGATGGATCCTCTTTTGCTAATCTACCTAAAGCCTCCCCCATTTTTTCTTGGTCACCTTTAGTTTTAGGTTCAACAGCAATCTCAATAACTGGATCAGGAAATTCCATGGGCTCTAATAAAACTGGACTTTCCTCATTAGCTAAAGTGTGCCCAGTAATAGTATATTTTAAGCCAGCTAGTGCTACAATATCACCGGCATTAGCCTCTTTTATATCCTCTCTAGAGTTTGCGTGCATTAAAAGCATTCTTCCGACTCTTTCTTCCTTATCTTTTGAGGTGTTATAAATTCCGGTACCTGATTTAACTGTTCCTGAATAAATTCTTATAAATGTTAAAGATCCAACAAATGGATCATTTGCAACTTTAAAAGCAAGAGCTGAAAAAGGAGCATTGTCTTCAAACTTCATTTCAACAACATCATCTGATCCAGGCTTTGTTCCTTTAATTGAGCCAATATCTTCTGGGCTTGGTAAATAGTCAACTACAGCATCCAGTAATGGTTGAACCCCTTTATTCTTAAATGCAGATCCAGTTAGAACTGGAACAAAGTCAAAATTTAGACATCCTTTTCTTACACATTTAATTAAATCTTCGTTTTTAATTTGATCACCGTTTAAATAACTTTCCATTAGTTTCTCATCTTGCTCGACAGCTGACTCTACAAGTTCTTGTCTATATTTTTCACAAATCTCTTTTAAATCCTCTGGAATTTCTTTTTCTTCCCAAGCGGCTCCTAAATCCTCGTTTTTCCATACAATTGCTTTCATCTTTACTAAATCAACAACACCTTGTAATGATGACTCAATTCCAATAGGAATTTGCATGACCATGGGTTTAGCCCCTAATCTATCTTTTATCATGTCAACACATCTAAAGAAATCAGCGCCAGTTCTATCTAATTTGTTTACAAAACAAATTCTTGGAACTTTATATTTATCAGCTTGTCTCCATACTGTTTCAGACTGTGGCTCTACTCCAGCTACACCATCGAAAACCGCTACAGCTCCATCTAATACTTTTAATGATCTTTCTACTTCAATTGTAAAATCAACGTGTCCTGGTGTATCGATAATATTAATTCGATGATCTCTCCAAAAACATGTTGTAGCAGCTGAGGTAATTGTAATACCTCTTTCTTGCTCTTGTTCCATCCAGTCCATAGTTGCAGCACCATCGTGAACTTCTCCAATCTTATGACTCTTGCCAGTATAATAAAGAATTCTCTCAGTTGTAGTTGTTTTACCAGCATCAATGTGTGCCATGATACCAATGTTTCTATACATATTTAATTTATGAGTTCTAGGCATATTTTCTTACCATCTAAAATGAGCAAAGGCTTTATTTGACTCTGCCATTTTATGTGTATCCTCTTTCTTTTTAATTGCTGAACCTCTATTTTGATAAGCATCAAAAATTTCATTAAAAATTTTATCAGACATTTTTTTATCTTTTCTTTTTCTTGAAGCATCTATTAACCATCTAATTGCAAGTGCTTGCGATCTTTTTGCTTTTACTTCTACGGGGACTTGATAGGTAGCACCACCAACTCTCCTCGATCTTACTTCTACAGTTGGTTTAATATTGCTAATTGCTTGGTTAAAAACTGTAATTGGTTCGTCTTTTGATTTAGATTTAATTTTATCTATTGCATCGTAGACAATTTTTTCGGCAATGGTTTTTTTACCATCATACATTAATGAATTTATTAGTTTTGGAATAATTATTGATTTGTATTTTGGGTCAACAACATTAAGTTTTTTAGGAGCGCTTTTTTTTCTAGACATTTTTACTTACCTTTTTTTGCTCCGTATTTAGATCTTTGTTGTTTTCTACCCGTTACACCTTGGGTATCTAGATTACCTCTTAATATATGATATCGAACTCCTGGTAAGTCTTTAACTCTGCCACCTCTTATTAAAACAACTGAGTGTTCTTGAAGATTGTGACCTTCACCAGGGATATAAGAAGTTACTTCGTGACCATTTGAAAGCCTTACCCTAGCAACTTTTCTTAAGGCTGAGTTAGGTTTTTTTGGTGTAGTTGTATAAACTTTAACACAAACACCTCTCTTCTGTGGAGATTTCTCTAATGCAGGGACTCTGTCCCGTGCCTTAGGTTTAACTCTTTTTTTTCTTAACAATTGGTTAATTGTTGGCATAATAATTTTATTTTGGAAGAAATACTCTAGTGACCTATGTATGGTAGCGTTTAGTGCTACAAGGGCACTACATTCCAACCAAAATTCTTGGTGAAAATACTACAGTTTTGTGATTTGTCAAACTAAAACAATTAATTTAATGCGAAATTACTATTGATTTACAGGGGTTTCAGGCTGTTCAATCTTTTCTTTTTCAGCAATGAATTTTTGATCGTCATCAAGAGCTTTTTTATTCCACTTGTTCTTAATTGAGCCTGTTCCAGCAGGTACTAACCTACCAACAATTACATTTTCTTTTAACCCAACTAATGTATCAACTTTACCTCTGATAGCTGCGTCAGTAAGAACACGCGTTGTCTCCTGGAATGAAGCTGCAGATATAAAGGAATCTGTTTGTAATGATGCCTTGGTAATACCCATTAGAACTCTTTCACCAACTGCTGGCTTCTTTCCATCTTTTTTAAGTTGCTCATTAAGACTATCAAATTTGAACCTATCTATAATTTCACCGGGAAGCAGGTCTGAGTCTCCAGAAGTTTTGATCTCAACTTTTTTTAACATCTGTCTCAAGATAGTTTCTATATGTTTGTCATTTATTATAACTCCCTGTAATCTATAAACTTCTTGTACTTGGTTAACAAAATATTCAGTAAGTTCCTCAATACCCAATATCCTCAAGATATCATGTGGCAAAGGTTGGCCATCTAACAAGTATTCTCCTTTTTTAATTTCTTCACCTTGGTTGAAGTTAATGTGTTTTCCTTTCGGAATTAAATAATTTGAACTTTCACCATTTGACGAAACAATTGAAACTCTTTGTTTGCCACGAACTTCTTTACCAAAAATTACTTTACCATTGTTTTCTGCGATAATGGCACTGTCTTTTGCTTTACGTGCTTCAAAAAGTTCTGCCACTCTAGGTAAACCTCCAGTAATGTCTTTAGTTTTAGATGTCTCTTTAGGTAAACGTGCAATAACATCACCAGCAAAAATTTTCTGTCCATCTTGGACAGATAGAATTGAGTCGGCTACTAAATAATATCTCGCTTCGTTATCATCAGCTTTTTTAATAACATTTCCCTTATCATCCCTTAAAGTAATTCTAGGTTTTAAATCTGTATTTTTTGATTGAGATCTCCAGTCAATAACTGATTTTGAGGAAATACCAGTAGTGTCATCAAGAGTTTCAGACAAAGATACTCCATCGATTAAATCTACAAAATTTACTATTCCACTTTTTTCAGCAATAACTGGTGTTGTATAAGGATCCCATTCACATATTTTAGAATTTTTCTTTACCTTCTCTCCATTTTTAAAAAATAGTTTAGATCCATAAGGAACTTTATAAATTGCAATTTGTACACCTTTATCATCCTCTAAACTTATTTGAGTATTTCTACCCATTACTATTAAATTTTTCTTTGAATCCTCTAGCAAATTTGTATTGATTATTTTTAGAACCCCATCACTTTTACTCACTATTTGAGAGTCTTGTTTTATTGATGCTGTTCCTCCAACGTGAAAGGTTCTCATTGTTAATTGGGTCCCTGGTTCACCTATTGACTGTGCAGATATCATGCCAATTGCCTCTCCAACGTTTACCATTTTACCTCGAGAAAGATCCCGACCGTAACACATTGCACAAACACCCTCTTTAGATCCACAGGTAATAACAGAAAATACTTTTATAGATTTTACTCCTGCTGCATCAATTTTTTCACAGTCTGTCTCATCAATCATATGACCTTTTTTGATAACTATTTCACCTGATATTGGGTTTTTTACATCTGAAGCTACCACTCTCCCTAGGGCTCTTTCTGATAAACTTACAATTATATTTCCACCTTCAATAATTTCTGACAGTGTTATACTTCCTCGGCTTTTGCAATCACAATCTTTTTTAGTTACCGTTAAATCTTGAGCGACATCACATAATCGTCTTGTTAGATAACCTGAGTTAGCAGTTTTTAGTGCAGTATCTGCCAATCCTTTTCTGGCACCATGAGTAGAATTAAAGTATTCAAGAGCCGTAAGACCCTCTTTAAAATTAGATGTAATTGGTGACTCAATAATTTCACCTGAAGGTTTTGCAATTAAACCTCTCATACCAGCTAATTGTTTCATTTGAGCAGCAGAACCTCTTGCGCCAGAGTCAGCCATCATGAAGACAGAATTTATATCTAATCCTTTATCAGATTTATTCGTTGCAGATATCCCCTTCATCATTTCGGATGCAACTTTATCAGTGCATTTAGACCAAGCATCAACAACTTTATTATACTTTTCACCTCTAGTAATAAGTCCTTCAGAATACTGGTTTTCATAATCTTTGATTAATTGTTTTGTTTCATCGATTAATTGCTCTTTATTGTCCGGTATAATTAAGTCATCTTTACCAAAAGAAATACCTGCTTTAAATGCATGTTTAAATCCTAAATCTTTTAATCTATCACAGAAAATAACGGTGCTTTTCTGACCAGTGTATCTAAAAACAAAATCAATTATTTCAGAAACAACCTTTTTAGGTAAAACTCTATCAATTAGAGAAAATTTAATATCTTTATTTTTCGGCAGGAGATTTGCCAACAAAAATCTACCAGCTGTACTAGTATGTTTTTCAAAAATTTGATTACCTTTTTCATCAACTGTTTCAAATCTAGATATAATTCTTGAGTGTATTTTTATTTTTCCAGACTCTAAGCCTTGTTCTATTTCAGAATTATCTACAAAATAACCTTCAATTTTCTTCTCTTGATATGGTGGAAGAGATAAATAATAGATTCCAAGTATCATGTCTTGGCTAGGAACTATTATTGGCTTACCGTTTGATGGACTTAGAATATTATTTGTTGACATCATTAAAACTCTAGCTTCAAGTTGAGCCTCTAAACTTAACGGAATATGTACAGCCATTTGGTCTCCATCAAAATCTGCATTAAATGCCGCACAGGTTAGAGGATGTAACTCAATTGCATCTCCCTCTATTAATTTAGGTTCAAAAGCCTGAACACCTAGTCTATGAAGTGTTGGCGCTCTATTAAGTATAACTGGATGTTCTCTAACAATAACTTCTAAAGCATCCCACACAGCGTTGGTTTCTTTTTCTACTAGTTTCTTTGCTTGTTTAATTGTTGAAGCTAAACCAAGTTTATTAAGTCTAGCATATAGAAAAGGTTTGAATAATTCTAAAGCCATTTTTTTGGGCAAACCACATTCATGAAGTTTAAGATCTGGCCCAACTACTATTACTGATCTACCTGAATAATCTACCCTTTTACCTAAAAGGTTCTGTCTAAATCTCCCTTGTTTACCTTTAAGCATTTCTGCAAGTGATTTAAGTGGACGTTTGCCTGTACCAGTAATTACTCTTCCTCTTCTTCCATTGTCAAAGAGCGCATCAACAGACTCTTGTAACATTCTCTTCTCATTTCTAACGATTATATCAGGAGCCTTTAAATCCATTAATCTTTTTAGTCGATTATTTCTATTAATTACTCTTCTGTATAAATCATTCAAATCTGAAGTAGCAAATCTACCTCCATCTAATGGTACTAAAGGTCTAAGCTCTGGTGGTATTACTGGTACAACTGTTAATATCATCCATTCAGGTTTATTTCCTGTTTTGATAAATGAATCAATTAATTTTAATCTTTTAATTGATCTTTCTTCTGAAACTTTAGATTTTGTTTCATTAATATTTTTTACAAGAATTTCTCTTTCGTGTTCTAGGTTTATATTTTTTAATATTTCTAATATAGCCTCTGCTCCAATACCTGCTGTAAAAGATTCATCCCCGTATTCATTTTGGTATTTTAACAGTTCATCTTCCGACAATAATTGGTTCTTTTTTAAACCAGTAAGGCCAGGTTCAATTACAATAAAGTTCTCGAAATAAAGAACTCTTTCAACTTCTTTTAATTTCATATCAATTGCTAAAGAAATTCTGCTTGGTAATGATTTAAGGAACCAAATGTGAGCTACAGGTGTTGCAAGATTAATATGTCCCATCCTCTCACGTCTGACATTTGATTTTGTAACTTCAACACCGCATTTTTCACATATAATTCCTCTAAACTTCATTCTCTTATATTTACCACACAAACATTCGTAATCTTTGATTGGTCCAAAAATTCTTGCACAGAATAGACCATCCTTTTCTGGTCTAAATGTTCTATAGTTAATCGTTTCAGGTTTTTTTATTTCACCATATGTCCATGATTTAATTTTTTCAGGGCTTGCTAATGAAATTTTAATACTATTAAAATTCTGCGAGTCTGATATTTCGGTGCTTTTAAATAAATCTTTAAGTTCTTTTTTCATAATTAGTTAAGTTCAACATTTAATGCTAAAGATTTAATCTCTTTAACCAATACGTTAAATGACTCAGGAATACCTGACTCAAAATTTTCCTCACCTTTAACAATTGTTTCATATACTTTTACTCTTCCGGCAACATCATCGGATTTGACTGTGAGAATTTCTTGAAGTGTATAGGATGCTCCGTATGCTTCCAGTGCCCAGACTTCCATTTCACCAAACCTTTGACCACCTAATTGGGCTTTACCTCCTAGCGGTTGTTGTGTTACCAAGCTATATGGTCCTGTCGATCTTGCATGAATTTTATCCTCGACAAGGTGATGCAGTTTCAACATATATATAGTTCCAACAGTTACATCTCGATCAAATTTTTCTCCAGTTCTACCATCCCATAAGGGTGTTTGGCCAGTCTTTGGTAATTCTGCCAAACCAAGCATCTCTGTTACATCTTTTTCTTTAGCACCATCAAAAACAGGAGTTGAAATAGGGACACCACTCATTAAGTTTTCACATAAATCAGAAAATTCATTTTTAGTCAATTTTTCAATTGAATTTTCTAAAATTTCTTTTCCATAAACAGATTTAAGAAACTCTTTTATTTTTTGAGACATTTCTAATTTTTTTTGGTTTTCATTAATTAAATTTTTCAACTTATCGCCAAGCTCTGTACAAGCCCAGCCTAAATGTGTCTCTAAAATTTGACCTACATTCATTCTGCTCGGTACACCAAGGGGGTTTAATACTATGTCGACAGGTTTTCCATTTTCCCTATAAGGCATGTCTTCTACAGGTACAATTTTACTCACTACGCCTTTATTACCATGTCTCCCTGACATTTTATCTCCAGGTCTTAATCTTCTTTTTATTGCAACAAAAACTTTAACCATTTTCATTACACTAGGTAATAAGTCATCACCTTGTCTTATCTTAAGAACTTTATCCTCAAACCTTTCTTTAATATCCTGGCTTGCATTCTGATATTGTTCTCTCAATTTTTCCAATATTTCATTTTTACTGGAATCTTTAATATTCATTTTAAAAATTTCAGATATTGGAACTTCATTTATATTGCTCTGATCTAATATATCGCCCTGGTTTAAATTTTTAATTTTTTTGGAAATTTGTGTCCCTGATAAAATTTGAGCTGCTCTTTGTTTTATACTTCTTTCTAAAATTTCTTCCTCAACCAACTTATCTTGTTGAACTAAGTCAATTTCAGCCCTTTCAATTGTGATTGATCTCTCGTCTTTTTCTATTCCATGTCGATTAAAAACTCTAACATCGACCACTATTCCACCACTACCACTTGGCATTTTTAGAGATGTATCTGTAACATCAATTGCTTTCTCACCAAAAATTGATCTCAATAATTTTTCTT
>NZ_CVSO01000065.1 GCF_001180105.1 Candidatus Pelagibacter communis
AAGCTTTGGTCGAAAGAAAGCTTGAAAGTGAAAATATTGATAAACAATCAATTGGCAGAGAGGCTTTTATTAAAAAAGTCTGGAATTGGAAAAAGGAGTATGGCGATATCATCATCAATCAGCTTAAAAAACTTGGATGTTCATGTGATTGGTCCAGGAATGCATTCACAATGGATAAAAATTTATCTGCATCAGTCATTAAAGTTTTCATAGATCTCTATAACAAAGGTCTTATTTACAAATCTAAAAAATTAGTTAACTGGGATACTGTTTTAAAAACAGCTATATCTGATCTTGAGGTTGATCAAAGAGAAGTAAATTCAAAACTTTATTATATCAATTATCAAATTGAAAATAGTTCAGAATTTTTAACTATTGCAACAACAAGACCAGAAACGATGCTAGGCGACACTGCAGTTGCCGTTAATCCTAAAGATGAAAGATACACTAATTTAGTAGGTAAAAATGTTGTTTTACCAATAACAGGTAGAAAAATAAAAATTATTCAAGATGATTATGCTGATCCAGAACAAGGATCTGGTGCAGTTAAAATTACTCCAGCACATGATTTTAATGACTATGATGTGGGTAAAAGAAATAAATTAGAGATAATAAATATATTCACCGAGGATGGGAAGATAAATGAAAATGCACCTAGTGATTATGTTGGTTTAGATCGGTTTGAAGCAAGGAAAAAAATATTAAATGATCTTGGCGATAAGCTTATCAAAGAAGAAAATATTAAGAATAAAGTTCCTTATGGAGATAGATCTAATTCTGTAATTGAACCCTATCTTACAGAGCAATGGTTTGCAGATGCAAAAAAATTATCAGTAAAAGCAAAGAAAATTGTAAAGAATAAAAAAACAAAATTTTTTCCCCCTAATTGGTCAAAGACTTATTTTCAATGGATGAATAATATTGAGCCTTGGTGTATATCAAGACAACTTTGGTGGGGCCATCAAATACCAGCTTGGTATGGACCTGATAAAAAAATATTTGTTGCATCAAATTATAAAGAAGCAAAAAAACTAGCCAAAAAAAAATACAAGAAAGATGTAGAATTAATCAGAGATGAGGATGTTTTAGATACATGGTTCTCATCAGGGTTATGGGCTTTTGCAACTCTTGGGTGGCCTAAAAAAAACGAATACCTAAAAAAGTTTTATCCAACTTCAGTTTTGGTAACTGGTTTTGACATTATATTTTTTTGGGTAGCCAGAATGATGATGTTTGGAATGGAGTTTTTAAATAAACAACCATTTAAAGAAATTTATGTTCATGCACTGGTAAGAGATGAGAAAGGACAAAAAATGTCTAAGTCAAAGGGTAACGTAATTGATCCTTTGATTTTGATAGATAAATATAGTGCAGATGCATTAAGATTTACTCTGCTATCAATGGCATCACCTGGAAGAGATGTAAAATTGTCTGAAGATAGAGTTAAAGGTTATAGAAATTTTCTTAATAAACTGTGGAATGCAAACAACTTTCTATCCATGAATAAGTGTGATTTTTCAAAGTCTAAAAAGGAGCCAAAAGTAAAATTAAATATAAATAAATGGATTATTTCAGAGTTAAACACAGTAACTAAGCTAATTGAAAAGAATATAAATGATTATAGGTTTGATGAAGCAGCAAGAAACATTTATCAATTTGTTTGGCATTCATATTGTGATTGGTATGTAGAGCTATCTAAAACCATTTTAAATTCTAAAGAAAAGTCATCAATTTCAGAGGTAAGACAGACTTTGAGCTATGTATTTAAACAAATTTTAATTCTTTTACATCCATTTATTCCATTTATTACAGAGGAATTATGGTTAAAAAATAAGCTAGATAAACCAAAAAATTATCTAATGTTTGCTAATTGGTCGAATAAAAAAGTAAATAAAGATAAACAAATTAAGGAAGTAGAAAATATAATTAATTTAATTAGCCAACTTAGGGCATTTAAAAATGAATTAAATGTAAGTCCGGGATCTTTTGTAGATATGTCTATTTCGACCCTATCTAAAAATGATCAGTCGTTTATCAAAAAAAATCAAACTGTTTTAAAAAAACTTGGTAGGATAAATAGCTTCCTAGATACCGATAAAGATAAAGCATCAGCAAACTTAGTCATCAAAGGGGATATTTTTAAGATATATTTTGATCAATCAATAGATCTCTCTTTGATCAAAGAAAACCTTCTAAAAAGGCAGCAAAAATACCAAAGTGAGTTAGATGGTATATCGAAAAGACTTTCTAACAAAAGTTTTGTAGAAAGAGCGCCAAAAAATATTGTTGATCAGGAAAAAAATAACTATAGTAATTTAAAAAAAGATATTGATAAAATATCAATCACTATAAAAGGTTTATAATGAAGAAATTTAATAAGAAGAAATTACCTAGTAGGCATACATCTTTAGGACCCGATAAGGCTCCTCAAAGATCTTTTTATTACGCAATGGATTTGACCGAAAAAGATGTAGCAAAACCTTTTGTAGGTGTTGTTTCAACTTGGAATGAGGCAGCTCCTTGTAATATTGCTTTAATGAGACAGGCTCAATCGGTTAAAAAAGGAGTTCATCAAGCAGGCGGCACACCAAGAGAATTTTGTACAATTACGGTTACAGACGGAATAGCAATGGGTCATGAAGGAATGAAATCTTCGTTAATTTCACGAGATGTAATTGCAGACTCAACAGAATTAACTGTTAGAGGACATTGTTATGACGCTTTAGTTGGCGTTGCTGGATGTGATAAATCTTTACCAGGCTTAATGATGGCAATGGTAAGATTAAATGTACCAAGTGTCTTTATTTATGGTGGTTCAATATTACCGGGTAGATTTAACGGAAAAGATGTAACAGTTGTTGATGTATTTGAAGGAGTTGGAAAATTTTCTTCAGGAAAAATGTCAGCACATGCATTGAGAAAACTAGAACTCAAGGCTTGCCCAAGTGCTGGAGCTTGTGGAGGACAATTTACAGCAAACACAATGGCATGTGTATCTGAAGCAATAGGATTAGCATTACCGTATTCGGCTGGAACACCAGCGCCATACACACAAAGAGATTCTTATGCTTTAAAAAGTGGTAAGGCAGTAATGAATTTATTGGCAAAAAATATTAGACCAAGAGACATTGTTACAAAAAAATCTTTAGAAAATGCCGCAACAATTGTTGCTGCAACAGGTGGATCAACTAACGCTGCTTTACATTTACCTGCACTAGCTAATGAAGCAGGAATTAAATTTGATTTAATGGATGTAGCTAGGATATTTAAGAAAACACCTTACCTTGCAGACTTAAAACCTGGTGGAAAATATGTTGCAAAAGATATGTGGAAAGCAGGTGGAGTTCCAATGCTTTTAAAAACTTTATTAGATGGTGGTTATATACACGGAGATTGTATGACAGTTACAGGTAAAACAATGAGACAAAATTTAAAAAACGTTAAGTTTAATAAAAATCAAAAAGTTATGAGAACACACAACCAACCATTGTCTCCTGATGGAGGTGTTGTTGGTTTAAAAGGAAATTTAGCACCCGATGGAGCAATTGTTAAAGTTGCTGGATTAAAGAAATTACAATTCACAGGTAAAGCAAGATGTTTCGATACTGAAGAAGCTGCTTATAAAGCAGTTAAAAATAAAAAATATAAAGACGGTGACATTATAATTATAAGATACGAAGGGCCAAAAGGTGGGCCAGGTATGAGAGAAATGCTTCAAACAACGGGAGCAATTTACGGACAAGGAAAAGGTGAAAAAGTTGCACTTATAACTGATGGAAGATTTTCAGGTGCAACGAGAGGATTTTGTATAGGTCATGTAGGACCTGAAGCATCAGTTGGAGGACCAATAGCCTTACTTAAGAATGGAGACATCATAGATTTAGATGCTAAGAAGGGAACTATTAATGTTCGTTTATCTAGAAAAGAATTAGCCAAAAGAAGAAAGAAATGGAAACCAAAGAAAATTAATTTTGGTAATGGAACACTTTGGAAGTATGCTCAAACAGTTGGTCCAGCTTATCTAGGTGCACCTACGCACCCTGGAGCAAAAGAAGAGGTTAGAACATACGCTGATATTTAATGAAAATTAGACCAGTTATTCTATGCGGAGGAGCAGGTACTAGACTGTGGCCTAAAAAATCTAAACATCAAGCAAAACAGTTCATAGATTTTGGCGGTTGGACATTAATTAACAAAACTTTTGAAAGAGTTAAAAGTAAAGTTTTTGACTATCCAATTATTAGCACTAATTCAAAATATCTTAGGGATGTAAAAAAGGCCTTAAAGAAAAGTAAAATTAAAAAATATAAGATTATTTTAGAACCAGCAAAAAAGAATACAGCTCCGGCAATTTTAGCATCAGCACTGATTAAAGATGTGCCATATAACCAGCCTTTAATGTATTTTGCTGCAGATCATTTAATTGAAAAGCCAAACAAACTAATTACAGCGATAAATAAAAATAAGTCAAATTTAGACGAAAAAAATGTATTTATATTTGGAATAAAACCAACAAGCCCTTCTAGTGAGTATGGATATTTCATTACCAAGAAAAAAAAGAATATTAATAAAGTCACCAGATTTATTGAAAAACCAAAAGTATCGAAGGCAAAGCAAGTAATTAAACAAAAGGGATATTGGAATTCTGGGATGTTTTTTTTGAGAAAAGACTCAATTATTAATAATTTTAAAAAATATCAGCCTAATATTTTTCGAAACTGTAACAAAGCTGTAATAAAAGCTAAACATAAAAACAATGTGTATTATCTAAACAAACAATCATTTTCTAAAGCTACAGCAAAATCGTTTGATTACGCGATACTAGAGAAAACTAAAAATATCAATGCAATCAAACTTGATATTCCATGGTCGGATTTAGGTAGTTGGAAAGAAATCTGTAAAATGTATGGAAAGAACAAAAATAAATACTTTAAAAAGAAAAATGTATTTTATAGACCATGGGGCAGGTATACAAACTTATTTAGTGGTAAGGAATTTTTAATAAAAGAATTGTATGTAAAACCTAAAGGCATTTTAAGTCTTCAAAAACATTTCCATAGAGCAGAACACTGGGTAGTTACTCATGGAATTCCAAGAATTACATTAAATAAAAGTAAATTCTTAAAGAAACCTGGTGAAACTATTTATATTCCATTAGGAGCTGTTCATAGAATTGAAAATCCATTTAAAAAACCGGTAAAAATTATAGAAGCACAAATAGGCTCAATACTTAAAGAAACAGATATTGTTAGATATCAAGACATTTATGGCCGTGTTAAATAATTAACACGACCATAAAAATATATATTTAAAACCAATTATTTGGAATTATCACGTAATGAATTGCAAGAACTATACCTACTGAAACGGTTAAGCCAAATACCATTTTAAGAAAATCTTTTCCAATTAATGGAAAGACATATCCTAATTTATAGTCCCTATTCATTGTAGCGATTGCAAGCTCTCGACCACATAATAAACCAACAAAGACCCATGTTGTCGACATTGGAAGGTCGTTAAGTTCTTTAAAGTAAAATAAGACTGCAGCATATATAACGTTAATTATTGTTGCTGATCGAGCGTATCTAGTACCAGTTTTTTCTAAAACTACTGTTTGAATACGTCCACCTTGAATATAAAAGATGTAAAATAACAATATCGTGAAATAAGCCATCACAATAATTAATAACTCAATACTTAATTGTCTTGGCAAATACACAGCTATATTAGCTACATCATGTGATAACCAGACCCACCATAACCAGCCTGATGTTACCCATACAGAATTTCTCCAAAAAGAAATCCAAAAATCGCCTTTTACTTCGTCAAATTTTTCGTTAATAAATCTGGAAACCACTATCCAACAAACATAAGCAACCATTGCTGCTAATCCATAACCCACAACACTTTTCATGAGCATTTTCTCCAAAACTACTGTCGAAGCAAAAGCTGAAAGCACTAAAAAAGTTGTTGATACAGGAATTCCTACTCTTGTAAGAACTAAAAGTATTGCTGGTGCAACAGCATGATACCATTGAATTTCCTGATAAGGAATTCGAGTTAGCCTTCCATAAGATATGTCTCCATTGTAGCTATACCAACCCCATGCTAAAGCAAGTATCATTACAAAAGATGCTGCAGAAGCTAAAACATACCATTTAAACCATTTCTGTTTAGATGCTATGAAAGTTCCTAATGTTTGAATTGAGTCGTTTCCTATTACACTATATCCAGCAAGGCCAAAGCCAATTACTGTATAAATCAAAGTCATTTCCATTTTTTTCTCCCTTTATATTATTGTTTTCGGTTCCATCGATTCATGACTTGAGTATTGTTTAAACTATGAAATTTTTTTTACTATAGTGAAAATTTATTTGTTTGAGAATCAATACGGGGATTGGTCTTTCATAGACTATCTATAATAGATGTCTAGAAAATCTTTAAAATACAACTGAATAAATGCCAACTAAAAATAGTGGTATTTGTAAGCCGAAATTTGTCATTATAGCTTTGTCTTTCGCTAAAAATCCAGCGACTGTCCATCCAACAACTCCTAATCCATGAAAATATATATTAAGTGGATATATATTTAGATTAGTTAAAAGAATGCCAACTAAAACTAGAAATGTGCTTATCCATTTAAGGTATTTTTTTACAAACATATTTTCCTCCATAATTTGTAATATATAGATTTTTTGATTATTTCTTAATATTTACTTACACTTTTTGCACAGACCAAAAAATTCAAGATTATATTTTTTGTATTTCATGCCTATTTTATCTGCAAAACTACTTAAGTATTTTGATATTTTTGAATTATCAATTTCTGTTACTTCCTCACAGCTTTCGCAGATTGAAAATGCTGCAGCTTTTGAAACTTTACAATTTGAATTTTGACAGGCAACGAAAGCATTTTTGCTTTCAATTTTATGTATTTTTCCCATATCCACTAATTTATCTAAAGCTCTGTAGACTTGAGGAGGGGCGTTAATACCTTTTCTCTTAACATTCGATAATATTGAGTATGCTTTTAATGGTTCTGTAGACTTTTCAATAATATCTAAAACAATTTTTTGATTTTTTGTTAAGTTTTGCTGTCTTTGCATAATTTATTTTATCATTTACCCATTAGTTTTTCAATTTGATCGATTGTTTTATTTTAAGTAGAGAAAGTATAAATAGAAATAAAGAAGCAGCAATTATAGAAGGTCCTGAGGCTGTATTAAATTCTAAAGATGTAAACAGTCCTATAATAACAGATAACAAGCCACCAATTACAGAAAAAAGAATCATTTGTTGTGGACTATTTGAAATATTTCTCGCCATTGCCGCTGGTATGATAAGCATTCCGGTTATTAATAATAATCCAACCATCTTAATTGAAATAGCAATTATTGCGGCCATTAAAATTGTAAATATTGCTTTGGCCTTATCTGGATCCAACCCTTCGGCTTCAGCTAGTTCATAATTTACAGTAGATGCAAATAAAGATTTCCAAATATATTTAAGCACAAGCAGTATTATTGCTCCACCTATCCATATAATTATTATATCATTAACATTTACCGCTAGGATGTCCCCAAATAGCAAACCCATGATATCAAACCTAATAAAGGATAAAAATCCAATGACAACTAATCCAACTGCTAGAGATGAGTGAGCAAGAAGTCCTAGTAAGGCATCACCTGGCAGATTAGTTCTTTTTTGAAGGTTAATTAAAATAAGAGCTATTAAAGCTGAGATTATAAAGACGGATAATGCAATGTTAAACTCTAAAGAGTAAGCAAGTGTTACACCAAGTAAAGCTGAATGAGCTAATGTATCACCAAAATAAGATAATCTCCTCCATACTACAAAACATCCCAAAGGACCGGTTACCAAAGCAACTCCAATTCCAGCTAATAAGGCTCTTATAAAAAAATCATCAAGCATTTAATTCTTTTTAATTTTTCCTTCACTTGTGTGAATATGATCATGTTTATGTTCGTAAATAGAAAGTGTTTGTGATGCCTGCTCTCCAAACAAAGCTTTGTATTCCATATTTTTTGCTACATCAATTGGGGATCCTGAACAACAAACATGACCATTTAAACAAACAACATGATCGGTAGCACTCATTACTGTATGTAGATCATGCGAAATTAATAAGATACCGCAATTTAAATCTTCTGAAATTTTTTTGATTAGTTCGTATAATGCAATCTCACCAGTGAAATCAACTCCTTGAACAGGTTCATCTAATACTAATAACTCTGGTTTTTTTGATATTGCTCTTGCTAATAAAACTCTTTGAAATTCTCCTCCAGATAAATCTCCCAAATTCTTATCCTTAAGGTGAGTTACACCTGTTAATGACAATGCTTCACTAATAGTCCTATCATCAAGGTGATCTGTAAGTAACATAAAGTCTTTAACTCTTAGAGGTAATGTCCAATCTATTGAAATCTTTTGTGGAACGTATCCTATCTTATTGGTGTATTTTTCAACTTCACCCTCAATCTTTTTATAAATTCCTAGCGCAATTTTTGCAGTAGTACTTTTTCCAGATCCATTCGGGCCAATCAGAGTAACAATTTTACCTTTTTCAACTTGTAAAGATACTCCTTGAACTAACCATTTTTCATTAAAACGAAAACCAGCGTCCTTTAATTTTACCAATATTTTATTTTCAAAACTCATTTTAGTTCTTGACTTAATAATGTTATATTATTACATAGTGTTATATTATAACAATATAAAAATATGCAAATATTTAAAAAAATACCTTTAATAATTACATTATTATCATCTTTAACTTTATTTTCTCAAGCATATGCTGAAATTAAAGTAGTAGCATCAATAAAGCCGATCCATTCGCTTGCGAGCTATTTAATGGATGGTGTAAAGAAACCTGACTTAATTGTTGATGGTTATGCATCACCACATGGTTTTGCTATGAAGCCATCTCATGCCAAAATGCTTCAAGAAGCTGATATTATTTTTTGGGTAGGTGAGGATCTTGAGAATTTTTTAGTTAAACCTCTAGGGTCTATTGCAAAAAAAGCAGAAAAAATAGAATTAATGGAAATCAGAGGGCTAAATAAATTCAAATTTAGAGAGAGAAATATTTTTGATGGACATGATGATCATGGACATAAAGAAGACGATCATGATGATCATGCTAAAAAAGAGGATGGTCATGACGATCATGATCATGATAAAGAAGGACACAAAGAAGACGGGCATGATGATCACGGTCATGAAGGTCATGCACATGGCGAGTTTGATCCACACATATGGTTAGACCCCATGAATGCTAAAAAAATCTTAAAAGAAATGGCAAAACATTTAATAGAAAATGACCAAGCAAATGAGTCGATTTATAAAGAGAATTTAAAAAAAGCGAACAAAGATTTAGACAAATTAGTAAAACAAGTAAAATCTGATTTAAATAAAGATTTTAAATCCATAGTATTTCATGATGCTTACCAATATTTTGAAAAAAGATTTAAAGTAAATGTTTTAGGAGCATTTACAGTAAATACAGATGTTCTACCTGGTGCAGAACAATTATCTGAAATAAGAGAAATAATTGAGCACGAAAAAGTAACTTGCGTTTTTTCAGAACCGCAATTTAATCCAAATATCATTAATTCAGTTGCGAAAGACACAAATATTAAAACAGGCGTACTAGATCCTTTGGGCGCTACCTTAAATCCAGGTAAAGGTTTATATTTTGATTTAATCAGTAATATGGCTAAATCTTTTAAAGGCTGTTAATTTAAAATTGATCTTTAGTCATAAATAATATCTAATAAAGGGATGAGCACTATATCTCTTTCACTAGATGAAATATTTGACTTAGCCAAAAAAACATTATTAGCTAATGGATGTGATGATGAAACAGCATCAATTTTATCAGATCTTATCAGAAATGCTGAACGTGATGGTTCATTATCGCATGGTTTATTTAGATTACCAGCTTATGTAAGTGGTTTAAAGAGCGGAAAAATTAATGGCAAAGGAAAACCTGAAGTCAAAAAGATTTCAACATCAGTGATAAAAGTTCAAGGTAATAATTGTTTAGCACCAGTAGTTTTAAGTAAAGGCTTGCCGGAATTGTCTAAGGCTGCAAAAGAAAATGGTGTTGCAGTACTTGCAATAAATAATTCTCATCATATGGCTGCGATGTGGCCTGAAACAGAAAAATTAGCTGAAGAAGGTCTAGTTGCTTTTGCTTGCACATCTTATAAGCCAGCTGTAGCTCCTGCTGGAGCCATTAAACCGTTATTTGGAACTAACCCTATATCTTTTGCTTGGCCACGACCTGGAAAAACTCCAGTAGTATATGATATGGCAACGGCGTCAATGGCTATGGGTGAAGTTCAAGTTGCCAAAAGAGAAGGGCATAAAGTTCCTCTTGGAACTGGTTTAACTAAAGAAGGCAAAGAAACAACTGACCCAGGTGCAATAGCTGACGGTGGTGTATTATTACCCTTTGGTGGTTACAAAGGATCTGCAATTGCTATGATGGTTGAATTAATGGCCGGTGCATTAGTTGGTGATAATTTTAGTTTTGAGACAGCTGCAAAAGATAACAATGATGGTGGACCGCCAAGTGGGGGAGAATTTATCATTGCAATTTCACCAGATAAAACTTCAGGAACAAATTGGCAAAAACATGCTGAAGAGTTTTTCAATAAAATGAAATCTTTTGATGGGGTCAGACTTCCAGGTGAAAGAAGACACAAGAATAGATTAGATAAAGGACCCCGTAATATTAACAAGGAGCTTATAGATAAGATAAAGTCTTTAAGCTAGCTCATATCAATTAGAGCGATGGTTATTTAATCCTGTTGGATCTTTATTGATATCTAAGTCTTTATTTATTATTATTAAATTTATTAATGCAAAAATATTCAATATTTAGCCTAATAAAAAATGCCTTTTCTAATCATGAAAAATGGGACTTAGCTTGGAAAGATCCGTCTCCTAAAAAAGAATATGATGTAGTTATAATTGGAGGTGGAGGTCACGGCTTAGCAACAGCCTACTATTTAGCTAAAGAACACAAGATCACAAATATTGCAATTATTGAAAAAGGATGGATCGGCGGAGGTAATATAGGAAGAAATACAACAATCATTAGATCAAACTTTTTGTATGATGATAACGCAAGATTTAATGAGTTTGGAATGAATTTATGGCGAAATATGAGTCAGGAATTAAATTTTAATGTCATGTTTTCTCCAAGAGGAATAATTAATTTAGCTCACTCAGATGCTCAAATGAATACTTACGCTCGCAGAGGTAACTCAATGAGATTAAATGGAATAGATGCAGTTTTATTAAATAGAGAAGAAGTCAAAAAAATTATTCCAATGGCAGATTTTTCAGAGAATGTTAGATATCCGATTTTTGGTGGTTTAGCTCAACCGAGTGCGGGTACAGCAAGACATGATGCAGTTGCGTGGGGCTACGCGCGTCAAGCAGACTCAATGGGTGTAGATATAATTCAAAATTGTGAAGTAACTGGTTTTAATGTTTCAGGTGGAAAGATTGAAGGCTTAAGAACTTCAAGAGGGGATATAAAAACTAAAAAAATTGGCCTCTGTGTTGCTGGAAGCACAAATGTTTTAGCAGAAAAATTAAATATGACTTTGCCAATTGAGACTCATCTTTTACAAGCATGTGTCTCAGAGCCTGTTAAACCTGTTTTAGATGGAGTTGTTACCTTTGGCGCGGGACATTTTTATATTAGTCAATCAGATAAAGGTGAGATGGTAATGGGTGGCGACTTAGATGGATACAATAGTTATGCACAAAAAGGAAATTTACCTACTATCCAACATGTGTTAACCGGCGGTGTCGCTCTGTTTCCTTTTTTAAGTAGACTTAAGATGCTTAGAACCTGGGGAGGTATTATGGATATGTCCATGGATGGATCTCCAATAATTGATAAAACCCACATTGATGGATTATATTTAAACTGCGGTTGGTGTTATGGAGGTTTTAAATCTGTTCCATCTTCTGGATGGACTTTTGCTCACACCATTGCTCAAGATAGAGTTCATGAATTAAATGAGGGCTTTAGTTTAAATAGATTTTCAAAAGGATACTTATTAGATGAAAAAGGCCTAGGAACAAAAACTTGGATTTCATAAATGCTTTATATTAAATGTCCATTCTGTGGATATAGATCACAAAAAGAATTTGCTTATGGTGGAGACGGAACAATAAAAAGACCAGAGCTGAACCAAGAGATATCTGATGAAAAATGGAATGAATTTGTTTATTTAAGAAAAAGTCCTAATGGAAAACATATAGAGTTATGGCATCATGTAGCTGGTTGTAGACAATGGTTTAAGGTTCAAAGAGATACTGTTACACACGAAATTTTTCAAACAACAAAAATGAATGAAGAAATAAAATGAGTCAATCATATCGAATTAATAACGAAGGTCTATTAAACCGAAATAAAGAAATATCTTTTAAGTTCAATGGTACCAAATATACTGGATATGAAGGAGATACATTAGCGTCTGCTTTGCTTGCAAATGGTATTCATTTGGTAGGTAGAAGTTTCAAATATCATAGACCAAGAGGTTTTTTTGGTGCTGGTGTTGAAGAGCCTAACGCAAAACTTCAGATTTTACTTAACGGACATTCTGAACCTAACGTTAATGCAACAGAATTTGAGTTAGTTGAGGGCATAGAAGCGACAAGTCAGAATTGTTGGCCGTCTGTAAAATTCGATCTTGGAGCTATAAACAATTATTTGAGTAAATTTTTTCCAGCTGGTTTTTATTATAAAACTTTTAAGTGGCCAAAAAGTTTTTGGTACAAAGTCTATGAGCCATTTATAAGAAAAATAGCAGGTTTTGGTATTGCTTCCCTAGAAAAAGATAAAGAAAGATATGAACATAAATATGAATATTGTGATTTATTAGTTACTGGATCTGGGCCCGCTGGTTTATCTAGTGCTTATGCAGCAGCCAAAAATGGTGCAAAAGTTATTCTTGTAGAGGATAAACCAAGGTTTGGAGGATCATTATTAACTGATGATGTAACCATAGACAATTTATCAGGTAAAGCTTGGACAGATAAAATCATCACTCAGTTAAAAGAAATGCCTAATGTTATAGTTAGAAATAGATCACAAGTGTTTGGTTATTATGATCACAACATGACAGTCATGATTGAAAGAACCGGCGATCATTTAAAAGACAAACCTAAATATGTTCCAAGACAAAGATTATGGTATATAAGAGCTAAAGAAGTAATATTGTCCACAGGCTCAATAGAAAGGCCGATAGTTTTTGGAAACAATGATACACCTGGAGTATTCTTATCAGCAGCTGCAAAAGAATATATTAAAGTTTATGGTGTATTAGTTGGTAAAAAACCTTTAATATTTACTAATAACGATAGCGGATATGAAACAGCTTTAGAATTTAAAAAACATGGAATAGATCCAATAATTTTGGATACTAGAGAAGAACATACATCTGAATTAATAGATTCTGCTAAAAATCAAAATATAAAAATAAAATTTTCTTATGCAGTAATTGCAGCCAATGGTTACAAAAAAGTAAACTCTGCACAAATTGGAAGATTAAATAAAGATAAAACCTCATTCGTTAATTCTGAAACTATTGAATGTGATTGTATATGTGTATCTGGTTTCTGGACTCCAACAGTACATTTAGCATCGCAGTCTGGAAATAAACTTAAGTTTGATGATAAAATAGACGCTTTTGTTCCTGATAAATCGAAACAAAATGAGACGTCTATTGGAGCATCTAAAGGAACTTTCACATTACAAGATACTTTGGATGAAGGATTTAAAAAAGGGTTTGATCTTTCTAAAAAAATTACAAGTAATAATAACTCAATTTCTACACCAAGTTCGAATGAAATCAAAAAGAGTCTTCATGATAAATTTTGGTGTTCGCCATTACCAAAAAACAAAAATTTTAAGCGTTTTGTAGATTTTCAAAATGATGTATCTGTATCAGACATTGAAGTTGCTTTACGTGAGGGTTATAGATCAATAGAACATGTTAAAAGATATACAACATTAGGTATGGCAACCGATCAAGGACGTACTAGTAACCTTAATGGACTTCAACTAGTTGCAAATGTCGAAAAAAAAATTGTGCCACAAGTCGGTCATACAACTTTTAGGCCACCATTCACTCCAATTACAATAGGTACCATTGTTGGTAGAGAAGTTGATATGGAATACATGCCAACAAGAAAAACCCCAATGCACTCATGGCATGAAAAGAATAATGCTGTATTTGTTGATGCTGGTGCTTGGAAAAGACCAAGATATTACAAACAAGGAAATGAGAATTTGTTTGAAGCATCAAAAAGAGAAGCAAAAAATGTTAGAGAGCATGTTGGTATTTGTGATGTAACCACACTTGGAAAAATCGATATTAAAGGACCAGATGCAGCCGAATTCTTAAATAGAGTTTATACAAACGGATGGTCAAAACTTTCCATTGGTAAAGCGAGATATGGAGTAATGTTAAGAGAAGATGGAATAGTAATGGATGATGGAACTACTACCAGAATTTCAGAAAATCATTATCATATGACAACAACAACTGCCCAAGCAGCAAATGTTTTATCTCATTTGGAATATTATCTTCAAATTGTTTGGCCAGAATTAAAAGTAAATGTTTTATCGACAACTGAACAGTGGGCAGGAGCTGCACTTGCTGGTCCAAAGTCTAGAGATTTACTGGCAAAACTATTTCCTAATTTAGATGTGAGCAATGAAGCTCTTCCATTCATGGGTTATACTGAAGGAAATTTATTTGGAATTAAAGCTAAAATATTTAGAATTTCATTTTCTGGTGAATTAGCTTATGAGATAAATGTCGAGTCAAACTATGGCCTTTTCATGTGGGAAAAAATAATGGAAATTGGAAAAGAATTTAACATTCAACCTTATGGAACTGAGGCATTATCATTTTTAAGAATTGAAATGGGACATGTTGCTGGTCCTGAATTAGATGGTAGAACTATTCCTTATGATGTTTCTTTAGAAGGCTTAGTTTCAAATAAAAAAGATTTTGTTGGAAAAAGATCTTTACAAAAAGAAGCATTTAATAAACTTGATAGACAAAAACTTGTTGGTTTGGTTCCTACGGACAAAAAAACCAATATTCCAGAAGGATCTCATTTAGTAATGGATAAAAATGCTAAATTACCAAATCCAAAACTTGGACACGTATCCTCATCTTGTTGGAGTGTTGAAAATAATAATCCATTCTCTTTAGCAATAGTTAAAGATGGAAAAAACATGATTGGTAAAAAGTTATTTGCAGTATCTCCTTTAAAAGATTTTGCTGTAGAAGTAGAAGTAATCTCATCTCATTATGTTGATCAAGAAGGAAAGAGAGTTAGATCATGACAAATACCTCGCCATTAAATTTTGTTCATAAAGTTGGAAAATTTGGTGACACCAATAAAAAAATTCAAAATAACATTTTAAAAGTTTCAGAAATAAATGGATTATTAATATTTCAAATTTTACAATATAAAAATTCCAGTTTTGATGTGTCAAAAATTAGATTGGATGGTTTAAGTTTTCCGTCATCACTAAAATCAACTTCAAATTCCAATACAAGAATATTATGGATAGGTCCAAATAATTGGCTGGTCTTCTCATCTGTTTTAGATTTACTTGAAAAAGAAAAAAACCAGTTTAACGAAGCAGATTTTGCAATTACTGACATTTCACACTCGAGAACAATAATTGAATTAGAAGGAAATTTAGTAAATGAAGTTCTTAAAAAAGGATGTCCACTAGATATAAGTTCTCTCAAAGATGGTGATTGTGCAAATTCGGTTTATAAAGGGATAAATATTACAATTGATTTTATTTCAGAGAGCCCGAAGAAAGTTAGAATATTAGGATTAAGAAGTTACGGTGAGTCTTTACATCATTCTGTAACTGACGCTTGTTTAGAATTTGGATATGATGCTATCTAAATTTTTTTACACTAAACTAATCCAAAAAATTAAGTCTTCAGGCTAAAGTTATTTCAATTGGGGTATGGTCAGATGGTTTTTCTCTTCCTCGAGGGTCTTTATTAATATTTATTTTTTTTACATTATCTATAACTGAAGTTGAAACTAAAAAATGATCTATTCTCATACCATTATTTTTTTGCCAAGCTCCTCTCATATAATCCCAAAATGTATATCCCTCCTTGGTTTCATTAAAATGTCTGTAAACATCACTGAAACCTAAGCTTAACATCTCTCTAAATTTTTTTCTTATTTCTAGTCTATATAAAGCATCATCCTCAAAACTTTTTGGATTATAAACGTCTTCTGCTGCAGGGATTACATTGAAATCTCCAGCTAAGATTATATTTTTGTTTGTCTTTGATAAGGATTTTAACTTTTTAATTAAATCATCTAACCAATTTTTTTTATATTCATATTTAGGTGTATCAACTGGGTTTCCATTAGGTGTATATATATTGATTAATTGTATCCTCTTTTTCTTATGTTCAACTTCTGCAGATATAATTCTAGATTGTTTTAATTTATCTTTAATTATATCAGTTTTGACATTATCTAATTTTTTCTTAGAAATTATAGCAACACCGTTGTAGCTTTTTTGACCATGGACATGGCTCTCGTAATCAAGAGATGAAAATACATCAAAAGGAAAATTTACTTCTTCAGTCTTAATTTCTTGCATTAATAGTATATCTGGTTTGTATTTTACCAAATAACTTTTTATATTATCAATTCTGGCTCTTACTGAATTGACATTCCATGAGGAAATTAACATCAAAGAGAAAAAGACACGCCACAACCGCAAGATGACTTGCTTTGCGGGTTGTTAATCTTAAATTGTTGACCAATAAGTTCTTTTGCAAAATCAACTTCCGAACCTTGCAACATGTCAGCTGAAGTTTTGTCTATTAAGATATTGTTAAAAACTAAATCATCTTCATTCTTAACTTTATCGAATGAAAAATCGTATTGAAAACCTGAACAACCACCACCTTTAATTGCGATTCTAAAAAAAGAACCTTTTTCCTTTTTGTTAAGGAGATAATTGATTTGTTTTATAGCATTATCTGTAAATATAATTTCTTTATTCATAATAAATCTGAGCTATTACTAATATAATAATATATTTTCTTTTTTAAAGTATGAATAATTTCAAAAAATTAGGTGTTTTTAAAAGTAAGGGAAGATTTTTCAAAGATAAAACAAGTAAATATAGAAGCCCATTTCAAAGAGATAGAGACAGAATCATACATAGCGCTTCATTTAGAAGGTTAAAGCACAAAACCCAAGTTTTTGTAAATACTGACGGTGACCATTATAGAACAAGAATGACACACTCCTTAGAAGTAGCTCAAATCGCAAGATCAATATCTAAATACTTAAATCTTAATGATGATTTGGCTGAAACATTAAGTTTAGCACACGATCTAGGCCACACCCCTTTTGGTCATGCAGGGGAGGAAGTTTTAAATGATTGTATGAGTAACCATGGAGGTTTTGATCATAACTTACAAACCCTAAGAATAGTAATGTTTATAGAAAAAAAATATATTGATTTTGATGGTTTAAATTTATCTTTTGAGACTTTAGATGGTCTAATAAAACATAATGGACCAATCAAAGACTTATCTAAATTAGAAACTATTATTGGAATAAAATCGTTAAAAAATAAGTTTAAATTAAATAAATTTTCATGTTTAGAATCACAGATTTCAAATATCGCAGATGATATTGCTTACAACAATCATGACATACAAGACGGTCTAAAAGCAGGCTTATTCACATTAGAAGAATTATTGGAAATCAATTTCTTTAAAGATATATATAAAAAATACAAAAATAAAAAAAAGATAGAATTACAAGTTTTGATACATCAAATAATCAGAGACTCTATAGACCTTATGGTAAAAGATATAATAAATAACACTATTCAGAATATAAAAAAAAATAAGATTAAAAAGCTCAAAAATGTATTTGATAATAAGCAAAAGACGGTCGAATTTTCAGGTAAACTCAAAGATATTGATTTCGACATAAGAAGTTTCTTAAGAAAAAATATGTATGATCATAAAGATGTTCAAAAAAGAAATGATGAAGGAAAAAAAATTGTAAATTTTTTGTTTAAAAAGCTTTACAGTAATACAAATAATAATTTTTCTATACAAAATTTTGATCAGAATAAATCTAGATCAGTTGCAGACTTTATATCCGGAATGACAGATCGTTATGCAATAAATTTATACGAAGAATTAAAATAGATGAATATATTTGATTATTATCACAGCTCTTTATTAACAGGCCTTAAAGAATTTGAAAAAAAAGGAGCAATTAAAATCCCAGAAAAAACTAATAGTATCAGTGTGGAGGTTCCACCTGATAAGTTTGATGCAGATATTTCAACAAACGTTTGTATGGTTTTGTCAGGTATTAATAAAAGTAAACCAAAAGATATATATGAAAATTATGTATCAAAACTTTTAAGTAAAGACGATAATTTAGAAAACTTTGAAATTGTAAATCCTGGTTTTGTAAATTTAAAATTTAAAAAGAAATTTTGGAACTCCTTTTTAGAAAAAATTGTCCAATTAAAAGAATATGGATCAAATAAGAATGAAAAAACTAGAAAATATTTAGTTGAATTCGTTTCAGCTAATCCAACCGGACCATTACATGTAGGCCACTGTAGAGGAGCCGTATTCGGTGATGTCCTTTCAAATTTACTAAAATTTAATAATCATAATGTTACAAAAGAATATTACATAAATGATCACGGAAATCAGATAACAAACTTTACTCACTCGGTCTTTTACAGAATTTTAGAATTAAAACACAAAAAAAAATTTCCTGATGATGAAAATCTTTATCCTGGTGAATACATAAAAGAAATTGCTCAAAATATTATATCAAATTCTAAAATTGATAAATTTGATGAGTTGGAACCAATATTTGAAGAATTACAGAAACTTTGTATTGAAAATTCTCTTTTAATTATTAAGTCTAATTTAAAGAAGATAGGTATTGTTCATGATAATTTTGTAAGTGAAAAAAGTATAATTGGAAATAAAGAAGTTGAAAAGGCTTTAAAAAAACTAAAAGAGCAAAATTTAGTTTTTGAAGGAAAAATTGAGGCACCTCAAGGAGAGAAGAAAAAAATTTCTGAAACTAGAAATCAATTATTATTTAGATCAACAGAATTTGGTGATGATAAAGATAGAGCTTTAAAAAAAGGTGATGATAGTTGGACATACTTCGCTGGAGATCTTGCATACCATAACAATAAGATCAGTAGAAATTTTGATATACTCATAAATATTCTTGGAGCCGATCATGCCGGTTACATTAAAAGAATAAGTTCTGTTGTAGATGCTTTATCAAAAAGTAAGCAAAAAATTGAATGTAAAGTAACTCAATTAGTAAAACTTATTAAAGATAATAAACCATTTAAAATGTCAAAGAGGAAAGGTGATTATATTACTCTTGAAGATTTAATAAATGAAGTAGGAAAAGATGCGGCTAGATTTATTATGTTAAGTAGAGTGAGTGATGTTGAATTAGAATTTGACTTTGAAAAAGTCAAACTTAAATCTAAAGACAATCCTTTGTATTATGTTCAATATTCTTATGCTAGAATTTGTTCAATTTTTTCAAATTCAAAAACACCAATTAATAACGATTATAAAAATTTAGATAAAAATTTTGAATTTAACGATGAAGAAATTAAGATTATAAGAAAACTTTCAGAATGGCCAAAATGTATAGAAACTTCTATAAATAAATTAGAACCACACCGACTGACCACATACTTGTATCAATTAGCATCTATTTTTCATTCATACTGGAATATGGGAAGAGATAGTGAAGATTTCAGATTTTTAGATAAGGACAAGAAAATTGATACGAATAAAGCAGTTTTGTTAAATTGTATTCTATTAGTGATAAAAAATGGAATGGAAATTATCGGAGTCGATACACCGGAAAATATGTAATGATAAAAGAATTAAGATATGTGCTAATTATATTTTTTATCTTAATATTTTTTTTCCTAACAATTAAATACTATTTATCGGATGAACATAAGAAAAAATACTATAGAACTGTCACCGAAATCAACAATAACTTAAGTATAGATGATCAAAATATACCTATACTAAAAAATGACACTCAAGATATAATTACTTACGTTGATGATAAAAACGAAAAGACGAAACCTTTTTCATTCTGGAAACTTTTAAATGAATAATCTTAAATCAAGAAGAGCTTTTATAGTTGGATTAAGCTCAATTAAAATAACAAATAAAGAAAGACTTTTTTTGAGAAAATATAAACCTTGGGGTGTGATTTTATTTGCAAGAAATATCAAATCTGTTGATCAGACTAAAAAACTCACCAATGATATAAAAAAAATTTTTAAAGATCCAAAATATCCAATTTTAATAGATGAAGAGGGTGGCATGGTAACTAGAATTAGATCTATAATTGACAATAGTCATTTTCCTGCAAAATACTTTGGTGACAATTATAAAAAAGATAAAACAAAATCTTTGCTTTATCTAAGAACTTACATCAAACAAATTAGTCATTTGTTAAGATATATGGGGATTACCATCAACACTGTACCTGTTTTGGATATTCCTAGACCATTTACATCAAAGGTAATTGGCACTAGAGCAATTTCGAAAGACATAAATGTAATTAATAAAATTGGTGAAAAAACAATAGAGCATTTTAAAGAAGCGCGTATTGCAACTGTAATAAAACATATTCCTGGTCATGGATTAGCAAAATCAGACAGCCACTTAAAATTACCTATTGTAGATAAGACTTATGAATATTTAATGAAGAATGATTTTAAAACTTTTAAAAATAAAAACTCATTATTTGCCATGACAGCTCATATTCTATTTAGGAAAATTGATGCCAATAATCCTGCAACCCATTCATCCAAGATTATTGGTATTATTAAAAAAAAAATAAATTTTAAGAATTTAATAATTAGTGATGATATTTCGATGAAAGCATTAAAATTTAATATTACTTTAAATACTATTAAAGCATTTACTGCAGGTTGTGATTTAGTTCTTCATTGTAACGGAAAAATCAAAGAAATGACCAAAGTTGCTGAAAATTCAAAAAAATTAAATAAATTTATAATCGAAAAGACTTTAAAATATTATAGATTAGTAGGAAATGATTAATCAAAGTAATGCATTTAACGTAAACCTAAATCAGTTTAGCGGTCCACTTGATCTACTGTTGGATTTAGCCAAATCTCAAAAAGTAAAAATTGAAGATATATCAATAACAAAACTAGCAGATCAATTTCTTGAATATATTTCAAAAGCAGAAAAATTAAATTTAGATATTGCCTCAGAATATCTAGTTATGGCTTCATGGTTAGCTTATTTGAAATCAAAACTTTTATTACCACAAACAGAAGAAGATGAATTTAAAGTTGATGAAGTAGCAGAAAAATTAAAACTACAATTAAAAAAGTTAGAATTAATCAGACTACTTTCAGATCAAATGCTTAAGAAAAAAAGATTAGGAAGGGACATCTTTATGAGAGGTATTAAAGGTAAAATTAAATCTATATATAGTGAAAAATACTCGGTAAATTTATATGACTTACTTAAATCTTATTCGACTATTTATATGCAGAAGGATTTCCAAAAAATTAATATTCCAAAACTTCCAGTTTTTACTACAGAAGATGGAATAAACAGAATTAAAAGATTTCTTAATAACTTAAATGACTGGAAAAATATAAATGCACTATATCCAGAGAATTTTATGAAATCTAAAGATCAGAAAAAAACTGGCATAGCCGGTCTTTTTGCTGGTTCTTTAGAGCTAGTTAAAGAAGGAAATCTACAGATTAAACAAGAGAAAATATTTGATGACATATTTATTAAAAAATCATGAAAAACGAAAAAAAAAATAACAACATAATAAATTTTCCAAATAGTTTAACAAATGGTGAAAGAGAAGTTGAAGCAATCCTGTTTGCAGCTTCAGAACCGCTTGAAATTGAAAGTATTGAAGCAAGATTAAATAAAAAAGTTGATGTAAAAAAAATTCTTAAAAAACTAGAGAAAATTTATGAAAACCGTGGTTTCAATCTAGTTTGTATTTCTAATAAATGGTCTTTTAGAACTTCATCAAACTTATCTTCATTAATGACTCAACAAAAAAAAGTTGAAAAAAAATTATCTAAAGCGTCTATAGAAACTTTATCTATTATTGTTTATCACCAACCAGTTACTAGAGCAGAGATCGAAGAAATACGTGGGGTTGCCTTTGGTGTAAATACTTTAGATATTTTAATGGAATTAAACTGGGTAAAACCAATGGGAAGAAAGGATGTGCCAGGCAAACCAATTCAATATGGTACAACAGATGAATTCTTAAGCCACTTCAATATAAAGAAATTGTCTGATCTGCCTACAATAGAGGAGCTAAGTTCCGCGGGTCTAATCGACAGCTCAAATATTGATTCTGCGATTTTTGGAACAGGTAAATTTTATCAAGAGAAACAGGATGAAAAGAAAGAAAACATTTATACTAAAATAGACGATATGCTAAGCAGTACGTTAGATAAAGAAAACGATGATAAGTAAATTATTACTTTTAAATGATTAATAAACGAGCTATAAATAACTTATGAGTATAGGTTTTTGGCAAATTGCAATAGTTGTTATACTAGTAGTCTTACTATTCGGCAGAGGTAAAATCTCAAGTCTTATGGGTGATGTAGCCAAAGGTATAAAAAGTTTTAAAAAAGGTATGGCACAGGATCCAACTGAGGATCAGGCAAAAAACATCACTGAGAATAACGATCAGACTAATAATCAAGATCCAAATAATAAAGAATAATCAATGCCACAAATTGGCTGGTTTGAATTACTGTTAATAATTGGTCTAGCAGTAGTTATAATCGGTCCAAAAGATTTTCCAATCGTTTTAAAAAAAATTGGAAGTTGGTTCGGTTCAATCAAAAGATATATTAGTGCTGTTCAATCAGAAGTTTCCAATCTTGAGGAAAATACTCTTGATTACGAGAATAAAGAAAACAAAGATAAAAAGGAAGATCTAAAGAAAGATGAGTCAAAATAAAGACGAAGGTTTTATTAGTCATTTGACTGAATTAAGAAAAAGATTAATTCAATCTTTTGTTTGCTTATTAGTTTTATTTGTCATTTGTTATATTTTTTCTGAAGAAATATATAATTTTCTTGTAGCTCCTTATGCTGAAGCCGTAAAAAATAGTGAAATTCAAAGAAGATTAATCTTTACTGCATTACAAGAAACTTTTTTAACCTACATAAAAGTATCTTTTTTTACTGCATTCTTTTTTACTAGTCCTTTTATATTAATTCAAATTTGGAAATTTATAGCTCCAGGTTTATATGAACATGAAAAGTCTGCAATCATGCCGTATTTGGTTGTAACTCCAATCTTATTTCTTTTAGGTGGAATGCTGGTTTATTATTTAATTATGCCTTTAGCGATTAAATTTTTCTTATCATTTGAAAGTACTGGTATAACCACATCATTACCAATACAACTTGAAGCTAAAGTGAATGAATATCTTTCATTAGTAATGAAATTAATTTTTGCTTTTGGATTAAGTTTTCAATTACCTGTTGTGTTGTCATTATTAGCAAGAGTTGGTTTTGTAGACTCTGAGTTCCTTAAAACAAGAAGAAAGTATGTTGTAATTATTATTTTTACAGCTGCCGCAATACTTACTCCACCTGATCCAATCACACAAATTGGTTTGGCGATTCCATTATTAATTTTATATGAATTATCTATAATTTCGGTAAGAATGATTGAAAAAAAAGTAGAAGAAAATGCATGATATAAAAGAAATTAGAGAAAATTTAAAAGAATTTTCAAATCAAATAAAAAAAAGAAATGTCGATGTAAAGTTTGATGAAATTTTAGAATTAGATAAAGAAAATAGGTCTTTAATTCAAGAAAAAGAGAAATTAGAATCTGAAAAAAAATCTATTTCAAAAAGTAAGGATAAATCTTTATTTAAAAAATCTAAAGAACTTACTGACAAAATAAACACTCTTCAATCAAAGCAACTGTCAATGAGCCAAAAATTAAATGATCTATTATCATCTATACCTAATACACCATTATCAAGTGTACCAGAGGGTAAGGACGAATCTTCAAATAAAGAAGTAGAAAAAAAAGGTTCTATAAAAGAAAGTGAATTTAAGATTAAGTCTCACTATGAAGTAGGTGAAAATCTTAATATGCTTGATTTTGATCTTGCCACAAAGACTTCAGGATCAAGATTTGTATTTGTAAAAAACAAACTTGCAAAATTAGAAAGAGCTTTATCAAATTTTATGATTGATGTTCATACAAAAGAAAATGGGTATGAGGAGATATCTCCACCGTTACTCGCTAATTTTGATACTATGTTTGGTACTGGACAACTTCCTAAATTTGAGTCTGATCAATTTGAAATAAAAATTGATGATAACAATAGAAAATTTTTAATCCCAACTGCAGAAGTTATTTTAACTAATATGGCAAGAGAAAAAACAATTGATATAAAAGAATTACCCTTAAGATATGTAGCATCTACTCCTTGCTTTAGAAAAGAAGCTGGAAGCTATGGCAAAGATACAAAAGGAATGATTAGGCAGCACCAATTTTATAAAGTTGAACTGGTAAGCTTAGTAGAGCCTCAAAACTGTGAAGAGGAGTTAGAAAGAATGACTAAATGTGCATCTGGAATTTTAGATAAATTGAAACTGCCCTATAGAATTGTTGAGCTATGTACTGGAGATATGGGTTTCAGTGCTCAAAAAACTTACGACATTGAAGTATGGGTACCTTCAGAAAAAAAATATAGAGAAATTTCTAGCTGTTCAACATGTGGAACTTTTCAAGCTAGAAGAATGAAAGCCAAATATAAAAATTCAAAAAATGAAAAAAACTTTATAGGTACATTAAATGGAAGTGGACTTGCAATCGGAAGAACTATGATTGCGATCCTGGAGAATTATCAAGACAAAGATGGATCAATTATAATACCTGACGTATTAAAACCATACATGGATAATATTGATAAAATCTCATCGAATTAGGAGTTGTGTTAATTAATCTAATAGTATAAAAATCAATCTATTATTATGTCTGAATCAGGATTTGCACAATTAATACCTTTAATACTAATTTTTGTTATTTTTTATTTTTTCTTAATAAGACCACAACAAAAAAAAGTTAAAGAACATAAGTTGATGGTTGAAAACTTAAAAAGAGGTGACAAAGTCATTACCTCTGGTGGAATAATAGGTACCGTCGAGAGAATTATTGACGGCGATAAAGCAGAAATTTCTATAACTGATAATGTCAAAGTTGAAGTTATCAAATCTACAGGTATTCAAGCTCTAATAAATAATACTGACCAAAAAAAATAATTTTAAGTGTTATATTTTTCAAAACTGAAGATCACTTTGATAGCACTATTCACTCTTTTTATGGTGATGGTTTCATCATCAAACTTTTTAGACTTAGATTTAGATAAACAAAAAAAAATTAAATTAGGTTTAGATCTTCAAGGTGGTTCTTATTTGTTATTAGAGCTAGATAATGAACCAGTAATTAAACAAAAATTACAATCAAAATTATTAGAAATTAAAGACTATTTTAAAAAAAATAAAATTAAGATTTTAAGCTTAAAACTCGATGACAAATTAATTAAGCTTAAGGTTTCTAAAGATGATGTTGAAAAGGTTGAAGAAATATTTAATGATAAAGAAAGCACGATCAATCCTTATTATTTTCAATACAAAGCTCATCAATTAGATGTAAAGATTAATAGTGATGTTTTTAATTTGGAGCTAAGCAAATATGGAATAATCCTGATCAAAAATGCGTCATTAGATCAAGCAATAGAAATCGTTCGAAAAAGAGTTGATGAGGTCGGTACTAATGAGCCAAATATTTTAAAAAGAGGTAATGATAGAATTTTGCTTGAGCTCCCAGGCCTTGATAATCCAGATAGAATTAAATCTTTATTAGGTAAAACTGCAGATCTTGCATTTAGACTTGAATCTAAGACTTCAAACGAGTCCTTTGGAACTGAAAAGCTTAAATTAATAGAAACGGGTGAAGAACTATTATTAAGTAAAAGAGTTATTATAAGTGGAGATAATTTAGTTGATGCAAGTCCTCGTATGGACTCTTTAAATAATCAAACAGTTGTAAGTTTTACACTTGATAGGGTCGGATCTAAAAGATTTGCTCAAGCAACAAAAAGAAATATAGGTACACGACTTGCTATAGTTCTTGATGGTCAAATAATAAGTGCTCCAGTAATTAGGGATGTAATTGCGGGAGGATCAGGACAAATAAGTGGAGGTTTTACTTTTCAATCTGCAACTGACCTAGCTTTACTTTTAAGGTCTGGTGCTTTACCAGCTCCATTAAATATCATCGAAGAAAGAACAGTAGGACCTGATTTAGGACAAGATTCTATTAATGCAGGAATACTTTCACTCATAATAGGATTTTTATTAGTCATCGGGTTTATGACATTAAAATACAGAATTTTTGGTATCATTGCAAATTTTACGCTAATTATTAATTTGATTTTACTAATTAGTATTTTAACATTATTAGAAGCAACTCTTACTCTTCCTGGTATTGCTGGAATAATTTTAACTGTTGGAATGGCAGTAGATGCAAATGTATTAATTTTTGAAAGAATAAAGGAAGAAACAAGTAAAGAAAAAAACAATCTAATAGCTTTTGATAATGGATACTCAAAATCAAAAATTACAATATTAGATGCAAACATAACAACAATAATAGCTGCAATAATTCTATTTATTTTCGGATCTGGACCCGTCAAAGGATTTTCAATCACATTATGTGTTGGAATATTAACAACTCTATTTTCAGTTTTTTTTATCGCGCGATTACTTACGTCTATTTACGTAAAAATTAATAAACATAAGGAAATTATTATAAAATGAAGAAGGATTATAAATTCAACCAATATTATAAGTCATTAAATGTATTTTCTATTGCACTGATAATACTTTCATTAATCTTTTTAATATTTAAAGGTTTGAATTATGGAGTTGATTTTAAAGGTGGAACTTTAATTGAAATACGTGTGGAGACCGAAAAACCTGATATTGAAGTCCTAAGATCAAGTTTTAACAAATTGAATTTAGGTAAGATTTCAATTAAAAATTTTGGTAGCGATAATGATTTTGTGGTTAAATTTAAAAGAGACGAACTTAATGATCCAGAGTTTATTGAAAATTTACAAAGAAATCTTTCTCAAGAATTAACCTATGATTTTTCTTTCAGAAGAGTTGAAAATGTAGGACCTAAAGTAAGTTCAGAATTACTAAAAGCTGGAGTAACTGCTATATGCTTATCCTTAATGGCAATGCTAATCTACATTTGGATACGTTTTGAATGGCAATTTAGCGTTGGTGCAATAGCTGCTTTATTCCATGATGTTATAATTACTCTTGGAATTTTTTCTGCCTTAAGTTTGGAAATAAACTTGTCTATTGTGGCAGCTGTTTTAACTATAGTTGGTTACTCAATGAATGACACTGTTGTAATTTATGATCGCGTAAGGGAAAACCTTAAAAAATATTCAGATATTAAGATATTTGATCTTACCAACTTATCAATAAACGAGACTTTATCACGTACTATAATTACTTCTTCAACGACGTTATTAGCTTTACTTTCTATATTTTTATTTGGTGGAGAAATATTGAAAGGTTTTTCATTAGCTATGATTCTGGGTGTTATTTTAGGAACCTATTCCTCAATTTTCATAGCAAATCCACTTTTAGTTTTCTTTAAAGTTTCACAAAAAACAGTTCTTAAGGAAGATAATTAATATAAGTTTTGGGCTGCTACCATTGATAGTAACATTGGTAGAGATAATAAAGTATTAGTTCTTGAAAAAACCATTGCTGTTTTTGCAGCTTTAGCTTTGCTTTCTGGATCTGTTTCAACCATACCTAAAGCTTTTTTCTGATTTGGCCATATAACAAACCAAACATTAAAAGCCATAATTAAACCTAGCCACATTCCTATTCCAATCGCTGTACTTTTGCCTCCACCTGATCCTATGCCAAGAGTCATTGCATCATGCAAATATCCGTTGAGATATGATAATATCAAACCTGATACAATCGTTGCAAAAGCTGCCCATCTAAACCAGAAGAGGGCAGAGGGTGCAATTACTTTACTAATTGCTGGCTTTTGTTCATCAGGTATTTTAGCCATATTAGGAATTTGAACAAAATTGAAGTACCACAATAATCCAATCCACATTATTCCAACAAGAACGTGGATGTATCTAAATAACCAGCTCCAAAATAATAAATCAAAATCAAAACCACCATTAAGAAAAAATAAACCTACGAACAATAATACTGATATAGCAAGTGAGTAGTGGATTGTTCTAGATAGAGAGCTTAAAATACTTATCATTAAAGTAATTTAACAAATTTTGATTGATTATGCAATTTTTTTAAATTTTCCGTTTAGCAAAGGCTTTAGAAATTTACCAGTATAACTCTTTTCTGTATTGCATATATCTTCAGGTTTTCCTTCTGCGATTACTTGTCCACCTTTAACACCGCCATCTGGACCCATATCGACGACGTAATCAGCAGTTTTAATAACATCTAAATTGTGCTCAATGACAACAACTGTATTTCCTGTTGCAACGAAGGTGTGTAATATTTCTAATAATTTTTTAATATCATGTTGATGCAAACCAGTTGTTGGTTCATCCAAAATATAAATTGTTCTTCCTGTAGATCTTTTTGAAAGTTCTTTTGCTAATTTAATTCTTTGAGCTTCACCACCGGAGAGGGTTGTAGCTTGTTGACCAATCTTTATGTAGCCTAAACCAACTTTTTTTAATGTTAATAATTTTGATCTTATAGTTGCTATATTTTCAAAGAAATCACATCCTTCTTCAACTGTCATATCTAAAACTTCAGCAATGCTTTTTCCTTTAAATTTTATTTCAAGTGTTTCTCTATTGTATCTGCTGCCCTTACATTCATCACATGTTACATAAACATCTGGAAGAAAATGCATTTCATAAGTTATTACACCATCACCTTCACATGCCTCACATCTTCCACCTTTAACATTGAAAGAAAATCTTCCAGGTTTATAACCTCTACTTTTTGACTCCGGTAAATTAGTAAACCAATCTCTAATTGGTCCAAAAGCACCTGTATAGGTTGCAGGATTTGATCTTGGAGTTCTTCCAATGGGAGATTGATCAATATCAATTACTTTATCAATCAATTCGATACCTTTAAAACCTTTAAACGGCATTGGTATCTTTCTTGATTTGTTATTGTTCAAAGATAAATTAAGAGCATTATAAAGTGTTTGTAATACCAAAGTAGATTTTCCACTTCCTGAAACTCCAGTTACACACGTAAAAGTTCCAAATGGAATTTTGAGATCAACATTTTTCAAATTATTCCCAGAAGCTCCATTAATTTGTAAAAACCTTCCATTTTTTGCTAATCTCCTTTTTTTTGGAATTGGTATAAAATATTTAGAAGATAAATATTTTCCTGTAATGCTGTTATCATTTTTAACAATATCTTTAAGATTGCCCTCTGCAACAACTTCACCACCTTTACTACCTGCTTGAGGTCCAAGATCTAAAATATGATCTGCATTTTCAATTGTTTCAGTATCATGTTCAACAACAATTACTGTGTTTCCTAAATCTCTTAATCTTTTTAATGCATTTATTAATTTAACGTTGTCCTTTTGATGTAAGCCAATTGATGGTTCATCTAATACATATAAAACTCCTGTAAGACCTGAACCGATTTGAGAAGCAAGTCTAATTCTCTGAGCTTCACCACCAGATAAAGTTCCCGACTCTCTTGATAATGTTAGGTAATCAAGACCAACATTTAGAAGAAAATTTAACCTTTCATTAATTTCTTTTAGAATATGTTCTGATATTTTAAGTTTTCTTTGATCAAGCTTCTTTGATAAATTATTAAACCATTCTTTAGCGTCACTTATAGATTTTTCAGTTACTTCACTTATGTGTTTATCATCTATTTTTACACAAAGCGCCTCATCTTTAAGTCGATGACCTTTGCAAATATCGCATTTTGTGTCAGATTGATATTGAGAAATCTCTTCTCTTTTCCAATCACTATCGGTCTCTAAATAACGTCGTTCTAAGTTATTTACTACTCCTTCAAAGGTTTTTTTATGGGAATACTTTTCATACCCATCATCATATGAAAATTTTATCTCTTCATCATCAGAACCATATAAAATTATATCTTTTATTTTTTTTGGTAATTTTGACCACTTTTCATCCATAGAAAATTTATAATGTTTTGCGAGAGAAGTTAATGTTTGAGCATAATAAAGTGTGGTTGTTTTTGCCCACGGTTGAATAGCACCTTGTGCAATACTTTTTTTATCATCAGGAACAACTAAATTTGGATCAACGTTGAGTTTTATACCTATACCCTCACATTCCTCGCAAGCTCCATAAGGACTATTGAAAGAAAATAATCTTGGTTCAATTTCTTCGATTGTAAAACCACTTTCAGGACATGCAAATTTTGAAGAAAATGTTAATTTTTCTGTTTTTCTAAATTTAGCAGGCAATGTTTCATTTTGATACTCAACAAATAAAAGGCCATTTGCTAAATTTAATGATGTTTCTATACCTTCAGCAAGTCTATTCCCTAAATCAGAATTTATTACAATTCTATCGACTAAAATATAAATATCATGTTTCAATTTTTTATTTAAGTCTGGAGTTTTATCAATGTCATAGAGTGTGCCGTCAACTTTTACTTTTCTAAAACCTCTTTTTTTGTATGATAAAATTTCTTTTTTGTATTCTCCTTTTCTACCCCTAACTATTGGAGCAAATAGGAAAATAGTTGACTTTTTTGGTAACTCTAAAATCTTATCAACAATTTGAGAAACTGTCTGAGATTTAATTTCTTTACCTGTAAAAGGTGAGTAGGGTGTTCCAATCCTTGCGTAGAGAACTCTCATGTAATCATAAATTTCTGTAACTGTAGCTACTGTAGATCTTGGATTTTTTGATGTATTTTTTTGTTCAATTGAAATGGCTGGACTTAATCCTTCAATAAAATCTACTTTAGGTTTTTTCATTTTGTCTAAAAATTGTCTTGCATAAGCTGAGAGACTTTCAACATATCTTCTTTGTCCTTCAGCGTAGATGGTGTCGAATGCTAATGAAGATTTTCCAGAGCCTGACAAACCTGTTATGACCACAAATTTATCTTTAGGAATCTCTACAGAAATATTCCTCAAATTGTGTTCTTTTGCGCCCTTTATAACTATCTTTTTGTTCATTTTTTTATTTGCTTTAACTCAATAAAGTTAATAATCAAATCTTTTTTGTGATATAATTAATATAAAATAATATGGCTGGAAGTTTAAATAAAGTACTTTTAATTGGCAGATTAGGTGCAGATCCCGAGATAAAACAGATGGTTAATGGAAAAAGTGTCGCTAGACTAAGTCTCGCTACTAGCCAATCCTGGAAAGATAAAAACACTGGTGAGAAAAAGGAAAAAACCGAGTGGCACCGTGTGGTTGTATTTAATGAGGGACTTGTAAATGTTGTTCAACAGTATCTTAAAAAAGGTGCTCAAATTTATGTCGAAGGTCAATTGACCACTAGAAAATGGAAAGATGAACAGTCTGGCCAAGACAAGTATTCTACAGAAATATTAATACAAGGATATAATTCATCTCTAACAATGCTTGGGGGAAATAATTCCTCTACGTCAATTGCAAATGCACCTCAAAATAAGAATGAGATGTCTCAAGCAACTGACAATGATTTAGATGACGATATTCCCTTTTAATTAATCTTTATGGATAAATCGCATTTAGAGAATAAAAATAATATAAAACCAATTGACATGTATGATGAAATGAGTTCATCATATCTTTCTTACGCGATGAGCGTAATTGTAAGTCGTGCTTTACCAGACATTAGAGATGGTTTGAAACCAGTCCATCGAAGAATTATTTATGCAATGCATAAAGGTGGTTTTGACTGGAGTAAACAATTCAGAAAATCTGCAAGAATAGTTGGTGATGTAATTGGTAAATATCATCCCCACGGAGATCAAGCTGTGTACGATGCATTAGTTAGAATGGTTCAAGATTTTTCAATGAGTTTACCATTAATTGATGGTCAAGGAAATTTTGGTTCAGTAGATGGTGATCCTCCCGCTGCTATGAGATACACAGAAACCAGATTAGCTAAAATTTCTCAAAATTTAATAGATGATATAGATAAAGATACTGTAGAATTTAAAAGTAATTATGACGAAACTGAAAAAGAACCTGAAGTTCTGCCTGCTCAATATCCAAATTTACTTGTAAATGGTGCTGGAGGTATTGCTGTTGGAATGGCAACCAGCATTCCACCTCATAATTTATCAGAAGTTATAAATGCTACTTTAGCTCTTATAGAAAATAAAGATATTAAAATAAATGAATTAATGAAACATATACCAGGACCTGACTTTCCAACAGGCGGAACAATAATTGGTAAAGATATTATTAAAACCGGATATAAAACTGGTAGAGGATCTTTTAAAATAAGAGGGAATGTTTCAATAGAGCAACTTAAAAATGGCAAAGAGAGACTAGTCATCAATTCAATACCTTATCAAATCAACAAATCTGTTTTAAACGAAAAAATTGTTGAGCTAATTCGAAACAAAAAAATAGAGGGGATAAGTGACATAAGAGACGAATCTAATAGAGAAGGTATAAGAGTAGCAATAGATTTAAAAAGAAATATAGAACCCGAAACAGTTAAAAGACAACTCTTTAAATATACTTCTTTGGAGTCTTCATTTAGTTTCAATACATTAGCCATAGTAGATAGAAAACCAAAAAATTGTAATCTTAAAGATTTTCTAGAGTCTTTTCTTAAATTTAGGGAAGATGTTGTTGTTAAAAAGACAAAATTTGATCTTAAAAAAGCAGAGGATAGAGCTCACATATTGATTGGCTTATCCGTTTCAGTTGAAAATATAGATAAAGTAATAAAAGTTATACGATCATCAAAAAATCCCGAACAAGCAAAAAACTCTCTATTAAAAACTTCCTGGAAAATCAAATCCTCTCAAAAGTTAATAAAACTAGTCGATAATAAAAAAAGTAAGAATAGTTATTCTCTTTCCTCAAAACAAGTTGAGGCAATTTTAGAATTAAGACTTCAAAAACTTACCGCCTTAGGTATTAATGAAATAGAAGTTGAGTTAAAAAAATTATCTAATTTAATAGTTTCCTTTAAAAAGATAATAAACTCTAGAAAAGAATTATTAAAAGTTATTAGTAATGAATTAAATGAAATAAAAGAAAAATATTCAGTTGAACGAAGAACAAAAATAATAGATGCAGTCCTTAATTATGATATCGAAGAGACTATCCAAAAACAATCTGTATTAATAACTGTTACCCTGCAAGGATATATAAAAAGAGGTGCACTTGATATTGTCAAAAAACAAAAAAGAGGTGGTAAAGGAAAATCAGGAATTAAAACTAGAGATGAAGACTCAGTAGTACAAACTTTATCTGTAAATACACACACATCTGTACTTTTTTTCTCAACACAGGGAATGGTTTATAAACTTAAAGCATGGAAAATACCGGAGGGCTCAGCAAGTTCTAGAGGAAAATCTTTATATAATATTTTGCCATTGAAAAACCACCAATCAATTAGCTCTATAATGCCTCTACCTGAAGATAAATCTGAATTTAAAGATTTAAATATTATTTTTGCAACAGCCAAAGGGAAAATAAGAAAAAATAGTTTAGAAGATTTTTTAAATATTAATACAGCTGGTAAAATTGCGATGAAACTTGATAATGATGACAAGATAATAGGTGTTAAAATTTGTAAAGAAAATCAAGATATAATGCTTAGTTCTTTAAACGGAAAATGCATTAGATTTGAATCAAAAAAATTAAGATTATTTAAAGGTAGATCTTCTAAGGGTATTAAAGGAATAAATTTGGGAGAAAAAGATAAGATTGTTTCTTTATCAATAGTAGAAAAAATTGACAAAAAATCTGACAAAAATGGGAAAGCTGAGGGTAAATACATACTTTCAATAACTGAGAATGGATTTGGAAAAAGAACAAATGACAAGGAATTTCGTACTACAAATAGAGGCGGAAAAGGAATTATTGGTATAGTAAACTCATCTAGGAATGGAAATATTGCGTCTTCTTTCCCAGTATTTGATGGAGATGAAATATTGATATCTACTAATAAAGGTAGAGTAATAAGGGTGGCAGTTAAAGAAATAAGAACTGCAGGAAGAAATACTCAAGGTGTAAGAATTATTAAGTTATCTGGTGATGAAAAAGTGGTTTCAGCAATCAAAATTGATGATAACTTAATATAATGAAAAAAGCGATTTACCCTGGAACTTTTGACCCAATAACATTTGGACATATTGATCTTATTAAAAAATCTTTAAATATATTTGATCAAGTGATTGTTGCTGTTTCTGATGGTAATACAAAAAACTATCTTTTTGACGCCAACGAAAGGGAACAACTTATAAAAAACGCTCTATTTAGAGACTTGAAATTTAGTAAAAAAAAAATAATCGTAACTTCGTTTAAAACTTTAACTACCGATTTTTGTAAAAAAATGAGATCAAATGTTATTATTAGAGGTCTCCGTGCAACTTCTGATTTTGAATATGAATTTCAATTAGCTGGGATGAATAAAAAGTTAAATAGTTTAGTTGAAACCGTCTTTTTAATGTCAGACCCAGAAAACCAAATTATTTCATCTAAATTTGTCAAAGAAATTATCGAATTAAATGGAGACATCAAAAAATTTACTACCAAATCAGTAATTAAATCTTTAAAGTATAAATTTAATGAATAAAGTAATTTTTTTAATTTTTTTTTTAATATTTAATTTTAACTTAAATGCAAAGGAAAATATGATGATACTTAAATTAAAAGATGGAGATGTAAAAATAGAGTTATTTGAAGACAAAGCGCCAAATCATGTAAAAAGAATAAAAGAACTAGCCGATAAAGGCCTTTATGATAACGTAGTATTTCATAGAGTAATAGATGGGTTTATGGCTCAGGTAGGTGATGTTCAATTTGGTAATTCATCCTCTGATAATTTTGATTTAAATAGAGCAGGTACAGGAGGTTCTGATTTACCAAATCTAAAAGCTGAATTTAATGATATTCCTCATGTAAAAGGCATTTTGTCTATGGCAAGATCTTCTGATCCTAACAGTGCTAATAGTCAATTTTTTATTTGTTTTGAAGACGCCCCACATCTTGACAGACAATATACTGTTTTTGGCAAAGTTATCGAAGGGATGGAATTTGTAGATAAGATAAAAAGAGGTGATGGGCCAAATGGTTCAGTTTCAAATCCTGACAAGATAATTAGTTTTAAATCTTTATAAATTGAGTCTAAAAAATTTTTCTTTTAAATTAAAAAATAAAGATAAATTTTCCCGGACAGGAACAATTATTACTTCAAGAGGTAACATTGATACACCTGTTTTTATGCCTGTGGGAACTCAAGCAACAGTTAAAGCTACTTTTATTGATGATCTTATTAAAGCGGGAAGTCAAATAATTTTGTCTAATACATATCATTTAATGATAAGACCTGGTGAAGAAAGAGTAGCGCTTCAAGGAGGGTTACATGAATTCATGAATTGGCCTTTACCAATTTTGACAGACTCAGGTGGTTATCAAGTGATGTCATTATCAAAGTTAAATAAGATTGATAGGGAGAAAGGAGCTATATTTAATTCTCATATTGATGGAAAACAATTTATTCTTAGCCCTGAAGAAAGTATAAGAATTCAAAAAAAACTTAATTCAGACATTGTTATGGTAATGGATGAATGCCCTAAAAAAACTACAGACAGAAAAATTATTCAAAACTCCCTAGATTTATCTACTGAATGGGCATTAAGGTCAAAAAATTCTTTTGGAAAAAATCCTAACAAAGGTCTTTTTGGAATAGTGCAAGGTGGTTTATTTGATGATTTAAGAAAAAAATCCTTAAAAGATCTAATTAATATTGGGTTCGATGGATATGCCCTAGGTGGCCTAGCTGTTGGAGATACACAAAGTGAAATGTTTAAGGTATTAGATGGTATAAAAGATCACCTTCCTGAAGATAAACCAAGATATCTTATGGGTGTTGGAACACCTTCGGATATCCTTGGAGCAGTTAAAAGAGGTATAGATATGTTTGATTGTGTTTTACCCTCTAGATCTGGAAGAACTGGTTTAGCCTTTACATGGAATGGACCAATAAATATTAAAAATGCTAAGTACCAGAATGATACAAAACCCATTGATGAAAAATGTGAAAAGTTCAATTTGAATAAATATTCAAAAAATTACTTAAATCATTTATTCAATACCAACGAAATACTTGCTTCTATGCTTCTAACTCTTCATAATATAAACTTTTATCATGAGCTCATGGATAAAATCAAAATTAACATAAATAATGGAACTTTTGACCGGTTTTTTAATCAATACATTGGTAAGTTGTAATTATAACATATTGATTATTTGAAAAAAAAAACTATAAGATTTTCATCTTGGGCCGTTAGCTCAGTTGGTAGAGCAATTCCCTTTTAAGGAATGGGTCGTTGGTTCGAGTCCAACACGGCTCACCATTATGTTTTTATTGGTGGATAATCTAAAATAACTTCATTCATCCAACCGTCAAGATTTTCTATTCTTTTTTGAGAAGACGGATGAGTATTCATAAATACTGGAGGTTCTTTACCTTTATTTACTTCCTTCATTCGTTCCCAAAATTTTGTTGTTTCTCTAATATCATAGCCAGATAAAGATGAGAAAATAAGACCAAGATAATCAGCTTCAGTTTCCTGTTTTCTTGTGAAGGGGTTCATAATGCCAATTTGTTTTAATAAACCAACAGTATCCATACCAGTTGCTCTATTTACTTGTGAAAGTTTTCCTCCTGAAAATATATCAATGAGTTGGGTGCCCGTTTGAAGTAATGCACTACGACTAGCTCTTTCAACAGAATGTTTTGCTACTGCGTGAGCAATTTCATGACCCATAACTGCAGCTAATGCATTTGTATTTTTAGTCACTTCTAGCATTCCAGTATAAACAGCAATTTTGCCTCCAGGCATACACCAAGCATTTTTAACTTTTTTATTATCTATCAATATGTATTCCCATTGAAAATTTACGGTAGGATCTTTTATATTATTTAGATAAAAATATTCACCGATTGCATATTCCATTTTTTTCCCGATTTCCTTAATTTCTTTTAAATTACGTCCATCAGTAATTAATTTTTCCTTCTTTTTTACTTTTTCGTAAATTTGTGCCGCTTGTGCATTTAGTTTTGCTTCTGGTATAATGTTGAGCTGTTTCCTTTCAGTTATCGGTACTGAGGCACAAGAATTGATTATATAACTACATCCGCAACAGCCTACAATATTAAGAAATTTTCTTCTATTCATTTAAATTAAATTAAGTATTATGTTTTAATAGTTTTTTTATGAATTTAAACAATAAAATATTGGTTTTTTTATTCATAATTGCTTTATGTTTTGTAATATATTCATCTTATAATTAATGAAAAAAAAATCATCAATAACTTCAAAATTAAGAAATGCTTTTATAGCTGGAATTGTGGTTTTGGTTCCAATTGGTTTTACTTTATATCTTACTTTATTTTTAATAAAGATATCTTCAAAATTAATTCCTAATGAAATAAATCCAAATAATTATCTCCCTTTTTCTATACCGGGACTTGAAATTTTATTATCTGTTATTTTTATTACTATTGTTGGAGGTATTTCTTTATCTTTTTTTGGAAAAAAAATTTTAAATTTAATTAATGATCTTTTTAAAAGAATTCCAATCTTAAGGACTATTTATTCTGCAATTGGTCAAATGACAGAAAGTTTTACAAGTAAATCAGATAATAAAAAAAGTGTTGTTCTAATTGAATATCCGAAAAAGGGATCATGGGCAGTTGGTTTTGCTACTAAAGAAAATAAAGGTGAGATAAGCAAAAAGACTAATAAAGATTTAATCAATGTATTTGTTCCAACAACACCAAATCCCACAAGTGGTTTTTTATTAATGTTCCCAAAAGATGAGGTTATTTATCTTGATATGACTTTTGAGGAAGCTTCAAAATTTATTGTATCTGCTGGAACTTCAGATCCAGCTGATAATTAAACTATATCATTTAGTATATCTGCTCTGTCATACAGTTTGAGTAAAGATTGAAACTTATCTAAATTTATGTTGTCTTTTTCAATTTTTTTAATCTCTTTTTCAGCTAACAAAAAAAGATCTTCATTTAAAACAGGATCTGCAAGTCGAAAACTTTGAACACCACTTTGCTTAAAACCTAGTAAATCACCATAACCTCTTAATTTCATATCTTCCTCTGATATCTTAAATCCATCATTGTTTTCTTTTAAAATATTTATTCGTTTCCGAGCATTTTTACTTAGATTATTTTTAAACATTAGAATACAAAATGATTCCTTATTACCTCTTCCAACTCTTCCCCTAAGTTGATGAAGTTGAGATAATCCAAATTTGTTTGAATTTTCTATTATGATCAAATTTGCATTTGGAAAATCAATACCAACTTCAATAACTGTTGTTGAGATTAGAATATCAATTTTTTTATTTAAAAACTTATTTAATATTTTATCTTTATCAGATTTATCAAGTGAACCATGTAAAAGACCAGTTCTGTCTTTAAAAATCTTTTGAAGACCCTTATATCTTTGTACAGCTGACTGATGATCGACTTTTTTAGACTCATCTATTAACGGGCAAACCCAAAAAATTTGATTACCTTTTTTTATTTGATTTTTTGTAAAATCAATAACCTCATTTAATTTTGTATCAACTTTACTGTAAGTTTTAACCGGTTTTCTATTTTTAGGTTTTTGTTTTATAATAGTCACATCCATATCTCCAAAAATAGTCATAATCATTGTTCTTGGTATAGGAGTTGCTGACATTACTAATACATCGCAATTTTTACCACCTTTGTCGGATAATTTCTTTCTTTGTTTAACACCAAATTTATGTTGTTCATCAATAACTATGAGCCCGAGTTTTTTATAATTTATTTTTTCTTGAAAAATTGAATGGGTCCCAAATAAGATTTTAATTTCATTATTTTGTAAATCTTTGATTATATTTTTTCTTACAGAATAATCAGTCTTAGAACTTAAAAAATCTATTTTAATTTTGTCTTTTAACAAGGATTGGGCCAACTTATAATGTTGATATGCTAAAATTTCAGTAGGTGCCATAAATGCAACTTGATAGCCGCTATTAACGACATTTAGACAAGAAATTAATGCCACAATAGTTTTACCACTTCCAACGTCACCTTGTAAAAGTCTAAACATTTTTTCTTCAGATTTTAAATCATTGCTTATTTCATTTAATGCATTTATTTGATCTGTTGTGAGTTCATAATCTAATTTTTTTTTAATACTATCTAAAAAATTATCATCAAATTTTTTTCTTTCCTTTTTAAACTTTTTAATAGTTTTTCTTATTTTCGAATTAATTAAAAAAGTAGAGAGAATCTCATCAAAAATTAATCTTTCTAAAAAATTTCCTTTTTTATTTATATTATTTGGATTATGAAGTTCTAAAACAGATTTTTTCCATGAAATATTATCAAATTTTTTAAGAACTTCTTTGTCCAACCATTCGTCTAAATTTGGTAGGTTTCTTAGTACTTCTTGGATAATTTTGTTATAAAGTTTATTATTCAGACCCTCAGTCAAACTATAGCTTTTATCAATCTTTTTAACAGAATTAGGATCTTCAGATAAGTGAGTAGGGTTTGTTATTTGATATTTTTTATTATAATAACCAATCTTACCACTGATAGTTACTTTTGCGTTTAGTGGAAGTATCTTTCTAATATATCCCTCATAACTATTAAAAAAAATACAATCTAGTTTTCCAGTTTCATCTTCACATATTACTTTATTAGGTAAGTTTCTGATACGAGGAAAGTTGTATTTTTTTACAATAACTGTTACAGTTTGTATTTTTCCTACTTGTAATTCATTAATTGGATAAACATTTGATCTGTCCACAAAATCTCTAGGCAAATTCCACAAAAGATCAAATATTGTGTTAATATTTTTTTTTCGAAATAATTTTCCTATTTTAGTTCCTATACCTTTTATGGTACTTATATCGGATAGCAAATATTCATATGAAGACATAGTTTAGTTATAATATCATGACTCTTAATAAAGAAGATCTTAAAAATAAAATTATATACAGGGCTTCCTATAGAGGTACAAAAGAAATGGATATACTGATGACAGCTTTTGTAAAATCGATAATTAACGATTTGGATGAGAATTTTCTAAAGACTCTAGACAAATTTGTAGATATGGATGATGAAACACTGATTTCTATTAAAAAGAAAGAAACATTAATCGACTATAAAGATGAAAAAATTTTACACATTATTGATAAGTTTCAAAAATTTAAATAATGGCGGAGAGACTGGGATTCGAACCCAGGAAAGAGTTGCCCCTTTGCCGGTTTTCAAGACCGGTGCTTTCAACCGCTCAGCCATCTCTCCGTGAGCTAGGTTTTATAAGTATAATATTAAAATTCAAGAATTAAATAGAGTTATTTTATCAATAATGGAATATAAATTTCCTTTTTTATGAACTTAAAAGAATTTAATAAAGGAATTTTATTTAGTAGCTTAGGATCGTTTTGGTGGGGTGCCATTGGAGTAATCTATTTTAGTTATTTTTCTTTTATTGGTCATATAGAGCTAGTAATCCATAGATGTATTTGGACTGCAATCATGCTTATTTTAACTACTCAATTTTTTTCAAAATGGAATATTTTTTTCAAAATTTTAAAAAATAAAAAAAATCTTTTAGTACTTTTTTTCTCTGGATTATTAATATTTATTAATTGGGCGGTTTGGATTTATGCTGTATCAAACAACCAAATCATAGATGCATCTTTTGGGTATTTTATAATGCCAATAGTAAGCGTTCTATGTGGAAATATCTTTTTTAGGGAAAAAATAACTATAAAAAGTAAGATTTCAATTTTTTTAGTTTGTATTGCTATTTTTATTTTATTAAGAAATTTTAATAATGTTCCTTGGGTTGGTCTTGTAGTAGCTTTCTCGTGGGCATTTTATAATGTTTTAAGAAAATTAATTAATGTTGATACAGATATTGGTTTATTAATAGAAAGTTTATACATACTTCCCATGTCCTTAATAGTTTTTTATTTTATTTTTAAAAATGGCCAAAATGATTTTTCATTAGAAAATTTAGATTTAATGTTTATGCTTTTATTAGCGGGACCAATGACAGTGATTCCTTTGTTTCTTTATGTTAGAGGAGTTGAACTTTCTGGTTTAGGGCCTAGTGGAATGATATTCTATATTACACCGACACTTCAGTTCCTTTTGGGTTATTTTTACTATAATGAGCTTTTTTCTTATGAAAAATTCTTTAGTTTCACTATTATATGGATTGCTGTAATAATTTATCTAAAAGATTTATATGAAAAATACTAAGCTTATTCTTTTAATACTGATCTCTCTTGTAAATTTTAAAATTGTTACTGCAGATGATTCTTTTAATCAGTGGTTGGATAATTTCAAGGTAAGAGCTGTAAAATCTGGTGTAAGCAAAGAAACTGTTGATCTTGTAATGGATAAGGCAATTTTTTTACCTAAGGTCATTGAATACGACAGATACCAACCTGAATTCTATGAAGATACTAAAACTTATGTTGGGAAGAGATCAAATAAAAAAAAGGTAGTTAAGGGTAAAAGAATATATAAAAAAAATTCTAAACTTATAGAAAAAGTTGATCAGGAATTTTTAGTAGAAAAAGAACTCTTACTAGCTCTAATGGGTATTGAGACAAACTTTGGTACTTATCTTGGTAAAATGGATATCATATCATCTCTTGCAACTTTAAGCTATGATAAGAGAAGGAGTGAATTTTTTTCTAAAGAATTAATTACAGCATTAAGATTAATTGATAATAAAAAGATCGATAAAGATATATTATACGGATCTTGGGCTGGTGCTTTTGGAAACTTTCAATTTATGCCATCAACGATTTCCAATTATGCAATTGATTATAATCAAAATAGTGTAATTGAACTTAAAAATGTAGAAGACTCATTTGCCTCTGCAGCCAATTATATGAAAAAAATAGGTTGGAAAAAGAACAACCATTGTTTTTATCGAGTTGAATTAAAGGATAATATTCCATCTAAATTTTTAAATTCCTCAGCAAGAAATATAAAACATAAAAAAAATTTCAGATTTTACAAAAAATTTATTAAGAATGATCTATCTGATATTGTAAGTGATAAAGAAAAAGTTGCTATAATTACTCCAGATGTAGATATTATTCCTGGAAGCCAAACTCTTAATCCTGCCTATATTGTTTTCTCTAATTATGAAAAAATTTTAAAGTGGAACAGATCATTAAGATTTGCATTAGCTGTTTGCACTTTAAAAGATAGATTTAAAGATGAACTATAAAAAAATTATTTTAACTTTATTTTTTTTGACAGGATGCACAGTTAATAACTCCCAATACAGCGAAAATATTTTTTCAAATAGAGGATTTACTCTTTTATCTGACGTATCTTTAATAGAAAAAAAAATTTTAAAGAAAAATCTTGATGTAAGAAGTCTAGAAATTGTTCATAATACATTACCAAAAGGTTCAAAAGTTAGAATAATTAACCTCATAAATAACAAAAGCATAAATGCAATAGTAAAAACTAGAAATAAAAATCTATTTTTCTATAACTCTATTTTATCAAAAAGAATTTATGATGAACTTGATATTTCACCTAAAGAACCATATGTAGAAATTAGCAGAATAAGGGAAAATAAAACATTTGTTGCCAAAAGAGCGAAAACTTTTGATGAGGAAAAAAAAGTTGCCAATAAAGCACCTGTTAAGTCAGTAAGTATTAATGAAATTGGCATACCAAAAACAAAAAAAATAGATGATAGAAAATCTTTTAATTATTCAATAAAGATAACAGAATTCTATTTCCTAAAAAATGCCAATGAACTAAAAAAAAGAATCGAAAAAGAAAGCTCACTTCAAAATATCAATATAATTTCAATAAATGACACTAAGCATCGTGTATTATTGGGTCCATATACTAATATTAATGCTCTACAATCTGCATATAATAGTATAAATAAACTAAATTTTGAAAATATTGAATTAATAAGAAATGATTAAAAAAATTATTACAATTTTTTATTTACTTTTTGCTGTTTTGATTACACCCTCAAAAGCCACCTTCGATATAAATGCTAGAACTGCTATTTTGCAAGATTTCCTATCTGGAGAAATACTTTACAAAAAAGAAATAGATAGCGTTATTTACCCGGCTTCGATGACTAAGATCATGACATCAATAGTTGTATTCGATTTATTAAAAAGTGGTGATCTTTCTCTTGATGACAAAGTAATTGTATCTGAAAACGCTTGGAGATTATCTCAATCAGGATATTCGTCGATGTTTATTATGGTTGGAGATGAGGTAACTGTAGAAGATTTATTAAAGGGAATAATTATTGCATCAGGTAACGATGCATGTGTTGCAATTGCAGAGGGTGTAGCTGGTAGTGAAGAAGAATTTGCTATACTGATGAATGCAAAAGCATCAGAAATTGGAATGATCAACACAAATTTTTCAAATTCTTCAGGTATTAATGATCCTGACAATTATTCAACAGTTGAGGACATTTTGTTAATGTCAAATTATCTTATAAAAAATTATCCAGTTTATTATGAATATTTCAAAGAAAAAGAATTTACATGGGATAGAACTGGTGGAGATCCAATTACACAAGGTAATAGAAATCCGTTACTTTATAAAAATTTAGGAGCGGACGGTATAAAAACTGGTTATCTAGCTGTTGAAAAATATTCTTTAGCAAGCTCGATACAAAGAGGAGAAAGAAGACTCATTGCAGTTGGTAGTGGTTTTGAAACTAAAAATGAGCGATCAAGACAATCTACGAGATTGTTAACTTGGGGTCTAACAAATTTTGATACAATTAAAATTGCTAAAAAAGATGAAAAATTAGTAGATTTAGAAGTTTGGCTTGGAAAAAACGATATTGTAGGTGGTTATGTTAAAGAGGATATTTATAAAACTTTTCCCAAAGCAAGGAAAAAGTTTTTGTCAGCAATCGTAGAATATAATGGACCAATTAAAGCACCAATCAAAAAAGATCAAGAAATTGGTTTATTAAAAATTTCTTACAAAGGTGATTTAATTGATGAATATCCAGTATATGCAGTCGAAAAAGTAAAAAGAGTTAATGTTTTCTCCAGAATAATTTACTCTATAAATTATTTGATATGGGGCGATGTATAACAAAGTTATTGTTTTTGAAGGTATCGATGGATCGGGAAAAAGTTATCATTTAAATGCAGCATCTAAATATTTAAAAAAGAAAAAGGTAAAACATATAAGACTAAGAGAACCAGGTGGGTCCAAAAATTCTGAGCATTTAAGAAAAATGTTGTTATCAAATAAGTCGGACTTTGAAAAAAAAACTGATTTACTTATATATTTATCTGCTAGATCTGAAAATTTCTATAAAATAATAAAACCTAATTTAAAAAAGAAGACAATTCTTATTGATAGATTTATAGACTCAACATTTGCTTATCAACATTATGGTTTTGGCATAGACAAAAAAATTATTAAGTTATTGAATAAATTTATATTAGGAAATTTTAAAGCGGATTTTACCTTTTTACATTTAGTTCAAAAAAAAAAAATTGGTAATAAAATTAAAAACAAGAAAAATAGGTATGACAAATTTAACAAAAACTTTTATAACAAAGTTCAAAATGGCTTTTTAAAACTATCAAATAAAAAAAAAAATTATCTTAAAATTTTTTCCAATGACTCAAAAGAAACAAATAAAAAAATTATTCAAAATAAATTAGACTCTTTAATCAAAATAAGATGACACCTGTAAAACAAACTAAATTATTAACATTTAAAAATTATTTTCAAGAACTTGTTGATCTGTCTTTAAAAAACAATTTACCAAATAAACTTCTTTTTAGTGGTAACAAAGGTATAGGTAAATCGACTTTTGCATATCATTTGATAAATTATTTTTTTTCTATCGATGAAGATGATAGTTATAATCTTAAAAATAATGAAATTAATATTAATAATAAATCTTATAAACTAGTACTAAATAATGCACATCCAAATTTACTTTTAATAGATAGTCAGGACAAAAAATTTATAGAAATCTCAAAGATAAGAGATATATTGAACTTTTCCTCAAAAACATCTTTTTCAAGTAAAAAAAAAATTATACTTATCGATAATGTCGAAAAATTAAATATTAATGCGTCAAATTCCTTACTTAAGATTTTAGAAGAACCATCAACAAATTTATTTTTTATATTAATCCACAGCTCTCCCGAAAAAATAATGAGCACTATAAGTTCAAGGTGCATAAAGTTTAATTTCTTTTTAACTGAATCTGAAAAAGAATTAATTATTAATAATGTATTAGACAATAATTTTTATAATAATCTTTCTAATGATTTTAAGATTAAATATATGACACCAAAATTTTATATTGATTTGCAAAACTTTATTAATAAAGAAAAAATCGATTTAAATGATTTGAATATTAATTTTTTATTAAATCATATTTTTAATAAACGAAATTATCTTAAAAATGATTTTATAATAGGAAATTTACAAATACTTATTGAAATATATTTCTATAATAAAATTCTTAAACGTAATAATTTTGAAAATGACTACAAATTTTTTAAACAAACTATTAATAAGATAAACGATATGAATAAATTTAATCTAGATAAAGACTCATCTCTATTAGAAATTAAGAATATAATTGTAAATGAAAGATAATTTTTACATTACTACACCGATTTATTACCCTTCAGCAAAACCTCATATGGGTCATGCTTATTCTAGCATTGTAGCTGATTTTTTTGCACGACTAAAAAGAATCCAAGGTCATCAAGTTTTTTTTTTAACTGGAACCGATGAACATGGCCAAAAGATACAAAGAGCAGCTGAAAAATCCAATAAAGATCCTTTAGAGTTTTGTGACGAAATAAGCAAGACATTTAGAAATTTATCGTCCTTACTTAATTTATCAAACGATGATTTCATAAGAACTACTGAAAAAAGACATTCATTAGCCGTAACTAATCTTTGGAATATTTTAGAAAAAAAAAAGGAAATATATCTTTCAAAATATTCAGGTTGGTACTCTGTCTCCGATGAAGCTTTTTATAATGAAGATGAAATCGAAGATCTAGAAGGAAAAAAAATATCCAAATCATCTGGATCACCTGTAGAGTGGGTTGAAGAAGAGTCTTATTTTTTTAAATTATCCAAATGGCAAGAACCGCTTTTAAAATTTTATTCAGAAAATCCAAAATTTATATTACCAAAGAGCCGAAAAAATGAGGTAATTAGTTTTGTCAAAAGTGGATTAAAAGATTTATCCGTTAGCAGGAAATCTTTTTCTTGGGGGATTAAAGTTCCATCAAATGAAGACCATGTAATATACGTATGGCTTGATGCTTTAACAAATTATCTTTCTGCTTTAAATTATCCTAAAGAGACAGAAAGATTATATAAAGACTTTTGGCCTGCTAATATTCATATTATAGGAAAAGATATTTTAAGATTTCACGCAGTGTATTGGCCAGCCTTTTTATTAGCAGCAGGTATTAAACCTCCGCAGAGAGTATATGGTCACGGATGGATACTCTCAGG
>NZ_CVSO01000066.1 GCF_001180105.1 Candidatus Pelagibacter communis
TAGAAGGAAAAAAATCTCTTGCTTTTATTTATAAAAAATAGATGAAATGGTGGGCCGTGTTGGGATCGAACCAACTACCCCTGCAATGTCAATGCAGTACTCTACCAGTGAGCTAACGGCCCATTATCCAAGTATAACGGTTTTTATCTTTAATTTAATTTTTAAAAAAAACGTTTGTTTTTTTATTTACAGCATACATTAAAGAAAAATTAATCATAAATAAAGTTAAATTAAAGTCACTAAAAAAAGAGCCAGTTGGGAGAAATGGTAAAAAATTAATCAAAACATAAACGAATGCACCAATCTGAATATAGTTTTGAGAATGGATAATCTTTTTTAATATCCTAAAAATTAAATAAAAAAAGATACTCAATATTATTGCAGTTCCAAAAATGCCATGTTCAGAGAGCATTTCAATATAAATCTGATGTGGGTGCGTTAAACAAATATAATCTTGATTAATTTTATTTTTACTAGAGTCACATGTTTCAACTCTATAATTTTTGTTACCCACACCAAATAATGGATAATTCTTAAAAACAGAAATTCCAGACCTATAGAGTTTAAGGTATAAATTCTTGTTCAAATACCAATCTCTTA
>NZ_CVSO01000067.1 GCF_001180105.1 Candidatus Pelagibacter communis
ATAAAAACTTTTTGATAAAAAAAAATTTTAAATTACCCTTTCCCCTTATGAATATCATCAATGGGGGTGCTCATGCTAATAATGGTTTAAAAATTCAAGAATTTATGATTAGACCGGATAAAGCAAAGAGTTTTAGCGAGGCAATGAATATTTGTTTTTTAGTAATACAAAGCTTGAAAAAATTACTTATTAGTAAAAATTTATCTACATCTGTTGGAGATGAAGGTGGTTTCGCCCCAATGATTTCAAAAAACGAAGAGGCATTAAAATTAATCTCGAATGCAATAAAAAAGGCAGGTTTTGTTAACGGAAGAGATGTATCAATATGTTTAGATGTTGCTGCAAATGAACTTTTTAAAAATAATAAATACGCAATAGATTCAAAAAAATATATCTCATACAAAAATACAATATTGTTCTACTCAAAAATAGTTAAAAGATATAAAATAAAATCTATTGAAGATCCTTTCGCAGAAAACGATTGGAAATCATGGTCTGATTTGCATAAAAAAGAAAAAAAAATACAGATCGTAGGTGATGATCTTTATGTAACTAATCTTCAAAGATTGAAAAAGGGTTTTTTATATCAATCATCGAATTCTATTTTAATTAAATTAAATCAAATCGGTACAGTTTCTGAGACCCTAGATGTTATAAGATTTGCCCAAAATATTGGTTATACAACTATCATTTCCCATAGATCAGGCGACTCAGAAGATACATTTATATCTGATTTAGCAGTTGGAACTAATTCAAATCAAATAAAAACTGGCTCATTATGTAGATCAGAAAGGGTTGCAAAATTTAATCAGTTATTGAGAATAGAAGCTGACCTTATAAAAAGCAATAATATGGCTAAATTGAAATGATAAATGTTATTAAAAAAAATATTATATTCATACTTCCAATAATATTAATTATTTATTTTTCTTTAAATTTACTTGGAGGTAATAGAGGTTTATTTGCGTATCTAGATAAAAAAAATCAATTTGAAAATCTTTTAAAGAAAAAACTCTTTTTAACTAATGAAATAACAAAGGTGAAAAAAATTAATAGTCTTATTGGTGAGAATTTAGACAAAGATTACCTTGAAATTTTAATAAGGGACAAATTTGTAGTTGGAAAAAAAGGTGAGAATACCTATATTATTGAAAATGAATAAAGTAAGACATCCAGAAAAACAAAAAAATCAAATTAATCCAATTAAAAAAAAACCAGCTTGGATTAAGTCAAAACTTTTAAACAGTAAAGAATTTTTTCTTACAAAAAGTATAGTCAACCAACAAAAATTAGTTACAGTTTGTGAGGAAGCAAATTGTCCGAATATTACCGAATGTTGGAGCAAAAGACATGCAACTTTTATGATTATGGGGGACACTTGTACAAGAGCTTGCGCTTTTTGTGATGTTAAAACTGGAAGACCAGAAAAATTGGACCCTTTTGAACCAAAAAAAATAGCCTTGGCGGTTAAAAGATTAAACTTGCGTCATGTAGTAATCACTTCTGTTGATAGAGATGATCTCAAAGATGGTGGCTCAAATCATTTTTATGAAACTATCAAGTCTACAAGAGAAGCTAATCCAGAAACAACAATTGAAGTTTTAACTCCTGATTTTTTAAGAAAGGGAGAAGCTTACAAAAGAGTTTTGGAAGCAATGCCAGATGTTTTTAATCATAATATCGAAACTGTTCCAAGTTTATACTTAAAGGTAAGACCTGGATCTAGATATTTTTCATCTCTTGAATTATTAAAAAACGCTAAACAAATAAATCAGGAAACTTTTACAAAGTCTGGAATAATGGTTGGTATGGGTGAAACAAAGGATGAAATTTTACAAGTTATGGACGATTTAAGATCTGCTAATGTTGATTTCTTAACAATTGGACAGTATTTACAACCATCTGTTAAGCACTTTCCACTTCAACGATACTATGATCCAAGTGAATTTAAAGATTTAGAAGTTATCGCTAAAGCAAAAGGTTTTTTATTAGTATCTTCGTCTCCACTAACAAGATCGTCTTATCATGCAGACGAAGACTTTGCTAAATTAAAAAAAAATAGAATAACTTCTAATGCCAAAAGCTTCGATAAAGAGAAACATTAATTGTTCCAAAAAAGATTTAATCGATCTTGTTCTCAATATTGAAGAATACCCAAAATTTATTCCATATTGTTTAAATGCTCACATATATAAAGATGAGTCTGTGGGTAATTTTCAATATATCGAGGCTGACTTAACAATCGGCAAAGGTCCTTTTAAAGACACTTATAAGAGTGATGTTAAATTTGATAAAAAGGAGAACATTATTTACGTAAAAAATATTGAAGGACCTTTAAAATATTTGGAAAATAAGTGGAAATTTGATCAAAAAGAGAATTTTACAGAGGTAACTTTTGATCTGGATTTTGAATTAAAAAATAAATTCTTAAATATTTTTATGAATAAATCATTTAAATACGGTCTCGATAAAATTGCTGACGCGTTCCAAAGTAGGGCAGAGAAATTATTTAATAAGGTTTAGTAAATTATCTACTACGGCTTTTGCACTTGCATTTTGAATAGATCTCCTTGTTTTATTTGCAAACAAATATTTATAAATATTGTTTTTACCTTTATATTTAATTCCAATGAAAACAAGACCCACTGGTTTAAACTTAGAGCCACCCTTAGGTCCAGCTATTCCAGTAATAGACACATTTATTTGACTTTTGCTTATTTTTGCTAAATTTTTTACCATACTTAGGCAACATTCCTCACTTACAGCTCCAAATTTATTAATTATTTTTTTTGGTACATTAAGAATTGAACTTTTCGATTTATTTGAATAAGTAACAACACTTAAATTAAATACCTTTGAAGCTCCACTTATCGAGGTTATAGATTGAGCGAGTAATCCACCAGTACAAGACTCAGCAAAACTAATCTTTAATTTTTTCTTTTTTAATTTCTTAATTAATTTACTAAATTTGACCATAAAAAATTATGCAGATATATAACACTATTAGCGTGAAGAAACCTGCTATAAGATCATCTAAAATAACACCAAAACCATTTTTCATGTTCTTATCCACATAATTAATTGGATAAGGTTTTAAGATATCAAAAAAACGAAATCCAATGAAAGATAAAAAAACAATTATAAAAAAAAAGTTAGTCGATACAGATCCTTCATAAAAAATTATATAAAAGAAGATAATTGGTATCGATTGACCCAAAAATTCATCAATTACGATTTCTTTTGAGTCTATTTCTTCAAATTCACCTTCCAAATTATTAATCATCAAAACTGAGTAAATAAATAAAAGAAGGTTAATAAATATTAACAAAAAATAATTTATTTTAATCGTATAAAAAATATAATACATCGAAGCTGTTATTAAAGAAGCAAAAGTACCTGGAAAATATTTCATATAACCAACACCAAACATCGTAACAATCATTTTTCCAATTTTTTTATTCATATTTGAAAACTGAAGTTATCACTTCACAAGCAATGGCTTTTTCTTTTCCTATTACACCAAGTTTCTCTGCTGTTTTACCTTTGATATTGATTCGATCCTTTTTAATTTTACATAATTTAGATATCATCGAAATCATCTTTTTTTTATATTTACTAATTTTTGGAGTTTGAGTTATTATATTTATATCTAGATTATTAATAAAAAATCCACTTTTTTCTATTTCTTTAATAACTTTCCTTAACAAAATTGTTGATCTTATATTTTTAAATTTTGCATCTTTATCTGAAAATTTTTGTCCTATATCACCCTTTCTGCAAGCACCAAGAA
>NZ_CVSO01000068.1 GCF_001180105.1 Candidatus Pelagibacter communis
CCAATGATAAACCTGCGATAATTGCTGGTCTGGCTGAAGGTAAAATTATTTTTAAAAATACTTTTAATTTTGAAAAACCTAAATTTCTTCCTAAATCTATTAAATTTTGTGACTGATATAAAAAAGAGGCTCTGGTTAGAATATAAACATAAGCAAATAAAGAAAAAGATATTGAAAGTATTGCTCCAACCATTCCATCAAATTTTGGGATATGACTGTTATAATTAGCATCTCCAAAAATATCTTTTAATATTGTGTAAGCAGTTCCATAGTTTTCAAAAAAAGCTGTTAAAGAATAGGCATAGATATATGGTGGGACTGCAAAAGATAATATTAAAGTCCATTTGAAAAAATTACTTCCAGGAAAATTAAAAAATGAAACTAAGTAAGCAGAACCAATGCCCATTAAAAAAGTAAAAATTAAAACACCAATTAATAATACAGCTGAATTAAATATGTACTCTAATAGAAAAGTATCCTTTAATATTTGGTAGTAATTACTTGTTTCTTCAAAAAAACTCGCTGAAACAGTCAAGATGGGTATAATTACAACAAATGAGATTACGAACGAACTAAGAGACCAAACATTAAATTTATTCATATTATAATCCGCCTTATAATCATGAAAATAAATATGCCCGTGAAAAGGAGATCTTAATCACGAGCATATTTTCAAAGAATTATCTAAAAATCAAAAACTTTTAGGATGTGCGGAACCTCCTGTTCATTGATTTCAGATAAATTTCTTTTATTTATTCTTTGATTGATTTTTTTACACTCTGAGACACACGGAGAGCATCCCTCAGAAGATTTATTTAAATCAATTTCAGTAATAAATTCTTTTTTATCTGCCATGTTATTTCCAACCAGCAGCTGTCATTACTTCTAATGCATCAGCTTGTTTAGCACCATAGCTAGAAACTTTTGTTTTTAGATCTTGTTTAAAATCTAAACCAATATTGTTAACTACTAATGGATTTGCTGAAACGCCACCGATCATTGGGAATTCAAATGTATTATTAACAAAGTGTTCTTGAGACTCTGGTGTTAATAAAAATTCCACAAGTTTGATTGCGTTATCTTTGTTTGGAGCACCTTTAACTAAAGCAGCACAACTTATGTTCATGTGCGTTCCTCTATCATTTTGATTAGGG
>NZ_CVSO01000069.1 GCF_001180105.1 Candidatus Pelagibacter communis
TTATAGTTGAGTCTAGATCTACCAATTTTCCAGGTGATCCAGTAAAAACCTCTGCAACAAAGAATGGTTGAGATAAAAATCTTTGTATTTTTCTAGCTCTGGCTACAATTAATTTGTCCTCTTCGGATAGCTCATCCATTCCAAGAATTGCAATAATATCTTGTAAAGATTTGTAGGTCTGAAGCACTTTTTGTACTTCTCTAGCTACTCTATAATGTTCATCACCAACAATTCTTGGATCTAGTATTCTTGAAGTTGAGTCTAAAGGATCAACCGCAGGATAAATACCTATTTCTGCTATCTGTCTCGATAATACTGTTGTTGCATCTAAGTGAGCAAAAGATGTTGCTGGTGCGGGGTCAGTTAAGTCATCTGCAGGCACATAAATCGCTTGTACTGAAGTAATTGAGCCCTTGTTTGTTGTCGTAATTCTCTCTTGTAGGTTACCCATATCTGTAGCAAGAGTTGGTTGATATCCAACTGCTGAAGGTATCCTGCCTAATAATGCTGAAACTTCCGAGCCAGCTTGTGTAAATCTAAAAATATTATCAACGAAAAATAACACGTCTTGGCCTTCTTGATCTCTAAAATATTCAGCAACAGTCAATCCAGTTAACGCTACCCTTGCTCTTGCTCCTGGGGGTTCGTTCATTTGACCATAGACTAATGCAGCTTTTGAACCTTTGCCTTCTGGCTTAATTACTCCTGAGTCAATCATCTCATGATAAAGGTCATTTCCTTCTCTAGTTCTTTCCCCTACACCTGCGAAAACCGAAAAGCCACCATGTGCTTTAGCAACGTTATTTATCAATTCCATAATTAAAACAGTCTTTCCAACACCTGCACCACCAAATAATCCAATTTTTCCACCTTTGGCATATGGCGCTAAAAGATCAATTACTTTAATACCTGTAACTAATATTTCAGTCTCTGTAGATTGATCATTAAATTCTGGAGCCGCTCTATGGATTGGCCAATTTTCTTTACTCTTAACATCACCTTTTTCATCAATAGGTTCACCAATGACATTTATAATTCTTCCTAAAGTTTCTGGCCCGACTGGCACTTTAATTGGTGCACCTGTATCTGTTACTTCATCTCCCCTTTTTAGACCCTCTGTAGAATCCATAGCAATGGTTCTCACACTAGACTCTCCCAAATGTTGGGCTACTTCTAAAACTAACCTGTTCCCAGCATTTTTACATTCGAGTGCAGTTAAAATCTCGGGTAATTCTCCTTCAAAACTTACATCGACAACTGCTCCGATGATTTGAGTTATTTTTCCTTTTCTCATATTATAAACTTTCTGCTCCTGATATTATTTCAA
>NZ_CVSO01000070.1 GCF_001180105.1 Candidatus Pelagibacter communis
ACTTCCATTTACCTTATTTTTTTTTAGATCTACTATTTTTTGTAAACTAAATCTTTCCTTTTGTCACAAGTGTAATAATTGGTGCTACTACTATGCAACAGTTGAAAACAAATGTAGAAAGTGTAAATGTAAAATTAAATAATGAAATTATTAACCAAATTAACGAAGTTCAAAAAACATATCCAAATCCATGTCCTTAATTAATAAAATTACAGTATTGTTACTTTGTCTTTTTATTCTCACTGAAGCCTCAGCTCAAGAAATTAAAAAGGTAGGTAAATTTAAAGACTGGGAAACAATAGTAGTTACTGATGGAGCAAAAAAACTATGTTTTGCACAATCGAAACCAGTTTTACAATCACCAAAAAAAAATCCAAGAGAGGCAAGACTATTTATTAGTTTCAGACCAGCTGATAAAATTAAAGATGAAGTAAGTATTACATCTGGTTATCAATATAACACTCAAAATTCAATTACAGCTAAATCTGGAAAAAATAAAATTAAGTTTGATGTTAAAAAAGAAAACTTTGCTTGGATAGGCGACACAGGTTTAGAACGAAAGATGGTTAATGTAATGAAAAAAGGATCAAGAATTATGATTACGGGATATAATCAATCTGGATCTCAAACAATTGATCACTATTCTTTAATGGGTTTCACAAAGGCTTATAATACTGCAAAAAAAAGTTGCGCTTAATATCTTAAATGAAAAAAAACAAAAAAATTGTTTTAGCCTACTCAGGCGGACTTGATACATCTATTATTTTAAAATGGTTACAGGAAAATTACGATAGTGAAGTAATTGCCTACACTGCAGACATTGGTCAAGAAATAGACCGAAAGAAAATTATTAAAAATGCAAAAAATCTTGGTGTTAAAAAAATAATAATTAACAATTTAAAAAATACGTTTGTAAAAGAATATGTCTTCCCAATGATCAGAGGTCATGCAATTTACGAGGGGGTTTACCTTCTTGGGACATCAATTGCGAGACCATTAATTGCAAAAGATCAAATTAAAGTCGCAAAAAAATTTAAAGCTTTCGCTGTTTCACATGGGTCAACTGGAAAAGGAAATGATCAGGTTAGATTTGAACTTGGATATCATTATTTTGGTCCAAAAATAAAGGTTATTGCTCCTTGGAGAATTTGGAAATTAAAATCAAGAACAGATTTAATTAATTATGCAAAAAAACATAACATTCCAATTCCAAAAGATAAAAAAGGTGCACCACCTTTTTCAGTAGATGACAATTTATTTCATACATCTACTGAAGGTAAAGTTTTAGAAAATCCAAAAAATTCAGCACCTGAATTTATTTTTCAAAGAACAACTTCACCTGAAAAGGCACCTAATAAACCCACTTATGTTTCTATTGGTTTCAAAAACAGTGATCCAGTTAGTATTAATGGAAAAAAGTTAACACCAGAAAAACTTTTAGAAAAATTAAATCAAATCGGTGGAAAAAATGGAGTTGGAAGAGTTGATTTAGTTGAAAATAGATTTATCGGAATTAAATCAAGAGGTGTTTATGAAACGCCAGGCGGGACATTACTTTTAATCGCTCATAGAGCAATGGAGTCTGTGACACTAGATAAAGATACTATGCATAAAAAAGATTCTATAATGCCAAGATATGCAGAATTAATTTATAACGGTTATTGGTTCTCAAAGGAAAGATTTAGTTTACAAAAAATAGTAGATCTAAAAAAAAATAAGGTAAATGGAAGTGTTAAGTTAAAACTTTACAAAGGTAATGTTATAATTCAATCGAGAATGACAAAAAGCAGTGCTTACTCAATGAAAAAAGTTTCTTTTGAAGAAAATAAAACTTTTAACAAATCCAATGTTGAAAGATTTATAAATTTCCATAAAAAAAAATTAAATTAAAAATATGAATTTCGAAGCATCCAGAGCGAAAGCTATTGATAAATTAAATAATTTTTTAGAAAAAAATCTTTCGGATTATTCAAGGTTGAGAAACTTCGATTTTGGGCCTGATAAAAGAGATAACGTATCGTGCTTATCGCCCTATGTTACTCATGGGGTCCTTAATGAAATTGAAATTATTAAAAAATCGCTAGCGAAGTTTTCCTTTTCAAAAAATGAAAAGTTTATACAGGAGGTTCTTTGGAGAACTTATTGGAAAGGTTGGCTTGAGTTAAGACCAAACGTCTGGACCGATTATTTGGTAAGCTTAAACAGTATAAGAGAAAAATTTAAAGATAATAAAGAATACTTAAATGCGATAGAGGGAAATACTAACATCGAATGCTTTAATGAATGGGTAAAAGAATTAATAGAAAATAATTATCTTCATAATCACACGAGAATGTGGTTTGCAAGTATCTGGATATTCACATTGGATTTACCTTGGCAGCTAGGCGCAGAATTTTTTATGCAACATCTTTATGATGGTGATGCTGCATCAAATACACTTGGATGGAGATGGGTTGCTGGAGTACAAACACAAGGAAAACATTATCTAGCTAGTGAATGGAATATCAAAAAATTTACCAATAATAGATTTAACAATATTAAATTGATTGAAAACGCGCCACCAAAAGTTTCTGAAAAGACATACTCAATTGTAAAACAAAATTTTGCTAATCCTCAAGATATCGACTCTGAAAATTTATTAATTTTTGAAAATAACCTATCTTTTGAAATCACTGACTTTAAAGATTTTAAATTTAAAAAGATTTATTTGGTATCAAACAAAAATGAAAACAGATCCATCAAATTAAGTGATAAAGTAATTAAATTTAAATCTCTTTTAATTAAAGACCAAGAACAAAGAATAAAGAATCAATCAATTGAGTGTGAGATTATAGATATAAGTGAGGTCAAAAAAATAGGTGAAAATATTATTGGTTTATATCCAACAGTTGGTGAAAACTTAGATTATTTAAATTTAAATAACATTAAACTTAACTTCTTGTTCAGAAAGCTTGATCAGTATTCCTGGCAGTATTGCAATAAAGGTTTTTTTAATTTTAAAAATCATATTCCAAAAATTATTACAATGTTCACTTAGAAGAACATCTTTTTGAACAGTATTTGACTTTATCCCAATTCAATCTCCATTTTTTTCTCCATTTAAATGGCCTTTGACAAACTGGACAAATTTTAGTTGGAAGGTTTTGTTTCTTCATTAAGTTGATGTTTGTTTTTCAAAAAAAGAAAGTAGGCAACAAATTCATAAAGATAATGAAAAATTATAAATAAAGGTTTGAAACTAAATATTTTAGCTAAAAATTTATATTTTGGAATTTTTGACCAAATTATTACAAATGCTTTCGCCCCACCTATAACTTCTCCATTTTCGATGACATGCAATCTTCTTAGAAGCTCTGCTTGAGATTTTGAAGTCAAATTAATTGCTTCCTGATTATTGGTTATATCGACCCACTCTAAATTTTCATCAGAATTTTTTTTATAATGATCAATTTCCATTTTACAAATGTTACAGGAGTTATTGAAAAAAACTTTAATTGGCATTTGTATTTTCTTTAATAAATTTATCCGCTGCAGCCAGAATCATTTTTTTTCTAGATGAATTCATTTTATCATAAATTCTAACCATCATCGATAGTCTTGGATTTTGTAAAAAAAATTTTCTATTTTTATTAATAAATCTCCAATAAAGACCATCCATAATATTACACCAATCACCCTTTTTAAAATCCATCATTTTTAAAAAATAACTTGAACCACAAATATATGGTTTGGTTGCAAATATTCCTCCGTCACTAAATAGCCCCATGCCATAAACATTTGGTAACATTACCCATTCAGATGAATCAACAAACATTTCCATAAACCATTTATAAACAAAGATTGGTTTGATCTCACATAGATTCATTATATTAGATAAAATCATTAGTCTTTCTATATGGTGAGACCAGCCATGATCTTTAGCGTTTTTAATTGCATAATCTAGAGGGGGTAAACCGGTGTTTCCTTCATACCACGAAGGTTTCATTTTTCGGTTATGTTTAAAGAAATTTCCAGTTTCTAATTTATTATGGAAATTTTGGTAAATTCCTCTCATAAATTCACGCCAACCAATTACCTGTCTAATGTAACCCTCCAAAGAATTAATTCTTATTTTTTTCTTTTTGTGGCTTGTTAAAATTCTATCTAATATAATTTCAGGTGTAATTATTCCTAAGTTTAAATAAGGACTTAGTGCACTATGAAATAATATATTATTACTCTGATCAACAGCATCCTCATAATCTCCAAATAAATTTGATTTTTCTTTGATAAAAAAATCTAAAAGTCTCATTACATCTTTAAGTTCAGTTGCAAACCAGAAATTTTTTGTTGAACCAGGATGTTTTGAAAAATTTTTTTCTATAATTGATTTCAAATTTTTTGTATGAGAAGTTTCATTTATTTTTGGGAAGACTGGAATTTTGGTTCCTTTAGGAAGTTTTTTCCTATTGTCTTCATCAAAACTCCATTTTCCTCCTACTGGATCTTCACCATTCATTAAAATATTCATTTTTTTTCTTGTCTCTTTATAAAACACTGCCATGAAAGGTTTTTTTGATTTAGATAAATATTTTTTAAAATCATCTCTAGAATTTAAAAACATTGGGGTTTTGATTATATTTAATTTTATTTTATTTTTTTTAATAAAATCTAAAATTTTCTTTTCAAATGGTTTATCTTCTATCTCAAAAAAAGAAATTTCTTTAATTTTGTTTTTTTTAACAACCTTTTGTATTTTTGTTAAATAGTCACTTTTAAAATCTGCGTTATCAATTTTTGAATAAATTAGTTTAAATCTATTTTTCTTTAAATTTTCTGCATATGATCGCATTGAAGATAAAAATAGTAATATTTTTAATTTATGATGTTTTTCATAGGTGCATAAGCCATAATCCTCTGCCATAAAAAAAAGATGGTCATTTTTGAAGCGGCTTAAGTATTTTAATGGAAATAATTGGTTTCCAAGTGTAATAAACAATTTCATAATTTATTTATAAATACTATTATAAGATATGTCAGGAAAATATTTAATATTTGGTGCGACAGGTTCTATCGGCTCAAATTTGTCAAAAATGATGGCTGAAAATAATGAAGATGTTCAGCTTATTGGAAGAGATGAAGAAAATCTAAAAAATATTTCTTCTGAGATAGGTTGCAAATATACTGTTGTGGATGTTCTTGACTCTGCAAAAATTGAAAGTTTAAAAAATGAATTTGCAAGTGAAGAAATAAAAGGGATTGCATATTGTGTGGGTTCAATAGACTTAAAACCTATTAGAATGGTAAAAAAAGAGGACTTTCAAAAATGTTTCGATTTAAACTTTTACCCAATTGTTGAAACAATTAAAAATTTTCAAGAAAGTTTAAAAAAAAATAAAGGCTCTGTTGTAATTTTTTCAACAGTTGCAGTCAGAAGAGGATTTACTAATCATAGCATTATCGCATCTGTAAAAGGAGCTTTGGAGGGATTGACTGTATCTTTAGCAGCTGAATTTGCTCCAAACATAAGAGTTAATTGTATTGCACCAAGTCTAACTAAATCAAAAATTGCTGAACCGATGCTGAAGAATAAACTAATCGCTGAAGGTATAGCAAAAGCACACCCCATGAAAAGAATTGGTGAAGGTAAAGACGCTGCGGCGATGGCAAAATTTTTGCTAACCGATGAAAGTTCGTGGATAACTGGTCAAATTATAGGTGTGGATGGTGGAAGATCAAAATTAACATGATCTAAATTATTAAAATACCATTTTTAATAAAATAATATATTCTTGAAGTATTGTGAACAAATATTCAGCAGATGAGCTTTTTAAAATTGCCTATAATCATCTTCAAAAAAAAGAATTTGAAAAATCTACTAAGTTGTTCGAGAAACTTTTAAATGATTATCCTAATAATTTATCCATACTCCGTAACTTAAGTCACTCTTATGCTTTTTCTGGAGCTTTTAAAAAAGCCGAAGAATGCATTAAAAAAATTATAAAAATTAAACCTGATGAACCATTTGCTTATCAATTTCTAGCTAGTGTTTTAAAGAGCCAAGATAAGATTGAGGAAATGATAAAGATAGTGAATGAGGGATTAAAAAAAAACTTAATTAATGAAAAATGGGAAGTACAAAAAAAAATACTTTCTCCGTTAATTGCAAGTGACAAAAAAGAGATAGATGATTATAGACAAAAAATTAATAAAGGTTTAGATGAAGTTATTAGCTCAGATATAAAATTAGACTATGATAATGATCAAATAATTTCACCTCCATTATTTGAGCTTACTTACACCGATAAAGATAATTTAGAAATAAACAAAAAAATGGTGAAAGCTCTAAAAAAAATTTATCAACCGCTCAATCGTAAAATTGCAATAAATCAGAAATTAAATGATAAAATTAAAATTGGCTTTGTTTCTGAATTTTTTACTGATCATACAATAGGCAAATTGTTTAAAGATTTAATTTTCAGCCTAGATTTGAAATTTTTTGATGTTGTTATTTATCATTCTTACAAAACAAAAAAGGGCGAAATATTTGAAGAATTTTTAAACAAAAATAGTAAAGGTTTTAAAAATGAAATATTGCCTAATAAATTAATTGATAAAATTAAAATTCTAGAAAAAGAAAATTTTGACATTCTTTTTTATCCAGATATTGGCATGTCAATTGAATTTTATTTTTTATCTTTAGTTAGATTGGCGAAATATCAAATTATGTCTTGGGGCCATCCAGAAACAACTGGATCTGAATCTATCGATTATTTCTTATGTTCTAAAAATCTAATCTTGGAAAACTCTAAAAAATTTTACTCTGAAAATTTTTTAATAATAGATAAGCTTCCAATGATTTATAATAAACCGATTATTAGAAATAAATTGGATGATAAGGATATATCAAAAAAAAATATTTATTCTTGTCCCCAGACCTTATTTAAATTTCATCCAGACTTTGATGACTATTTATTTGATATTTTAAAAAAAGATAAAAAAGGAATTTTATATTTATTAAAAGACACTCACAAGGTTTACTACCAAAAGTTATTAGAAAGGTTTAAAAAAAATAAAAATTTCGACTCTAATAGAGTTGTTTTTCTAGATCCGTTAAATTTAAATCAGTTTATCAATCATTTGGGAACTTCTTCTGTGTTACTTGATCCAATTTATTTTGGCTCTGGAAATTCTTTCCATGAGTCAATGTTTTATGGGACGCAAACAGTGACATATCCAACCAAATATATTAAATCAAGAATCGTAAGCGCTGCATATATTCAAATGGAGGTTAAAAATCCACCAATAGTTAAAGATAAAAATGATTATGTTAATAAAGCAATTGAAATAGCTAATGACGAAAATATTTTAGACAGAAAAAAATATTATCAACAAGCAGCAAATAAAAAACTTTTTAATACTGAAGATGTTGGTGAAAAGTTTAATTCTATTTTAAAGGAATTATTTTAAACTTCTTTTAAAGCATTCAATTGTGTTTTTTAATAAGCAAGCAATCGTCATTGGTCCTACACCTCCTGGTACTGGGGTCAATGCTTTAGCTACCTTAGATACCTCTTCAAATGCAACATCCCCTACGATGCCTTTATCTGTCTTATTAATTCCTACATCAATTACTATTGCGTCTTTTTTGATCCAGTCCGCTTTAACTAGCTCTGGAATTCCTACAGCAGCAATAACAATATCACCTTTCAAACACTCGTTTTTTAAATCTTTAGTTTTTGAATGAGTAATAGTTACTGTGCAATTTTCTTTTAAAAGAAGCTGGGCCATCGGTTTACCATTTAAGTTAGATCTTCCAATCACAATTGCCTTTTTGCCACTTAAATTTGGTTCAGTCCTTTTTATAAGTAAATAACATCCTAATGGTGTACAAGGAACTGAGCTTTCATATCCAGATGATAAATTTCCTACATTGTAAGGATGAAAACCGTCAACGTCTTTATCAGGATTAATTCTTTCAATTATTTTTTGTTTATCAATATGATCTGGAAGGGGAAGTTGAACAAGTATGCCCGAAACTGTCTCGTCTTTATTGAGTTCATCAATTTTGTTTAATACTGAAATCTCCTGAATATCCTCGGGGTACTTTATAATCTCTGATTTAAGACCAATTTCCTTTGCGGATTTTTCTTTGTTTCTTACATAAATTTGACTTGGAGTTAAATCTCCAATTAAAATTACTGTCAAGCCTGGAACTTTTTTAAATTTTTTCTTAATTTCGTCAACTTCAACTTTAAGTTCGTTCCTCAGTTCAGCAGCAATTTTTTTTCCGTCAATTAAATTCATGATATTCTATATTATTGGTCTTATGTAATACTCCATACACATTTGCATGATCCATATCAACATAAGCAATATAACAGGCGAGATGTCAAATGCGCCAAGATTTGGCAAAAAGGCTCTTATTCTATTAAGAAACGGTTCAGTCATCCTATAAGTAAAGTCTAAAACAGAGTAAACAAATCTATTTCCAGTATTAATTATATTAAAAGCTACTAACCAACTTAAAATGACGTTTGCAATTACTATGTATGAGTAATACTTGAGTATTGTCATAGCAACTATATAAATTATTATCATTTTTTTTCTACGTAAATTGATTGACTAGGAAACGCAAACGATGCTTTATTTTTTTCAACAATTTCTTTAATACCAATTGCTAATCTTTCCTTAACTTTAAGCCACTCATTCCAGCTATCTGTTTGTGTAAAACATCTAACATACATATCTATAGAGCTATCCGAAAATTTATCTACTCTTACAGCCAAGCCTACCTTTGTGTCAAAATCTTTATTTTCAATGATAAAATTTTCAATTTGGTCCCGTATATTTTTTAATTGTTCTATAGTAGTGTCGTACTGAAGTGTAATTGTCCAGCTAATAAGCCAATTTGTAGTTTGGCTTATATTTATTACAGCGTTTTCAGCAAATTGAAAATTAGGTATTATAGCTAATGATTTATCAAACTTTCTGATAGTAGTTGATCTAAATCCAATTTTTTCAACAATACCTTCTATTGTGCCTTCAACTAAAATCCAGTCACCCATTTTAAATCTTTTTTCAACAAGTACTAAAATCCCTGAAATTAAGTTTTTAAATAAGTCTTGTGCGCCTAATGCTACTGCAACACCAAACAAGCCAAGTCCTGCTATAATTGGACCGATCTTAATTCCCCATAATTCTAATACAGCGGCAGCTCCAAGTATAAAAATAAGTATTTTTAAAGACTTAATTATCCAACCAATTAATTCACGTGTTAAAATTCTGTCTAGTCCACTTAAGATATAGGAAATTGGTTCTATTATTTGATGAATAATCCAGAACAATAGTATGGTAATTAATGTTCTATTAACATTATCAACGAATGAACTAGTCTCATCACTGAATGTCATATAATAACTTGCAAAAAAGAAACCCAACACTATTGGTAAAAATCTTGCTGGACCAACTAAAGATTTCACGAATGTATCATCTAATTTATTAGTTGTTTTTTTAGATATAATTTCCAATTTTTTTAAAATTAGTTTGCTAATAAGGCCTCTAAAAATTAGAAATATTAAAAATATTCCTAAACCAATCAGAATTTGACCAATATTAATTCCGAGAATTCCCTGGTCCCAAACCGAAAGAAATAGATCTTTAAAATTTATAAAAACTTCCATATCTAAATTTTATATAATAAAAATTCTTCTTCACCAGGATTAAATAAGAAGATTTTCTTCCATTTTATCTCATTTAACACAGATGATGTTTTTTCACCTATACACATAAGATTAGTTTTCATCCAATAATCATGTAGTTTATATTTTTTGATCAAATTTAAAAAACTCTCTGCACTATTTTGAGAATAAATATAAATAATATCAGGAATTTTTTTTTTAAGCTCATTTAAAAAATCAGGATTTAGTTCTTTAGTGTGTGAGACGCTATAATTAATTAACCTTTGAACATTTAATCCTTCTTTAATTAGGTCTTTGTCCAGATCATATGAGACTAATTCACCACTTATATACAAAATCTTCTCAGTCTTTTTTTCCAAATTTTGCAAAATTAATTCTTTCAAACTTCTTACATTTCCACCTGCCGAAAATGTATTATGAAAACCTTTTTGTTTTGCAGTTTTTTCTGTTGCATCACCTACACAAAAACATAAAATTTTTTTATCAAGGTGTTTAATATCTAAATTTCTAATTGCATTTGAGCTTGTAAAAACAACGTTATTATACTCTGAGCCATTAAGTTTAGGATGGCTTATTTTATCTATTTTAATTAAAGGAAGATGAGATACTGTGAAACCCTTGTCTTTGAATTTTTTTATGAGTTCTATTGAGTCTTCCAAAGGTCTAGTTAACAAAACATGCATTTATTTTTCCATTTCAAACTGTTTTTTTAAATCATCGCCGGCTTTTTTGGCAATTTCTAAAGATTCTTCTATTTTACATTCATCTTTATAAGTAAATTTTTTGTCACCATCACTAGAAAATAATTCAGCCACAATGTTTACATTTTTACCTCTTACATTAGCATATATACCTGCAGCAGTGTTGCAGTCTCCCTCCAAAGCAGTTAAAATTTTTCTTTCAATTTTAGCTTCAATTGAAGTTTCAAAATGGTTAATTTTTGAAAGAATTCTATTTACTCTATCATCTTCTTCTCTGGACTGAAGAACGATAGTCCCTTGACCAGCAGGAGGAACTATTCTTTTACATTCAAATATTTCTGATATTCTATTTTCTAATGATAAAGCAACTAAGCCAGCCTTTGCTAAAATAATTGCATCGTATTGATCTTCATCTAATTTTTTAATTCTGGTGTCTATATTTCCCCTTATTAATTTAAATTTTAAGTCTGGTCTTAAACGTTTTAATTGAAATTCTCTCCTTAATGAAGAAGTACCAACAACTGAGTTTTTTTTAATTCTATCAAGAGTTAAATTTTCTTTATTGACCAAAACTTCTTGGGGATCGTTTCTCTTAAGAAAACATTCAGTTCTTAGGCCCTTAGTTTCATTGGATGGAACATCTTTTAAAGAATGAACAGCTATATCAATATTTTTGTCTATAAGTTCTTTTTCAATGTTTTTTATAAATTCTCCTTTTCCTCCAATTTCACTAGTCCTTCTATCTAAAACTAAATCACCTTTTGTGGTTATTTTTATAATTTCAACCTCAACACCTGATTGTTTAATTTCGTCTTTTGCAATTTCAGCATATTTTAGTGCTAAAGAGCTTCCCCGAGTTCCAATTTTTAATTTTTTTATCATTTTAAATATTTTTTATTTTTAAAATTAATTATACTAATTAAATATTGAAAAAGAAAAAAACTATAATACTTGGTATTGAAACTAGCTGTGATGAAACGGCAGTGTCTGTTTTAGAGCATGAAAACAATAAAAGACCCAAAATATTGTCTAATATTGTGTCAAGCCAATTCGATATTCATGAGAAATTTGGTGGTGTAGTACCTGAATTAGCTGCCCGATCACATTTGGAAAAAATAGATTTGATTACAAATGAGGCTCTTAAAAAGAGTAAAATTAACATTAATAAAATTGATGCAATAGCTGCTACCGCTGGGCCAGGTTTGATAGTTTGTTTGTCTGTTGGATTAAATTTTGCCAAGGCTTTATCAGTCTCTCTTAGAAAACCTCTAATTGCTGTTAATCATCTTGAGGGACATGCTCTAAGTCCTAAACTTAATTCTGAATTAAAATTCCCATATTTGCTTTTTTTGATTTCAGGTGGTCACACTCAATTTTTATCAGTCGATGGACTTGGAAAATATAAAAGGCTAGGAACGACTATTGATGATGCATTGGGTGAAGCTTATGACAAAGTCTCAAAAATTATGAACTTTACTTATCCTGGTGGTCCAATTATTGAACAACTTTCAAAGAAGGGAAACAAAGATCGATTTAAATTACCAAAACCAATTTTTTATAAAGGTGGATCTAATATGTCTTTTGCAGGTTTAAAAACAGCAGTTTTAAGATTAAAAAATTCGTTAAAAACGAATAAAGACAAATGTGATCTAGCTGCAAGTTTTCAAAAAACTATCATAGAAATCTTAATTAAAAAAACAAAGAATGCTATTGATGAACATATTGAAAATTATCCTAGTAATAGAAGCTTGGTTGTTGCTGGTGGTGTTGCATCTAATAAAGAAATTAGAAAAAATTTAAAAAAACTATGTAATCAGGAAAATTTCGAAATTTTTTTTCCAAATATAGAAATTTGTACTGACAATGCGGCAATGATTGCCCTTGTTGGTTTAGAAAAATATAAAAAAAAAAAATTTGATAGTTTAGATTTCGAAGTTAAACCTAGATGGCCTTTGGATAGAAAAGCAAAATTTTTGAAGGGTGCGGGTGTAAAATTATAATTGCAAATTTAAATAGATGAATGGAAAAAAATACAGTATCCAGGAAGCATTAAGGTTAGCCTCAAATTATTTACATAAAAGCGAACTAAAAATTGCTAAAGATATTTATAAAAGTATTCTTAGTTCAGATTCATCAAATATTATTGCTTTGTATAATCTCGGACTAATACATTTTAGATTAGCTGATTATCAAAGCTCTATTAACTATTATAAAAAAGTAATTAGTCTTAATCCTGAAAGGATTGAGGAAGTTTATTTAGGTCTCAGTATTGTTTATAAAAATTTAGATGATACCGAAAATGAAGTCTTTAATCTTCAGAAAGCAACACAAAAAAATCCTAATTATTTTGTTGCCTTTAATAATCTTGGAAATTTAAATCGACGATTAAAAAATTATAAAGATGCAATTTTTAATTATCAAGAAGCTATAAAAATAAAAAAAGATTATGCTTTGGCTCATAATAATCTAGGAATTGTTTGGCAAATACTTGGAGATAAGATGAAATCAATAGATAGTTATAAAAAAGCGGTAAGTTATGAACCCTCAAACTTAGAATATGAATACAATCTTAGCAATCTTGATGATAAAAATTTGAATTCTAATTTAAATCACAAAGTTTCAAACATCATAAAAGAAAACCAGACTGATTTCAGGAATTTAGCATTTGGAAATTTTTTATTATCTAAATTTGAAAACAAAAAAAAAAATTACAAAGATGAATTCAAATATTTGATGGAAGGACATCAATTTTATTTTGATTCTAACAAAGAACAATTTTCTAAAGATCTAAATTTTTATTTTAATGACTTTCCAAAAATAAATGAAAAAATCAAATCAAACTTTAATAAAGAAAAATTAGGTTTAGATTGTAAAATAAGACCAATCTTTATCATCGGCTTGCCAAGGTGTGGCTCTACACTTGTTGAGAAAGTAATTGCATCAGGTTTAAAGACAATACCCGTTGGAGAAGAAACTGGAATAATAAGCTGTGAGATAAGAAACTATATTCATAAAGCAGAAACTATTCAAATTGATATAAACTCACTAAAAAATAAAATTATTAAAAAATATAAAACCTTAAAGCTAATTCAAAAAAAAAATAACTTAATATTTACTGACAAAAGTTTAGAAAATTTTTTATATGTTGATTTTTTAAAAATTATTTTTCCAAATGCAAAAATAATAAATTGTTTAAGAAACCCGCTTTCATCTTTAGTTTCTACTTTAAAAAATAATCTTCCTTTTTTGGCTTGGTCTCATAACTTAGATAATATATTCAAGTACTATGATTTTTATTATGAAACTATAAATAGAACAAAAGACTGTAATTCAGATTTAATATATAATTTAAACTATGAAGAATTCACTAAAAACCCCTTGATGGAGTCAAAAAAATTATTCAAATACTGTGAATTAGACTGGGATCCAAAATGCCTAGAATTTTATAAAAGAGACGATTTGACTTCTCAAACTATGAGTAATCTTCAAATAAGGAAAGCAATCGATAATAATACGAATTCGAAATATTTGATTTATAAAAAGTTTTTTTCTGAGTTTCAAAAAAAATATAGTTGGTTTTGTTAGTTATGAAAAAAAAATAAAAAAATGAAATACTGGTTATTAAAGTCAGAGCCTTACGTATGGTCTTTAAATCAACAAAAAAAAGCAGGTGAGAAGGGATCAATTTGGGATGGTGTTAGAAATTATCAAGCAAGAAATAATTTAAAAAAAATGCGAGTTGGTGATCTTTGTTTTTTTTATCATTCAAATATTGGAAAGGAAATCGTTGGTATTGTAGAGGTAATAAAAGAGGCTTTTTTGGATCCAGCCGATAAAAAAAAGATGTTTGTAGCTGTAAAAGTGAGGTTTAAAGAAAAACTTAAAAATCCTGTAAAATTAGAGGATATCAAAAAAAATAGCTCTTTAAAGGATATTCCCTTGATTAAACAAAGTCGATTATCAGTTATGCCCATTGACTCTAAAAGCTGGAAAATATTATATAATATGAGTAATATTTAGTTATGGCAAAAAGATCTAAAAAAAAAAGAAAAGTTAAAAAAAGAAAATCTTTGAAAAAAAGTAAGAAAAAAAATCTTCAAAATTCAAAAAAAAGAAAAACCTCTAAATCAAAAAAGAAGAGGAAAAATAAATTATCTTTAAGTCCAAAAAAAGAAAATATAGAAAAAATTTACAAAACAAAATCTGAGTGGATAAAAAAAGCTTTGGTATCAAAGACCGAGTACGAAAAAAAATATAACAACTCACTTAAAGAAAACGACTCTTTTTGGAGAAAAGAGGGAAAAAGAATTAGCTGGATAAAACCATACTCAAAAGTAAAGGATGTTAAGTATAGTAAATCTGATGTTCATATAAAGTGGTATTATGATGGTACTTTAAATGCCTCTAGTAATTGTATCGATAGACATCTCAAAAACAACAAAGATAAAACAGCAATTATCTGGGTTGGAGATGATCCAAAAGTTCAAAAGAAAATCACATATAAACAACTTCACACAGAAGTTTGTAAAGCTGCAAATGCTTTAAAAAATTTAGGGGTTAAGAAAGGTGATAGAGTTACAATTTACCTCACTATGATACCCGAACTGGCATACACCATGCTAGCATGCGCAAGAATAGGTGCGATACATTCGATAATTTTTGGTGGATTTTCTCCCGATAGTATTTCTGGGCGTATTAATGATTGTAATTCCGATTTTGTAATTACAGCAGATGAGGGTCTGCGGGGTGGGAAAACAATTAATTTAAAATCTATCACTGATGAAGCTTTATTAAGTTGTCCGAATGTAAAAAAATGTATTGTTGTAAAAAGAACAGGGAATAGAATTAATTGGAATGAGGACAGAGACGTCTGGTACCATGAAATAACAAAAAATGTACCGTCTTTATGTGAACCCGAAGAGATGAGCGCAGAAGATCCACTTTTCATTTTATACACATCTGGATCAACAGGTAAGCCAAAAGGGGTTTTGCATACGACGGGTGGTTATATGGTTTACGCATCTATGACACACCAATATATTTTTAATTATAAACCCAAAGATATTTATTGGTGTACAGCTGATATAGGTTGGGTTACAGGTCACAGCTATATTATTTATGGACCATTGTCCAACTGTGCAACAACACTTATGTTTGAAGGCATACCTACTTACCCCGATATTTCAAGATGGTGGCAAATTGTAGATAAATACAAAGTTAATATATTTTATACAGCCCCAACTGCAATTCGAGCGCTAATGAGAGAAGGAGATGCTCCTGTAAAAAAAACTTCTAGAAAAACTTTAAAACTTTTAGGAACTGTTGGTGAACCAATCAATCCTGAGGCTTGGGAGTGGTATTATAAAACGGTGGGAGACTCGAGATGTCCTATAGTTGATACCTGGTGGCAAACGGAAACAGGAGGCATTTTGATAAGTCCTCAAACTGGAGCAATAGATCTTAAACCGGGATCTGCGACTAAACCGTTTTATGGTATTAAACCTGTAATAGTTGATAAAGACGGGAAAGTACTCAAAGGAGAAGCACAAGGAAGATTGTGTATTGCTCAATCCTGGCCAGGTCAAATGAGAACAGTTTATGGAGATCACAATAGATTTATTGAAACATATTTTTCACAATTTGATGGAAAATATTTTACAGGTGATGGGTGTCGAAGAGACAAAGACGGTTACTATTGGATAACTGGGAGAGTTGATGATGTTATAATAGTGTCGGGTCATAATCTTGGAACTGCAGAAATAGAAAGTGCATTTGTTGCGCATCCAAAAGTAGCTGAAGCTGCTGTTGTTGGATATCCTCATGATATTAAAGGTAATGGTCTTTACTGTTATGTAACTCTTAATGCGGGTGAAAAACATGATGGTGATTTAGAAAGAGAGCTTAAAAACCATTTAGTAAGATCTCTTGGGCCAATTTATAGGCCAGAGATAATTCAGTTTGCCCCTAGTTTACCTAAAACTAGATCAGGGAAAATAATGAGAAGAATTTTAAGAAAAATTGCTGCTAATGAACATGACCAACTTGGGGATACAACAACTTTGGCAGATCCAAGCGTAGTAAAAAATCTCGTCGACGAAAGAAAAAATATTTAAAAATTAATTCTCTTTTCGAATTCTTCTTTAATATTATCCCACTTCAGTATCATAGAGTTTAAAACAATTTTTCTGTCCAAAGTTTTAAGCTCTTCAGCAATTGGCGCCCATTCATACAAAGCCAAAGCGCTCTTATTAAATGGCAAAGAGCTAAAATATTTTTTCCAATCAATTTCTTCTAATCTTTTGTCAAAAGTTGCTTTTCCTTTTGCAATAATATCATCTGGCATTCCATTCTTTAGTTCATCGTGCAAGATCTCTTCATAAATCATTTTGGATTTGGTTGTGTCTTCGTATTTAAAAAAATAGTTTAAATACGAAAAGCTGTAGAAAGTAAGATCTTGAAGGGCCACATAATAAATATTCCATTTTGCTTTGTTTATTGAAGATAAAAAAACTTCGTTATCAAAATGCAAAACGTATCTAGTTCCCATTCTTGTTTTTAAGTAATTGTAAAGAGTAACCTGGGTCACCCAAGCTGATTTTTGTTGAATAAATTTTTTCAGGTCGTCCAAATTCCTTAATTTGCTCTTAGGAAGCACTGCTTTGAACATTGCTCCTAAATAGACTTTGAAATCAGCAAGACTTATATCTTTTAGATTGAATTTATATTTTAGCATTATTTTCTACTACAAGTTGTCTAATTGTGTAAAAACACACTCAATTGTAACATTTTTAGGGGTTCCAATCTATGTCATTTTGGGTAATGTTTCGTCTTTTAACCTATAGGGAGGGAAAAAAAATGTCAAAACAACAACAACACTGGGAAAAAACTAGAATGTTGCTATTTATAACATTAGCAATCTGGTTTGTTTTCTCTATTGGCATCTTTTTCTTCGGCGCCGAGATGGAAGCGTCATCAATAAGACCACTTGGATATCCGTTGTCTTATTACATGACATGTCAAGGTTCTCTTGGAATTTTCGTAATACTAATTTTCTGGTTTGCGAATAGACAAGAAAAAATTGACGAAGAGTTCGGCTACACTGAAAGAGAGGATGACTAATGTTTAAAGGTAAATTTATAGACAATCTTCCTAAGATTTATGGAACATATACCGGCGGGTTTATTGTTTTCATAATCTTAATGGCGATTGCTGAACAAGCTGGAATGTCTGCGAAGTTAATTGGTATTTTCTTTGTTGCGTTCACAGTTTTAATTTATGCGTTAATTGGTTACCTATCACGTACAATGCAAACAGATGCATATTACGTAGCTGGAAGACAGGTTCCAACAGTATTCAACGGAATGGCAACTGCTGCAGACTGGATGTCTGGTGCTTCATTCGTTGCGATGGCTGGAGGAATTTACTTCAAAGGTTACGGCTATATGGCATTGCTTGTTGGTTGGACGGGTGGATACGTACTAGTTGCTTCGCTTTTAGCACCTTACTTGAGAAAGTTTGGTTGCTACACAGTTCCAGATTTTATCGGAACTAGATATGGCGGAAACATGGCTAGACTATCTGCGGTAATAGTCTTAACAGTTGCATCATTCACATACGTGACTGCACAGATAAACGCGACAGGAACAATTGCATCAGTTGCACTTGATATTCCTTTCGAGATTGCTGTGTACGTTGGTCTTGCAAGTATATTGATGTGTTCAATGCTTGGTGGAATGAGAGCAGTTACTTGGACGCAAGTTGCTCAGTACATCGTACTGATTATAGCATACTTGTTACCAGTTTTCTGGATCAGTAACAAAATGGGTGCAGGAGTATTTCCACACCTAATGTTAGCAGATGAAGTAGCAAGAATCGCTGAGTTAGAAGCTCAGTTCGGTCTTGGTGAAGTTAAAAACTCTGCAGCTGACCTAAAACAGGTACCAAAAGGACTATCTGGTATAACTAAAGCGCACGCAGAAGTTAACACAACACCTTGGAAATTTATTTCATTAGCGGTTTGTATGATGGCTGGAACAGCTTCATTACCACACGTTATGATGAGATATTTCACAACTCCAAGTGTGAAAGCTGCAAGAAGATCAGTAGGTTGGTCACTATTCTTTATATTCCTACTATACTCTTCAGCACCAATGTTAGCGACTTTGTCTAAACTATCACTAATGGATCCAAACTTAGCTACTGGAATTATTGGTAAATCAATCACTGAAGTTCAAGCGATTGACTGGTATCAAAACTGGAACCAAGCAAACTTAATGTTTGTAAGCGACTTTAACGGAAATGGAACGCTTGAATTAAACGAGTTTTTCATGGGTGGTAAAGCCGTTGTATTGGCTACTCCAGAGATAGCAGGATTACCATATGTAATTTCTGGTCTAGTTGCTGCTGGAGGTATGGCTGCTGCCATGTCAACAGCTGACGGATTAGTGTTAGCGATATCAAATGCTCTATCGCATGATATTTACTACAAGATGATTAACCCAAGAGCAGAGACAGCGAAAAGACTTATCGTTGCAAGGGTATTACTTGTATTAATTGGTTTTGCAGGAGCAACAATTGCAGCTCTTGAGATTCAAGGTATCTTAGGTTCAGTCATCTGGGCTTTTGACTTTGCGATGTCAGGATTGTTCTTCCCACTTGTGTTAGGAGTATGGTGGAAGAGAGCTAATGCTCAAGGAGCAGTCGCTGGAATGTTAGGTGGTTTAATCGCTGGTTCAGCATATCTAATTGCTGTAAGAAGTGGTTACCCTGGATTCTGGGGAGTTACTCAATTAACATTTGGTATTGTTGGATCTTTAGTAAGCTTAGTATTAATGGTGGTAGTCAGCTTGATGACTAAAGCACCTGATGCTGCTACTCAAAGAATGGTTGACGAAGTACGAATACCTAGCGGTAAAGCGATACTTGGTAAACAACACTAAATAATTACTTTCGAAGGGGCGAATTTCGCCCCTTCAATCTTTTTAAAATCATGTACGCAAATTTTCATCCAATGGTTTATTTAATCGATTACGTCATGGGCGTAATTATGTGGACATTAATTGGAAGAGTTGCGATGAATATATTTCAAAGGGAAGACTCAAATTTCTTCTTTATGAGGATATTTGTGAAGATGACTGATCCGTTTATAAGGATATTTGCGTTTATCACTCCATCCTTCATTATAAAACCTTTGGTGCCACTTTATGTTGCTTGGTTCTTCTATATGTTTAGATTTTACTTAATGCCTTACCTGTTGGGGTATTCTGTAATGGGAATGTTGTCATTTCCATTAGAAAGTGAAATTGCTATTCAGATATACCAAATTTTCGGTAAAAATTGATTCAAAAAAAAAACAAAAATTGATACTAGTATTCTAAGTATCAATGAAAAAAATTCAAATATCTCCATCAATTCTTTCAGCTGATTTCAGCAATTTGGAAAAAGATATTAAAAAACTTGAAACGGCAGGAGCTGACATGATTCATGTAGATGTGATGGATGGTCACTTTGTACCCAATATTACTATTGGTCCACCTGTTATTAAAGCGCTGAGAAATAAAACGTCACTTCCATTTGACGTTCATTTAATGATTAGTCCAGTTCATAAATATATAAAGGATTTTGCAAACGCAGGGGCAGATATTATTACAATTCATCCAGAGGCTACTCCTAATTTGCAAGAGTCCATCGATGAAATCAGAAGTTTTAAAAAAAAGGTTGGTATATCTTTAAACCCAGATACTAAAATTGATATTGTTGAAGATTATTTGGATAAGGTAGACTTAATACTTATCATGAGTGTTTACCCAGGTTTTGGTGGTCAAAAATTTATATCTGATGTTTTAGAAAAGATTAAAAGCTTAAAAGATTTAAAGGATAAAAGAAAATTAAATTTTGATATTGAAGTTGATGGTGGAATTAATTTTTCAAATTTCAAATCAGTAATTGATGCTGGGGCAAATGTCTTGGTATCAGGGACTACAATTTTTAAAGAAAACAATGGAGATATAAAAAAGAATATAGATTTTCTAAAATCGATTTGATTTATCATGATAGCTAAAGAAAAATTTTTTAATAATTCTCTTTCTTATCTTTATAAACAAATTAGAAAAGTATATCTCAACTCAAATATTTATAACCGGAAGATATCTAGAGTATTTGACGGAGGCTTGAATTATGTTCCAAATTTAAGTTTACTAAATTGTATTATTAAATCGAAAGAAAGAAATTTTAGGATTGAAGATTTTAGTCTTGAAGATGTTTGGAACAAAATTGATCTTAATGATAAAGATTTTAAAAAGATTCATAGTTTTTATTGGTTGTTTACAATTAACTTAAAATCATCAAAAAAAATTACTCAAAATATAATATCGAACTGGATTGGAAATTATGAAAGCTATTCACCTAAAAGTTGGGAAACAGATACCTTGGCAAAAAGAATTATTTCATGGATTGCTAATAGCCAGATTACTTATGAAAACGCGACAGAAAATTATAAAATTTTATTTTCTAGAAACATTAAAAAACAAGTAAATCATTTAATTAATGAGATTGATAACTCTTCAACTTTAAACGACAAAATGTTGGGATGTGCTGCGATAATTCTTGCCAGTTTATCTTTTAATGGCCAAACAAAATATCTAGACTTTGGACTAAATTTGTTAAAAAAAATTATTAATTCATCTTTTGAATTAGATGGATTTCCAAAATCTAGAAGTCCAAGACAACTACTTTTTTACATGAAGTATTTGATATTTATAAGGGAACTTCTTAGAGACTCACAGAATGAAATTCCTGAACATCTAAATGAAATTATCTATTACTTAGGAAAATGTTATGCATTTTTCTTTAAAGAAAATGAAAAGAAATTTTTGTTTAATGGCAACCAAGAAATAAGTAACCTAGATTTTCAAAATTTTCTTAAAATCCATGATTATAAATTTAAGAATAACCTAAATAATTTAGGCGGATACGCAATTCTCTCACATAAAAAAAATTGTTTAGCGATGGATGTTGGTTCATCCCCAGAAAAGAAAAATTCATCAGAATATCAATCTGGAGCGTTATCTTTTGAATTTTTTCATGAAAATGAAAAACTCATTACTAATTGTGGGTACTATCAAGATTTTAAACATAAATTAAATATTATTTCAAAATCAACAGCATCGCATTCAACTATTTCAATTGATGACAGTTCTTCATGTTCTTTTTCGAAAAATCCTAATGGTCAAAATTTTCTAAAAACTAACTTAAAAATATTTGATAAAAAAAATAGAGGACGATCAAGATAAATGGCATATCTCAGCAAAACATGATGGTTACCAAAAAAAATATGGCCTAAATATTCAGAGAGACCTTATCTTTTTCAAAAATAAAAATAAATTTATTGGAACTGATAAAATCATATCCAAAAGAGGTTTTCAAAATTTAGAATATGAAATTCGATTCCATCTTATGCCAGGTATAAATGCGATAAAAACACAAGATCAAAAATCTATATTAATACAACTGAAAAAATCGGGTTGGAAATTTACCTGTGATAAAGAAATTTTTGATATTGAAAAAGGTCTTTATTTTGGAAGAAAAAACTCTTTTTCTGAAAATTTAAATATATTTATAAATGGGTTTATCTCGAATGAAGAAGAAGAAATAAATTGGTCGATTGAAAAAATATGAATTTAAAAAAGATTAATCGAGCTCTAATTTCAGTTTCTGACAAATCTGAACTTTCAAAAATTTTAAAAGTTCTTAAAAGATTTAAAGTTGAAATATTAAGTTCTGGAGGTACTTATAAAAAAATTAATAGACTAGGTTATAAAAGTATTGAAATAAGTGATTTTACTAATTCTCCAGAAATATTAGATGGAAGAGTAAAAACCTTACATCCAAAGCTTTATGGAGGAATCTTATTCAAAAGGAACAATAAAAAACATCAAAAACAAATTAAAAAAATTGATATCAAAAAGATAGATTTAGTTATTGTAAATTTTTATCCTTTTGAAGATGCAGTAAAAACAGGAAATGATAAAAAAATAATCGAAAATATCGATATTGGGGGACCAACTTTGGTTAGAGCAGCAGCAAAAAATTATGAGGATGTAACAGTTATTACAGACACAAATCAGTATATTGCACTTCAAAATGAAATGAAAAAATATAGAGGTTCAACAAGTCTTGATTTTAGAAAAATATTATCAAGAGACGCTTTTCTTGAAACCGGGTATTACGATACAAAAATTACTGAATATTTGAACAAATCAAACAATTACTCGCTACCACCAAAAAAGAAATTGATTGGTGGAAATTTAGTTGAAAATTTAAGGTATGGAGAAAATCCTCATCAAGATGCAAGTGTCTATTCTTTAAACAAAGAAATTAATATAAAACAACTAAATGGAAAAAAATTAAGTTACAATAATTATAACGATATTTTTACAGGTATATCCTTATCAAAATCATTTACTAAAAATTATTCGACAGTAATTATCAAACATGCAAACCCTTGTGGAGTTGCATTAGATAAAAGAAAAATCAATAGCTATCTAAAAGCATATGAGTGTGACCCCACAAGTGCTTTTGGAGGTATTATTTCATGTAATTATAAAGTTGATAAAACTGTTGCAAAAGAAATTTCAAGTAAGTTTTATGAAGTAGTTGTTGCTAACGGTTTTGAAACTGGCGCTTTAAAAATATTAAAAAGGAAAAAAAATTTAAGATTGATTGACTCTAGTTCATTGAGAGAACTTAATTTTGAACAAAATACATCAATTATGAATAATTTTCTTTCGCAAACTTCTGACACTGGGATATTTAAAAAAGGCGACTTTAAAGTTGTCTCTAAAGTTAGACCTTCCAATGAGACTCTGAAAAATCTTTTGTTTACATTTAATGTATGTAGATTTGTAAAATCAAATGCAATTGTGATCTCACAAAGTAATGCAACTATTGGAATAGGATCAGGACAACCAAGTAGACTGGATAGCTGCAAGATTGCTGTTAGTAAAATGAAAAAATTAAGAAAAATTGATAGTAAAGAAAAAGTTGTAGCTGCATCTGACGCTTTTTTTCCTTTTGTAGATGGGATTGAAACTTTAGTACAAGCTGGTGTTGAGGCTATAATTCAACCAAGTGGATCTATTAGAGATAAAGAAATTATAAATTTTGCAAATAAAACAAATACTATTCTTGTCTTTTCCAAGACAAGACATTTTAAACATTAAGAAATTTTATCTATTTTAGCTGCAAGAATGAAGTCACTTTCGGCAAGACCATTTATAGCGTGAGTAAAAATTTTAATTTTTGCATATCCCCAACCAAACCAAATATCAGGATGATGACCTTCGCTTTCAGCAATGCCTCCAACTTTGTTTACAAATTCCTGGCTTTCAAGGAAATTTTTAAATTTAAATTCTTTAATTAAATAATAGTTTTTACTTTCATCAGGTTTAACGTCCCAACCGTCAACTTTTTTAAGATATTTATGTATCTCATCAATCTTAAAACTTGGAATTCCACCTTCGCACGGAATACATCTTTTTTCTGCTAAATCACTCATAATACTTTAAATGGAGCGGGCAATGGGACTTGAACCCACGACCTTCTCGTTGGCAACGAGACGCTCTACCACTGAGCTATGCCCGCCTATTTAATTACTTTGAAGTTAAAGGCTTTTTAAAAATTAAGCAAGCGACAAATTGATTAGTCTAAATTAAGAATTCTTTAAGCTTTGGTATAGAAATTTTCTAAACTCTTTGCTACAATTTATCATGAACAACCAAACAAAATTACCAAAAAAAATCCCTGTCTTTCCGTTGTCAAATTTCATATTTTTTCCAAATACGAGTGCTCCTCTGAATATTTTTGAACCAAGATATATCCAAATGATAGACGATAGTATGAAGAGTGACAGGATAATTGGAATGATACAACCAAAAAAATCTGGAGACTCAAAAAAACCTGATCTATTTAAAATTGGATGTATGGGAAAAATTACAAGTTTTAATGAGACTGATGATGGTAGGTATATAGTTATCTTAAATGGCTTAATAAGATTTAAAATTATCAATGAAATTGAAAGTGATAAATCATATAGAATGTGTGAAGTTGATCATAAAGATTTTGAACAAGACCTAAATGAAAAAAAGGAACCTATTAAATTTTCAGATTTAAGACTTATCTTTGATAATTTAAGATCATTATTTGAAAAGCAGGGTTATTTGATTAATTGGAAAGAATTCGAAAAACAAGACTTGAGTCAAACAATTAATACTTTAGCGATGGCTTCACCTTTTACACTTGAGGAAAAACAAATGCTATTGGAAACAAAGAATCTTAATTATAGAAAAGAAAAATTAGAACAAATTATTAATACTTATCTTAAAGATAACTTTAGTAATAAAACTATACAGTAATTAAAAGTTAAACCCCTTATTTGCAAATTTCTCTGAGATTTTCTTTAAAAAGAAACTATTATCTAAAGTTTCTGAAATTTTTTTGTTATCTAATATTTTAAATCTATTTTCTTTTTCAAAAAAATTGTGAATAAAATCAATTCCATATGCAAAAAAGAAGTTATTATGTTTTCTTTCTTTTTCAAAGGATAGGATAGCAGTTGATAGCTCTAAACCAAGATCTATATTTTTTTGAATTTGATCAGTTAAAGATTTTATATCTCTTACTGTCATGTTAAATCCCTGTCCTGCTAAAGGGTGGACTTTATGAAGATTGTCTCCAAATGATAAAATATTTTTAGAAGTATATTTTTTTGATAAAAAGAAATTTAACTTAAATTTATCAACATTATAAAATCTTTTGATTTTGTAGAATTTATTATACTTTTTAACCAGCTCTTTGAATTCATTTTCATTTATATCTAACTTATCGGTTACCGAATAAACTAGGGAAGTTTTTGAATTAGAAATTGGTAAAAAAGCTAAGGGACCCCTTTTTGTAAAAATCTGAACTGATGTATTATTTTTTAATTTTTGATGATCAATCACGGAAATATAGGATGTGCTTTTGTAATCTTTTTTTATGTTTTGAAAAAAGAATTTTTTATTAATAATGTTATTTGTTTCTGAATTAACAAAAATTTGAAAATCTTTTTTCTCTAATAATTTTAAATAATCAGAGTCCTTTTTGATATTGCTTTCTTTGAAATCTTTTCTTTTCTTTAATTTTTTATAAACACTGTCAAATAAAACGTGATTTTTCACTATAAAGAAAAGCGAATTTTTATTATCAAACTTTAAAAAAGTTTCTTTGGAATCATTTTTATAAAGAAAAATTTTACTTATTTTTTGACCAATTTCTTCAACATCTAAGTCGTACTTTTTCAAAAACTTAATATTTTCAAAAGATAATCCAATAGTCCTGTTATAGTTAATTTTTGCTAACTTATTTTTTTTTTGATGGTGCAGATGAACTGATATCCCTTTTTTAATTAAAACTTGAGATAAAATTAAGTTCGTTAAGTTTTTTCCAAATAAGCAAATTTTCATAAATATTTTTAATTTTAACAATAAATATTAAATGATACAAAGTGATAAATTTGATTCTTTATGAATTTAAAAATTAAGAATATCGATCTAAAAGCATTTATATTTAATCGCTTAATTGAAATTTTTGCAATTGGGCTGTTTCTATTGGCAATTTTACTGTCTTTGGCAGTGGTAACTTACACGCCAGATGATCCAAACTTTATTTTTTCTGAGGGACAAAAAGTTAAAAATTTGCTCGGAATTAATGGAAGTATAATATCAGACTTTTTTTTTCAATCAGTTGGATTAATAAGTTATTTCATTCCTATAACAATTATCTTTTCAGCAATTAATATTTTTTTTAAAAAGACGCCAAGTATAATTGTAAATAATATTTTTTTAGTAGTTTGTTATAGTTTAATCGGAACTTTCTTTTTAAGTGTTTTTTTAACATCGCCCTACTTTCTTTACATTAATGGAAATGGTGGATTTGTTGGTAATTTCTTAAATGAGTCATTTTTTTTAAAACTTGAGTTCTTGAATAATAAAATTACTTATTATTTTTCTTTAATAACTTTTATTATCTTATTTGTATTAAGCTTAAATCCAAATTCTTATTGGATTAAAATTTTCATAAGAAAGAAAAAAGGTAATCAGGTTAAAGATCAAATCATAAGTCAGGATCCACAATTTAAAGAAAAAGAAACTGTTCAAGAAACTTTTAACCTCAGTGAGTCCATTTCAGAGCCTAAAAAGGTAGGTGCTTTCAAACTTCCATCACTTGATTTCCTTAAGGTTCCAGAAAAGAAAGTTAAAAATGCAAAAGAAGAAAAAAAAGTTGATGCTGATTTTTTAGAAAAAGTATTGTTAGATTTTGGTGTACAAGGAAAAATAACAAAAATAAGTACGGGTCCAGTTGTTACTCTTAATGAGTTTGAACCTGCTGCGGGAGTTAAAGTCTCAAAAATCGTAAACCTGTCGGAAGATATAGCGAGAAATACAAGCTCTGAGTCTGCGAGGATTTCTACAATTCCAGGATCTAGTACAATCGGTATTGAACTCCCGAATTCATTTAGGGACAATGTTATGTTAAGAGAAATAATATCTAGTCCAAAATTTAACAATAAGGATTTAAAATTACCGATAGCTCTTGGTAAAAGTATTTCTGGTCAACCATTGATTGGAGATTTAACTTCAATGCCACATCTTTTGATTGCTGGAACCACCGGCTCTGGTAAATCTGTATGTATAAATACGATTATTCTTTCATTGCTATACAGACACAAACCAGAAATTTGTAAGTTCATTTTAATTGATCCTAAGATGTTAGAGCTTTCGACATATGAAGGAATTCCCCATCTATTATGTCCTGTGATAACTGAGGCAAAAAAAGCTGCCTCAGTTTTGGGTTGGGTAGTAAAAGAAATGGAAAATAGATACAAATTAATGACTAAAGTTGGCGTTAGAAATATTGACAGTTACAACGCTAAACATAAAATTTCTATGCCTTACATTGTAGTTATAGTAGATGAAATGTCAGATCTTATGTTGGTTGCCAGTAAGGACATTGAAAATTGTATTCAGAAACTTTCTCAAATGGCAAGGGCCGCAGGTATTCATATAATAATGGCAACGCAAAGACCTAGCGTTGATGTTATAACAGGTACTATAAAAGCAAATTTCCCAACTCGTATTTCTTTTCAAGTATCTTCAAAAATTGACAGTAGAACAATTCTTGGAGAACAAGGTGCTGAACAACTATTAGGGAAAGGGGATATGCTTTACATGTCTTCTGCAAATCGAATTACAAGAATCCATGCGCCATTTGTTTCGGATAATGAAATTGAAAAAATCAATTCTTTTCTTAAATCGCAAGGAGATCCAGAATATGTTGATGAAATTTTAAATTTATCCTCTGAAAGTCCATCTGATGATGGCTCTAATGACTCAGATCAAGATGACGAACTTTACAATAAAGCTTTAGAAATAGTTAAATCTGAGGGAAAGGCATCAACCTCCTTTTTGCAGAGAAAACTTCAAATAGGTTACAATAGGGCTGCAAGAATAATTGATATTATGGAAAGTAGAGGCGTTGTCAGTAAAGCTAATCACGTTGGCAAACGAGAATTGTTGTAATGAGAACAATTTTTCTGATTTTGATCATTTTTTTTATGTTAGCGCAAAAAAATGCTCATACAGAGCCTAAAATTATTAAAAAGATTTCTGAGATCAAAAATTTTGAATTTGATTTTGAACAACTTATTAACGACAAAAAAGAAACTGGCAATTGTATTATTTCATTTAATAATAAAATGATATGTAAATACATTGAAACTGGAAAGTTAATTGTATCTAACGGAAATACACTTTTAATTAAAAACAAAAACTCAAACTTTGCAAATACTTACAAAACCGAAAATACTTACTTTAAATATTTTCTTAATAAAGAATTTTTAATCACAAAAATCGAGGGAAATGTTATTGAAAAAGACCAAAATTTTCTCCTACCAATTAGCGATCAAAGTAATCGATTAAATATTTTTTTTGATAAGAAAAATTATTTAATTAAAGGATGGGAAACTACTGATTTATATGGCAATAAAGTAAGATCCTTTATTGTCGTTAAGAATATTAATCAAGAATTATCTGATAATATTTTTAATCTCAATCTTTATAACTAACTCGCTCTAATATTCAGATTTTCTTCTTTGAAAATTTTCATTCCCCTTGCTAAGTAATTTTTTATCGCATTAGGATGATCTAGTGTACAGGTGTGAACCCACATTCTTTTAATTTTTTTTTCAAATGATTTTATGATCGCAGTAGTTAAAGCATAGCCCCCAACTCCCTTACCAAAATAATCTTCAAACAAACCTAAATATGCAAGCTCTGTCTCATTTTTTTCTGGGTGATGTATCAGTTCAAAATATCCAACTAGATCTTTATTATTCTTGATTACGTAAGTTTCAAGATTTTTATTAGAAACATAGTTAGACCACTGAAGATCAGTCCAAATCAATCTATCAGTCCATCTATATTTCTTACCGATTTGTTTGTAAAAAAAACTTATTTAGTTGAAAATCTGGTTTCGTTTTTTCGATAGAATAATTATCATCTGGTTTACTCTTTTTAATAAGTTCATTTATATTTTTTAATTCTAAAAAATTCCTTTTGACACTAATAATCATTGAACCATTCTCCCTACTTTTTCGCCACCAAATAAATGAAAGTGCAAATGAGGTACTTCTTGGCCACCATTTTCCCCTACGTTTGATAAAGTCCTAAATCCACCATTGTCTATACTTGATATACCAATCTTTTTTGCAACAGTTGAAATGCCTTTCATTAAACCTGCAATTTCCTCAGAAGTGGCTTTAGAAGTAAAATCCTCTAAATTTACATATTTACCTTTTGGAATTACCAAAGCATGAACTTTTTTTTGTGGATTTATATCATGAAAAGATAAAACAAATTCATCCTCATAGATTTTTTTGCATGGTATCTCGCCTCTCAGGATTTTTGCAAAAATGTTATTGTCGTCGTAGCTCATTTTTTTCTTTTATCTAGTTCTTTCATAACATCTTCCATTTTGACGTTATTTGCTTCGAGATACACAATCAGATGATACAATACATCGGCTGTCTCATGAACTTTATTTGTATTATTTTCCACAGCCTCAATTAATTCTTTAACTTCCTCTTTTACCTTTTCTACTGACAATTCTTTGTTAGCTAATAATTTATTTGTATAAGATTCGCTTTGAGGTTTAGTCTTCCTCTCTCTTACCATTAAAATTATATCTTCCAGAGTTTTAAGCATATTATGTTCTAACAGGAATTCCTTTGGACTCCAAATATTGCTTTGCTTCTTTCACTGAGTATTTACCATAATGAAAAATTGATGCTGCAAGAACTGCACTAGCTTTACCTGATTTAATACCCTCTACTAAGTGATCAAGATTTCCAACACCACCAGATGCAATTAAAGGAATATTTACCTTGGAAGATATTTTAGACATTAACTCAATATCGTAACCAACCTGTGTTCCATCTCTATCCATTGAAGTAACTAACAACTCGCCAGCTCCGCTATCTTCCATTTTTTTAGCATATTCCAATGCATCAATCCCGCTATTATTTCTACCTCCATGAGTGAAAACTTCCCACTTATCTCCGTTTTTTTTTGCATCTATTGCAACAACAATACATTGGGAACCAAATTTTTTAGAACTATCAACCACGACTTTGGAATTTTCTACTGCAGCAGTATTAATTGAAACTTTGTCAGCTCCACAGTTCAATAATTTATTTATATCATCAACACTTCTTACTCCACCACCTACTGTTAGAGGCACAAAACATTTCTTTGAAGTCTTCTCGACAACCTCATAAATAGTATCCCTATTCTCATTTGAAGCAGTAATATCTAAAAAACAAATTTCATCTGCTCCACCATCACTATAGATTTTTGCTTGCTCAACAGGATCGCCAGCATCTTTCAGATCAACAAAGTTTATACCCTTAACTACACGACCATTTTTAACGTCTAAGCAAGGTATAATTCTATTTTTAAGCATCTTCTTTAGCCAGCTCCTCTAATTTAATATCACCATCGTATATTGCTTTGCCAACTATAACACCTTCAATATTTTTTAATGTCTTAGCTTTTTTGATATCCTCTATTGATGATACACCACCAGAAATTATTACAGGACAATTGGAAATTTCAGCAACCTTTAATGTTTCATCAAAATTTGGGCTTTCTTTTGTGCCATCTTTATTAATATCAGTAAAAATTAGTCTACTAATACCGTAGTCATTTACTTCAGTTAAAAAATCTAAAGTTGATATGCCTGAACTTTCTTTCCAACCTGATAACGAGAGTTTTCCATCTTTTGCATCCAAACCTAATGCAATTTTTTTTGGAAATTTCTTACAAGCCTTTTTCAAAAAATTTTTATCTTTAATGGCCGCACTTCCTAAGATTATTTTATCTACACCTATATCAGCATATTCTTGAATACTATCAAAATCTCTCACGCCTCCTCCTACCTCTACTTTAAAATCAAATTTACTCACGATCTCTTTAATGATATCAAGATTAACTGTTTCTCCCGCCAAAGCTCCATCAAGATCAACAATGTGTAAATTTTTAAACCCTTTATCAATAAATTGTGTTGCCTGTTCGACTGGTGACATTTGGTATTCTGTCTTTTGACTAAAATCACCTTTAATTAATCTTACACACTTTTTATCTTTAATATCAATTGCTGGAAATATTTTCATTTATAAAAAGTAAAATGCTATTATTAAAGCGACTATTTCTAAAGCAATTAGAGTTTCAATCATTTAATCTGTGTACCTATAAGCCCAAACAAGTTTTTGTTCTAAAATTTTCTCAACCGCAGATCTATAAGCATCTGTGACGATATTTTCATAATCTCTAATCACATACAATGAATTTTGTAATTTATTTTTAAAAATTTCTTTGGACAATCTTTCCCCTTTTATTGGTTGGCTTGCATCATTTTTTTCTTTATAAAATCTTACTAAATCGAGAAAATTAGGAATTCCTTTTTTTGACTTTTCAAGGATATTCTCCCAAATAAAATTATAATCCTTTTTTGATATTAGATTATCTCTACATGCTATAAAAAGGCTTACTTCCATATTCACTGCTATTAAAGCTTTCAAATGAATTTTCAAGTCCTTGTATTGCTCTGGATAAATTGGTTCTTTTTTATAATCATTCAGTATTTTATCTATATTGTCCTCAAAATTAAATTTTAAGTCAAATTGACAAATGCGGTATAAAAAAAGAAATTTATCTCTTTCAGGTTTGTCTTCATTTAAAAATAAAAGAGCTGCATCCAAAAGTTTTTCTTTTTTAGATTTTCCAAATATTCCCATCCGCTTTTATTTATTCTTTTCTTCGGTCTCTTGATTGCTCATTTATTTTGTCCCCATAAGCCTTAATTTTGTTTAATTCATTTTTTTGATCCTTATTTTTTTTAAAAGCTTTAACTCCAAGAAATCCCACTATTGCTCCTATCCCGGCTAAAACTATGCCACCATTTAAAGCTACCCCAACACCAACAATTTTTCCTGCAACACCAAGTGATCCTCCAAGCGCACCACCAATAACTCCACCACCAATTGCTCCTATTCCCTCTTTTGTTGTAACGATACCTGTTGCTTTTCCGACTGGATTTTTTTTTAATTCTTCTAGTTTTCTCATCGCCTCTTGTTTCATAGCTAAAGCTTCAGCTTCTTTTCTTTGACGTTCTGCCTCTTCAAACTCAATTCTTTTCTTTCTCTCATTTTCTGCACTAAATGCAGAAACGACTAAAATAAGCAAAATTGTTAAAATTATTAAGGGCCTCAGATAATTTAAGATTAATCCAATATTATCTTCGGGATATTTCTCTTTGAATTCTAAAATGTTTTCATACTCATAAGGAATATAAAAAGCAGCAAATATTAAAGCTATAAAAATAAAAATAATAGGAACTTTGGGACCAAGTTTTTCGACAAGTTTTCCTATCAAAGTAACTTTTGTGATAAGTTTAAAAAGCCAATTCATTTTTATAAATCTATAAAATTTTTGATTATTTGTAATCCTAATTTATCACTTTTTTCTGGGTGAAATTGGGTTCCGTAAATATTGTTTTTCTCAACAGCACAAACATGTTTTGACGAATAGTCAGTTGTTGCTGATATAGAATTTTTGTCGATTGGTACAAACTCATAACTGTGAACAAAGTACATGTGTGATTTATCTTTTATATCTTTAAAAATTTTACTCTCTTTGACTAAATTTATTTGATTCCATCCTATGTGAGGGAGCTTATATTTCCCATCTTGATTGTCTATTTTTGTCACTTTCCCCGGGATCCAGCCTAATCCTTTTGTCTCTGACTCTTCATATCCAACATCAGCGAACATTTGTAATCCAACACATATTCCAAGAAGAGGTTTTTTCTTATTCATTACAAAGTCATTTAGGCAGTCAACAAGTCCATTAATAGATTGTAATGCATCCACACAACTTTTAAATGATCCCTGGCCTGGTAACACAACTTTGTCAGTAGATTTAATTTTGCTTAAATCAGAAGTTACTTCAATTTTAACTTTATTTTGGGCTACCTCTTTAAATGAATTAATGACAGAGCTTATGTTCCCTGATTTGTAATCAACAATAGTTACGTTCATTAATTTTTATAAAGAGCCTTTAGTAGATGGCACGACTTTTTTATTTTTTGGATCTATTTCTAATGCAGCTCTAAGTGATCTTGCTAAACCTTTAAAACACGACTCCACTTTGTGGTGACTATTATCGCCATACAAATTCTCAATATGCAATGTAATTCCTGCAGATTGTGAAAAAGCTTGAAACCATTCCTTAAAAAGTTCTGTGTCCATTTCTCCAAGTTTTTCTACTTTTAAATCTACTTTCCAAATTAAATACGGTCTGTTTGAAACGTCTAATGCAACTCTAGTTAAAGTTTCATCCATTGGTATCATTGCGTGAGCATATCTTTTAATTCCAATGAATTTTTTTGATGCTTTTTTAAGACATTCACCAATAGCAATACCAGTATCTTCTGTTGTGTGATGGAGATCTATGTGTGTATCTCCTTTTGCTTTAACCTTTAAATCAATCGATGAATGTTTAGAAAGTTGTTCAAGCATATGATCAAGGAAACCTATGCCGGTATCTATTTTATATTGACCTTTACCGTCAATATTTAACTCAACGTCAATTTTTGTCTCTTTTGTTTTTCTTGTTATTGATGCTTTTCGCTTCATATATACCTACGTATATCTATATTATTTAGTCATATCAACAAAACTAATTTGCCACTTGAAGAATAGAAATTCATATCCATCTATACCTCATGACAACAATTGTATTAGTAAGAAAAAAAAATGACGTAGTTGTGGCAAGTGACGGCCAGGTCAGTATGGGAAATACTGTAATTAAAAGCAATGCAAACAAAGTTCGTAAAATTGAGAAACGAAATGTGATTGCAGGTTTTGCTGGTTCAACAGCAGATGCGTTAACTCTTTTTGAAAGATTAGAAGCTAAACTTGAAAAACATGCTGGAAATTTAACTCGAGCTGCAGTCGAACTTGCGAAGGATTGGAGAACCGATAAATATTTAAGGCGACTTGAAGCATTAATGGCAATTGGTGATAAAGAAAAAAGTTTTATAATTTCAGGTACCGGAGATGTTTTAGAGCCTGAAGGAGATGTTATTGGAATTGGATCAGGTGGAAATTACGCACTTGCAGCTGCAAAAGTTCTAATGGATACAGAATTAAACGCTGAAGAAGTAGCAAAAAAAGCAATTAAAGTTGCAGCTGATATTTGCGTTTTTACAAACGATAACGTTAGAATTGAAAAAATATAATGGAAAAATCAAATATTAAATCGTTCCCAAAAAAAAATTCTGAGGAAAAAAAGAATCACATAGATTCTCTTTCACCAAGAGAGATCGTATCTGAATTAGATAGATACGTTGTGGGACAAAATAAAGCTAAAAGGGCTGTTGCTATTGCTCTTAGAAATAGATGGAGAAGACAAGCTTTAAAAGGTGAAATGAGAGATGAGGTTTTACCAAAAAATATATTAATGATTGGGCCAACTGGTGTTGGTAAAACTGAGATATCAAGAAGGCTTTCAAAATTAGCTGAGGCACCTTTTGTTAAAGTTGAGGCTACAAGATTTACTGAAGTTGGTTATGTTGGAAGAGACGTAGAACAAATTATTAGAGACTTGCTAGAAATTGCAATTGCAATGGAAAAGGTTAAAAAAAGAAAAGAAGTTCACGCAAAAGCACAAAAGCTTGCAGAAGAAAGAGTTTTAGATGCGCTTGTAGGAAATAAAGCGAGTGTAGCAACAAGAGAAAGTTTTAGAAAGAGATTGAGAAATGGAGATTTAGACGACAACGAAATTGAAGTTCCAGTTAATGAGAGTGGAAATATGCCGAGCTTTGAAATACCTGGAATGCCTGGAGCAAACATTGGAATGATAAATATTGGTGACATGCTTGGTAAATCAATGGGCAATAAATCAAAAAAGAAAAAGATGACAGTAAAAGAGTCTCATGAAATCTTGTTAAATGACGAAGCTGATAAACTTATTGAACAAGATAAAATTATTAAATCTGCAAAAAACGTGACTGAAAATAACGGAATTGTTTTCTTAGATGAAATTGATAAAATTTCCGCAAGAACTGATAGGGTTGGCGGAGATGTATCAAGAGAAGGAGTTCAGAGAGATTTGTTACCACTAATAGAAGGTACTACTGTTAGTACAAAGTATGGACCAGTAAAAACAGATCATATATTATTTATAGCATCAGGAGCTTTCCAACTCGCTAAACCTTCAGATTTACTTCCTGAATTACAAGGAAGATTACCAATAAGAGTTGAACTTGATGCATTAAACAGTTCTGACTTTAAAAGAATTTTGAAAGAACCAGATAATAGTTTAATTAAACAGTATAAAGCTTTATTAAAAACTGAAAATGTTGATTTAGAATTTTCAGAAGATGGAATTGATACTATTGCAAATTTAGCAAGTGAAGTAAACTCGTCTGTTGAAAATATTGGTGCAAGAAGACTTCATACTATTATTGAAAGAGTTTTAGATGAAATTAGTTTCACTGCGACAGATAGATCAGGTGAAAAAATTGTAATTGATTCAAAGTATGTAAAAGAGAATCTTGGACAATTAGTTAAAGATAATGATTTATCTAAATTTATTCTTTGATCTTAAATAAACATTAAAAGAACCTAAGTTTTTTTCTTTAGTGTTATCAATATTTTTAATCTTTTTCATAAGCTCAACATTGGAATTAATAAACTCAGGTATAGAATGTTTTAATATGCTTAATTCAGACGATTTATAAGGATCTTCAGCAGATTTAGATCTCATTCCTTTGCCTGTAATTATATTTACTTTTAAGATATGTTTCTCGAAACATTCATTAATAGTTTTTTCAACAAATTTATTTGCTTGGTCCAAGCCATAACCATGCAAATCTATAACAAATGTAGATTTATTTTTATTAATTGAAGGTTCATTCAATTCATCTTTAGATATTATCTTATCTTTGCTTTTTACAAATTTATTCCAGTCCTTAAGATCTTTATCTGATGGTTTTTTGTTCAAATATTAAATATTAGTCTCAACTAATACCCAATTAGGATCATTAGAGTTTAAGTTCCTAGAGAATCTCCAAGTATCATAAACTTTTTTGACTTTTTCTGGGTCGCCTGTAAGAATCTTGGAATTTTTGTCCCTATTACATGATATTATTTCACTTATAAAATCTACTGTAACTTCAAGCACATTATCTTTTTGTTCATGTTTTTTAATTTCAGCTGAGTTTATTCCAATAAAGGTTGTCTCTGACTTTATCCCATTTTTTTCTCTATTAGAAATTGCTTCCTGAAATTGACTCAAAACTTTTCTATCTAATAAGTTTTTAATATCTTTTATGGATCCTTTTGAAAAATTTGTGATGATCGTTTCGTAAGCAACCTTTGCTCCTTCAATAAAATCTTTTTTGGCACTTTCGTCAAAATTTCTGTAATTTGGTTTTTCTGCAGACTTCATTTCTGGCATTTCATGGGGGAAGCTGTTAGAAATATCGTCTTCATAACCTGATCTTTTGCCTAAAATTCCTCTTAACCTTAAAAAAATAAAGCCGGCTATCATAGCCAACAAAATAATGTCTAAATATTCAAAACTATAATTCATATTTAAATAATATTTACTCTATTGCTTAATTTCAACAAGCAATTTAGATTAATGACAAATGAACACAGTACTTTTATTGATAATTTTGGTCCCAATTCTAGAGATTTATTTATTTATCAAAATTGGAAGCCAAATTGGAGCTTTCACAACCATCTCATTAATATTTGTTACAGCTATAATTGGGGTTTATTATGCCAGATATGAGGGTTTAAATACTCTAAAATCAGGAGTGTCTCAAATTTATAAAAATCAAATGCCTTTATTTGAATTAATATCAGGGGCTGCATTAGCTTTAGCGGCTCTATTATTGATAATACCTGGGTTTGCTACTGATGTATTGGGGTTCTTAATAATATTTCCATTAACTAGAAAATTCATTTTTCGAGTACTTGCAAAAAACCATAAAAGTTCTCAGCACGCCAAAGATGATTTGATTGATGGAGAATATGAAGATAAGGAAGATGGACATGACAAAAAATTATAAAATTTTAACGACTTTTGTAAAGGATGTATTATCAAAAATTCAAAATATTGAAAGTTATTTGTATTTAAAGGATAATATTCCAAAATATACTTTAAATATTGATATCAACTCAATTCCTCTAAAAAATAATATGGCAGAAGTTGATGTTAAGCTTACTTTCGACGATAAAAGTAAAAAAGATAATAAGGGATATTTTGAAATGACACATGCGACCATTGTTAGAGTGGAGCAAGAGGCCGTAAATAAAAATGAACTTCAAAAAATATTTCTAAGAGACGTGCCGACAGATGTATATCCAGAAATTGAAAAAATTTTCTTAGAAATAGTAAAATCAATCGGATATCCAGATTTAAAATTAGAGAAAAAAATCAATTTCGTTGAGCTATTTGAAAAAAATATGGGTCAAAAGTAATGTTTTTTTTGAGATTTTTTTAAATAAATTTCGTGATTTTTTAATTCCTCATTGGAGGGTTTAATTATCCTTTTGCAATAATCGCTGTTTGATTTTTTAAGATTGTCTATACCAATATTTTCTAAAAAAGCTAATCTAGGTTCCTTTTGATCTATAAGATTGATATAAACCTTTGAAAGAAGTTCACAGTCAATGAGTGCAGTGTGATAAGTTCTTCTCGAATTATCGATTCTAAATCTTTTACATAATGCATCAAGACTTATCTGAGAGCCAGGAAACTTTTCTCTTGCGAGTTCGAGAGTATCTATTACATTTTTTTTATCTATAGGTTTTTTCCCCAATATTTTCAACTCATTGTTCAAATGGGATAAGTCAAATTGAGCATTGTGAATGATTAAAATTTTATCTTCAATAAACTTTAAAAAATTTTCAACAATCTCGGAAAACTTTTTTTTATCTGCCAAAAATTCATCTGAATAACCATGAACTTTCTTAGCTTCATCAGAAACTTTTCTTTGAGGATTTAAGTAGCAGTGGAATCTCTTATCTGTAATTATCTGATTATCTAATTCTATACATCCAATTTCAACGATTCTATGACCGTTTTCAACAGATAGACCTGTAGTTTCGGTATCTAGAACAACTTCTTTCATTGTAAAATTTTACCTTTTAAAAATTTAACTTTTTTTTTTGCTTCAGAATTATTAAAGTCGTTATTAATTATAAAAGAAGCAATTTTTTTTTTTTTACTTAAAGGCATCTGGTTTTTTCTCAAAATATATAACAACTTATGATTAAATCCTCGTCTTTTGTTTAAATTTTTTATCATTTTTTTTTTATCCGCTTTAATAAAAATAATTATATCTTTTTTTTTATTTAAATTATTTTCAACATATAATGGGACATCTAATAATACAAATGGCTTTTTTTTGTTCTTCTTTAAGAAATTAGACATTTTTTTTCTTACAATTGGATGAACGAATTTCCCAATTATTTTTAAATTATTCGGTTTTGCAAAAATAATGTTGAGAATTTCGTTTTTATTTATGGGATATTTTTTTATAAAGTTGGGAAATTTTTTTTTGAGTCTCCTAAATATATAGTGATTATTTCTATATATCTTACCAACTTCTTTATCAGCGTTAAATGTTGGTGCTTTGAAAAGTTTTGCAAAGTGAGTTTTTCCTGAACCTATATCTCCAATTACAGCTATTTTTTTCATTTTATTAAATTTATGGTTTTATCATCAATTTTAGGAAATACTTTGTTCCAAATAGCAAAGGATTGATGAGCTTGATAAATAAACATCATTTTTCCGTTTTCTGTCTTATTTCCATTTTCCCTAGCCTGCTTAAGAAAATGTGTTTCTGACGGATTATATATCACGTCATAAAAAAATTTGTTTTGGTGAGGAAAATTAAGATCCAAATCGATTGTATCATTGTCTAGTCCGACACTGGTAGCATTAATTACTATGTCAAAGTCTGGTATTTTTCCCCATTTTACAATTTCAATCTTTTTGAATATCTTTTTGATTTTCTGAGACTTTTCTAAAGTTCTATTTGTTAGGAATATATTTTCACAACCCATATTTTCCAAAGCACATATAATTGATGAACAAACGCCACCGGCTCCAATTATAAAGATTTTTTTTCTCTTAATTTCATAATTTATATATCTAATCGCTAATTCAAAACCGGCTATATCTGTATTATGTCCAATAACCTTATCTCCTTCATTGAAAATAGTATTGACTGAATTAGTTTTTTGGGCCTCTACACTTAACTTATCTAAAAACGGAACTATTGAATTCTTAAATGGAACAGTTACATTGGCTCCAGTAATTTCTAAACTACGAAGTTTTTCAACAAATTTTTCAAGCTCCGATGTTTGAAGTAAATTTTTTTTATATACGGCATCTATTTTATTTTCATTGAACCAATGATTGTGTATTTTTGGCGACAAAGAATGATCTATTGGATTTCCTATTACGCAAAAATTTTTCATCCGTAACTTTCTAAATATTTTTTAATTTCCTTGATTGGAAGTCCCATTATTGTATCAGTATCTCCATTAATTTCATCGAATAATTTTCTGCCTTCCCCTTCTATTTGATAAACGTTGTAAGAAAATAGATTTTTATCTGACACTTTTTTGAGATATCTTTTTAATTCATCTTCAGAAAACGTTTTCATAACCATTTCTGCTTTATCTGTGTAGTTCCAAATCATCTTTCCATCCAATGAAATACATACGGAACTTATAAGATAGTGAGTCTTGCCGTTTAAATCTTTTAGAATTTCAAAAGCCTTCTTTCTATCTTTGGGTTTCGAAATAATTCTTCCATTTAAATCAATGACACTATCTGCTCCTAGAACAAATTCACCCAATTTATTTTGGCTTACTTTTGCTGCTTTAAGTTCGGCTAAATTTTTTGAAATCATCTCTGGATCTGCGCCCTCTTTGACAAGACTCTCTTTAATCTCATCTTCATCTAAATTTGATGGTATTACATCAAATTTTATGTTGTTCTTACTTAAGATTTGTTTTCTTACTTCGCTTCGTGAAGCTAAAATTATTTTTCTCATTTTTGATTAAATATTTCATGAATTTTCAGAACTGAAGCTGCTGTTTCCTCGACTGATTTTCTTGTCACATCAATGCTTGGCCACTTATATTTTTGAAATAATTTCCGAGCATCCTCCATCTCCTTTTGAACTGTATCTAAGTTTATATAATTTTTATTTTCATTTTCATTAATAGATTGCATTCTATTTTTTCTAAGATCTACAAGTCTTTCTGGCTCTGCTGTGAGACCTACAATACATTTTTTAGTCGGATTTTTTTTGAGAGTTTCTGGAACAGAATTTTCATTAACTAACGGAATATTAGATATTTTCATTCCTTTGTTTGCTAAATAAATTGCTGTTGGTGTTTTACTGGTTCTACTTACACCAAGTAGGACAATATCAGATTTATCAATATCATCTACGGAATTACCATCGTCATGATTCATAGTGAATTGTATAGCTTCAATTTTTTTATAATAGTCATCATCCATAATATGTTGTCTGCTTGGTACATGAAGAGCTTCTTGATCCAACAACCTTGAAAATCTTAAAATTAGATCGCCGAGAATTCCAAAACAGGGAATTTTTTTTTTGTTGCATTTATCAGACAAAAATTTAGCTAATTTATTATCAACTATAGTATATAAAACTATTGAATTTTTACTCATCTCTGAAGATTCTAATATTTTTGAGATTTGATTTTCTGTTCTTGTAAATGAATAAAAATGAGTTTTATATTTAAAACTTTTAAATTGTGCTTTGATGGCTAGAAATATCCTTTCTAAAGTTTCTCCTGTTGAATCTGAAATTAAATAAATGTCGTATGTATTAATCATGTATAAATAGTTTATATTTTTAAAGAATTGACATCATATTGTTCCTCTAAATTAATAGTAGAGATTAATTTGTATAACCTCATATTTATAAACATTTTTAAACATGTTAAATAATATTATACTTTTAATACCTCAAAAATGTAAATTGTAAAAAATATAACAAATCTATGACAAATTTATTAAATCATATGTGAAAAAACTGTTATAAAGATGTTAAAAAAATTAAGTTACCATTATTAACAGGACATAAAACTAATACTATAAATAATATATCATAAATGAATAATACGTTGATCAGAAATTGCATAGAAAACAACACAACTAAAATACCTATTTGGTTAATGAGGCAAGCAGGTAGGTATTTGCCTGAATTTCGATCAATCAGAAAAAAGAATGAGGATTTTATTAAATTATGTTTAAATAAAAAACTATCTTCCGAAATTACTCTACAACCTTTAGATAGATTTAATTTCGATGCCGCAATATTGTTCTCTGATATTTTATTAGTCCCTTATGCATTGGGACAAAAAGTAAAATTTATGAAAAATTATGGACCTGAACTTGGTAAATTAGATATAAATATTTTAAACAATATAAGCAAACAAGAGTTTATCTCTACTTTAAATCCAGTTTATGAGTCTTTAAAACTCGTTGAAAAAAAATTGTCTAAAAAAAATAAAGATATAATAGGATTTGTTGGTGCCCCTTGGACTTTGTTGGTTTATATGCTTAATAGAAAGTCTCCAAAAGAAAACAATTTTAACTCCATACCAAAAAATAAAGAAGTAAATATATTATTAGAGAAAGTTATTGAATTTCTTAAAATTCATATTGATGCACAAATTAAAAATGGCGCCACAATAATTCAAATATTTGATAGTTGGGCAGGTTTATTAGAAGAAGATGATTTAGAGTATTTTGTTTACAATCCAACACAAAAATTAACTAATTTTATAAAAGAAAAATCTTCCACATCAATTTGTTTTCCAAGAAATATTAAAAATTATAGAAAATATGTTGAAAAAACAAAAACAGATATAATAAGCATTGATTACAACGTAGATCCTAACGTTATAAAACATGAAATTGAGATACCAATACAGGGAGGTCTTGATCCTAAAATTTTACTAGAAGAATCTAAAATAGTGAAAAAGGGAGTTTTAAAATATTTAGATGCGTTCAAAAATAATAGATACATTTTCAATTTAGGTCATGGTGTCTTGCCTAAAACAAATCCTGAAACAGTCAAATATATGGTAGAGTTAGTGAAAGATTACAAATGAACAACGATCATCCGAAAGTAAATTTTGGTAAAACAGGTGTACTATTAGTTAATTTAGGAACCCCAGATTCTACTAGTTGGTGGGATATAAGAAAATATTTGAAAGAATTTTTATCTGATAGAAGAGTAATAGAAGTAAATCCTTTCTTATGGAAAATTATTTTAAATTTATTCATTCTTACTTTTAGACCATCCAAAACAGCGAAAGCTTATAAAGAAATATGGATGAAAGAGGAAAATATATCACCGCTACGCTATTACACTATTAAGCAGACCGAAAAGGTGAAATCTATTATATCTAGTGAAAACTTGATCGTTGATTTTGCGATGAGATATGGGAACCCAAGCATCAATAGTAAAATGTTAAGTTTACAAGAAAGCGGATGTGAAAACATTATAGTACTTCCACTGTACCCACAGTATGCAGCAGCAACAACAGCAACAGTTTGTGATGAGGTTTATAGGACATTAATGAAAATGAGATGGCAGCCTAGCCTTCAAATTATACCTCATTACGAGTCTGAACCCTTATATATTCAAGCTATTGTAAATTCTATTAATCACAAACTTAGTAACATTAACTGGAAGCCTGATTTGATATTGGCTTCTTATCACGGCATACCAAAAAAGTATTTTGATAAAGGCGATCCATATCACTGTTATTGTCACAAAACATCTAGATTGATTAAAGAAACTTTTAATAAAGACATACCTATTTTAACAACTTTCCAATCAAGATTTGGTCCTCAAGAATGGCTTCAGCCTTATACAGATAAAACTTTAGAAAATTTACCTAAAGATGGAAAAAAAAATGTTTTGGTAATTTCTCCTGGCTTTTCTTCTGATTGCGTTGAAACCCTTGAAGAAATTTCTATTCAGGGAAAAGAAAGCTTTTTAGACTCCGGTGGAGAAAAATTTGATACAATACCTTGCTTAAATGATAACGAGGATCACATAAAATTATTAGTGCACTTAATCAATAAAAGCATAAGAAAATGAATTTTTATTTAATATTTAAATCTTTACATTTAGTTGCAGTGATTTCTTGGATGGCAGGACTGTTATATTTACCAAGAATATTTGTTTATCACACAGAAAACTCATCAAATGTGGAGATTTGTAAGGTCTTTAAAGTAATGGAGAGTAAATTGTATTTCTACATTATGTATCCAGCAATGTTACTTTCATGGATATTTGGTTTGGCCTTAATACATTCTGTTGGTGCTGAATTACTAAGTGCACTTTGGATGCAGGTTAAATTCTTTTTGGTTGTCGTTTTAACGGCTTATCACTTTTACCTTGGATCGTGTTTAAGAGCATTTAAAGACGACAGAAATACATCAAGCTCAAAATATTTTAGAATTATTAATGAAATACCAACTATACTGTTAATTTTGATCATTTTTTTTGCAATTTTAAAGCCATTAGGAGGTTGAAATATTATAAATATATATTATATTAGCTTAATCAAATTGTTTATTTCCCCACATGAAAATCCAAGAACTTAAAAAAAATAGCCCGGCACAACTAATTGAACAGGCTGAAAAATTAGGCATTGAAAATGCAAGTACACTTAGGAAACAAGAAATTTTATTTGCAATACTAAAAAAACTTGCTGAAAAAGGTGAAGAAATTACTGGAATGGGTGTTCTTCAGCTTCTCCAAGATGGATTTGGATTTTTAAGAGCTTTAGAGTCAAATTATTTACCGGGAGCAGATGATATTTACGTCAGCCCAAGTCAAATTAGAAAGTTTGGTTTACGAACAGGCGACACGGTTGAAGGACCTGTAAGAGCCCCGAAAGAGGGAGAAAGATATTTTGCTTTACTTCAAGTGAGCAAGATTAATCTTGAAGATCCTGAAAAATCCAGACATAAAATAGCCTTTGATAACTTAACCCCGTTATATCCAAACAAACAAATAGTTATGGAAGTTGAGAGTAAAACGGTTGAGAAGAAACCAAATTTAACACCAAGACTGATTGATTTAGTTAGTCCAATTGGAAAAGGACAAAGATCTTTAATCATTTCTCCCCCTAAAGCAGGAAAAACTATGATCTTACAAAGTATAGCAAACTCAATAACAGCTAATCATCCAGAGTGCTATTTAATGGTTCTTTTAATTGATGAGCGTCCTGAAGAAGTAACTGATATGCAAAGAACGGTTAAAGGTGAGGTTATAAGCTCAACATTTGACGAGCCGGCTCAACGGCACGTCGCTGTTGCAGAGATGGTAATAGAAAAAGCCAAAAGAATGACAGAGCACAAAAAAGATGTTGTAATATTACTTGATTCAATCACAAGATTGGGAAGGGCATATAACGCAGTAGTACCAAGTTCAGGAAAAGTTTTAACTGGAGGTGTAGATGCAAATGCACTTCAGAGACCTAAAAGATTTTTTGGAGCCGCTAGAAATATAGAGGAGGGCGGATCTTTAACAATAATTGCAACTGCTCTTATTGATACAGGAAGTAGAATGGATGAGGTAATTTTTGAAGAATTCAAAGGGACAGGAAACAGCGAAACAATATTGGATAGAAAAATTTCTGAAAAGCGAATATTTCCGGCAATTGATATCACTAAATCTGGCACTAGAAGAGAAGAACTCCTTTTTGAAAAAAATGATCTTCAAAAGATGAATGTCCTAAGAAGAATAATTGCTCCAATGGGTTCAATGGATGCAATAGAATTTATAAATTCTAAGCTGAAAAACACTAAAAGTAATTCAGAGTTTTTTAACTCCATGAACAAGCCTTCCTAAGAAAAAGTACATTTAATAATTCATTTAAAATAATCTCTTATTTGATAGTATTTGTTTATGTCCATTGATATGCAAAAATTAAAAAAACTCTTTCAGGAAAAAAAATACTCTGAGGTTGTTTTTGCGATTGAGTCATTTACAACAGAAAAAAATAGATCTGCGGCCTTATACAATATCCTTGCAGTTTCTAGAGCATCACAAAAAGGTAAAACAGATAGAGATGTCCAGTATGCTTTGAATGAATTTGAAACTGCCTTTTATAAAGACAACCTAGGTGAAATATCACTTAACTCTGTATGTAGCCATATAAAGCTTTGTGTTGAAATGGGTCGAAAAGATTCTGAATTAATAAATAATATTTTGATATCTGAAAAGATGTATCTTGAAGCAGAAAAAAAATTTTCTAAAAACGACAGATACTTAGCACACGGCATCGACTTGTACAAATATCTTATAAGACATGAAGAAAAAATCGCCGCCGTAAAAAAAGTTATAAATAAAAATGGGTTAAGTAAAGTTTTAGGATCTTCGTATATTACAGGTCAAATGTATATAAGTGATTGGAAACAAAAGAATTTTGCGGAGTTTCAAAAAAAGTTTTCTAATATATTTAGTGTCCTCAATTCAAAGAAACTTGGCAAGATTGATTTAGCAAAAAAAAAAATTAAAGTTGGTTTTTACTCACCTGATTTTAAACAACATCCAACTTTTTACTTTATAAAAGATCTAATTAAAAATTTAAAACAAACAAAATTTGAGACTATTGCTCTATCTCTCTCAAAAATCCACCAACATGATAAAATTACTGATGAATATTTAAATCTTTTTGATGGCTGGATTAATCTTGGCGATAAATTAGATCAAGAAATAGTCAATACGATTCAGAATGAAAACATAGATATATTGATAGATCTAGTTGGTTTATGGGCATATAATAGAATAAATATTTTCAATACAAGAATATGTCCTCTTCAAATTAGTTGGTTAGGTTTTAATAATTCTACTGGTCTTAAAGAAGTAGATTTTATTTTGGCTGACAAGAACACTGTGAAAGACGAAGAGAAAGAATATGAAACAAAAATTTATAAACTTCCAAAAATTTGGAATTCACATTGTGGATTTGAATATAAAAGAGTTTATAATGAATTACCTTATAAAAAAAATAACTATTTTACATTCGGTTCATTCAATAATTTTATGAAAGTAAATGACGAAGTGCTAGATACATGGATTGAAATTTTGAAAAAAGTTAAGAATTCTAAGCTAGTCTTAAAATCATCTTTGTTGCTTTGCGAAGAAGTTATAAAGAAAAAATTTGAAAAAGAAGGATTAAAAAATTCTGTTGAAATTTTAAAAAAAACAAAAAGGGAAGATTTTATATCTCACTTAAACCTTTATAATAAGATAGATTTATGTCTTGATACTTTTCCATTTACTGGTGTGACAACAACTTTTGAAGCATTATGGAAAAATGTCCCTGTAATAAGTAAGGCAGGATATAACTTTAATTCCAGGTGTGGTGAAAGCATTTTAAGAAATGCAAATATTGAAAATTTTATTGCTAAAAGCAACTCTGATTATGTTCAAAAGGCTGTTTTTTATGCTAAAAATATAAACGAATTAGAAAAAACAAGAAATAATCTTTTTGATAAAATTCAAAAAACACCCTTATTTGATACAAAAGGATTTAGTGATGATTTTTCTGAAGCACTTGTAAATATGCAAAAGTTAATAAGTAAAAATTATAAATAACCTAATTCAATCATTTCTTTATTAAAAAGGGTCTCGATCTTTTTTATTAAATTAGCTGGTAGTTCCTTTTTCCATTCACCAGTTTTTCCACTTCTAAAAAATAATTCTCCTTTACCCTTTTCTGAAAAACCCTCAGCTTTTTCTATTTTTTGCAACTCTTCGAATTGAGTTTGTTTTATTGCTTTTCTTAGTTTCTCCTCGTTTAATTTAGTACCATCAACTTCCTTTAAATAATTTATTATTTTTTCAAATGTATTGAACTTATCCAAGAGCATATCTTCATATTTTACAATTAAAGTTTTACAAGATTTATAATTTTTCCAAGATTTATAGTGATCCGACCAGGTACCGATTAAGGTTTTTTTATATCTTTTATCCCCTGATAAAGGATATTCAAAATAGAACGAAGAGGATAAATTTTCATATGTTTTTTCATAATTAAGGCCCATGTGATGTGAAAGAGAGATCAAAACGTCTCTAGGATCTCTAACTATGTAGATCGCGCCTTTAGTATTTCTATTTGTAGTAAACTGGTATTGGCCTATTGTACACATTGCATTATGAGTTTTAACAAAGTTCGTTATATTATTAAGATTTATATAGTCTTGCATTGTTTCCCAATTTTTTACTATTTCTTCAAATTTGAAATAATCTACTTTAAGTCGATCTAATAATAATTGATCTGGAAAACCTTGTGGTTTAAAATTATCAAGAATTGAACCTTCCAGGTTAAGTTTTTCATTTGATTCCATGAAATAACTTTTTAAAAACATACGCATCCATGTGTTGCCACTCTTAGGATATGAAGCCAACCAAATTATCATGATATATTTTAATGATATCCTTATATAAAATTCAATATATAATATAATCATGACAATTTGTGCTTTATCAACTGGAATAGGAGCTTCAGGAGTTGCAATTATTAGAATTTCTGGCCCAGAGACTAGTTCCCTTATCAAGTCTTTAACAAATAAGGCGCTTCCAAAGCCTAGAGAGGCCACCCTTCTGGAATTAAACAATATCAATAATTCTAGACCAATTGATCAAGGAATAGTTTTATGGTTTCCTGGCCCAAAAAGCTATACAGGCGAAGATATGGCTGAATTACATGTGCATGGAAGCAAAGCTGTAGTTAAAGAGCTTCAAGAAACCCTTTTAAGCACAAAAAAATGCAGATTAGCCGAGCCCGGAGAATTTACCAAGTTAGCATTTTTAAATGGAAAGATAAATCTACTGCAAGCAGAGGCGATAGGCGATTTAATAGCAGCAGAAACAGAAATTCAAATGGAACAGGCCCAAAATATTATAAAAGGTAAGTCTTTTTTAAAATTTAATGAACTAAGAGAGAAATTAATAAAAGTTTTGTCAAAAATTGAGGCAAAGATTGACTTTCCAGATGAAGACTTACCCTCTAATGTTCTTGATGATGTTAAAAAAGATGTATCTATTATTGAGAATGAAATCAAAAAAATATTATTAAGCTACGAAGTCGGAGAAAAAATAAGATCAGGTTATAAAATTGCTATAGTTGGTCCTCCCAACTCTGGTAAATCAACTTTAATGAATTATTTAAGTAAAAGAAATGTAGCAATAGTGTCTGATGTTGCAGGAACTACCAGAGATGTGTTGCAAACAAATCTAAATTTTTATGGTTATCCAGTTATAATTTCTGACACTGCGGGTATAAGAGACTCTAAAGATCTAATTGAGAAAGAAGGTATTAAACTTGCTTTCAAAAAAGCAGAAGAAGCGGATCTTAGAATAGTCGTTATAGAGCCAAAAAATGTTGATTTTTATGGTTTTTTGAATGATTTATTTAATAAGAATACAATTTTAGTTATTAACAAATCAGACCTTAATAAATTTGACGTTAAGGATAGACTCAATAAATATGATCCAATCTCAGTATCTTTTCTCAAAGAAAAAAACATAGATGAATTGATAAATCGTATTAAAAAAAATTTAATTACTGATATGAAGTTCAGTGACGACATTTTTGTAACTAGAGAAAGACACAAAAATAATTTGAAAGAATGTTTAATAAATTTGCAAAACTTTAGAGATAAAACAGAAGCTTTAGATTTTGATAAAGGTGCTGAAGATCTTAGACTAGCACAAGTGAGTTTAGGCAAAATTGTTGGAAAAGTTGATGTAGAGGCCATATTAGGCAGTATTTTCAATGATTTCTGTATAGGTAAATAATGCCAATTTTGCTCGATTTTTCATCTCTTTTTTTAATAAATCGTTGGTATTAGCCAGTTTTTTAATGTTTTTTTGTAAAAACTTGTAAAATTCGTTATCGATTATAAATTCAATGTATGAAAAATAATTTTTCATTTGATGTTGTTGTTATTGGTGGTGGTCACGCTGGTTGCGAAGCTGCTGCTGCATCTGCTCGTATGGGTGTTAAAACTGCATTATTTACAAATGATACTAATACTATAGGCGAGATGTCTTGTAACCCTGCAATCGGTGGGTTAGGTAAAGGGCATTTAGTAAGAGAAATAGATGCTTTAGATGGTGTTATGGGAAACATAGCTGATAAGTCTGGCATTCAATTTAGATTACTAAATAGAAGCAGAGGACCTGCTGTACAGGGACTACGAACTCAAAGTGATAGGTCTATTTATAAAAAGGAAATGCAGTCAAAACTGCTAAACTACTGTAATTTAAGCATATTTTCGATGTCGATAAATCAATTTATAATTGAAAATAATGAGATAAAAGGTCTCAAGGCAGTAGATGGTACTGAAATCAAATGTTCTAAGGTAATTCTCACAACGGGCACTTTTTTAAATGGTTTGATACATATAGGTGATAAAAGAACGCCAGCTGGTAGGTATGATGAAAAACCAACGTTAGGTTTATCGGATCAATTAAGAAAATATGATTTTAAATTAGGTAGACTAAAGACAGGAACTCCTCCAAGGTTAGATGGTACAACAATCAATTATGATAATCTTGAACGGCAAGATGCAGATAAAGATATTTCTTTTTTTTCTTTCTTAACTAAGAAAGTTTATAACGATCAAATTTCATGTAGTATGACTTACACAAATAAAAAAGTTCACGATATTATTTCTGAAAATTTAAAAAAGAGTGCAATGTATTCTGGAAGTATTCAGGGTGTTGGTCCTAGATACTGTCCATCTATTGAAGATAAAATTTATAAATTTAAAGATAAGACTAGACATCAGATCTTTTTAGAACCTGAAGGCCTCAACGATAATACAGTGTATCCAAATGGTATTTCTACATCTCTTCCAGAAGAGATACAGTATAAAATTTGTCACAATATCAATGGTTTAGAAGATGTGAGAATTATAAGACCTGGATATGCAATAGAATATGATTATGTTGACCCTAGAGAGCTTTTCTCAACCTTAGAGACTAAGAAGATTAAAAATTTCTATTTAGCAGGACAAATAAATGGAACTACAGGTTATGAGGAAGCTGCAGCACAAGGATTGATTGCCGGGGCCAATGCAGCGTTGTCGATACAAAATAAAGAACCATTAATTTTAGATAGATCTCAAGCTTATATCGGTGTCATGATAGATGACTTAGTGACCAAGGGGGTTGCTGAACCTTATAGGATGTTTACTTCAAGAGCGGAGTACAGATTAACTCTTAGATCTGACAATGCTGATTTAAGATTAACTGATATAGGAATAAATATTGGCTTAGTTTCAAAAGAAAGAGCTGAGGTTTTTAATTCAAAAAGTAAAAATTTAAGGAATATTTCTAATAAAATGGATGAATTAAAAATCTCACCCTCAAAGGTATCTAAATTTGGTGTAAAAATAGCAAAAGACGGTATTTTAAGGACTGCTAGCAACATATTGGCCCAAAAAGGGGTGACTATGGACAAGATTAGAGTGATTTGGCCTGAATTAAGCTTTATATCAAAGGAAATAGATGAGCAATTGGAGACTAATGCCCATTACAAGGGTTATTTGAAGAAACAAAGTGCTGATATATTAGCTTTTAAAAGAGATGAAAATCTTAAAATCCCAAATAATATTAATTATGACAGTTTTTCTGGGTTTTCAAACGAGGTCAAGTCAAAATTCAAGCAAATTAAGCCAAAAACAATGGGTCAAGCACTCAGAATTGACGGTATAACCCCAGCTGCAGTATTTATTCTGTTGTCACATCTTAAAAGAAAGTCTATTAAGAAGATAGCTTGATAGATTCGCATAAAATTGATTACTCAAAACTAGACACTTTGAATGTTTCACGTGAAACATTTCTTGAATTAGATGAATTTAGAGAAATGATTTTGGATGAGAACAAAAAAATTAATTTAATTAGCCAAAATACTGTGGAATTAGCCAGAGATAGACATATAGTTGACTGTGCACAAATCATTGATTTAATTGACGAAAATCACCTATCTTGTACTGATCTAGGTTCTGGCTCAGGTTTACCTGGTTTAGTTATAGCCATTATCAAAAAAAAACAAAAATCGAAGATGAAATTTTTTCTTTATGAAAAAAGTTTTAAAAAAAGCAATTTTTTAAAAAAAGTTATTAATAAATTTGAACTAAACGCTGAAGTAATAAATCAAAATATATTTGATCAAAAAAAATTAAATTCAGATTTGATTGTAGCGAGGGCATTTAAACCTTTGCCGGTTATTTTAGATTTAGTAACGAAGAACTTCGATGATTTTAAAGACATCATTTTGTTTTTAGGAAAAAGTGGAAAGAGTTCTATTGAGCAAAGTTTAAAAAAGTGGAATCTAGAATTTTTAGAAAAAAAAAGTGTAACAGAAAAAGATTCAATCATAATTAAAATTAATAAAGTGAGTAAAAAAAAATGAAAGAGAAAATTATTTCAGTCATCAATCAAAAGGGTGGTGTTGGAAAAACGACAACTGTAATTAATTTAGCTGCAGGACTTAGTTTAAATGGAAAAAAAATACTAGTTATAGATTTGGACCCACAAGGAAACGCGACAACAGGATTAGGTTTGTCAAATGTAGCAGATACTAGCAAATCAATTTATGGAGTTTTGAATGGAAAAGAGGAGATTCAAAGTTCAATTCAGAAGACCAATTTTCAAAACTTAGATATCGTAACATCAAATGTTGATTTATCTGGTTTGGAAGTTGAAACCGCAGATGACGAAAATAGGGCATATCTTTTAAAGACTAAATTAACCTCATATTTAAACAATTCTAGCCACTCTTACGACTACGTCTTGATTGATTGTCCACCTTCTTTAAGTTTATTAACTGTGATGGCTTTGGTTGCATCAGACTCATTAGTTGTGCCTTTACAGACAGAATTTTTTGCCCTTGAAGGGATAACTCAGCTTATAAAAACAATAGATCGTATTAAGGTCGGTCTTAATCCAAATTTATTTGTAAGAGGAATTTTGTTAACGATGTATGACAAAAGAAACAGACTATCCGCACAAGTTGAAACAGATGCAAGAGATTATTTTAAAGAAAAAGTCTATCAAACAGTAGTTCCTAGAAATGTCCGTTTATCAGAAGCACCTTCACATGGGGTCCCTGTTTTAATATATGACAAACATTGTCCAGGAAGTAAATCTTATATTAAATTTACAGAGGAGTTTTTGGCTCAAGAATCGAGTTTCGTAACAGCAGCATGACCAGTATTTTTAAAAATAAAAAAGGTTTAGGAAGAGGATTGTCATCTTTAATAGGAGATACGAAAACTGTTTCGAAAAACAATAAGATTTCAGTGAGCGACCTAATACGTAATAGATATCAACCTAGAAAAAATTTTGATGAAGAAAGTTTAGTTGAATTAACAAATTCAATTAAAGCAAGGGGAATAATACAGCCAATTATAGCTAGAAATTCTGACAAAAAAGGTAAATATGAGATTATTGCTGGTGAGAGAAGATGGCTTGCCGCACAAAAAGCAGGTCTTCATGAAGTGCCAGTCGTAATTGTTGAAGCGGATAATAAAAAAGCCTTAGAATTTGGAATTGTTGAGAATGTTCAAAGGCATGACTTGAATCCAGTTGAAGAAGCCGAAGGATATAAGAGATTGATAGATGAGTTTGCTTATGACCAAGAACAAGTTGCCAATTTTATTGGCAAAAGCAGGAGTCACATAACTAATTGTCTAAGGTTACTTACTTTGACTGATGATATATTAGATTTATTAAAGAAAAATAAAATTTCTCAAGGACATGCAAAAGTTTTAGTTGGCCATGAAAATGCAAGCAATATTGTTAAGAAAATTATTAAAAAAAATTTATCAGTCAGACAAACTGAAAATTTAGTAAGAATTCATAAATCTTACTCAAAATCTCAATCTGCCTCAAAGGATCCAAATATCAGGAAGCTTGAAAATGATATATCGGAGAAAATTGGATTATTAGTTAAGATACAAAATAAAAGAAATAACAGGGGTTATCTCACATTTAGTTATAGAGATCTAGATCAACTCAATTATTTAATTGAAATAATTAAAAAGCACTTTTAGTTCCTTTTGTTGACGTCTTGAATATAAAATCATACACATGCAGAAGACCAATTGAACTATTTTTTTTTAAACGGAGTTCGATCTTATTTATTTGTGCAATTAATTTTTTAATCTTTAAATAAGACCAATTTTCTAATTGTTTTTTTACTATTGGCTTATCTTTCCAAAAAATAGGTGGATAACAATTATTAACTAAATCATCTATACTTTCTTTTGTATTCATTTGCTCAATTAGGTATAAAAGTCTCTTTGCTTTATGAATGAATACTCTTAAAATCAATATTGCATCCTCTGATTTATAATTGCTTTCATGCAATATTTCAGAAGTTTTTCTTAAATTTTTTAAAAGTGAATTATCTACAAGTTCATTTATATTATAATTTTCTGAAAGATTGGTGAGTTTGTAAATTTCCTCAATGGTTATATCTTTTCTATTTTGAGAGTATAAATATATTTTATCTAATTCTTTTCTAAGATGACCTCTGTCTCCGTTGCACCTATTTATTAATAGATTAATTGTCTCTTGTGAAATATTCACATTTATTTCTTTAAAAAATTTACGTGATATCTCAATTAAAGTTATATTCGTGTCTTTGTAAGTAGGGACTATTACTAAGCTTTTTTCTTTTTCAAAATAACTTCTTAATTTTGATTTTTTTTCCAAAATATCCGCATCTAGGATTACTTTAATATCTTTAACATCTTTACTTAAAATATTTTCAATTACTTCTAAAATTTTTTCGGAACATCTTTTGATTATAAAAATTTTTTCTTTATCAAATAAAGATCGGTTTAAAACACTGTCCATAAAATCATTGTTCGAGTCTAATATTTGGTTTTCATCATAAATTTCTGTTTTTCCATTAAAATCTTTTTTTAAATTACTTATTATCTCTTTTTTTAATCCATCGTTATCTCCGTAAACTAAGAAATAATTATTATTGTTTATTTTTTTTGTGTTTATTTCGAAATGTTTAACAATCATTTTAAAGTTGTGATTAAAAAAATTATATCTGTAGCAATTTTGTTGTTTAGGTTTCTTTTTATGTTTTCTTCATATTCAGCCATACTAAATTTGTCACTTTGTACATCATATCCAAATTCTTGAGTAAAATTCTTTTTTACGATTTGTGTATTCTTTTCATTTAATACCTTTACATTAGCTGTAATTACAATTTTGTATTTAGAAGGATTTCCCTTATTATCTTTTAGTATAACTTTAACCTTTTCTTTATGATCTAACTCTAGCTTAAGTTTTCTTATCGCGTCATTTTTAGATGTAGATAAAATAGATCTTTCAATTAAATTTGATCCTCTGCTTAAATTATTATTTTTAAATTCTATTATTTCGAAGTTGCTATCCTTTGAGCCATAGATTGGTGTAAATCCACAACCTGTTAAAAAAAATAGAGATATGTATAATGAAATTAAAATTTTCATTTAATAATTAAATTTACCAGTTTGTTTTTAACAATAATATGCTTAAAAATACCTTTATTGTTCAAGATACTTGAGATTTTGGTATCTTTTTTGATACTCTCAATTAATTGTTTATCTTCAAGATCTTTTTCAATTTTAATCAATGATTTTTTTTTACCATTTATTTGTATAACAATATTTACAAATTTTTCCTCCAAATACTTCTTTTCAACAGATGGCCATTTTATTTTATCACTTATTTTTAAACCATTAATACATTCTGACACTAGGTGAGGTAGCAAAGGGAACATAAGTGTTAAAATTTTTAAATAGTTGTCTTTTAAATTATTAATTTTTGTTTTGTTTATTTCTTTATTGAGAAAATTATATGTTTCATGTAAATAAGCGATTATTACATTTAAATTAAATTTCTCTAAACTTTGTGTAAATTTCTCAATAAGTTTGTTTGTATAAATTGTAAGCTCATTGTCTTCACCATCAATATCTTTTTTATTTATGTGTTCAATAATTTTTTGATGTAATAACCAAAATTTCTGAACAAACTTGTAAGAGGCAATCATCCCTTGATCTGACCATTGTACATCTTTTTCTGGTGGACTATCTGAAAGTATAAAAAGTCTTACAGAGTCTGCACCATATTGAGAAATTATTCTTTCTGGATCAATCGTATTTTTTTTTGATTTCGACATCGACTCTGAGGGCCCTACGATAACTTTTTTTTGTTTATTTTTATTTTCAAAAAAATTTTTTCCATCCTCAGAAAAAACTTCATCTGGACTTAGCCAATTATTGTTTTCGTCTTTATAGGTTTCGTGGCAGACCATTCCTTGAGTAAAAAGGCCTTTAAAAGGTTCGGTTGGGATGAAATTTGAATTTTTAAATGCCAATGCTTGCATAAAAAATCGAGAATATAACAAATGTAAAATAGCGTGTTCAACTCCTCCTATATATTGATCGACAGGCATCCAGTATTTTATATCTTCACTATCGAAACCATACTCATTTTCTGATGGAGAACAAAAACGTAGAAAATACCAAGATGAATCCACAAAAGTATCAAGTGTATCAGTGTCAAGGATGCAAATTTCACCATTAATTTTAATTTCTTTCCATTTTTTTTGATGGTCTAGAGGGTTTCCTTTTGTATTAAGATTAATTTTTTCTGGTAGCTTAATAGGCAACATTTTTCTTGGTACCTTAACAATGTTCCCACTTTTATCGTATGCGATGGGAATAGGACAACCCCAATACCTTTGACGTGATATTCCCCAGTCTTTAAGTCGAAAATTTATTTTTTTTTTCCCTAAATTATTTTTTGTTAAATAATCAATACTTTTTTCAATCGCTTCTCCAGGTGTTTTAAGACCATTTAAAAAAGATGAATTAATCATCACACCGTTTTCTTCAAAGGCTGCATTTTTTACTAGATAATCATCGCTTTGATCCTCTGGCCTAACTACAGTTTTTATATTTAATTTATATTTTTTAGCAAACTCAAAGTCTCTTTGATCATGCGCCGGACACCCAAATACAGCTCCAAATCCATAATCCATTAATACAAAATTTGCAAAATATACAGGAACTTTCATTTTAGGATCTATTGGATTGATAGCTTGAAGATTTGTCTTAAAACCTATCTTCTCAGCTTGGGCAATCGACTCTTCTGTAGTCCCCGTTTTTGAACACTCACTCTTAAAGTTTTGGAATTCTGGATTTTTTTCAAAATATTTAGAAAGAGGATGATCTACAGATAGAGCAAGAAAAGAAAAACCAAACAAAGTATCAGGTCTTGTAGTATAACATTTGATGTTTTTTATGGGCAAATCACCTTCGATTTTAAAGTCTATTTCACACCCATAAGATTTGCCAATCCAGTTTTTTTGCATTACTTTTACTTTGTTTGGCCACTCACTAAGATTATTTAAACCATCTAAAAGTTGTTCTGAAAATTTCGAAATATTAAAGAACCATTGACTCAATTTTTTTCTTTCAACTTGAGCACCTGATCTCCATCCCTTTCCATCAATAACTTGTTCATTGGCTAGCACTGTTTGATCTATTGGATCCCAATTTACATAATTCTCTTTTCTATAAACTAATCCTTTATCGAACAATTCAAGAAAAAAATTTTGCTGATGTTTATAATAATCTGGCGAACATGTAGATATTTCCCTATCCCAATCTATTGAAAGACCCAATTTTTTAAGCTGGGTTTTCATGGTAGAAATATTTTTTTCTGTCCAATCTTTAGGGTCTAAATTATTTTCTCTTGCAGCATTTTCAGCGGGCATACCAAAAGAATCCCAACCCATTGGGTGCAATACATTAAAACCCTGTAATTTTTTATATCGTGCTAAAACATCACCAATAGTATAGTTTCTGACATGACCCATATGAATTTTCCCAGAGGGGTAAGGAAACATTTCCAAGCAGTAAAACTTTTTTTTATTTTTATCGGCACCACTTTTGAAAGTTTGATTTTTCTCCCAAAACTTTTGCCATTTTTCCTCAACTAATTTGAAATTGTATCTGTCCACTTAAAAAAACTTATTTTTTTTTAATTACACTATTTCCTCTTTTTTTGCCTTCTGTTTCTCTATACTTTTTAAAATCATCTTTCTCAAACAAAGCAGCCTTTTTGAGTATGGCTAGCTTAAGTTCACTTTCAAGTTTTGATTTGATCTTTTTGGTTTTGCAATTATTTTGTATGCATTTTTTTTCAAAGACAATTACTTTTAATGCATCAGCTCGAATTTCATTAGTTAAAAATCGAACTGAAAGTTTCAACTCTCTGTTATTTTCTTCTTGGTCCTTTTGAGATGAAAACCAGTCAGTTATAATTATGCCCCCAGAATAACTCGCATTCGTCAAGGGAACGAAATCTAAAACCTCTATTGAAGCACGCCATAAAGGATTTGCGGAGGCAAAGTCGAATGTACCCCCACGAACTGACCCCTTTCCAAATCTAATACCTCTACCTTCTTTAATATTTTCCCTAACTCTTTCATCTACATTGACAGGGTTATCTTTCACGTCAGATCTCTTATAAAAATTACAAGAATTTAAAAAAAATATTGCTGTTAGTAAAATTGTAAGGATTTTGAGCTGATTTATTTTCATGAGTAAGATAAATATCAGAAAATTTAAATTATCTCAGATATATTTAAAATTGGGCATTTTTAAGTGATAAAAATATCACACTTTGATAAAAAAACCCTATTAATTTGAAAAAAAACACTAAAAATCGGGTTTTCTGATAATTATCTCGTGTTCATATGAATACAACAAATAATAAGGAGTACTTTATGAATAACTTTAAAAAAATAGGACTTACAGCATTAGCAGGTTCGCTAATGACTTTAGGTTCTGCTCAAGCAGGCGAAATGTCTGTTTCGGGTGCTGCTAACGTTACCCTAAAATTCGGTAAAGGTGGCGGTAACACAAGTAGAAGTATTGGTACAGATAAAGACGTAACTTTTACAGGTGGTGGTGAATTAGATAACGGTACAACGTTCTCTATGTCTACTACTGTAGCTGATAACTACGAGCTATCTGCTTCTACAACAACTATAAACACGCCATCATTGGGTTCATTCTCATTTGGTACAAGTACAGGTTCAGCTTCATACAAATTTGATGAAGAAGTACCACAAGCTTACGAGCAAGTATCAGATGGTAAGCAAACTATGGCAAACCAAATTGGTAACTACATGGATAATAACTATGTATTATACACATCTCCGACATTAGAATTCGGTGGTGCTGGTATTACACTAGATATTGGTTACACACCACAAGCAACTGACACAAGTATAGTTGATGGTGGTCAAGCTACTTACGATCCAGATATTGGAGCAGGTAAAGAAGCTGGTGTAACAATAACGTATGATGCACTTAAAGTTGGTATCTATGGTTCAGAAAGAGAAAGAACAACTCCATTTGCAACGTCTACAACTGGTCAACAATCTCATGACGAGTTCAACGGTGTATGGTATGCTACTTACTCAGCTGGTCCAGTTTCAATCGGATACTCAGAGTCATACATGGACGCTGGTGTAACATCTACTATCGAAACAGTAAACTCAGCTAAAACTGTGAGAACTGCTGGTGGTTTATTTGAAGGTGAGCAAATGTCAGTTGCGTTTAACGTAAATGATAACTTATCTATCTCTTACTCACAATCAGAAGAAACTTACGATACGCAGGATGACGTAGCAACTGCTGTTACAACTGACGATGACGTAACAGAGACTATCGATGCACTTCAGATCGCTTACTCAATGGGTGGTATGTCAATTAAAGCATACAACATGGAAGTAAGTAATCCAAGTCAAGACGATAACGCTGCAGATCAAAGCGTAACTGAAATTGCTTTAGGACTTGCGTTCTAATTTAATTTAAGTTTTATTTTAAAAAACGGCCCAGTATTTATACTTGGGCCGTTTTTTTTTATCCAAGATATTGCCGCAACACCACTAGGAGAACATAGTTTAGATCTTTTAAGAGTTTTTTCGTTAATTCCACCAAGTAAAACAATTTTATTTTTTGACATTTTTTTTAATAAATTAGTTTTTATGATATCGAGAAATTTTTTATTTTTGCTATTTTTAAAAACAGGACTTAAAAAAATACTTGAACAACCCTGTTTTTCTTTTATTTTAAGCTCAATTGCGTTGTGTGCAGAACCAATTATTTCAAGATTTTTTTTTGTTATGTTCTGAAATCTTAAATGTTTTTGGAATGCGGGGATATATAAACCATCGAAATTATACTTAATTGCATCTTTTAAATTATTAGAAATATAAACTTTCCTTCTATTAATTTTACAATGAATAACTAATTTTTTTAGCTCATTAGGGTTATTCTTGTTATTATAATTTCTATATATTAATGAAATTTGAGTAGATAATTTTTCAATTTCATTTTTGTTAAATTCATCTATAAAATAATAATACTTAATATTCATATGGAGAATGTAGTAAAAAATTTTGACTTAGTAAAAGAGGAAATAAGCAATTTTAAAAATGCTAATATTGTTGCGGTATCAAAAACATTTCCAATAAACCATATATTACCTCTGATAAATCATGGCCATCAACATTTTGGAGAAAATAAAGTTCAAGAAGCTCAAGAAAAATGGACATTAATCAAAAATGATTTTCCTAATTTAAAATTACATTTAATAGGTAAATTACAAACTAACAAAGTAAAGTTTGCCTTACCTTTATTCGATTATATCCATTCTTTAGATAGCATCAAACTCGCAGAAAAAATTTCGTTAGAACAGGAAAAAAAAAATTTTAGACCGAAAATCTTTATTCAAATAAACTTAGGAAAAGAAAGTCAAAAATCAGGCATTGATCAAGATGACTTGGAAAGTTTTTATAAAAGATGTGTAACTGAATTCAACCTTAACATTATAGGTATTATGTGTTTACCTCCATTTGATGAAGACCCGACTCCTTTTTTTAAAAAGATGCAAAACTTATCAGAAAGTTTGAAGTTAAAAGAAATTAGTATGGGAATGTCCAATGATTATATGGATGCGCTAAGGTTTAGCGCAACATATATAAGAGTGGGTTCTAAAATATTTGGAAACAGAAGTTAGGATATCTTAACTTTTGAATTTTTTTTTATTATCTTCAATAATATTTCAATATCATTCAAACTTAATGCTATGCATCCTCTAGTGGGTCTATAATTATTTGTAACGTGAATAAAGATAGCGCTCCCTTTATTCTTGATTATTCTTCGGGTGTTATAGTTTATTACAATAATAATGTCGTAAATTTTATCTTTTCTATACAACTTTTCGGCTTTAGTTTTTTTATTTAATTTGATTTCTTTATTGTAATTAATATTGTTAGGGTCATCACACCAACCCATTTGTTTATTTATTCTAATAGTCTTTAATTTTGTATTAGGTTTATCTAACCTATCTTTTCTATAATAAACTGGTCCTAATGAAAATATTCCTGTTGGAGTACAATTATCTCCTTCTAGTTTATTTTTTTTTAAACCATTCTTTCCAATAGAGCATTTAAATTGGAATTCATCACAAATTAAGGTGTCTTTATTTTTTAGTTTAATTATCATAAGTTCTAAAATATATGGTAAATCAAAAATTATATATAATTAATTTATCAAACTTTTACGACATCATTAGCGAACTTAAAGAACATATTGATTACGAATTATTAAAATTTGATAATAAAGAAATTTTTTTTGATAAATATAAGAGTGAAAGTATTTCTTTAAGTAACTCAATCTTGGTTGTGCATGAGAAAGAATATAATTTTTTTGTTAAAAATATAAATGAGGATCAAATTATTAAATTTAAACCTCCAGTAAATATTTTTACATTTATTGAAAATTTAAATGTAAAATTCATCCAGAAAAAATATCAAGACCAATCGAATGTAAATGTTAAAGATTTTTTTCTAGACATCAATTCAAGAGAATTAAAAAAGGGCAACTCAAGTCTAAAATTGACTGAACGAGAAACTGACATGATATTATTTCTCAATAATTCAAAGAAACCAGTAAATGTCGAAACATTGGAAAAAAAAATTTGGCAACATTCCTCGGAACTCGAGACTCATACAGTTGAAACCCATATTTATAGACTTAGAAAAAAAATAAAAGCTGAGTTTGGAAATGATGAGTTAATTATAAGCAATAAGGACGGATATACTATCTGATGAAGAAAAAAAATTTTATTGCTAAAGATCTATTTTCAAAAAAGTACAAGCCAAAGGTCATTAAACCAAAAAAAGGAAAGGGAAGTTTTAAGAGAAAGAAAAAGTAATTAAATCCGAGCACCTATTTGTTGAATTACTTTCGATGACATCTCAGTACCCTTTTCTAAGCATTCTTTCTGAGACATATTGTTAACATGACCATGCAAGAAACCTGCCGCAAATAAATCACCAGCACCTGTGAGATCAACTATTTTAAGATTTTTTTTAATCCCACATTCTGTTATCTCGCTTCCATTAATAGATATGGCACCTTTCTCACCTCTTGTTATTACCAATAACTTTCTTAATTCTTTAGCAAAATTAATTACATCCTCGAAACTTTTCGCATCAATTAAAGACATAATCTCTTGTTCGTTAGCAAAAGTTATATCTAGTTTATTTTTAACTAATTCTAGGAAATGAGGTTTGTGTCTATCTACACAAAATTGATCAGATAATGACATAGCAACCTTATTTGCATTATTTATTGCTTTATCAAATGCTTTCCTTGGATCACCTTCATCCCAAAGATATCCCTCTAAAAAAATAATTTCACTTTTTTTGATAGCATTTGCATCTACATCATTCTCATTAATCTTTCCAGCTGTTCCAAGGAATGTACACATAGTTCTCTCAGAATCTGGAGTGACCAATATTAAACATGTACCAGTTGGTAACTCTTCTTTCTTTTTAGAATAAAAATATTTAACATTCTCTGTCTTAAGACCATCCTCATATTTTCCACCAAGATCATCATCATTTACTTTACCAATAAATCCAACATCATTTCCTAATTGCGATAATCCAACGATTGAATTAGCAACTGACCCACCAGAAACAGTTTTTTCAATTTTTAAGTTTGAAAGCAATTGTTTAAACTCTTTTTCATCAAAAATTAATTTCATCGTACTTTTTGTGAGGTTATTTTTTTTTATAAATTCATCATCAACTTTACAAATAACGTCAACTATTGCGTTTCCAATTCCCAAGATTTTCATTCTAAGCTTTCTTTGTTTTGACCGGTTTTTTTCTATTAGGATAACAAGATGTGCAGATTTTACAAGTTATTCCATAGCAATCTCGAGCTCTGCAAAACTCCCTTCCATAATAGATTATTTGTAAGTGAAGTTTATTCCAATATTTTTTCGGAAATAATCTTTTAAGATCTTCCTCTGTTTGTACTACATTTTTACCATTAGTAAGTCCCCATCTTTGTGCTAATCTGTGAATATGTGTATCTATTGGGAATGCTGGACGACCAAAACCTTGGGACATAACTACACTCGCAGTTTTATGCCCAACCCCAGGAAGTTCTTCTAGTTCCTGAAAAGTTTTTGGGACCTTACCATTATATTTTTCCATCAATATTTTTGAAAGATTAAAAATGCTTTTAGCTTTGATCCTAAAAATACCTATTCTTTTAATTAACTTTTCTATTTTTTTTCTACCAAGTTTTACAAAGTGTTTTGGTTTATGATATTTTGGGTAGATATCTTTTGTGACATTATTTACATTAACATCCGTACATTGAGCAGAAAGCAATACTGAAATTAAAAGTGTAAATACATTTCTGCTATGTAGAGGCACAGAAATTTTGGGATAAGTTTTGTTTAAAATTTTAAGAACTATTTTAGCCCTTTTTTTCTTTTCAGCTTCTAAGAGCCTCATTTAAAATTTAAAACATTTCTCATTGAGTAAAGCCCAGGTCTTTTAGAAATGAGCCATTTAGCAGCCGTTAGAGCTCCTTCTGAATATAAAGCCCTATCAAATGCCTCGTGATTAAGAGTTATTATTTCTTTACCGCTTGAAAATTTTACCTCGTGTTCCCCAACAGTCTCACCTTTTCTTATAGAGTTAAAGTTAATTTTTTTTCCGTATGGAAACGTTTTTTTATTAAAGTATTTATTACCAATTATTCTATAAAAATCTTTCTTTTTGCCAATGGCTATACCTTTGCCAAGCATTAAAGCAGTGCCTGATGGATGATCTTTTTTGTGTTTATGGTGCACTTCATAAACTTTACTTAAGAAATTATTTCCCAATGAACTTGAAGCGATTTCAGTAAGATACATTAAAAGATTAATCCCCAGACTCATATTTCCTGCTTTTAAAATCGGGATTTTTCTTGAGTATTTTTTTATTAATTCCTCTTCTTTTTTTGTAAATCCGGTAGTGCCTATTACTACTCTTTTTTTTAGTTTTGATGCTATTTTCAAAACCTGGAAGGTGCACTTTGGTACTGTAAAATCGATAATGATATTTGCTTTTTTAAATGCATTTTCATCATTTAATTCAGGTTTGATCCCAGAAATTTTCCTATTTATTTTTCTATTTTCCGTGAGAGTAACAAGTTTAAATTTTTTATCTAATTTTGAAGATTTGATAATTTGTTGACCCATTCGGCCGAGGCAACCAGTTACAGCTAATTTAATTTTATTCATGCAAAAACTAAATATGAAAGTATCACAACAACTAAAATAATAATACCCCAAATAGACAAGTTTTTAAAAAGTTGTTTTTTTTCAGAATTACTTCTTAAAAAATTTGGTAATACCAAAATTAAAACTGCAATTAATGCTATAGCTGGTATTATTTGTTCAAGACCCATTATTTAATTTTTCCAAAAATTTTTTGCTTTTTCGAAAAATTTTTTTATACTAGGATTTGATTTCTCATTCTCAATTTGTCTGAATTTTTCTAGCAACTCTTTTTGTTCTTTATTAAGAGAGATTGGTACCTCAGTATTTAGCTGAACATAAAGGTCACCATATCCACTCCCCCTTATATATGGCATTCCTTTACCTTTAAGTCTAAGTTGTTTTCCACTTTGTGTGCCTGCTGGTATTTTTATTTTAGCTTTTCCTCCATCTATAGTTGGAATTTCTATAGTTGATCCCAAGGCAGCGTCTGCAATTGATATAGGACATTCAAAGTACAGGTTTTCGTCAGATCTTTTAAATAAATCGTGAGAATATACATTAATGAATAGGTAAAGATCCCCACTTCCTGCGCCTCTTGAACCTGCTTCACCTTTTCCGGCTAATCTTATTCTTGTGCCATCGTCAACACCCTTTGGAATTGTAACAGATAATCTTTTCGAAGCTTGTTTTTTTCCTTGGCCGCTACAACTTGAGCACGGATTTGTTATTTGTTCTCCAGAACCAGAGCACTGCGGACAAGTTTGTTGGACAGTGAAAAAACCTTGGCTTGATCTAACTTGACCATGACCATTGCACATCGAACAAGAACTTGCGTTGTGACCAGGCTTAGAACCACTTCCTTTACATGTGTCACACTTTTCTGATGTGGAAAATTTTATATCTTGTTTTTTACCGGTATACGCTTCATTCAAGGAGATAGATAAATCATATCTTAAGTCTGAACCACGATTGTTTGATTTTCTTGTCCTTTTCCCACCTCCAAAACCTTCACCAAAAAAATCCTCAAAAATATCTGAAAAGTGGCTCGAAAAATCAAAGTTTCCAAACCCCCCTCTTCCACCACCACCATTTTCAAATGCTGCATGTCCAAAATTATCATAGTTTTGTTTTCTCTCAGCATTAGATAAAACATGGTAGGCTTCAGATGCTTCTTTAAATTTTTCCTCAGAAGCTTTATCACCTTTATTTTTGTCTGGATGATATTTTACTGCAAGTTTTCTGTAAGCAGATTTAATTTGTTCTGGTGAGGCTGAATTATTTATACCCAAGACGTCGTAATAATCTCTTTTTGTCATAATAAATAAGACAAATAGTTGCTATCTTAGGCGCTTTTCTCTTTATTCTCGTCTTTTACTTCTTCAAAGTCTGCATCAACAACGTTGTCGTCTTTTTTTCCTTCTCGTTTTTGGTCCTTAGCATTTTCAGCTGGTTTTGCACTTTGTTGAGATTTGTAAATAGCTTCACCAAGTTTCATAGAAGCTTGTACTAAATCTTGTGTTTTCTTTTTAATTGCTTCAACATCAGTTCCTTTCAAGGCATTCCTTAAATCTGCAGCTGCGGTTTCAATAGCTTTTTTATCAGCTTCAGAAACCTTAGAACCATGTTCCTTTAAATTTTTCTCAGTTGAGTGTACAAGAGTATCCGCTTGATTTCTTGCATCAACGGCCTCTCTTTTTTTCTTATCTTCTTCTTTATTAGCTTCAGCATCCTTGACCATTTTACTTATCTCGTCTTCGCTCAAGCCCCCAGAAGCTTGAATTTGAATTTTTTGTTCTTTACCAGTTCCTTTGTCTTTTGCAGAAACATTTACTATTCCATTAGCATCAATATCAAAAGTTACTTCAATTTGTGGAACTCCTCTTGGAGCCGGAGCAATTCCTACTAGTTCAAAATTTCCTAAGATTTTATTATCTGCAGCCATTTCTCTTTCACCTTGAAGAACTCTAATCGATACTGCAGGCTGGTTATCCTCAGCAGTGGAAAATACTTGGCTTTTTTTTGTAGGAATAGTTGTATTTTTATCAATCAACTTAGTAGATACACCACCTAAAGTTTCGATACCTAAAGAAAGAGGCGTTACATCTAATAACAGTACATCTTTTACATCACCTTGAAGTACACCCGCTTGAATAGCAGCACCCATTGCAACTACTTCATCAGGGTTAACAGATTTATTCGGTTCTTTACCAAAGAAGTTTTTAACTTCTTCAATTATTTTTGGCATCCTTGTCATACCTCCAACAAGAACTATTTCATCAATTTCACCTGCTGAGAGACCAGCATCTTTTAGAGCAGTTTGGCATGGCGGCATTGTTCTTTT
>NZ_CVSO01000071.1 GCF_001180105.1 Candidatus Pelagibacter communis
TGCCTTATCAGCCTATTTCTTAAAAGGAGTCGTTCCAGAGTGGGATTTAAAGGACATTTATCTTGGAATGATGCAGTTTATGGTCCTTCAGATTATTGGATTAATCATAATTATTATATTTCCTAAGATTGTCCTCTGGTTACCTACTGTCTTATATGGACAGTAATACATATTTGTTTAATATGTAAATGTGAGCTCAAAAAAAGAAAAATTTAATCTTACAAACTGGGAAATTGTTTCAGTAAATCCTGTTGATAAAAATTGGGACTGGAAAGATATGTTTTGTTTTTGGTCAGTTGGACTTCAAAGCATAATGTCTTTTGCTTTAATAGCTTCATTATATTTTGTTTATAATTTAAATTTTTATGAAGTTTTATTTGGAAGTTTGCTAGCTTCTTTGTTGGTGATTTATTTATCCTATATTATTGGAAAACCCTCTCAAAAGCATGGAATTCCCTTTCCAGTTTTTCTAAGAGTATCAACTGGCTATCAAGGGGCAAGATTTATAAGTTTGATAAGAGGTTTAGTTGGAATATTTTTCTTTGGTGTT
>NZ_CVSO01000072.1 GCF_001180105.1 Candidatus Pelagibacter communis
AAACAGAAATTCCAGACCTATAGAGTTTAAGGTATAAATTCTTGTTCAAATACCAATCTCTTATTTCTTTGTTAATAATTGGTTTATAGATTTGACCATAATAACGTTTTTTTACATAATCAGAAAAATTTATTGTTACAAAAAAAGTAATTAAACAAAAAAGAACTAAAAAAATTTTGTTTCTTATTTTAATATAATCAATCAAAATTATAAAAAGAAAAATACCAGAAAAAGATTTTATTGTATTTGACCTTTCTCCTGTTAATAAAATTCCTGTCAAAATCAAAGCAGGTATTATCAAACTTAAAGGTTTATATTTGTTATTATTTCTAAAAATTGTAAAAATATATCCGCAAATTATAAAAGCAAAACCTGAGATAAATGTCCCAGCAATTGGTTCATTAATAAAAAAACTTACAACTCTCTCACCATTTGGTTGGACTACCCCGTCTATTTCAATTTTTCCAAAACCTAAAATATTACTACCAGTCAATCTTTCTATGTAAATATCTATCAAAATAATAAAGAAAACTATCGACCAAGTTTTAAATAAGCTGTTTATTTTTTGACTATTATAAAAGAAATAATTTATTAAAAAGAAGAATAATATAAATCTTAAAA
>NZ_CVSO01000073.1 GCF_001180105.1 Candidatus Pelagibacter communis
AATATTCTTAATGATTTCAAAGAAAATTTAGAAAATATAGAAAAAGAAATTAATGACCAAAACATAAATTACTATGTTGAGTATGTTGTAAATCAATTATTTAAAGCAAATAAATATTTTAATGATCAAGCACCTTGGACGAAGAAAGATGATAAACTAAGATTGAATACAATTGTGTTTGTATCTCTTGAATTAATTAGAAAAATTTCAATTTTACTATATCCAATTATTCCTAATACTTCTTTAAAAGTCCTGAATATTTTTTCTATGAAGGAAAAAGATATAAAATTTGACACAATAAGTAATAACGAATATTTAAAAGATAAAAAAGAAATAATAAAGCTTGGTATTTTGTTTGAAAAAATAAAAAAATGATAGATTCACATTGCCATTTAGATAGAGAACCTCTTATATCTAATTTAAGTCAGGTCCTGACTAGAGCAAAAGATGTAGGTCTTGAAAAAATATTAACTATTTGTACTACTAGTAGTGGATATAATGACATTCTTGATATTGTGTCTAAGGATCCAATGATCTATGGAACTTTCGGGATTCATCCACACGAAACAAAAAATTATTTTGTCAAAAAAGATGAAATTGTAAAAAAAGTAAGTATGAACAAGAAGATTATTGGAGTAGGGGAGACTGGTTTAGATTTTTATTACAATAATAGCGATAAAGATGCACAATTGAAGAGTTTTCAAAATCACATTGAAGCTGCAATGGACCTTAACATTCCTTTAATCATTCATTCAAGAAATGCAGAGAATGAAACCTATGATATTCTTAAAAAGAATTATCAGAAAAATTTAAAAATTCTTATGCATTGTTTCACTGGATCAACTGATTTTGCTTTAAATTTGCTTCCATTAAACGCTTATTTTTCTGCAAGCGGCATAATTACCTTTAAAAAGTCAACAGAATTACAGGAGACTTTTAAAAAAATTCCTGAAGATAAACTTTTAATAGAAACAGACAGTCCTTTTCTATCTCCAGAGCCAAATAGAGGTAAAAAAAAATGAACCTTCGTTCATCAAATTTACAGCACAAAAACTTGCTAATCTTAGAAATATTGAATTAGATAAACTGATAATACTTACAACAAATAATTTTAATACTTTATTTTCTAAATAATTCATGAGATTTACAATTTTAGGATGTGGAAGTTCAATGGGAGTACCAAGGCCTGATGGCAACTTTGGAAATTGTAATCCTAACAATAAAAAGAATATAAGAACAAGATGTTCGGCATTAATTCAGGGCAAGTCATTGAATATAATTATAGATACTTCTCCAGATATGAGACAACAATTAATAAACAATAAGATTACAAATATTGATAAAGTTTTGTTTTCACACATGCACGCTGACCAAACACATGGAATTAATGATTTAAGAGTCTTTTACTTAAAAAATAGAAAACCTGTCGATATATATGCAGATTTACCAACGCAGAAATATTTAAATAAGACTTTTTCTTATTGTTTTAAAAGCAATTCTCGTGAATATCCTTCAACTTTAAAA
>NZ_CVSO01000074.1 GCF_001180105.1 Candidatus Pelagibacter communis
CCCCATTCATTGTAATATAAGTAATTATTATCTCAGCAAATCCTTCTACATTTAACATTTCTCCATCCAACATATAGTCATCCACTTTTGCTTTCATCTGTGCATTAAATATGTTGTTATTTTCCGGACTTAACCCTTGTGCATTTACATTCACTTTTTTGGGTGCTATTGTTGTATCTTTAAAAATTAAATTTTGATATGTCTGATTTTCTCCGGAAATATCAACTTTCTTTCCAGGACAATATATATCATTTATTACTTCCGCCTTTTCATTGCCATACGTAGTGTATTTAGCGGTTATAATATATTCCGTTTCTATTATCCTATCTTCTCCATCATAATCCGGACTTATTTGAGGATCGTATGTCGGCATTACATCTAACTCACAAAAAACATATTGCTCGTTATCATCTCTAAATAGAGGGATATTACCATTTATCACTACCTTATGGGTCACTACATCTAAAATATTTTCGTCTTCTATAGACTGATACATAGTATCGATTTCCACTGTAGCACTATATATAAGCTCGTCATCCGTCCGCTTAATTTGTTCATCTTTCAAATTCATGGATTGTTTTAGAATTTCCCCAATTGCAGGCTTATTTTGTGGAATCGTTAACTCTTCTTTTAAAATCTTCTTATCCTCTTTAAAAGGTAACATTGTTACAATATCAATTTCTTCTGTTTTCTTTTCCACATTATCATTTTGCGTTCTTATATCTTCTAATATAGATATCTCTTTAGTTGTAGTAATAACCGCATCCAAAGCAATGAT
>NZ_CVSO01000075.1 GCF_001180105.1 Candidatus Pelagibacter communis
AATGACATTTTTAAATTTATTAAAGAAGATTGTACAAACATCGAATTCTCCTTTCTCAAATTTCTCAATTATCATTTTTCCTACCTTATCAGCATCAAAGTAATTTACATTTTTAGATTCTTTGAAAGAAATATTCTCAATAATATGCTCTTTATAAGCTCTTTTCAGTTGGTCAAATCCTTTTGATCCAACAGTCACTATCTTAAGCTCCTTCCCGCTATCTAATATTTTTTTGAAATAAGACTTGGCTTTTTTGGTGATATTTGAGTTAAAACCTCCACATAAACCTCTGTCAGAGGTCATTACCACGCAGAGATGCACATTATCTTTACCTGAACCAGCTAAAAGCTTTGGTGCATTTTCTTTATCATTAATATTCTTAGACAAATTTAAGATTATATTATGCATCTTATCAGAATAAGGTCTTCCTTTTTCAGCACTTTCCTGAGCTTTTCTAAGCTTTGCAGCTGCAACCATTTTCATTGCTTTTGTAATTTTTTGTGTAGATTTTACACTTGTTATTCTTTTTTTTAAATCGTCTAAACTAGCCATAATTATTTATCAAAATTTTTCTTTAAATCCAAAATAATGCTTGTTAATTTTTTCTCATTTTCTTCTTCAAGTTTTCCTGATGAAATTATTGAATTTATCAAATCTGGTTGCTCAGATTTACATTTCTCAATTATATCTTTCTCAAATTTTGATATATCTTTTTGTTGAATATCATCTAAGTGACCTTTTACACCACAAAAGACGGAAATGACTTGCTCAGCTACTGTCATTGGAGAATATTGTTTTTGTTTCAATAATTCAGTTAATTTTGCTCCTCTATTTAAAAGTTTTTGAGTTGATGCATCTAAGTCAGATCCAAACTGTGCAAAAGCTGCCATCTCTCTATATTGAGCAAGTTCAAGTTTCATAGATCCAGAAACTTTTTTCATAGCTTTTGTTTGAGCAGAAGATCCTACCCTTGAAACTGATAAGCCAACATTAATTGCGGGTCTTATTCCTTGATTGAATAGTTCTGTCTCTAAAAATATTTGTCCATCAGTAATTGAGATTACATTAGTAGGTATGTAAGCTGATACGTCTCCTGCTTGAGTTTCAATGATTGGTAACGCAGTTAATGATCCTCCGCCATGTTCGTCACCTAATTTTGCTGCTCTTTCAAGTAATCGACTATGTAAATAAAAAACGTCTCCTGGATACGCCTCTCTTCCTGGAGGACGTCTTAAAAGAAGTGACATTTGTCTGTAGGCTACTGCTTGTTTTGAAAGATCGTCATAAATAATTAAAGCGTGCATTCCATTGTCTCTAAAATATTCACCCATAGCACATCCAGTGTATGGAGCTAAAAATTGTAATGGAGCTGCGTCTGAAGCTGTTGCCGCAACAATTGTTGTATATTCCATAGCTCCAGCCTCTTCTAAAGTTTTCTCTATCTGTCTAACAGTCGACCGTTTTTGACCTATTGCAACATAAATACAATAAAGTTTTTGTTTTTCATCACCTGACTCGTTTATCTTTTTTTGATTAATTATCGCATCAATAGCAACAGCAGTTTTTCCTGTTTGACGATCTCCAATAATTAATTCTCTCTGACCTCTACCTATTGGAACCAAACTATCAATTGATTTTAACCCTGTTTGCATTGGTTCGCTGACAGATTTTCTTGGAATAATTCCTGGTGCTTTCACCTCGACTCTACTTCGTTTAATACTTTTGTCTAAAGCTCCTTTACCGTCTATTGGGTTTCCTAATCCATCAACAACTCTTCCAAGTAATTCTTTCCCAACTGGTGTGTCAACAATCGCTCCAGTTCTTTTGACTGTATCACCTTCTTTTACTGCTCTATCATCACCAAAAATAACTACTCCAACGTTATCGCTTTCTAAGTTTAACGCCATACCTTTAGAACCATCAGCAAATTCTACCATTTCACCGGCTTGAACATTGTCGAGTCCGTAAATTCTTGCTATTCCGTCTCCTACAGATAAAACTTGGCCAATTTCCGTTACTTCAGATTTATCTCCGAATTTTTTAATTTGTTCTTTTAATATTTTTGTTACTTCTGATGGGTTAATATCCATTATACTTCCTTCATTGAGTTTTTCATTTTCATTAATTTATTCTTTAAAGAGTTATCGATCATAATGCTTCCAATTTTTATTTTTACTCCAGCAAGCAATGATTCATCGACCTTATAACTTAAGTTAATTTTTGAATTAAAGTCTTTTGTCATTTCCTCTTTAATTTTTTCTATCTGAGAATTGTCTAATTTTTTTGAAGATACAAGTTCAGCTCTAACTTCTCCTCTTTGAATTGAACAATAAGTGATAAAATCGTTTAAAATATTTTTTAAAAAAAATATTCTTCTTTTATGAATAAGAAATTTAATGAACTTAATAAACAAGCTGTTCAATTTTACTTTTTCAAAAATTGCACTAAAGATCTCAAGCTGCTTATCTTGTTTGAATGTAGGATCTTTTATAAAAGTTGAGAAATCCTGAGAGTCTTTTATTACGCTGTATAAGGACTTTGCCTGAACCTCAATTTCATCTAACACACTATTCTCTTTCGCAAGCTCAAACAAAGACTGAGAATAACTGTTTATTGCTTTAGTATGGGGATTAGACAAGTTAGATCCTTTGTATTAGCTGATAAATTTTCAGATTAATTAACATATAGGCAAGTAACGATCAAGTAAGAGCTTTAAAAAAAGTCACAAAAATAACAGTTAATTGAAATTTATTGGATCAACATCAACTGAAAGTTTTATTCCTTTTGGTATATTAAATCTTTTAAGAGCCATTTTTAAGTTTTTCTGGGCCGAAATATTCTTTGCAGATCTTAATAAAATCCTATTCCTGTAATTCCCTCTTACTTTATAAATCGGAGCGTTTACTGGTCCAAGAATTTTGACTTTAAGGTTTTTTTTTAAAAATTCTGACAATTCAAATGATGCCTGGTCGGATTTTTTGCTATTTTGAGCACTAACTATTATTGATATAAATCTCTCAAAAGGAGGTAATAAATTCTTTTCCCTCAGAATTAATTCTTTATCCAAAAAAATATAAGGATCAGGATTTACGATTTGTGATATGTAATCTGAGTTTAAATTCATTGTTTGAAAATAAACAGTCGAAGGCTTTCCTTCTCGACCGGCTCTGCCTGATAGTTGGTGATAAAGCTGTACAGTTTTTTCAGCACTTCTTAAATCGTAACCTCTAGAAGAATAATCAATATCCAATACAATAATACAGTTCAGATTAGGAAAATGAAAACCTTTTGAAATCAGTTGAGTACCAATTAAAATATTAATCTTATTATCTATTATCTCTTGGATTTTAGAAGATGAGTCCTTTTTATTCATGGTGTCACTTGAGAAAATTAGAGTGTTTTTATCAGGAAAAATCTTTTTTATTTCCTCAAGTATTTTTTCAACACCTGGACCACTGAAGCTAAAATCACATTTAGATTCCTTTGAAGAGCAGTCTCGTTCCATTTCTGTGGAATAACCACAATAATGACATAAAACTTTATTTCTTATCTTATGATAAACAAGATTAATTGAACAAAAAGGACAGTCAAAAGTTTTCAAACAATTTTTACATAATACAAATGGCGAGTAACCTCTTCTATTTACAAAAAATAAAACCTGATTATTCCTAGATAAATTATCTTTTACTTTTTCAATTAGTTCCTCTGAAATAAATGTTCCTTTTTTTTCACTTTTTTTTATTTTTATAATTTCATAATCTGGCAACTTTGCATCTCTAAATCGCTCAGTTAACCTAGATGAATGAAACTTTTTTCCTTTAATATTTTTATAAGTTTCGATAGATGGAACAGCAGATATCAAATTGATAGGTATATTTTCAAATGATGCTCTGGATATTGCCATATCTCTAGCATGATAGTTTACACCCTCATCTTGTTTGTAGGATTGGTCGTGTTCTTCATCTATTGTAATAAGACCTAACTTTTTAAAAGGTAAAAATAAAGCCGACCTAGCGCCTATGACCACTTTAATCTTTCCTGATTTCAAACCGCTCCAAATTATCTTTTTATTTTTCTTTGTAACTGATGAATGCCAAATAGCTGGTTTAAAACCGAAAAAAGAAATAAAATTTTTTTCAAATTCTTTTGTGAGGCCAATTTCAGGAAGTAAAATCAAAGATTGATATCCTTCATTTAGTTTTTTTTTAATTGCATTAAAATAAACTATTGTTTTTCCTGAACCAGTAGTCCCTTGTAATACATGAACTCTAAAATTTTTATCCCCCTTTTCTATTTCTAATAAACTTTTTTTTTGCTGAATATTAAGACTATAATCTTTAGTTGGGTGTTTTTTATTAAACTGGTCGTAAGTGTTTGCTTTATAATCTTCTTCTAAAGAATTATTTACTAAATGAAGTTTTAACGCCATACCCTTTGGAACAATATTATAATCAGAAAACCAATTTAAAAATTTTATTGTTTTATTTTCTAAAGGATCTTTTGTAAATTTTTTAATAATATCTTTGATCTTAAATTTTTTTTTAGGCCCTTCCTCAAAATCATCCCAGATAATACCTATCATTTTTTTTTTACCAAAAGGTACTTCTACATAATCGCCAATTTTAAGTTTTTCTTTTGAAGTGTATGTAAATGGGTGATCAAAAATGTTTGGTAATAGTACTGGTACTTTCATTTTGTAATGAAAAAAATTTTAAGAGTGTATTTGTCTTTTTTCAACAGATAAAGCCGCCTCTTTTATTGCCTCAGAAAATGTTGGATGAGCATGGCACGTTCTTGCGATATCCTCAGAGCTTGCTCCAAACTCCATTGCAACTGCCATTTCTGCGATCATTTCTCCTACATGAGGACCTATCATGTGTACTCCTAAAACTTTATCAGTATCTTTATCGGCTAAAATTTTTACGAATCCTTCAGGCTCATCAATTGCTTTAGCTCTTGAGTTAGCCATAAAGGGAAACTTTCCAATTTTATAAGACTTATTCTTTTCTTTTAGTTGCTCCTCAGTTAAGCCTATACTTGCTACCTCAGGAGTAGTGTAAATTACTCCTGGAATTAAGTCGTAGTTTACATGGCCAGATTGGCCTGCAATTATTTCTGCAACTGCGATCCCTTCCTCTTCAGCTTTGTGAGCTAACATTGGGCCATCAATTACATCTCCAATAGCGTAAATATTTTTTGCTGAAGTTTGAAATTTTTTGTCAATTTTAATCCTTCCTTTTTCATCTGATTTTACTCCTGCAGAACTCAAATTCAAATTAGATGTGAACGGTTTTCTTCCAATTGAAATTAGAGCTACATCACAATTAAAATCTTTACTATCTCCGTTCTTATCTGATGTTGAAATTTGTACACCATTGTTAGTTTTTTTAATGCTAGTTACTTTTCTATTTAAGTGAAACTTAATATTTTGTTTCTTCAATATTTTCATAAACTCTTCTGAAATCTCTCTATCCATTCCGGGTGTAATATGATCTAAAAATTCGATTACATTTACTTCGGCCCCTAGTCTAGACCAGACAGAGCCCATTTCTAAACCTATATAACCCCCACCAACGACAACTAGACTTTTTGGAACTTCTTTTAAAGATAGGGCACCTGTCGAAGAGACAATTATTTTTTCATCAAATTCTACGTTAGGCATAGGCATTGCCTCAGATCCAGTCGCAATAATAATGTTTTTTGCTTCAATCTCTTTTTTTTTACCATCTTCGCCTTTTATTGAAATTTTCTTGTCAGAAATAAAACTGCCGAAACCTTTTAAGTAAGTTACCTTGTTTTTTTTAAATAAAAATTCAACACCCTTGGTCAAGATTGAAACTGCTTTTTCCTTGTTTTTCATCATCTTATCTAAATTAAGTTTTACGTCTCCTGTTTCGATTCCAAGTTTAGAAAAATTTTTAGCCTTTTTAAAATTCTCAGATAAATTTAATAAGCTTTTTGAAGGTATACATCCAATGTTTAAACAAGTTCCACCTAGAGCACCTCTAGCTTCTATACAAGCAGTTTTTTGACCTAACTGAGCTAACCTTATAGCACAAACATATCCACCAGGTCCGCCACCAATAACTACTGAGTCAAATTTTTCTGTCATAAACTATAAATTTAAAAATAATCTTCTTGGATCTTCCAAGTTATCTTTTGTATTTTTTAAAAAAGATACTGCCTCTTTCCCATCAATTATTCTATGATCGTATGATAAAGCTATATACATTATTGGTCTTATTTTAATTTCACCATTTACCACATGCGGCCTTTCTACAATATTATGCATTCCTAAAACTCCGGATTGAGGTAAATTTAAAATAGGTGTTGATAACATTGACCCATAGACACCGCCGTTGCTGATAGTAAATGTCCCGCCTTGAAGATCATCAATTGTAATCTTTCCATCTCTTGCTTTATCAGACAATTCTTTAATTTTCTTTTCTATATCTGCGAAAGACATTTCATCTGCATTTTTTAAAACTGGAACCACAAGACCTTTTTCGGTGCCTACTGCAAAACTTATGTTATAGTAGTTCTTATAAATTATGTTCTCTCCCTCGATTTCAGCATTAATTGCTGGAAAGAGTTTTAGACTTTCAATGCAAGCTTTTACGAAAAATGACATGAATCCTAGTTTAATCCCAAACCTATCTTGAAAATCATTTTGATTTTCTTTTCTCATCTCAATTATACCACTCATATCAACTTCATTAAAAGTTGTAAGCATTGCAGCATTATCTTGGGCTTGTTTAAGTCTTTTAGCAATTGTTAGCCTTAGCCTTGTCATCTTTATTTTTTCTTCTTGTCCAAATTTTATCTTTCGCTCAGAAGGGGCAGGCTTGACATTCATTAAGCTTAATAAATCACCTTTAGAAATTCTTCCACCTTTGCCCGTTCCTTGAATTTTTTTTAGATCAATTTTATTATCTGCAGCAATCTTTCTTACAGCTGGGGAAATTGATAAATCTATTGTTTTTTTTGATTTCTCTTTTTTTGATGATACTTCTTCAGTAAGAACTAATGGTTCTTCCTTTTTTGTATCATCTTCGGACTCTGAAATTTCTTCCTCTTTATCAAATAGTTTTGTTTCAACTTCTTTTGATTCTGCTTCTTTTTTTAAACTAACAACATTATCCTGGTTTTTAATTGGTTCATCCTTTTTTAGTTTATCTTCACTAACCTCTCTTTGAGAACTTCCACCAATTATTGATCCAAGAACAGCACCCACTTCAACAGTTGATCCATTTTGTGCATTTATTTCGCTTAGTACTCCATCTGATGGAGATGGAACTTCTAAATTTACTTTATCAGTCTCAAGTTCTACGACAGGTTCGTCAGCCTCAACACTATCACCTTTATTTTTTAACCATTTGGCTACTGTCGCCTCTGTAATACTCTCGCCTAAAACTGGGACTACAATTTTGTCTGACATTATTCTAAAATCTTATCTATAATTTCTTTTTGTTGTTTTGCATGTCTTTTCGCATATCCTGTAGCTGGTGAAGCTGAAGGATTTCTGCCAATAAACTCAATTTTCTTTTTAACCTCTAAATTATCTAAAGTCCATTGAATATAATCCCTTACAGAAAACCAAGCACCCATATTTTTTGGTTCTTCTTGGCACCAAATAAATTTTGCATTTTCTACATATGGTTTAATAATACTTGCTAAAGATCTTACTGGAAATGGATAAAGTTGCTCTATTCTTATTAAAACAACATCATCGACTTTTGCTTTCTCTCTGGCATCTAAAAGATCAAAATATATTTTTCCAGAACAAATAACTACTTTGCGTATTTTTTTTGGTTTTTTGAGTTCAATTAATTTATTTTTTTTATTTAAAGCATGGTCTTCTAAAACTCTGTGAAATGAGTTGTTCTTTCCGAAATCCTCAATGTTAGAAACACAATATTTATTTCTCAATAAAGATTTAGGTGTCATAATTACAAGAGGCTTTCTGAATTCTCGATGAATTTGTCTTCTAAGCGCATGAAAATAATTAGCAGGTGTTGTGCAGTTTAATACTTGTAAATTTTCTTGTGCACAAAGTTGTAAAAATCTCTCGAGTCTTGCGGATGAGTGTTCAGGTCCTTGTCCTTCATAACCATGAGGAAGTAAAAGAACTAAGCCTGAAGCTCTAAACCACTTTCTTTCTCCAGATGCTATAAATTGATCAATTACAACTTGAGCTCCGTTTGCAAAATCACCGAATTGAGCTTCCCATACTGTTAAAGTTTCTGGTTCTACTAGACTGTAACCATATTCGAATCCAAGTACTGCAAGCTCAGATAAGAAACTATCTACTACCTCAAATTTTTTCTGTTTAGAAGATACATGATCTAATGGTACATACCTTGAATTGTCTTCTTGATTTCTCAAAACCGAATGTCTTTGGCTAAAAGTACCACGGCCACTATCTTGACCCACTAATCTTACAGGATATCCTTCCTGAAGTAATGAAGCAAATGCAAGTGTTTCTGCATTAGCCCAATCTATATTTTTCTCTTCTTGAACACATTTATTTCTATTTATAAATATTTTCTGAATGGTTTTATGAATATTTAGCTCTGGACCAAGAAAGTTAATTTTCTCTGAAAGTTTCTTTAATTTAGGTATATCAACCCCAGTTTGTCCTCTTTTATCTTTACCTTTTTTTGGCTGATATCTTGACCAGGTTCCCTCGAACCAATTTAATTTTGGCTTATAGTCATTTGCATTTTTAAATTGGTCATCTAAAAGATTTTTAAAATCATTTATCTTATTTTTAAATTTTTCCTCAGATAAACTATTTTCCTCAATAAGTTTTTTTCCATAAATGTTTAAAGTTGATGGGTGAGACCTTATTTTCTTATACATTAAAGGTTGAGTAAATGATGGTTCATCTCCCTCATTATGACCAAATCTTCTATAACAAATCATATCGATAACTACGTCTTTGTTAAATTTTTGTCTAAACTCAATAGCAATTTTCGCACAATGAACAACCGCCTCAGGATCATCACCATTGCAATGTAGAATAGGTGCCTCAACAATTTTTCCTAAATCAGATGGATAAGGACTTGATCTTGCAAATCTTGGGCTTGTTGTAAATCCAATTTGGTTATTAACAATTATATGGATCGTTCCACCTGTATTATGACCTTTTAGTCCTGACATAGCAAAACACTCTGCAACAACACCTTGACCAGCAAACGCAGCATCTCCATGAATGAGTAAAGGTATTACTTTTTTTCTCTCTTTATCATTATGAAAATATTGTTTTGCTCTTGTTTGACCTAGAACAACAGGGTTAACTGCCTCCAAATGAGATGGATTATCTGTAAGGCTAACATGAACTGAATTGCCATCAAAAGTTCTATCTGAAGAGGCGCCTAAATGATATTTTACATCGCCAGTAGAATCTTCGCTGGATGATGCAAATTCACCTGCAAATTCGTTAAAAATTCTTTTGTAAGATTTTTGGAGGACATTCGCTAAAACGTTTAATCTTCCCCTGTGAGACATTCCAATTTTAATTTCTTTAACCCCTAATTGACCCCCTCTTTTAATTATTTGCTCTAAAGCAGGTATTAAAGATTCTGCGCCATCAAGACCAAATCTCTTTGTGCCAACATATTTTTTCGCTAAAAATTTTTCAAAACCCTCTGCCTGAATAATTTTATTCAAAATCGCGTCCTTACCTTTTTTAGTAAAATTAATTTGATTTTCGTCTTTTTCCATTCTTTCCCTAAACCAAACTTTCTCAGTCGGGTTCGTAATGTGCATATATTCTGCACCTATTGAAGAGCAATATACCTTTCTTAATTTTGCGATAATTTCATTTACCGTTGCATAGCCGACATCCATATACGAGTTAAGATATATTTTTCTGTCAAAATCTTCTGATTTAAATCCATGGTCATTTGGATGTAATTCATAAAGATAATCTCGTTTCATTAATCCAAGGGGATCAAGGTTTGCTATAAGATGGCCTCTTATTCTGTATGCTCTAATCAATGCAATTGCTTTGATTGAATCAACTTTTTCTTTTTCCGAACCACTAAGGTTTTCCTCTAATTTTCTATTCCTTTTTGGATCAATCGATATTTTTTTTGGGCCCCATGTAGGACCTGTTATCTCTTTCGTAACTGAGTTTAAATCTTCATTCAAATCACTAAAATATTTTTTCCAACTATCTGGTAATTCAGGGTCATTTTCTATAAATCTAACATACATTTCTTCTATGAATTGGCTGTTAGATTTATTAAGAAAAGACTGTTGCTTAAATTCTAAGTTTTTCGAAGAGCTCATTTAAGATTATTATAGTATTAACATTAAAATATTAAAGACCCAATTTATTTTTTAATGTAATTCCCATTTCCGCAGGAGATTTTGCAATGATAATACCTGCATCCGTCATTGTATTGATCTTATCTGAAGCTCCACCTTTACCACCAGAAATTATTGCTCCCGCGTGTCCCATTCTTCGTCCAGGGGGTGCTGTTATACCAGCAATAAATCCTACCATCGGCTTTTTGATTTTATGATTTTTAACAAATTCTGCTGCTTCTTCTTCTGCAGTTCCTCCAATTTCACCGATCATTAAAATAGACTCTGTTTCCGGGTCATTTAAAAATAAGTCTAAACAATCAATAAAATTAGTTCCATTAATTGGATCACCACCAATCCCGATACACGTTGACTGTCCCAATCCATTTTCAGTTGTTTGTGCAACAGCTTCATAGGTTAAAGTCCCTGATCTTGAGACTATCCCAACAGATCCCTTCTTATGAATATTGCCTGGCATAATACCAATCTTACATTCACCTGGTGTAATAATTCCTGGACAATTTGGTCCAATTAATCTTGATGCTGAATTTAATAATTTTTCTTTTACTTTTAACATGTCCATAATTGGAATTCCCTCAGTTATGCAAACTATCAATTCAATTTTAGCTTCAATTGCTTCTATTATTGCCGCAGCAGCAAATTTTGCGGGCACATAAATCATTGTTGCGTTCGCATTAGTCTGTTCTTTTGCTTCTTTAACAGAATTAAAAACAGGTTTATTTAAGTGTGTTTGTCCACCCTTGCCTGGAGTTACGCCCCCAACAAGATTTGTTCCATATTTAATTGATTGTTCAGAGTGGAAGGTTCCATGAGAGCCTGTAAACCCTTGGCATATAAGTTTAGTATTTCTATTAATTAGAACTGACATTTTATTTCACTTGTTTTACAATTTTTTTTGCTGCATCTCCTAAATCACTTGCAGAGATTATCTTTAATCCAGATTCATCTAATATCTTTTTGCCTTCTTCAGAATTTGTTCCGGCGAGTCTTACCACAAGTGGTATATCTATTTTAGTTTCTTTTGCGGCCTCAACAATACCTTGTGCGAGAACATCACATCTCATTATGCCGCCAAAAATATTTATCAATATTCCTTTAACATTTTTGTCAGATAAAATTATTTTAAATGCTGCTGAAACTTTTTCTTTAGATGCGCCACCCCCTACATCTAAAAAATTTGCTGGTTCTTGACCATGTAGTTTGATTATATCCATTGTTGCCATTGCCAATCCTGCTCCGTTAACCATACATCCAATAGTTCCATCTAATTTTATATAAGCTAAATCATGTTTACTTGCCTCTATTTCTGTAGGATCCTCTTCATTCAAATCTCTTAATTCTAATAATTCTGGATGTTTAAAAATTGCGTTGTCATCAAAACTGATTTTTGCGTCAAGACAAACAATATTATTTTCTTTTGTAAGTATAAGCGGATTGATTTCAATTAAGCTAGCATCAGTTGAAATGAATGTTTTATAAATTGACTTTATAATGTTGATACATTTTAGGTTGGCGTCATCATCTAAATTAAAATTTTGAACTATTTTTTTACAATCCTCATCTTTGATATCATCCGAAAAATTAATTTTGATAGTGCTGATTTTGCTTGGATCTTTTTTTGCAACCTCCTCTATGTCCATTCCGCCCTGATCGCTTGAGATAAAAGCTATTTTCGAACTTGCTCTGTCAATAAGACAGGATAAATAAAATTCTTTTTTGATATTTGACGGCTCTTCAAGATAAAGTCTTTTAACTTCCTTGCCATTAGGTCCTGTCTGATGAGTAACTAATTTTTTTCCTAATAAATCCTTTGCAGCTTTTTCGAGGTCAACTAAATTATCTAATATTTTAACTCCTCCAGCCTTACCTCTCCCACCAGCGTGGATTTGTGCTTTAAGAACATATTTTTTAAGATTGAGTTTTTTTGCTTTTTCTAAAACTTCTTGTACAGTAAAACAAGCTTCTCCGTTAGGAACTATGGCACCAAATTTTTTTAAAAGTTGTTTAGCCTGGTGTTCGTGAATATTCATTACTTTTTCAAGCTAGGGTCAATTTTTAGTGCTGCCTCCCAAAGCTTATTCACAGCATTGACAGAATTAACAAATTCTGTTTTTTCTTTTTCATCAAGTTCAATTTCAACTATTTTTTCTACTCCATTTTTTCCTATAACGACTGGAACACCTGCATAAATTCCTTTAAAACCATATTGACCCTCTAAGTGCGCGGCGCAAGGTAGTTGCAGTTTCTTATCACCCAAGAATGCTTCAGCCATTTGTACTCCTGAAGCAGCTGGTGCATAATATGCGGAGCCTTTTTCTAAAAATTTTACAATTTCAGCTCCACCATCTCTTGTTCTTTGATTAATGCTTTCAAGTTTTTCTTTTGAAATAACACCTGAATTGACAAGATCTAATAAAGGTTTTCCAGATACTTTAGTGAATCTTGGCATAGGCACCATCGTATCTCCATGGCCCCCCATGACCATTGCATCTATCTCTTTTACTGGAACCTTTAGTTCCTCTGATAAAAAAAGTTTAAATCTCGAACTATCTAATATTCCCGCCATACCAACGACCTTTTTGGCTGCAAGCTGAGAATATTTTTGGAAAGCCATTACCATAACATCGAGAGGATTTGTTATACAAATTATAAAAGCGTCTGGAGAATTTTTTTTAATTCCCTCTGCAACTTGTTTAATTATTTTAAGATTGATACCTAGCAAATCGTCTCTACTCATGCCGGGTTTTCTAGGAACCCCAGCTGTTATAATTATGACATCAGAATTTTTAATATCTTCGTATTTATCCGTCCCTGAAAATTTTACATTGAAACCATCAACTGAGGATGATTGCGCAATATCAAGAGCTTTTCCTTTAGCAATACCACTAGCTACATCAAAAAGAACTACTTCATTCACTAATTCTTTAACCCCTATCAAGTGAGCTAAAGTTCCACCAATTTGTCCTGCTCCAATCAAACTTATTTTTTTCATATTTTCCTTTATGTTATTTCATTGTTGGCATTACGAACTCAGGATCTGAACCAATCCCTGACGGCCAACGTGATGTGATAGTTTTTAGTTTAGTGTAAAACTTTACACCTTCAGGTCCATGCATATGCAAGTCCCCAAACAAAGATCTTTTCCATCCTCCAAAACTGTGAAATGCAACAGGGACAGGAATAGGTATATTTATACCTACCATCCCAACTTTAATTTTATTTGCAAAAGTTCTTCCAACATCTCCATCTCTGGTGTAGACGCTTGTCCCATTACCAAATTCATGATCATTTATTAGTTTGATCGCATCATTAAAGTCTTTAACTCTTACAACAGAAAGTACAGGGCCAAAAATTTCTTCATTATAAATTCTCATATTTTTTGTAACATTATCAAACAAACAACCACCAATGAAAAAACCATTCTCATATCCTTGAAGTTTGATATTCCGTCCGTCTACAACTAATTTTGCACCCTCTTTTACTCCTAAATCAACGTAACCTTTTACTTTTTCCAAATGCTCTTTTGTAACTAAAGGTCCCATTTCAGAATTTTTATCTAGACCCGGACCAACCTTTAAAGCTTCAACCTTTTTAGATAATTTTTCTACAAGTTTGTCCCCAATCCCTCCTACTGCTACCGCAACAGATTGTGCCATACATCTTTCTCCTGCAGAACCGTAAGCTGCTCCCATAAGACCATTGACCGCTTGGTCCATATCGCAATCTGGCATTACTACACAATGATTTTTTGCTCCGCCCAATGCTTGTACTCTTTTTTCATTTTTCGCAGCATTTTCATAAATATATTTTGCTATTGGTGTTGAACCTACAAAACTTACAGCTTTTATATCTTTATTTGTTAATATTGAATCAACTACTTCTTTATCACCATTTACTACATTTAAAACCCCATCGGGTAATCCAGCTTCTGAAAATAGTTGAGCAAGACGAATTGAGCATGAAGGATCTTTTTCAGAGGGTTTTAAAATAAAAGTATTTCCGCAGGCAATTGCCATTGGAAACATCCACATAGGAACCATTGCAGGAAAATTAAACGGTGTTATTCCTGCGCAAACACCTAGAGGCTGCCTCATAGACCAGCTATCTATATTTGTTCCAACATTCTCAGTAAATTCTCCCTTAAGCATTTGAGGAATACCACATGCAAACTCAACTATTTCAAGACCTCTTGTAAGAGAACCTTTTGCGTCCTCATAAACTTTTCCATGTTCTGAAACAATCAGTTTAGTCAATTCATCATAGTTTTTTTCAATTAATTCTTTGTATTTAAAAATTACCCTAGCTCTTTGAAGAGGAGTAACTTGAGACCATTTTTCGAAAGCTGTTTTTGCATTCTCTACAGCATGATCCAAATCGGATTTTGTTCCAAGTATTACTTCTGATTCTTGAGCACCTGTTGCAGGATTGAAAACTTTCCCTTTCCTTGATGAAGATCCCTTATAGATTTTACCATTTATATAATGTTGAATTAAATTCATCGGCGAAATTATTTAATTAAGTAATTAGCTAGTTGCAAGCATTTTCTTAATTGAGGCTATTGCTTTTGCTGGATTTAAACCTTTGGGGCAAGCATTAGTACAATTCATAATAGTATGACACCTATATAGCTTAAGTTCATCTGCAACTTTTTTTAATCTCTCTTTTCTGTCTTCATCTCTTGAATCAATTATCCATCTGTAAGCCTGTAAAAGAACGGCAGGGCCTAAATATTTATCGCCATTCCACCAATAACTTGGACAAGATGTTGAGCAGCATGCACACATTATACACTCGTAAAGCCCATCAAGTTTAGCTCTATCTTCTTTGGATTGAATATTCTCTTTTTCAGTTTTTGAGGTTGTTTTTAACCACGGTTCAACAGACTCATATTGTTTATATAAAGTGCTGAGGTCCCCAATTAAATCTTTTAAAACTTTTAAATGTGGTAATGGATAGATATTTATATCTCCTTTAATTTCAGCGTGTGGCTTCGTACAAGCTAACCCATTTTTTCCATCCATATTCATAGCGCATGATCCACATACTCCATGTGCACATGATCTTCTGTAAGCAATTGATGGATCTATTTCATTTTTAATTTTGTTCAACAAATCTAAAACTTTTGAAGGACAATTATCCATATCTACTTCATAAGTGTCGATCCTTGGATTTTCTCCAGTAGATGGATCCCATCTATATATATTCACTTTACGAATATTTTTTGAGCCAGTCTTGTCTTTGAAATACTTGCCTTTTTCAACTTTAGAATTTTGTGGCAAGTTTATCTGAACCATTAATAAACTCTTTCTTGTGGGGGAAAGTACTGTACATCATTTGATAGTGTAGATCTGTGGACAGGTCTGTAGTCAATCTTAGTTTTTTTTCCATCACACCAAGATAATGTATGCTGCATAAATTTTTCATCATTTCGCTTTGGAAAATCTTCTCTAGCGTGAGCTCCTCTACTTTCTTTTCTGTGATAAGCAGAGTCCATTGTAGTTATCGCTTGTCTAATCAAATTATCGAATTCTAATGTTTCTACAAGATCAGTATTAAAAATTAGAGACTTATCTTTGACAGAAAGGTCATCCATACCCTCAAAAGGTTTTCTAATTTCATTTACACCCTCTTTTAAAGTTTTTTCAGTTCTGAAAACAGCACACTTAGACTGCATTGTTTTTTGCATTGCCAATCTTAAATCTGCAGTATTATTTGTGCCAGATGCATTTCTAAGTCTATCAAATCTTTCTAAACATTTATCAGTCTCAGACTGTGAAATTTCCTCGTGGGGTGTACCTGGTTTTACCAACTCTGCTGCGCGCTTAGCTGCAGCTCTTCCAAAAACAACTAGATCAATTAAAGAGTTTGATCCGAGCCTGTTAGCTCCATGAACAGACACACAAGCTGCTTCACCAATTGCCATTAATCCTGGAACAGTTTTTTCTGATCCATTTAAAGTTAAAACTTCAGCTTTATAATTTGTGGGGATACCTCCCATATTATAATGGACAGTTGGAACTACTGGTATAGGTTCTTTTGTTACGTCTACATTCGCAAATAATCTTGAGGACTCTGATATACCTGGTAGTCTTTCTTCTATAACTTTTGGATCTAAATGGTTTAAATGTAAGTGCACGTGATCTTTTTCATTTCCAACCCCTCTACCTTCATTAATTTCAACCGCAATTGATCTACTTACAACATCTCTTGAGGCAAGATCTTTAGCTTTTGGAGCATATCTTTCCATAAATCTTTCGCCTTTGGAATTTACTAAATAACCACCTTCGCCCCTCACACCTTCTGAAATTAAAGTTCCATGACCATAAATTCCTGTTGGATGAAATTGGACGAACTCCATATCCTGTAAAGGTAAGCCAGCTCTAAGCACCATAGCATTTCCATCTCCAGTGCATGTATGAGCTGAAGTTGCTGAGTAATAAACTTTTCCGTAACCACCTGTTGCGATTATTGTTATGTGAGATCTAAATCTATGAATAGTTCCATCATTCAAATTCCAAGCAATTAATCCTTTGCACTGACCATCTTTCATTAAAAGATCCAATGCAAAATATTCAATGAAAAATTCTGTATTATGTTTTAAAGCCTGACCATATAAGGTATGCAAAATAGCATGGCCAGTTCTGTCTGCAGCAGCACAAGTTCTTTGAACAGGCTCGTTACCATAATTCTTTGTCATTCCTCCGAAAGGACGCTGATATATTTTTCCATCTTCAGTCCTGCTGAAAGGAACACCATATTTTTCTAATTCTAAAACTGCTCTTGGAGCTTCTTTACACAAATACTCGATACAATCTTGATCACCTAACCAATCTGAACCTTTAACTGTATCGTACATATGCCATCTCCAATCATCTTCACCCATATTACCTAGAGCTGCAGAGATGCCGCCTTGTGCTGCAGAAGTGTGACTTCTTGTTGGGAAAACTTTAGAAACGCATGCAGTTTTTAATCCTGCTTCGCTTAATCCAACCGCGGCTCTTAAACCAGAACCTCCTGCACCCAAAACAACTACATCGTATTCGTGGTCAATAATTTTGTAAGATTTCATAATTTATAAGTTAGATATAAGTATTATTGTAAATAATGGAATAATCAAAGATGACAAAAAAACACCAATATTTAGAAGCTTTTTAGTGCTCTCTACATGAATATAGTCCTCAAAAACTTCACTTATGCTCAAAGCTGAATAAAAAAAAATTGAGACAAGAAATAAAGAAAAAAATAATTTTGATGGTTGAGAAGATAAAAATGCTAAGACTTCATTATAACTTGAATCATGAAGTGAAACAAAATTTAGTAAAAACCAAAACATTAAAGGCACCATTATTAATGATGATACTTTCAAAAAAAGCCATTTTTTTGTTGCTTTGATCATATTGGTAGTAAACCCCTTGAAGAATAGATTAATATTGTTAATAGAAAAGAACCAAAAATAACTAAAAGCCCAGTTACTTTTGTTGTTTTCAACTCAAAACCCAAACCAATATCCCAAAACCAATGTCTTATTTCACTTAAAATTTGAAATACATAAGACCATATAAATCCAATAATAAAAAATTTTCCAAATATTGAATTTAAAAATAGTTTTAAAATTTCATAGGCGCTCTCACCAAAAAATAAACTACTTGCCCAAATACAAATAAAAATTGACAGAAAATAATTTACAATACCTGTTATTCGGTGTGAAATAGATACAAGAGATGATACGTGCCAATTATATATCTGTATATGAGGAGATAATGGATTATTTTCTTTCATAATTATCTTTTAATATATGCCTCCGCGATTTCAACGGCATTTAAAGCTGCGCCCCTTAATAAATTATCAGAAACAATCCACATATTTAAAGAATTTTTTTTACTATTATCTTTTCTAATTCTTGAAATAAATGTTTCATTTTTACCCTCTGCATCTATTGGTGTGATGTACCCACCATCAGAATTCTCATCAACCACTTTACAACCTTCTGAAGTGTTTAATAGTTCTTTTACTTTTTTTATTGTAAAATCATTTTCAAATTCAATATTTACCGACTCTGCATGGGAAACGAGCACAGGAATTCTGACACATGTTGCAGTAATATCAATTTTCGTATCCAAAATTTTATTAGTTTCTCTAATCATTTTAAGTTCTTCTTTAGTGTAACCATCGTCGGAAAAACTATCTATATGAGGTATTGCATTAAATGCAATTTGTTTTGTGAAATTTTTAACTTCAAAATTTTTTTTATTCAATATCGATTTTGTCTGATTAATCAATTCATCCATAGGTTTTTTTCCAGCTCCGGAAGTTGATTGATAAGTGGAAATCACTATTCTTTTAATTTTGAAAGCATCATTCAGTGATTTCAAAACAATGACAAGCTGCGCAGTTGAACAGTTGGGATTAGCTATTATATTTTTTTTAACATTTTTTAAATGGTCTTTATTTACCTGAGGAACTATCAAAGGTACATCAGGATCCATTCTAAAAAAGCTTGAATTATCAATTACAACTGAATGTTTGGCTGCTAAAGGAACATATTTTTCAGAAATTGTTTTTCCTGCTGAAAAAAAAGAAATATTCACTTTAGAAAAATCAAAATTTTCCAAATTTTCAACTTTAATTTCTTTATCGCCAAATTTAAGTGTAGTTCCGGCACTATTAGATGATGCTACAAAATATAGATTATCAATTGAAATTTTTTTATTATGTAAAACTTCAATAATCTTTCTACCCACATTTCCTGTGGCACCTACTATTGCAATATTCATGATGATTAACTTATACTAGATGAAGGGTAAATCGCAAACTGTTCCTAAATATATTTTATCTTTAATTTCGATTTTAAATTGGTTTTTGCTATTCCAATAAGGTTTATTAATCATTGCAATACCAATAATCTTTTTAAAATTTGGGGAATAAGCGGCTGATCTTACATATCCAACAATATTATTCTTTTCATCGAACAATTCTTTTTCTTTGCTCATATTGATTTCATTATGATCAATTTTAACTCCCATTAATTTTCTAGAAACTCCATCTTTTTTAATTTTTTGTAACTTTTCCTTTCCTAGAAATTTAACATCAGTATCTAAATTTATATACTTATCGAAATTTGCTTCAAATGGGTTATCTCCATTATCAAAATCATTTCCATACGATAAAAGCGCTGACTCAATTCTTTCAATTAGATTTGGGCAACCAGCTCTGACGTTCAATTCCTTGCCATGTTCAAATAAGCCATCATATAATTTTTGACCAGCAATATCATTCTCAACATATACCTCAAATCCCCCTTGTTTCGACCAACCTGATCTTGCTACAAAATATTTATTTTGTTTAAATTCAAAGTATTTAAAATTGAAAAATTTTAGTTGTCTTATTTCATCACCAAACAATTTAGCCATTAAGTCGTCTGATAGAGGACCTTGAATAGCAAGTATGTTAACATTTGGCTCATGAATTTTGACATCAAAATTATGTCCTGCAGCTAAGCCTTTCGCAAAAAAGATTACATCAGAATCGGCAATTGAAAGCCACCATCTATCATTTTCAAGTTTATTAATTATTGGATCATTTACTAAAAGTCCTTCGTGGTCAATTAATGGAGCGTAATAGCATTTTCCAATTTTAGATTTAGATAAGTCTCTACATGTCATTAATTGAACAAGTTCTGCTGAGTCTTTGCCTGATATTTCTACCTGTCTTTCCGCAGCAACATCCCAAACTTGAACATACTTTTTTAAATGATTGTAGTCATCTTCAATTGATTTGAAAGATACTGGTAATAGCATATGATTATAAACTGTATATCCGCTAACACCGTGAGCTTCTATTCTTTCTGTGTAAGGTGTGCTTCTAAGTCTACGTGATCTTATAATTGGAAAATTTTTCATTTTTTTAAAAATTCAGCTACCTTTTCTCTCATTTCAAAAGCTTTTTCAAACATAATCATATGTCCGCACTCATTAATTATTTGGGTCTCTGAATTTTTAATTAAATTTGCAAATTTTTTTCCATTTTCTAAGGGGGCCATTTTATCCAGAGCTCCAAAAATTAATAAAGTTGGACAATCAATTGCAGCTGAAGCTTCTTTGCCATTTTTATAATTATTACAAGCTTTTAAGTCTGTGGCTAAAATTTCTTTCACCTCTCTTGAGGAATTAATAATTTTCTCGACTGGATTGCCTCCTATAAATTTCCTTGAACCTTCGTAACCCCATTTCATCATTAAGTGTACAGCTTTTTTATCTCCAGAATCTGCTAGATCAATTAAATCTTGGTTAACAGGCATTCTATAGGAGCCCGCTAAAAAAACTAATTTATGAGTATTTTTTTTAAAACGCGAACCATACTCTAATGCTTCTAAACATCCTTGAGAATGTCCTACTATTGAAACCTGTTCGATTTTTAAAAAAAGTCTTACACTTTCAATCCAATCTGCAATTTTTTCGATTGAATCAATGCAGGGCCCGTCCGAATTTCCATGACCTGGTAAATCCAAAGATAAAATATTTAGATCTTTGTTAGATAAAAATTGTTCTGTAAGAGACCACACAATGTGAGACAATCCACTTCCATGTAAAAGGAATACAGTTTTCTTTGTAGGATCAAAGTCTTTACCTGCAGTAGATGCAAATACTTGCTTCTTATCTATTTCAAAAATCAACTTAGTTCCTTGGCCTTTTTTCTTAACTCAAATTTCTGAATTTTTCCTGTTGAAGTTTTCGGTAATTCGCAAAAAGCAATTTTTTTTGGAATTTTAAAACCAGCCAATGTTTCTCTGCAAAAATCAATAAGTTCTTTCTCTGTTGCCTCTTGATCCTTTACTTTTTCAATAAATGCACAAGGTACCTCGCCCCATTTTTCGTCCGGTTTAGCAACTACTGCCGCTATTGAAACGCTAGGGTGTTTAGCCAAAGTATTTTCTATTTCAATAGATGAGATGTTTTCTCCACCAGAAATAATTATATCTTTTGATCTATCCTTGATCTTTATGTAACCATCTGGATGCACCACAGCTAAATCTCCAGAATGAAACCATCCGTGAGCCATTGCTTTATCAGTTGCCTCTTTATCTTTAAAATAACCTTTCATGACGATATTTCCTTTAATCATAATTTCACCAATAGTTTTGCCGTCCTTTGGTACGGGTTTCATGGTTTCTGGATCTATTACTTTTGTATCTTCTGTGTTTGGATATCTAACACCTTGTCTGGCTTTGATTTCATTCTTTTTGTCTTCATCAAATGAATTCCAATCATCATTCCACGCACATTGCAGGATATGACCATACGTTTCAGTTAATCCATATACATGCATCACTTCAAAACCTAAATTTTCCATTTTTTTAAAAATTATACTTGGTGGTGGAGCGCCTGCGGTCAAAACAAAAACTTTTTTCTTCAACTTCTTTCTTTCTGACTCTGAGGCACCCGTAATCATATTTAGAACTATTGGTGCACCTCCAAAGTGACTGATGTCGTGTTTTTCAATTAATTCAAAAATTTTTTTTATGTCTATAGCTCTTAAACATATAGTTTTTCCATTTAACATTGGAATTGTCCATGGGTATCCCCATCCATTACAATGGAACATTGGTACAACTGTTAAGAAATTTAATCTGTTAGGCATATTCCAAGCTACTGCGCTTCCAGTGGACATTAAATAAGAACCTCTATGATGATATACTACACCTTTTGGATTACCCGTTGTGCCTGATGTATAGCTTAATGAGATTGCTTGCCACTCATCTTTTGGTTTTTTCCAAACATAACTTTCATCTCCTGTATTCAAAAAATTCTCGTATTCTTTGTCACCAATTTTTTTAAGCAAAGATTGATCTGCGTTATCGTCTTGAATATCGATAATCAAAGGCTTAGATTTTACATTTTCTAATGCTTTATTTATTACTGAATGAAGTTGTCTATCGACTATAAGAACTTTTGCCTCAGCGTGGTCTAAAATATAAGAAACTGTTTTTGCATCTAATCTTGTATTGATTGTATTTAGAACTGCGCCAGTCATTGGTACAGAATAGTGAGCCTCAAATATTTCAGGGGTATTAAAAGCCATCACAGAAACAGTATCACCCTCTTTAATCCCGATCTTCTCTAATGCACTAGCAAACTTAATACAGCGATTGTAAATTTGTGACCAGGTATAAGAACGATTTTCGTATACTAACGCTTCATAATTTGGATATATATCCTTTGCTCTTTCTAAAAAACTTAAAGGGGTTAAGGGTACAAAATTCGCATTATTTTTATCCAAATTTTGATTATATTTGTTCATTAATTAAATTTAGCACTCATAGTTGTGTGACTGCCACTTGTTCCAACAACGTAATGAGACTGTGCTCTTGGTAAAATTTTTTCAAAATAATACTTTCCTGTATTAATTTTATCTTCATAAAATTCTTTATTTGAATTTTGTTTTTCAAAACTTATTTTTAAAGTTTTAATCCAAGCAAAAGCTAAGGCTGTGTAACCCAATACTTTTAAATAATCATTACATGCTGCACTTGCATCATCCTTATTTGATTTGATTTTTTCTCTCATCCACTTCGTAAAAGATACCAAGATTTCTTTATATTTTTCAAAAATGTTTAAAAAACTTTCTAAATTTTTTTCGTTTTTATAATTTTTGATTTCATTATCCATTGATTTTATAAAGTTTTCAAATATGCCTTCTGAAGAAATTTTTCGGTACACAAGGTCAATTGCTTGAACAGAGTTTGTGCCTTCGTATATTGGTGTTATTCTATTATCTCTAAATAATTGTTCAATCCCTTGATCTTTTGTATAACCATAGCCGCCAAATACCTGAATTGCATCATTGGTAATTTCTACACCATTATCTGTAAAAAATGATTTAATAACTGGAGTGAGCAATGCAACCATATTTGATGCATCACCTCTTACATCTTTATCATCGTGAGATAAACTTACATCAATTTGCTGTGACAACCAAAAGGCAAAAGACCTTTGGCCCTCAATAATTGATTTCATATTCATAAGACTTCGTCTTATGTCTGCATGCTTGATAATTAAATCTGTTTCTCCATTTTTACTGTTGTTTGCTTTTCCTTGCTTTCTCTCTTTTGAATATGCAACAGCATTTTGGTAAGCAGTTTCAGCAATTCCTAAACCTTGTACACCAACTACAATTCTCTCTAAATTCATCATCGTGAACATAGAATTCAAACCTTTGTTTTCAGGTCCAATCATAATACCTTTCGAATTTTCAAAATTTAGAACACAAGTTGGTGAACCTTTAATTCCCATCTTGCTCTCAATTGAGTTTGTGCTGACACCGTTTCTAGAACCTACAACTCCATCGTCACTGACCTCAAATTTTGGAACAAGAAATAAACTTATTCCTTTTGTTCCTTTTGGTGCATCTGTGGTTCTTGCTAAAACTAAATGAATTATATTTTCCGTTAAATCATGGTCCCCAGAAGTAATAAAAATTTTTTGTCCAGTTATTTCATAGGTTCCATTGCCTTTTGGAACTGCTTTTGTTTTTAATAAGCCTAAATCGGTTCCACACTGTGGTTCTGTTAAGCACATTGTTCCGCTCCATTTTCCCTCTACTATTTTTGGAAGAAATTTATCTTTTATGCTTTGCTCAGCATGAGTGAGTATACAATTATAAGCGCCAATACTAAGTTCACTATATAATTTAAATGCTAAACTTGACGATGACAGCATTTCCTCAAAAAAAGTACTTACAGTCTTTGGGATACCCTGACCACCATATTTTGGATCACAAGATAGAGAAGTCCAGCCATCTTCTATAAATTTTTTATAGACTTCTTTATAGCCTGGAGGTGTTCTCACAACTCCATTTTCATATACGCAAGGATTTTCATCTCCTGATTTAGCTAATGGTAAAATAAGCTCTTGGTTTATTTTTGCTGCCTCCTCTAAAATTCCTTTAACAAGTTCCGAATTAATTTCTTTGTATTTTTCAATTTCTTTATATCTTTGATTATCTTTAAGATTATCAAAGAGGAACATCATTTCTTCAACTGGTGCAGTATAAATAGTCATATTTTTTTCTAATTATCTAACGTAAGTTAATTTATTTATTTTTGCAAACACGCAATAATCGCATCTCCCATCTCTGAAGTAGAAACTTCTTTTTTTCCCTTAGAAATAATATCTTTTGTCCTTAATCCATCATCTAATACCTTTTGAACAGCGTTATCTAAAGCTTTAGATTCTTTGTCTAAATTTAATGAATATTTTAACGCCATTGAAAAACTTAATATAGTTGCAATAGGATTTGCAACACCTTTGCCAGTTATATCAGGAGCTGAACCATGCACAGGTTCATACATCGATCTCATATTTCCATCTTTGTCTTTAGCTCCTAATGATGCAGATGGTAATAAACCTAAAGACCCTGTCAACATTGCAGCTTCGTCTGATAGAATGTCTCCAAATAAATTATCGGTTACGATTACATCAAATTGTTTTGGATTTCTTAATAACTGCATAGCACAATTATCTGCTAACATATGAGTTAGCTCTACATCTTTATATTCTTTGTCATGTAAAATTTGAACTTCTTCTTTCCAAAGCTGACCTGCTTCCATCACATTGGATTTTTCACATGACGTAACTTTATTGTCTCTTTTTTTAGCTAAATCAAAAGCAACTCGCGCAACTCTTTCAATTTCTTTTGTAGTGTAAGTATGAGTATTAATTCCTTTTCGCTCGCCATTATCTATCGGTTTGATCCCTCTTGGCTCCCCAAAATATATTCCACCTGTTAATTCTCTTACGATCATTATATCTAAACCTGAAACAATTTCTGGTTTTAAACTTGAGGCGTCCACTAATTGTTTAAAACAAATGGCAGGTCTTAAATTAGCAAAAAGTTTCAATTCTTTTCTAAGTTTAAGAAGTGCTCTTTCAGGTTTTTTTGAGAATTCAAGCTTGTCCCATTTAGGTCCTCCTACAGCACCAAGTATTACCGCTTCACTTTCTAAAGCTTTATAAAATACTTCATCTGTTATGGGTGTCTTATATTTGTCATATGCTGCTCCACCAACAAGATCTTCATCAATTTCAAAATCTAGGGATTTGTTTTTATTAAACCACTGAATAATTTTTTTAACTTCCGCGATAACCTCTGGACCTATTCCATCTCCTGGTAAAAGAAGAATTTTTCTTTTTTTAACTTTAATCATTAAAAATCCAAGGTCTAGCTGACTTAACCTTTTTTTCAAATTCGTTGATATGTGATGATTTTTCTAGTGATAAAGCGATATCATCTAGACCTTCAATTAAGCATTTCTTTTTAAAAGGATCTATTTTAAATTTTAATTCATTATTTCCAAAAAGAATTTTTTCTTCTTTTAAATTAATTTCAATTTCTTCTTTTCTTTTTGAATATTCAGCTAACTCTTTTATTTTTTCTTCATCGAGAATTATCGGCAAAATGCCATTTTTAAAACAATTATTATAGAAAATGTCTGCATAGCTTGAGCTTATTACACATGTTATTCCAAAGTCTAAAAGTGCCCACGGAGCATGTTCTCTCGATGATCCGCAGCCAAAATTATTTCCAGCTATTAAAATTTTTGAATTATTATACGGGGATTTGTTTAATATGAAATTATCGATATTTTTTCCGTCATCATCGTACCTCATTTCATGAAATAAGTTTTTTCCTAATCCTGTTCTTTTAATAGTTTTTAAAAACTGCTTAGGAATAATCATGTCCGTATCTATATTTACAATCGGCAAATAGGCTGGAATGCTTTTAAGTGAGGTGAATTTTTTCATTAGTTTTGATATTTTCTAACATCATCTAGATTTCCAGCAATAGCTGCGGCAGCTGCCATACCTGGGCTTACTAAGTGGGTTCTTCCTCCTCTTCCCTGTCTTCCTTCAAAGTTTCTATTCGAAGTAGATGCACATCTTTCTTGAGGTTTTAATTTATCGGCATTCATTGCTAAACACATTGAACATCCAGGTTCTCTCCATTCGAAACCGGACTCTATAAATATTTTATCTAGACCTTCTTGCTCAGCTTGTTCTTTAACTAAACCAGAACCAGGGACAACCATTCCATGTACATGTGAAGCCTTTTTCTTATTTTTTAATATTTGTGCAGCCTCTCTTAAGTCTTCAATTCTTCCATTCGTACAACTTCCTATAAATACTTTATCAATTTTAATGTCTTGAACTTTTACATCAGGTTTGAGACCCATATAATTAAGAGATCTATTTATCGAATTCTTTTTATCAATATTTTTTTCATTTTCTGGATTGGGGATTTTTCCATTAATTGAAACTACGTCCTCAGGTGAAGTTCCCCATGTAACCATAGGCGCTATTTCATCGCCTTTTAAATTAATTTCTTTATCAAATTTTGCATCGCTATCACTTTTTAATTTACTCCAATAATCAATTGCTTTTTCCCAGTTTTCTTTTTTTGGAGACATTGGTCTATTTTTTAGATAATTAAAAATCTTTTCATCAGGTTGGATTAATCCTGCTCTAGCTCCACCTTCTATAGACATATTACAAATGGTCATTCTCTGTTCGACAGAAAGATTTGATATGACTGAACCAGCATATTCTAACACGCATCCCGTTCCTCCAGCAGTTCCTATTTTGCCAATGATTTGAAGAATTACATCTTTTGATGTTACTCCTAAAGGAAGTTTTCCATTAACATTAATTCTAAAATTTTTTGCTTTTTTCTGAACTAGAGTTTGTGTTGCTAAAACGTGCTCAACCTCTGAGGTTCCTATTCCAAACGCTAAAGCTCCAAAAGCACCATGAGTTGCCGTGTGACTGTCTCCGCAAACAATAACTGTCCCTGGTTGAGTAAATCCTTGCTCGGGTCCTACTATATGAACTATTCCTTGTCTTTTATCATTCATTCCAAAAAGTTTGATGTCAAAGTCTTTGCAATTTTTTTCAAGTGTTTCTACTTGAATTCTAGAGTCGTTGTCATCAATTCCTTTAGATCTGTCAGTTGTAGGTATGTTGTGATCAACAACAGCAAGGGTTAAGTTTGGATGTCTTACATTCCTTTTGCTATTTCTAAGTCCTTCAAAAGCTTGTGGGCTAGTCACCTCATGTATCAAATGTCTATCCACAAATAGCAAAGATGTTCCATCATCCTGTTGGTGGACTAAGTGATCACTCCAGATTTTATCGTATAAAGTCTTTGGCATTTAAAAAAAGATTATTTTTTTAATTCTGTAGAAATCTTACTATCTTCTTTTTTCTCTTCAAGTTTTTTGGGTGTCCCAGCGACTTTTGTCTCGGCTTTTTCCTCAGTATTCTTTTGTTCTGTTGCTGGTAACACATTTTCCTCTGTAACCTGCTCAGGTTTGGCATCAATATCAATACCAATTTTCTTTTTTATCTTTTCTGCAATTCTTGCTGATTTACCGGTTCTTTCTCTTAGATAGTATAGTTTTGCACGTCTTACTTTACCAGATCTTATAACTTTGATTGTATCAACTATTGGACTATAAAGAGCAAAAGTTCTTTCAACACCTTCTCCGAAAGAAATTTTTCTAACTGTAAAAGATGAATTTAAGTCTCTATTTTTTTTTGCTATGCAAACACCCTCAAAATACTGAATTCTATCTCTCTTTCCTTCAGTAATTTTTACACCAACTTTTATGATATCTCCTGGAAAAAACTCTGGAAGTTTTTTTTCAGCTGAAATTTTTTTAACGTTAGCTTTATTTATGTCTTCTATATTTTTCATGTTTAAATTTTGCAATTTTAATCCTTTTTATATTTTTGCCATAAATCTGGTCTTCGGAGCCGTGTTATAGCCTCAGATTGTGATAAACGCCAGCTTTTAATTTTATTATGATCTCCAGATAAAAGTATGTCAGGAACACTTAATTTCTCCCATATTTGAGGTTTGGTATATTGTGGATACTCCAAAAGCCCGTTTTCAAAACTTTCATCTTTTGTAGAATTAAGATTTCCTAACACTCCAGGCACTAATCTTAAAACCGTATCTAGAACAACAAAAGAAGCCATCTCTCCCCCAGAGAGTATAAAGTCTCCTATACTTATCTCCTCTATATTTCTTGAGTCTAGAACTCGTTGATCGACTCCCTCAAAGTGCCCACATAAAATATTTACTTTGTTTTTTTTAACAATATCCTTTGCAATATCTTGATTAAAAATTTTACCCTTAGGTGTTAGATAATAGACTGTCTCTTTTTCTTCCAAATTTGCGTCCAAAGATTTTGCTACTACGTCTGGTCTCATTAACATGCCTACGCCACCGCCGTATGGAGTATCATCAACGG
>NZ_CVSO01000076.1 GCF_001180105.1 Candidatus Pelagibacter communis
ATTTATCATTAATTCCTTTTGAAATTAGGTAGCTTCTTATTTTGTTAATTGAACTACCTCTTTGAATCAAATTTTTTGCTTTACTCTCAGAATAAAACTGATCGTTTATAAACTTAGATTGCTCTAAATCTGACAATACAATATCTATCAAATTTTGATAATTGTCCTTTTTCACATTTGTCGAACCAGATTTTAAATATTTCTTTAATAAATATGTTCTCAGTTGTTGTTTAGACGGAGCATATTTTTCAATGTATTTTAAGGAAAAATCTCGTATCTCAGATACAGTAAACTCTAAATTTTTTTTTTTATTTTTTAAGGGAATCATTATAATTTTTAATATATTATAACCTCAAATGATTGAACAAATTAATAATTTCTTTACAATTGAAATGATCTATCTTTGGTTGAATTTAGGTGTTTTACCCTTTTGGATTATTCTATTATTTTTTCCTCATTCATTTATGAGTAAATATTTAGTTAGATCAATTTTTCCCTTTATGATCTTCTCCTTCGTTTATGTTTATCTGTTA
>NZ_CVSO01000077.1 GCF_001180105.1 Candidatus Pelagibacter communis
TATTTTTCAAAAATAGAGAGTACTTTTCACCAAAAAACAATTGCTATATTGGAAACACAATTAACTATTTAAAAGGTAGGATTAAAATTTCATTTAAAGATATTTATTATAGAGATTTGAAAAAATTTGATGAAATAATGTTAATAGGCTCAGGAAAAGGTGTGACATCTGTCAAATATATCAAACAAATGAATTGGAAGAGTAAAAATAATTTAGGATATAAAAAAGTGAACAAATATTTAAATTTTAAATCATTATGAATGATCCAAACAATCCTTGTATATTCTGTAAAATTAACCGGAAAGAATTAATATTTGAAAATGATTTCGCATATGCCTCTTCCGACAGTTATCCTGTTTCAAAGTTACACTCATTAGTTGTTCCAAAAAGATGTATAGAAAATTATTTTGAATTAGATGAAAAAGAAATCTTAGCCTGTAATGATCTTATTAAAAAATTAAAAAATAAAATAATGAAAGAAGATAAATCAGTAAAGGGTTTTAATATAGGAACAAATGCTGGAAAAGTTGCAGGACAATCTATATTTCATTGTCATATACATGTGATTCCAAGAAGAAAAGGGGACGTGGGTAATCCACAAGGTGGTGTAAGAAGCGTTATACCCTCAAAACAACATTATACTCGAAAAATTAAAAAATAATGTTCTTATTGGGCAAATAGTGCGCTTTAATCACTGTTGAACTATTTTTTTAAGTATACTAGTAATAATAAAATTTTTATAAAAATATGTTTACAACCAATCCATTTTCAACTTTATCTGAAACAATTCCAATGATAGCAATTCAATCTTTTGTAATTGTTATGGTTGGGTTAGTTATTTTAGGCACGGTATTGGATATGATACACAAAAAAAACGTAAAATATTTTTTCAATAATGCAAAAAAGGCGAAAAAATCAGCCAAAAAAGAATTGGGAACAGGTGAAAGATTGGCAGTTATTGGTAAAACAATAATTCATGATATTGGAACTACAGCCGAGCTAGGTTGGGGCAAAAGAAGAATTGCACATGTTCTAGGGATGTATGGAACAATCCTTTTTTGGATTGGTTCTGCTGCAATGATATTTTTTTATACTGATTCTCAAACTCCTAATGTTTGGCCAATTCTCTGGCATGTTGGAGCAATAATGACTTGTTTAGGTGGATATTGGTTT
>NZ_CVSO01000078.1 GCF_001180105.1 Candidatus Pelagibacter communis
AAATGATTGCTATTTGGGTTGTATCGTTTTGGGAAAATTTAAATAAACCTGAAAAAATCAATTTAGTAGAATTGGGTGCAGGGAATGGAGAACTCATAGAAGTCTTAATTAATACATTGAATAAATTAGAAATTGTAAAAGATAAATTCAAATTTTTTATTTTTGAAAAGAGTATGTCCCTTAAAAAATTACAAAAAAAAAAATTTTCAAAAAGTGTTAAGTGGTTGGATAATTTTGATGAATTACCAAATTCTCCAACTATATTTTTGGCTAACGAATTTTTTGATGCTTTGCCAATTAAGCAGTTTATTAAAATAAATGAGGAATGGTATGAAAATTTTGTATTATTAAATAAAAGTGGAAAATTCTCTCTTGAGAAGAAAAAAGTTACTAAAAAAAATATGGAAAAAATTTTTAATCAAGGGATTGATGAAAATCAAAATTTTATAGAATTTTCGCCTTTAATGGTCAAATATCTAAAAAATATTTGTAAAAAAATCAAATCTTCTGCGGGGGGAATTTTATTAATTGATTACGGTACCTCTGACAAAAAAATGTATGATAGTTTACAAGGGATTAAAAATCATAAAAAAGTAAATATTTTTGATGACTACCAAAATATTGATATAACTCATCATATAAATTTTAACTTTATCAAACAAATTGTTAATTTAAATGGATTGAAAGTTGGTGGTATTACTAATCAAGGAAGTTTTTTAAAAAACATGGGAATAGATTTAAGAGCTGAAATAGTATCGAAAAAAATGAGTTTCCTAAAAAAAACAGATCTTTACACAAGAATAAGAAGGCTAACACACAAAGATGAGATGGGTGAATTGTTTAAAGTAATGTTTGTAACCACGAAGGACAACAATTTTAAGACAGGGTTTAATGACATTAAAATCTAAAAAATTAATTAAGTTTAAAAATATTTCACATGGTTTTTTTGGAAAAAAAGGAGGAGTATCAAATGGAATTTATAGTGCCTTAAATTGTGGGCCCGGTTCTAATGATAAAATTTCTAATGTTAAAAAAAATTTAAAAATTGTCTCGAAAAAGTTTAAAGTTTCTCCAAAAAACTTAATATTGCTTAAACAAATACATAGTAACAAATGTCACTTTATTTTGAAAAGACCCTCAAAAAAACTTGTCGGCGATGGCTTGATTACTACAAAGAAAAATTTAGCTTTAGGTATTTTAACTGCTGATTGTGCACCAGTTCTTATTTATGACAAAAAATTGCCAATGATTG
>NZ_CVSO01000079.1 GCF_001180105.1 Candidatus Pelagibacter communis
TTATGCGAGGACTAAAAAAATTCCTTTTTTAGGGATTTGTTTTGGCATGCAAATGGCAGTTATTGAATTTGCTAGAAATGTACTAAAAATTAAAAATGCTGGTTCTAGTGAATTTGATAAAAAATGCTACCCGGTAATTGGACTTATTGAGGAATGGAACAAAAACGGTAGAAAAATTAAAGGAACTGTGAAAAATTTAGGTGGTACTATGCGATTAGGTCTTTATCCAGCTAAATTACAACACAATTCCTTAATAAAAGAAATTTATAAGTCTAGTCAAATTAAAGAAAGACATAGACATAGGTATGAGGTTAATGTCAATTTGAGAAAAAAATTTGAAACACACGGTTTAAATTTTTCAGGGATGTCCCCTGACAACAACTTACCAGAAATCGTTGAAATTAAAAATCATCCTTGGTTTATTGGAGTTCAATTTCACCCAGAATTTAAATCTAGACCTTTACAACCTCATCCATTATTCTCATCATTTATCGGAGCTGCAAAAAATACATAATGAAAAATATTACAATAAATTGTGAT
>NZ_CVSO01000080.1 GCF_001180105.1 Candidatus Pelagibacter communis
CAAATCCTCCTTATGAAGTTTTAGATTCTAAAGAGTCAATAGATTCAGAGGAGAGAATATCTCAACTAAGAAAAATTGATACTTTTAAGCCTGCTTTTGAGGGTAAACTAAATTATTTCAAATTATTTTTAGCTAAATTTTTAAATCATTTAAATACTGATGGTGTTGCAACTTTTATAGTACAAAATTCATTAATTGGAGATAAAACGTGTACAAAAATTAGAAAACTAATTGTAGATGATAATAATTTAATAAGATTAATTTCATTCCCAGAGAGAGATAATGTGAGTAAACGAGTTTTTAAATCAGCTAAAATGTCTGTTTGTATTGTTCAAATATCTAAGAAAAAAAGTAATGATGATAAATTTGGTTTAGAAGTATGGAAAGATAAAAATAAGATAGAAGGTTTTTCAACTGAATTAGATAAAAGAATTTTAAAATTAAATGATCATTATAGAATTCCAATAACCAATAAAAAAGGATTAAATATATATTTTAAAATTCTAAATGACCCAAAAGTTATGAAGTTTAAAGATATTGCAGATACATTTCAGGGAGAAATTAATATGACAAATCACAAAAGATTTTTTTCAGAAAAGAAAAATGATAAATATCATGGAATTCTTTTGAAGGGAGCAAATATTCAAAGATATTTTGTAACAAATAAAATGACCCAAGGAAAAGAAGAATTTTTGAATGTAGATTCATTTCTCAAAAATAATACTTCAAGTAGGTCTAGCGCTTTTAAATTTGAAAGAATTGCTATGCAAGGAATTACTGGAGATGAAAAATATCGAATTAAATCATGTTTAGTAAAAAAGAACAATTTTTTAGCTCATAGTACTAATTTTATCTTAAAAAAAAATAATGAATTTACGAACCCTGAATTAATTGTTCTCTTAAATTCAAAATTATTGAATTGGTTTTTTAGAATTTTTACCACTAACTCAAACGTCAATTCATATGAGATTGATATTCTACCCATTAAAAAATTTTCTGAAAAAAAAAAGATTAAAATTGAGAAAATATTTAAAGATTTAAATAAAGAAAATTATTTTGAATTTACAGATATTTTAGATGATTTAATATTTGATACTTTTGAACTAAATAAAAATGAAGTCGAATTCATAAATTCTCATTTCTAGAATTTATAAATGATATTAATTTGAATTCACTTCATATTCACTACAAGCAGTTCTTATTCCTTCCATTCTATAGTCTTATTAAACGATTTTTACTTTGAAAAAAATTGAACTAATTTTTAAGTTTATTGCAAATAAATAAGTATTTGATGGTGCCCCCGCACGGACTCGAACCGCGGACCTATTGATTACAAATCAATTGCTCTACCAGCTGAGCTACAAGGGCACTGAAGATTAGCTTTATATTGAAACATATAAATAATTCAAGTAATTTAAAATTCTCTAATATGTGTTAGAAAGTAAATATTAATATATTTACATAAAATATGGACAATAGAATAATAATTTTTATTCCCTCAATTGAAGTTGGAGGGGTTGAAAAAAATTTATTTATAATCTCAAACTATTTAAAAAAAAAGGGTTTAAATGTTGAAATATTAACCTGTAATTATGAAAAAAAGAAATTCTTTGCAAAAAATATTAAAATCCTAGGTTCAAAAAGTATTTTTTTTCAAAAAAGAAGTAGAAAGATTAAATATTTCATAAGTTTAATATATTTAATTTTTGAACTCTTATTTGATAAAAAAAAAACACTAGTTTTTGCATTTCAAGCCAACATGTACTCAGTTATTATTTGTAAACTTTTGAATAAAAAAATTATTATAAGATCTAACTCATCCCCAAGTGGTTGGTCAAAAAATGTCATAAAAAAAAAAATCTATGGTTTCCTAATGAGACTAGCAGACGATGTAATGGTTAATTCTATTGATTTTAAAAAAGAAATTAAAAGAAAATTTTCAACTAATTCAGAATGTATTTATAATCCCCTTGATAAATCTATTTTAAAAATTAATAATAAAAAAAAAATTTTTGACGCTAGTTCTTTAAAGATTTTAAATATAGGTCGTCTTACTGATCAAAAAGATCACCTTACATTATTAAAAGCCGCAAAATTAATTGATAAGAAATTGAGACCTGAAATAATTATTATTGGAAGAGGGGTAAATTACAATTTTTTAGACGAATATATCAAAAAAAATAACTTAGGTGATTTTGTTAAACTTCACGGTTTTCACCAAAATGCCTTCAAATTTATTAAAGATACGAATATACTTGTATTGACTTCAAAATTTGAAGGTTTACCGAATGTTTTAATAGAGGGACAACTATTTAAAAAATATATTATCTCAACAAATTGCCCAACTGGACCCAAAGAAATATTGATGAATGGAAAATGTGGAGACTTAATAAATATAGGTGATTACAAAAAACTTGCAGAATTGATTAATACATTTTACAAGAGAAAAAAAATAATTCATAAAAAAATAAACAAAGGCACTGATAATATTGACAGATTTGATTACAAAAGAAATTGTGAAAAATATTATAATTTTATTTCTAGGAATTTTTAGTTTTTTTTATGTAATGAAAAACTATAGAGGCTGAGTTTGAGATATTCAAGCTTTCAACTTTATGATTAATATTAATTTTTACTAAATAATCTGTATATTTTAATGTATGTTTACTTATACCAAAGCCCTCTGAGCCAAATAAAAGTATATTTTTTCCTTCCCATTTATATTCTACAAAATCCTTTTTTCCTGAGCTATCAAAACCGTAAACCCAGAAATTTTTTTCTCTTAAAAATTTTAGGGTAGAATTTATATTTGAAACTTTAAATATATTCACATACTCCATACATCCACTCGCTGATTTGTACATTAATTTACTTTCTGAAGGGAAATGTCTTTCCTTTACAATAATTCCATCTATATTAAAAGATACTGCACTTCTTATAATAGACCCAATATTTCTCGCATCTGTTACTTCATCCAAGCAAGCAATATTTAATTCTTTTTTTCCATTTATAAATTCTTTTAATGATGGTTCTTCTAAATTCTCAATCTCAGCTACAAATCCTTGATGAGATATATTTTCCTTAGTTGAATATTTATCTAATTCTCTCTTTGTTTTAAAAAAAACTTTTAAATCTTTGAGAAGATTTTTATTTGGTGAACTTCTATGAATAGCCTTCTTACTTTCTTCTGTTAAGAATAACCTTAGTATCTTTCTTTTAGGATTTTTAACTGCTTCAATAACGGCATGTTTTCCAAGTATAAAAAATGACGATTTATTCATAAAATTAGGTCCATTTAACATGTTTTTTGGTCAATTTTACTAATAATTCTAATATTGCATTTATATGATAAAAATATATAAAACCCATGTTGTTTAAAGCTTTTTTGAACATGGGGACGCTTTCCCCTATTTTAGGAGGGGTACCAAAGCGGT